>JACTTZ010000024.1 GCA_015660915.1 Methanomicrobia archaeon | reverse complement strand
CCAACAGGGAAGGGGGAAGCGTATGGTTGAACCGCGGGACACTATTGAAATTGTAAATGTGGTTGCATCCACCGGCATTGGACAAGAAATAAACCTCAAGCACGCAACGCTTGCTTTAGAGGGCGCAGATTACGATCCTAAACGGTTTCCGGGCCTTGTCTACCGCACCAAAGATCCGAAGACCGCTGCACTCATCTTTCGATCGGGAAAAATCGTTTGCACTGGCGCAAAGAGCATCGATGACGTGTACAGGGGCTTGGAAAACGTATTTCAAAGCCTCAGAAATATCGGAATTGACATCAAGGGAACTCCTGAGATCAAGGTGCAAAACATCGTCGCTTCCGCAGATCTTCATTCGGTTTTGAATCTACATGCAATTGCCGTCGGTCTCGGGCTTGAGAACATTGAATACGAGCCGGAACAGTTTCCCGGCCTCGTCTACCGGGTATCGGATCCTAAAGTGGTGGTTCTTTTGTTTGGTACCGGCAAACTGGTCATAACCGGCGGCCGAAAGCCCGAAGACGCGGCTAATGCGGTCGATCAGATCGTGAAGCAGCTTAAAAGCTTAAGCCTTCTACGCTGAAAGATAATGCCTGAATCAGAGCGCTCAAAGGCACCGATTGTATCTGCGCGAGCTTGAGAGTAGGAGTGTTCAGTATGTGCGCTCCTAGTCAGCGGATGAAGATTCTAGCGGCATTTTGGATCCCCAATTTCCGCAATTGGGGCCCGTGCAGTGCTCCTTTTGCTGGCCGCTTAAGATAACTTTGTGGGTTGGGTTGTGCACGCAACGGAATCTCGTCACTTTGACCTTCGCTCTTCGCGACAACCGTCTTCGTAGATTTCGAGCACAGAAATCGCAAGCTTTTCTGCATCATGCGTGCACATCACCTACTGCAACACTTCAATGATCTGGCGGAGAGGTGGCTCTGCAGCAGTTTCCGGGTCTAAGCGCTTACGTGGCCGTGCTAGAATCGACGTGACGAATGCAGCGAGCGTCTGGGCAAGCTGGTCTTTCAACTCAAGCGCAAACGTCCGCAGGTACGATCCTTCGAGGCGTTCGGCCCTGCCGAGGCAGTAACTGCAGGCCGCCCCGTATATCACCACATACCTGAGCTGTGCATCCCGCCGTGCGCGTTCCACGCTTTCGATCAGTTCTGAAAGTGGCACCGGGTGAAGATAGACAGCAAACAGCTTGTAGAGGGCCTGATTCGTCTCGCCTATAGTGGTTCTGGGCTGGGTTGCTTGCACAACTCTACTATTGCGCTACGGGCGATAATCCTGCGGCGAGAACGTGTTGAAAGTGAAGATAAGGAAGGGAGAAGGGGGACAGATCGATCCCCACCCTATTGGACGTTCAGCGCATTGCAGCAAGAGACTGCTGGTGGTCAAATGCCCAAAGACTTGATACAGGATCGCAAGAAAATAAACCCGGAGTGCGACCGGCTGAATCACTGCAAACAGTATAAGCTGCCTTAGGGCTTTGACCAAACACTAGACTATCTTGTTAATACTATTTTAACGCTTTGAAAATGATCAGTTTTTTGATAAAGAAAGCCCCTCACGAACCCTGCAACGCCTGTGTCTCTTGCATCAGATTCTGCACCTGTGGAAAGAGCTGACCCTTCGCCGCGCACGTCCTGGTCCACATATTAGGGAGAGGCATCGAAGCAAGTGCTTTTTTCTTGCCCTCACTTCTTAGCGGTTTTACGATTTCTCTCGAGCACCTGCTGCCTATTTGTCTCTGCCATAACATCGCTCGGGTTGAGTTCGAGCGACTTATCGAAGCACGAGATAGCCTCTTTGTCGCGCCCTAGGCGTGCGAGCGCATTTCCTTTGCCCATCCACGTTTTATTCTTGTTCGGGTTGAGTTCGAGCGACTTATCGAAGCACGAGATAGCCTCTTTGTCGCGCCCTAGGCGTGCGAGCGTGTGTCCTTTGAACTCCCACGTATAATAATCGGATTTCTTCGTGAGCTCGAGCGACTTATCGAAGCACGAGAGCGCCTCCTGGAAACGGTCTAATTTGAAAAGCGCATATGCTTTCCTCGTCCACGCATCTTCGTAGTTTGGATCGATCTCGAGCGACTTATCGAAGTACGGAATCGCATCCTCGTTGTGACCTGTCATATAAAGGGGAAGTCCTTTCTCATACCATTCATAACTCCTTTGCCTCGCTGTCGGCCCTTCCTTCGCTGTCTGCCCTTCCTGCGTTGTTGCAGTTTTTGATTTGAACCTATCAAATAGTCCCATGGTGATCCCCCTCGAAGAACATATTTGTTAACTTGTTAGGTTAAAAAGGGGGACGATAAAGCTTCCTGATGCTTCTTTCTCTCTCCGCCGCATAATCGTGCCCAGAAGCCGACTTCAGGCGCAGGCAGTCGTGGAAGGCGAATCATAACGATTAAGTGTGCAACGCCGCTATGCACGAACTATGTTAGCCGCCAATCATTACCCAGGTATTCATCCTGACGTTGCGATGCCAAAACACGAGTTGTTCGAGATTCATCGCAGCAAAATCTCGCTCCACCACGCAAAAGCAGGCTACAACTATCCGACGATACGGTTGCCCTATACGTTCTCAAAACTTGCAGGACTGTCGACGCGCATCTTTCAAACGGTTCACAACGGGGCGCTTGCGTTTCTCGTTGTTGTCTCGTCGACTTCAAAAAGCAGTCTAGATAGACACGAAAACGCCTGTTCAAGCGCTAAATCCTCCGTCTTCACACGGCGGAGGTCGCCGGTTCAAATCCGGCCGAGCCCATCGTTCTTTTGCCAATCAAGATCCGTTAAGCCCTTTTTTGATTTCTGAGTTGTCTACTCAGTTGTTTACTCCACGACAAATATCGGTCACACCGTCGTTAGCGACCCTAGCCGAAGACTTTCTGGCGAGCTACACACGGAACGATCGCAAAGCATTCAATGGATCGTCTTGATCTTAAGTGTTAGAGAAATATAAAAGTGCATGGTCAACGAGCAAGACTCTGGCTTTCGCAAAAGCGTTTCTGGCATATCTCACGCAGACGCGGCTTAATACGCGATATCAAGCATTTAGCATCTTCCTTTGCAGTTGCGCTAAATTGTATAAAAGCACCTAGCGGGGCAACATGCACGCAATAGACAGATCGGAGGGTCTGACGATCCATGTGCCGCTGAAACGGCGGTATCGTCGACCCCTGAGGAACCGGCGGCTCAGTGTCCTCGCTTAGCCCCTCGGCATTACGAATCAGCCGGACACGACACGGCGTTCACGATTGAGCGGTTGATTAATAGCAACCCACTAAGAGCCTACGGAAAGTGCGGGCCAAAGTATCCCCCTTTAACGAAAGTAGGATCGTAGCTGTAGTAGATGGACTTTCGACGAAAGAACTCTACAGCTTTCGGGCTGAGGTCGTATGTCACGAGACACATGGAATGGATCGCGGACTGCTGGGCAATCTGCAAGCTGTAATCGGGCCTCGTCAAAGGTGGACGCTGACTTGAAGACGTCGACCTCGGCCAAAAGCTTAGGATGCGGTGGAAGGGTGACATTACGCCTTCGTATCAGACTGGCTAGGTTCTCGTACGCGGCCACGAGCTTTTTGCGAGTGGACTTGACACGCTCTACCAAAACGCCCTCCATCTCGAGCTCGTTCAGCATCGCCTCATCCAAGTCGTCAAAAGCCCTGACCACGGCGCCGTTGTAGGCGCGCGACAGTCCACGAACAACTGGGATCTGGTTTTCTGTGGGCTCTGCTGGACAGCGCTCGAAATCGACGACCTTGTAGTCTAAGAGGTCAAAGACAAGAACGGTGAATTCATCCGGTGGGCGCGCTGGAATCCATCCGATGACGTAGCTGTGCCCCGGTAACGACTGCGAGTTCATATTCTCGTCGACACACTCCCTAGCATCAGGATATAGGGGTCCTTGGAGCTGGTTCAACGCAAGCGTTGTTGCATCGACCTGATCATCGTGCTCACCGCTGGGAAAGTTCGTGAGCTCCTGCACGTACTCGTCGACCCAGGAGTATTCGCCATAGTCCGGTTTCGGCAGGTAGACGTTCTTAGATTGCCAGACGGGCAGGCAATTGAGAGCCCTTTGCTGTTTTGAGCCTTTCACGTGTATTGGAATCATGCCAGAGATCTTATGTTTGAGGTGCGAACAGAGGGCAGCGCCCAGTGGTTGCGCTTCGATGATCTTTGAGGATGACTGGGGCCATTTAGAGGCCATAGCTTCGATTGCCTGCACGGCCTCATCAAAATCCCATCGGCCTCGTACCTGATCTAACAAGTAGAAGTCTGCACCGACGCGGCCCCACACCTGCCCTACCACGTAATCTGATGAGGCCGATTTCGTTCCTGCGGTATCCCACGATTGGATGATGACATCCGTGTAGGGCAGAGAGGCGGAATCACAAAACTCAACCCATCCTTCCTTAAAGATGCTGCCTTCTTCCTGTATGAATTCGCCAAAGTACTCCTGGGCAAACCACGGGCCTAAAGCGCGTCGCTCTTCGTCTAAAACTCCTTTGTGATGCGCGGGCATTGGTCCGCGGTCACTTTGACCTTCTTCCAGCCTGACTCCTGGTTCCACTCCCGCCAGAATATGCCCTGCTTGCCGCGTGGCGTGCTGAGTAGGATCAGCCGCCCCCCTGAAACGGCGAGCGACGGCCTTATCGCGCAGTAGATCTCTTTAGAGACTTGTGCGGCTTCATCAATGAGCACCAGAGACGCGGTGAAGCCTCGTATGGAGGGCTCGGACCCGGGAAATGCGATGATGCGGCTGCCGTTTCTGAGTTCGAGCGCGGTGGCTGAATCGGCGACGACGCCGCCCGGCCCGGCCAATCAGGCTCTCCTCCTCTGCCGTCATTCCGGTATGGTCTCCCAGGATGAAGGCCGTCTCGCCGGCAGGACTGATGCCCGACATCTTCTTGATGCCCGGCCCGTCTTCTTTTAGGTGCACCAGATCGGCCTCTTTGAGATCCTCCAGAAGCTCGGGTAAACCTCCCAGGCGCACCATTATGCTGGAGGTGGACATGGCCAGCAACCGCAGCGCATCCAGCTGCTTTTTGAAAGTTCCCTCCCTAGAAGCCTGTAGCGAAGAGGAGGGGCTGTGGCCGCAGGAGCTTTGGGTGGAAGGCTAAGGCTATCTGTTTTTCAAGGTTATCATTTTTCTTGCGTCTATCCTGATCTTGTCCTTCGGGCCATAAAACATATTTTTCTTGATATTCTGATCTTGCCTTTGGGTAACCTTTTACGTCGTACCTATCGTTAGCACTTCCAGCATACAGAAATAGAACTCTTCCAAATCAAGGATATAAT
>JACTTZ010000020.1 GCA_015660915.1 Methanomicrobia archaeon | reverse complement strand
TCGCTCTTGATGCTCCTAGCAGCCAGCATTCCCGTAGAAAATGCCGCTTGCAGATTATAGCCCCCCGTATCCCCGTCCACATCCAAAACCTCGCCCACCAGATATAGTCCTTTGACCAGTCTAGAGTGCATGGTTTTGGGATCGACCTCAGCGGTTGGCACACCACCCCTGGTGCACATGGCCACGTTAAAGCCACAAACATCGGATACGACCAGAGGTAGACCTGTTAGACAATCAATCAATCGATTACGCATATTTCGGGTCAATTGAGCCGTTTGCAGGGCTGAGGCAATCCCCGAGATCTCCAGCAATCTCTTTGTCAAACGGGGAGAGAGTGGCACACCAGCAGGCACAAAGTTAGGCAGACTTGCAAGCACAGACCGTAAGCTCCTTCCACCATCACGCCGGGCCCTTTCCACGAGCCATTCCTCCAGTGCCTCTCGTCTGTCCTCCGGCACAAAAGAGAGCTTAATTACGTCTTCTGCTCTGATATATCTGGATAGGTCCAAAATTCCTGGGCCCGAGAGTCCGTTATGAGTGAATAGAACATCGCCCCGATGTTCTTTGATTTTTGCATGGCGATAGAGCGAGATCTTCATATCCGAAAACGAGAGACCAGCCAGCTCACAGAAAGGATATTCCTTTATGAAAATTGGAGTTAGAGCCGGACCGATCTCAGATATGCTGTGGCCAAGGATGCCGGCAAACCTGTAGCCGTCTCCGCTCGATCCCGTGGCTGGATAGGAGCATCCCCCTGTGGCTATCACCAACAGCTTGGAGCGATAGCTGCCACCAACACAGCCCACAAAAAAACTATCCTCCCTCCTGGTTATGGACTTGACAGCCTGGCTGCACTTGATGACTACCCCCAATTCCTGGCATTGCAGGGTCAAGACATCCAGCACATCTCTTGCCTGCATAGTATCTGGGAATATCTTACCTCCCCTTTCTTGGACCATTCCGAGCCCCAGGTCTTCGAAGAAGGAAATGAGATCGCGGTTCGTGAAGCCGAGAAGAGCCGGGCGCAGGAACCTGCCATGATTTCCATAGTGACCAAGAAAGTCCTGAATATCTCCATCGTGAGTTATATTGCAGCGGCCAAAACCTGATATCAGGAGCTTATGCCCTGGGGAATTCTTTCTTTCTATAATCAATATCTTTTTATCATTCTGCATGGAGTTTATGGCGCAAAAAAGCCCGGAAGGCCCGGCCCCGACAATAATCAGATCGTAGTCTTCGGGTCCAGGCAAAAGCTCATCCCTCTCGCTGGTTTCACGAACATCATCCGGCTTAGCTCGGATTTTTTTTATGGTTGCAGAGCCCCCTTTCATCCCTCATTTTGGTATCTTCTTTCTTGCTTCCGAATAGCAAAAATAGCGAGAGCTATAGCAACAACGACCGCAGCAACCGCAACTAAAAACACACCCGCCACGATCTCTAATGGCAAAAATAGGATCAAAGAAATGCCTACGAAGATGGCTCCAGAGACTCCACTAATTACAATAAAGGCAATAACCATCTGAGAGAGCGTCTCATCTTTCATACGATCATCGAAGTGAGCATATCAACCTTGTATTTGCGGTCGATGGTATCAATGGTTGATAATGAAATCTGTATCACGTCCAAGTCCTATATTTCAAACTCAGAATCTGTTCAGTATTGCACATATTTTTCACTTTGGACAGCGGATGAGTGACACTTCAGGGATAAAGATAATCAAAAAGGGAGTTAACTAACGTTCCGTTTACTTATTCAGATAACACCCATTCCAGCTCAAAGAAGTTCCCATAAATTACGTTCTGTGGGGAAAAAACTGGAATTACCAGTTCTTCTTGATGGCTTCTGCCTTCAATTCCTTAGGCATCAGCTCAATCGCGTACCGCAGCGCCGTCCGGGGCATCTGCCTCTTGTTTTTCATAACATAGGCAAAGACCTCGTCAGTGTGCTTCCGGCTTGCCTCCTTCAGTAACCATCCGTACCCTTTCTGTACCATGTCGTCTGTATCGGTTAGCAGCAGGTCGGCAATTTCGATGGACTCTTTGAGGAACCTCCCGTGTTTTGCGGGGACAATGAGAGAAACGGCTGATGCCCGGCGCATCCACCGGTTTTTTGACTGGATCCAGCGTTTCAGTTCATCGGTATATTCCGGGTATTGTTCGATGAAGTCACCCATTGTATGATTGCAGAGCCCGTCGCACGACGCCCAGTTGGTGATGTACGTATCGATCCAGCGTTGGAAGACGGCAAGATCCTCGCGCTCATACCGACCCGAAAGGGCGTGAGCCCATTCAGAAACGATGAAAGACTCCTCCATGTATCCCGACCGGTAGAGTTCCTCGCAGAGAGCAAAGATCTCCGGCTTTGGGCGGTTCTTAACCTCCTCCCAGTATCTCTTTGCCATTGCAATCACAGGGGCGGTCTTCACGCCGTAACACCGAATCTCTTCCTTGAAGAATCTCTTTGAGCTCTTCTGAATTTCAGGATCAGCCAGTGCTTCCAGCTCCTGCTGTATCTGCGCAATGATCGGGTCCATGAAAAATGGTATGGGGGAAAGGGGGATAAGGGATGTGGCGGAGCATGTCCATGCCGGTGACGTAGGGCCGAAGATGGAGCATCACCTTCGCTCTAAATGCAATTCATCAAACTATTTATTCCAAATCCACCTATCTACTTCAGATTGAAGAGGTATCACTTATCCAATAGGTAGATGATGTCTCCTTCTATCTCAACGGGTTTTGTTGTTGGCGAATACCGCTTAAAAGGCACACCTTCTTTGGAAACAAAGAATTTTGTAAAATTCCACTTTATGTTGCTTCCAAGAATACCTCCGGGTAACTCTTTTTTCAGATAAACAAAGAGAGGATGGGTATCCTTACCGTTAACGTTTATTTTCTCGGAAATGAGGAATGTTACGCCAAAATTTATCAGGCAAGCTTTGACCATAGTCTCATTTGTCTCTGGCTCCTGTTTAAACTGGTCAGAGGGAAAGCCAATCACTACAAGTCCCTTGTCTTTGTAAGTCTGGTGAAGTTCCTCGAGTTCTTTAAACTGACCCGCCAGACCGCATTTGGTCGCTGTGTTAACAATGAGAACAACCTTTCCACGAAATTCGGACATACTAACAGTTGATCCGAACGAATCACGAAACGTGATGTCATAAAATGTCATATTTTAAAAACACCTATCCGCGCTTATCTTGACTCTCTCTAACTAATAGGGGTCGTTCTCGTCGCGCGGTACGAGAGTTATCTCATCATCCCAGGCGTCTTTTATCACGTAGGATTTGGCGACCGCATCGCAAAAATAGGTATGTCCATGTAGCGCCCCCCGGAGCGTATTATACTTAGCGACGACGTAACTCGTATTTTTATCAATAAGCGCGGTTTCGGGCGCGCCGTTAACCTCTATTGTCGATATGATTATTCCCTTAACGCCATCGCGCGCTATCTGTGTTTGACTTGGACGGCAGCATGCCATTTTTAACCCTCTATGCCCTCGATCTTTATATCAATCGTGAATTTAAGGCCTTTAGCCTCTCGCGTTGTCATATCGTTTATCCTTTATACGTGTATCTTATCACGCTTTCTTGAATACCTCATATCCCGGTCTTTGAAGTTCGGTAATGTCCTTTTTCAAGCCAAACATCTTTGGGTTTTTTAATCGCAATGCTCTATTCGTTGGCCTTCACAGAATGAGGGGAGGCAAGACTACCACTTCGCAAACGGGATTGTGTTATCTCTAACAAGACAATCTCATTAATCGTTCCGCAAAACTAGCCAGTTCTTCTTCGGTAAACGGAAGTGCTAGTTCTGAAAGAACTTGAGGTACTAAAAAGGGTTCGTGCTCTAGCTGGTTATACTGTGGGTTCGGCGGATTTGGGGCGGCTGAGCAAGCCAAGGAGAGGAGCCCTTGACATGGCGGAGGTCGCCGGTCCGAATCCGGCCGAGCCCACCGTTCTTTTTACAATCGGCCACACTGAAGCCCGGATCGCTCTAGATCGTAAACATCAGGAAGCGAGGGGAAGCTGATAAAATAGGCGTGGGTGGCTAGGTAGTATCGTTTACATTACACAACCGGCGTAGCGTCGTGCGGTGCGTGTCTCGGCCGCATAAACGAGATGATTGCGGCCAACGCAGAGATGGCCGCTGACACGAGAAATGCCTCGTGCATGCCTCGCTCAAAGGCTGCCAAGACCAGTGGATCACTGCTCAACCCCCCGCCGTACAAAAAGACGTGGTACATGACGGCAACAGGAAGCGTGCTTAGGACGAGGGGAAACGCGATCGCGATGGCGAGCATCTGACCGGTATTCTGGACCATCGTCCGGATGCCGGACGCCGCGCCACGCTCGTTCGGCTGCACGGCGCTCATAGCCGCGTTCGTGTTTGGCGACCAGAAAATGCCCGACCCAGCCCCTATGAGCGCCATTAAGACGGCCAGCTCCCAGTACGGCGTCGTGCTCACGATAGTGGCCATCCCGATGAGCGCCCCAACGTCGATAAGGAGTCCGCCGGTGGCGAGGTACCGCGCCCCATAGCGATCAGAAAGACGTCCTGAAATCGGCGCAGTGACCAACAGCGCGGCGCCAAAAGGCGTCAAGAGAATGCCTGCCGTGAGGGGGTCAAGTCCGTAGGGCCCCTGCAAGAAGAAGATGAGGACGAAGAGCACAGCACCGCGAGCCAAGCCACTGAGCCCACTCGCAGCGGTGGCGTACGTGAAGACGCGGTTAGAGAGGAGGTGAACGTTCAGTATCGGCTGATGGACACGTCCTTCCACGAAGATGAACGCCGCGAACGAGATCACTGTGACCACGCACATCACGTACACGACCCACTCGCCGGTCACGGGAAACGCATAGAGCGACACTGCGAGCAGGAGTGCTGTCAGCCCCGTTGTAAAAGTAATGGCTCCGGCCCAGTCAAAAATCTGATCCGCAAGTGGAACGACCGGTTCTCTGAGCTTGTACACGCCATAAATCGTGCCGAAAATGCCAATGGGTACATTCACAAGAAACACGAGCCGCCAAGAAATTGCGGTGAGCACGCCGCCGACGAGCGGACCGAGGAGGAACCCCGCGGAAAACGCGACCCCGTTCACGCCGAGGGCGAAGCCGATGTTCCCCTTGCGAAAGGCGTCGGTGACGATCACGACGCTGTTGGTCATGAGCAGTGCGCCGCCGACGCCCTGTATCATGCGGTACACCAACAAGTCAACTCCGTGGAACTGCGGGAGCGACAGCCCGCACAGCAGCGACCCGACGGTGAAGATGACAAAGCCGAGGTTGTAGAGGTTCTTACGTCCGAGTATGTCCGCGAGCCTGCCCACCACGGGTACAATGGCCGCAACGATAAGCAGGTACCCTAAGAGTACCCACATCATGGTGATAAAACTCGCCTGCAGATCCGCTAAGATCGTGGGCAGCGCGATGATCACGGCGGACCCGTCGATCGACGCCATCAACACGCCAACGGTCGTTACGGAAAGCGCAATCCACTGGTAACCGATACGCATATCTCCCGTCTTCGTGTCCATTTCGTGGCGATTGTTCCCGCGTGTAAATGGCATTGCCAAGTTGCGTAACTGCCTATCCCAATACATTAAATATGTGTTATGCTCAGGCAGCGGATGTCCATAAATCTTCAATCCGCCTCAGAACTGACGAGTCCGGTTGAGGCTGGGTTACACAACTCTACACAACTCCAACATCCCTCGAGCAAAAACTTACACCGAATTGTTTACTGCCGCAACAAGCTTTAAACAGGTGAAAGGATTCATAGTGGAACCGCAATGAAATCGTTAGTCGTGTTTTATTCACGAACCGGTACCACCAAACGAATAGGGGAAGCACTCGCTCAACTGCTTGAGTGCGACAATGAAGAACTCGTTGACACGAAAAAACGCAGCGGTCCTCTGGGCTTTGTGTCGGCCGGACGAGATGCGGAGGCAAAAAACCTTACAACGCTCGCAGACATCAAGCACGACCCAGCGCTCTACGATCTGGTGATACTCGGCACGCCTATGTGGGGCGGCACGTTGTCTGGTGCGATGCGAACCTATATTTCCGCTAACAAGTCGAAATTCAAACGCGTAGCATTTTTTTGCACCCAAGGGGGCACTGAAAATAAACAGCTATTTGACGAGATGGAAGCACTCTGTGAGCAACGTCCGGTAGATACCCTTGCCGTTTCCCAAGAAGAGGTCAAGAAAGGAGCTTATCAAGACAAGCTCCGCCAATTTGCTTATAGATTAGATTAGAAGCGCATAGCACCGTGGATCGCCTATATCAAGCGGAGGTATGCCACTCACTGGGCATCACTTCGTGGAAGCGCAAAGCTATAATTCTAATCGCGTGCTAGACATTCTGCAGCCATTCGAGGAAGCGGGTGCGATGAAGGTTGATCTGCACGGCGTCGAAGGAACGTTGTTAGCTCCGCTTTGGGGGCGGGCGAAGTTTAGCCGCGAATATCCTTCAGTCTTCAACGACGCGAAAGCCATCGAGCTCGTGGAACAAATTGATTATGACTTTTCAACTATCGATGAAGGCCTGCGTTTTGAAGGCACTCTTATGATAGTTGCACGAGCAATACAGTTCGACGACAAAGTACGCACGTATATTGCGGAACACCCCACAGCATCGGTCATTAATCTCGGAGCGGGTCTTGACACCACGTTTTACCGGATCGACAACAGTTCTATTGAGTGGTACGATCTTGACCTTCCCAACGTTATCGACGTCCGGAGGCAATTGCTCCCCGAACCTGACCGGACAATGTACATATCAAAATCGTTGTTCGACGTGGGTTGGTGTAGGGACATCCACACGGGAAACGGGGTATTCATAATCTGTGGAGGCGTGTTGGACTGGTTTGAAGATTCGCAGGTTAAGCGGTTTCTCTCATTGCTAGCAGACAACTTCCCGGGCGCGGAAGTTGTACTTAACGCGCAGTCGAGGTTAGGCAAACTCATCGGTAACTTCGGCTTGCGGCGAACGGGCGTGAAAAAAATGTCGACCAGATGGGCGTTGAAAGATGCACGCACGATGATGAAGTGGGACGCGCGCATTGAAGTGCTCGATCAATTCTCTGCCCTAAAGAACATTCCGCGAGACCCCGCGTGGGGCACGCAAATCGAAAGATGGATGAACTTCATTAATAAGAGCAGAATGTGGAATATCTTTCACTTGCGGGTTTAGGACTGTGAGCGTTAAACCCCATTTCAGATCGATATGAGCCCATTTTTTGACGATTTCCTTCGCTCTGCGGCCTCCATTTCGAGGCTGACACATCCCTGTGCGATATGACTCTGAAACTGTGCTGGCCTCTTTTTTAGTCGCAGTCTAACATAACTGTCTCACTTCGAGCATCAGTCAGAAGATGACCCTATCCGCGTACGGAATCTTGCGGACGATATAGTTGCTGATTAAGAAACAGAATGCGGTGGCAAGCACCCCGACGAGGACAAACTGCAGGAGTGGCGGCAGCCCGCCTGGAATGAGGACGCCGCCTTGAATGAACCGCGACTGCCAAAACAGTATGATCGGGATCTGAATGAGGTAAACGGTGTACACATTTTTGGCAAGGGTTGCCTTGATACGCCCGGTTACGTTCCATCGATGCTTAAAAACGATGAGCATGCACGTGCAGATGCCGATGCTTAAGAACGCCTCCCAGAACGAAGAAAGAAGCGTCAGGGCCGTGAAGCCGCCCCCAAAGGCAGCGACGCCGAGTGCTGCTATACCCACAGGGATGCCGCAGAGAGCGATAATCGTAATGATGCCCCAGGTTCTCACCAAAGAGGGGGAAACCTCGTCCAGCCACCCGTTGCGATACGCCAGAATGCCTCCGATCATGAACAGCACGTAGAGCGGCACGTGCGCCGGTTCGACCGCATGCCACAGCACCCACTGATCTTCTCCGTACCACCCGCGCACAACGAAGTTTGCGGCGCCGAGCGCCAGAGCGGCGAGCATCAGCGTGCCGTTTCTCGGGCATGACAGAGGGCGGATCGTGACGTTGAACCTCCGCCAGAAGCTGTACGCGACCGCAAGGATAAGTAGGAACACAAGGAACCAGAGCCAGCCGATATTTAAGGTCGCCGGGTTTGCCCCTACTGCAGCCATCAAAATGAGCAAGAATGCCACTATCCCAAAGAGCGGGATTCCGATCCGTACGAAGCGGTCTCTAAGAAACTTCTGCCGCCCCTTGCGATCGAACGAGCCGGGGAGGAAGTACGCCGAGATGAAGAAGAAGAGTGCCATCGCAAACGAGGCGCTCACCGCTAAGAACGTATTGACGACGACCACATCCGCGAAGGGCAATGGTCCAGGGAAGCTCGGGGACCACCCCTCAGCCACGGGAACGTACGCCATGCCGGAGTGCTGGAAGATCACAAAAAGAATCAGAACGATTTTAATGTTGTCAAAATAGTAGAGTCGTTTCATTGCGTCTCAAGCGCTCTTGAGAATTCACTGGGTGCCAAGATATCTTAAAATCTTTTACATGTATTTGTTTCACACATCATAGCCTAAATGTTGTGCACGTCCTCGACGGATCAAGCTGTTGAGTCCAGTCCGTTTCGAGCTCTTTCTGCATACTCTGCACGTAGACTACACGGCCAACGTAACGTGTCAATCTTTCTTCGGGCTTCACATGAGCGATGCCGTGGCCTGCCCAGGGCAAAGGCCTTAAATCGGCGACAGAGCTAATGACATACGGTGACCCCGAGCAACGCTTCAGACATAGATGTCTCTCATCGCAACGTACGCGCACCACGCAGCCTTTTTTACGAAACGATTCTCGTTCTGCTGATTACGTTTGTGCCCCTCTTATTTGTGCCGCTTGTGCCCGCACTCTCTGGCCTTGCGACACTTATCGCGCTTGTATTTCCCATCGCATACCTGTTTGCCGAGAAGTGGGCACGACATCGTCCGTGGAAGGACTTGGGAATCAAGCGACACGGTTTTTATGCTGACTTCAGGGCAAACTGGCGTCTGTTCCTATTGGTTGTCATTGTGCTGCAAGTCATACCGGTTGCGCTCTTTTTCGCGCTCCCTGAAGGGGTCAGTCACGTCTTGGGACGTATCCCAGCCGTTAACACCCTCACAGTCGCAATCGCGCTCATTATCGTGCTCGCCTTACGAGAAGAGCTCGTATTTCGCAGCCTCTTTCAGGAACGGTTCAGCTGGTTTATTGGAAACGTGCCGGCTATCGTGTTCGTATCACTCATCTTTGCCCTGTCACACCTCACGATCGGCGCCTTGCTCGTCCTTGCAGTGGACTTGCTGTTCGTGTTTCTTGATAGCGTGGTCTATGGTCTCATCTTCGCACGTTCACACAACGTGCTGCTAGCGTGGCTTGCACACCTCTCAGCAGACATCGTAGGGCTCGCACTGCTTCTCGTAGCCTCTTTCGCCATTACGTAGCTCGCGTGCTATAAAGAGACAAAAAATGATTCAAAAAGAGGCTTGCAGCTAAATGCCGCGTTCTAGGCGACGGGGTGAAGTCGATGCACAGCGTTAATCACAAAGACGAGTACCCAGGTGACCTCGGCAGTAGGAATACTCACAAACGCGATGCCAATCGAAGCGAGGAAGACAAGAGGGGGGACAGCATTCCTGAGTGTGGTTGCGTGAATATGCTGCGTGGTCAGCATCTTTGCCACAAGCCGGTGATTGTGCGAGGCGTAGAACCAGAGCAAACTCAAAAGCAGACCTGTGATCGCGAGCGTTGCTGCATAAAGTATCACAGCAACTAGCTGGTCGCCGTAGGCGCTGAGCACCCCTGTCGGGAACGGAACTAGTGCGACGAAAAGCAGAAAGAAAATATTTAGCCACGCGAGCCGACGGTCGTAGCGTTCGATATAGTGAAACGTGCGCTGATGCGCCATCCAGTACGCGCCTATCACCAGAAAGCTGAGCGCATAGCTGAAGAGTTTTGGCGTCGTGGCAAGCAGTGCCGAGGGCAATTCAGTCGCGACGGAGCCCGGTTGTATCACCGGGACTGCGACATTTAGCACAAGCAGCGTGATCGCTATCGCAAAGACCCCGTCGCTGAAGAAAATGAGACGATCTAAGGCCCTGCGTTCATGGTAGGATACCTCCTGGGACGGGACTAACGTCTCTTTTTTTGTGGAGATTTTGACCACCTGCCATCAAGCATGCTCGTATAGTTTTACCCTCCTTCGCATACATGAAATGCACGATCCGGCGTGGGCAGGTCGTCCGTTCTCGACAGCATCCGCGCGTGCCTAGCGTGGAAACTCCTTGCGGCTATTGAGTCTATATGGATCACTTTTAAGGACATGATACCGCTAGGCATGAAACGTGACAGATCAGCGCAAAGAACCCTTAGAAGTGTGCCCTGGCGTCTTCCAGATTCCGGCGCAGCGGCCATCGTGCCACGTTTACCTCATTGTTGGAACCTACAAGATTGTCATGCTCGATTCGGGAATTGATTCGAGCTTTGGTGATCTGAGGGATGGGTTAAGCGACATTGGATTCACGCCTGCAGATGTCGATTTGGTCGTTAATACGCATGAACACTTTGACCACATCGGCGGCAACAAGTATTTCTTCCGCACGGCCATTATTGCGGCCGGGCGACTCGCTGCCGCAAAAATAACCGAAAAAGATGCATATGTTACCATGTACTCGTCATTTTCGGCCGATTATCGATATACGAAACCGCATTTGTGGTTTGAGAACGGCGCGTTTATCGACCTAGAAAACGCGAAACTCGAAGTGATCGATACTCCCGGCCATACGTCAGGCTGCATATGTGTGTATGAGGAGTATAACAAACTGCTATTCTCAGGAGATACCGTTTTTGCACACGGGACTCTGTCGGCGATAGCACCTTCGGGAAGTGCTGGTGACTACGTGCATTCCATGGACGTGCTCAATACGAAAAAAATAGAGCGACTCTTTCCCGGCCACGGATCGCTTTCGCAAACGCCATCTGAAGATATAGAACGCGCGTCGAAAAACGCCAGGACGAGACTGCAGGAAGTGAAAACTGGCGATACGTGGTCTGAATCAACACCTCTAGACGAACCGGGTCAGTGAACAGAAGCTACTTGAAGTAGCACCGCACTATCTCGCAAGCCCACCGTTGTCAGATGCCAAATACGAGCTGATCCTCCAGCCGTTCTACTTGTGGCTGTGCGGAGTACGGTCGCCATAATCATGTCCACTCACATAGTGATGCTCTTCGCCTGATGCAGTGAGCGGATCGACGTGAATCAACGCGTTTGAAAGGTACGTGAGGTGGTGCAAGAGATGATGGCGCGCTTCTGTCGCAATCGCATGACCGGCTTCAACCGACAGGTCGGGACTCACGGCGATGTTCACCTCAGCATAAAGCCGGTGGCCAATCCACCGCACGCGCACTTGGGTAACGTCTTTGACACCTTTAGTGTTCAGCGCAGCATCTCTGACCTCGTCAGGAATGGTGGGATCGATGCCGTCGATGACGCGGGTAAACACCTCTCTGCCGGAGCCCCACACAATACGCAGAATGGCAACGGTGATGATGAGGCCGATAACCGGGTCAGCAAGCGGGAAGCCCAGATATACACCGACGGCGCCAACAAAGACGGCGAGGCTCGTGAACCCATCCACACGCGCGTGGTGACCGTCGGCAATAAGTGCGGCGCTTCCTATCTTTTGCCAACGTTGATGCGAAAGACTGCCACGATCTCGTTTCCTACAAACCCGATCAGTGACGCTGCCACCACCGCCCACAGAAACTGCACCTCCTGCGGATGAAAGAGGCGGTTAATCGATTCGTAGCCGGCAAGTATAGCGCTAAAAAGAATGGTAAGCACGATGGCGATGCCCGCCAGATCCTCCACCCGTCCGTACCCATAGGTGAAACGCTTCTAGGCGTCATGAAAACAGCACTGCAAGCACTAAATCCTCCGTCTTCACACGACAATCACAAATCAGAGTTACGTAGAAAGCGATTTGCGTTTCTCTCGCGGGTTATGCCAACACTGTCGCAATATCAGGCGACGGCGAACGATAAGCTACACGCGTGAAGATACACTCGAAAATGCGGAAGTTATCTTGTCTAGAGGATAACGAATGCACACTCACTAGCATACGGAGATAAAAAACGTCGCTTCGGAGGCTCATGCCGCCTTTTTTAAGGCCAGATGTTCACGCGCCCTTGGCTGCTGGTCATAAATCGTAACACCTTGACGTCCTCCTGCCAAATTCAGAAGGCCCAAAAAAAGGAACGCCGGAGCGGTCAGGATTATTTCCCAAAATGATGATTTTTGACAAAAACTGCCTTTCGCATATATGCTCGACTATATATGCTTGACTAGAGCAACAGCTTCGCGTGTCGTTTCAATATCGGTGTCAGCGTCGGTCATCATTTTCCCCTCAGTAAGATAACATAAACCGCGCCAATAGCCATGAGCGCAAAGACTCCAAAAGCCCCAGCAATGAGAGGCACGTCTACGCCTTGCGCTGTTTGTGCAGGCGCGTTACCTTGGACGGTATAAGTCACTTCAGCCGCTAGTGCTGGGTGCAGTGTTAAACCACCTCCGAAGTTCTGAGCTGTTGACGTATTAACGACCATGCTTGAGCTGAAATTGCCCTCCTTAGCGTCGCTCGGCACGTCAAGCCTCACGGCTACGGTTACGTTTGATTTTGGAGCCATTGCCCCGCTTGAGGGCGTCGCCGTGAGTTGTCCGCTTGTGTTCGTAACACTGGTGAAGTTGACAGAATAAGTGAGCGTCGAATTGTTGCCTCTGTTGTAGAGTGTCACATCTCGCTCTGCGCTCCCTCCGCGTCCGACCGTGCCAAAATCAATACTGGGCGTTGAAACGCCTGTGGCTGTTTGTGCGTTAACCGCTGCACTCACTACAATCAATAATGTGGCAATCACAACAAGCACTATCGCAGCCACTTTTTTGGTCACGCGTTTCGCCCCACTCACAGACTCGAATCACGAAGTCAGCTCAATCGAGTTCATTATTCGTTGTGCCTGTTTAAACGTACTACTGCACGCGCCCTCGGGATAAAGGTTGCCGATTTGGCGAGCGGTGGAGGGGTCTTAGGGCGGCACTTATACAGGTGCAAATATAGCAGTGCCTCCTTTTCGCGGAGCCTGAATTCAATTTAAACGTCGAGTGAAGTCGTCGTCAGCGGTCATCATTGATCACATTGTACGTTAGTGAAACACAAGATATAGTTAGCTTCAAGAAAGACTGGGGGGTCAAACACGCCGTATCGAGGATTACAGCAGCACAACTCAAGTTTCAATGTTTGGCTCCTTTCCCGTGCAACTCAATAGCCTCCGTAGATAACGTATTTACACTCAAGTGGACAGACCCGTATCGAGGTCTCATTACAATGAATAGCAAGAAGAAGATACTGTTTCTCTGTACGCACAATGCAGCACGCTCGCAGATGGCTGAAGGGTTCGTCAACGCTATGCACGGTGATCGGTATGAAGCATACAGCGCCGGCAGCGAACCAACGGAAGTGCACTCGTGCGCTATCGAAGTGATGGCGGAGGAGAACATCGACATCGCCTCACACCGCGCAAAACCACTCGACGAGTATGTCGACGCATCCTTTGACTTCGTCGTGACCATGTGTGCTGACGCCCAAGAGAGATGCCCCATTTTCCCTGGGGCCATTTTCCCTGGAGGGATCGAGTACATCCACCACGCCTTTGACGATCCTCTCTCGGATGCGGGGCCTGAAGGTGCACCGTGTACGTCTTTTAGGCGCGTGCGTGACGAGGTAAGGGAATGGATCGACGCAACGTTCGGTTCTCCTTAGCACCCTGCGTCGGCTGCCGTTGTCGGTGCATCAGGTTTCGATAAGACGGTAATAGATTCATCTCCTTTCTTTTATGCCAGAAAAGCCTAAGGCCAGACTCTCCCGCTTGAATGAGCTGTTGACGCTATGGATATTCCTAGCGATGCTCACAGGGGTGCTTCTCGGTTACCTCATCCCCGGCATCCCTACCGTGCTTAGCAGCTTGCAGGTCGGCACGACGTCCATCCCCATTGCGATCGTGCTCATCGTGATGATGTATCCCCCACTGGCTAAAGTTCGCTATGAGGAACTGGGGACCGTCTTTAGGGATACCAAAGTCTTAGGCCTGGGGCTTGCGTTTAATTGGGTCATTGCACCGCTTCTGATGTTCGCTCTCGCGGTCATCTTTATGCGCAACTATCCTGACTACTTCGTGGGGCTCATTCTCATCGGCATCGCGCCTTGCATTGCAATGGTCATCGTCTGGATCAACCTCGCTAGCGGCGACAACGAGTACGCGGCTGCCTTGGTCGCCCTAAACTCCATCTTGCAGATTCTGTTCTATTCAGTCTACGCCTACTTCCTCATCACAATACTACCTCAGTGGCTTGGCATTACTCAAGTAGTGACTGTGGTGAACGTATCCGTTGTCGAGATTGCAAAGACCGTGGCAATCTATCTCGGCATCCCATTCGTTGCAGGGATAGTTACCCGGTACGTCGGGTTGAAACTCAAAGGTCGGGAATGGTATGAAACGCGTTTCGTCCCGAAGATCGGACCTGTTTCGCTCATAGCGCTGTTATACACCATCATCATAATGTTCTCTTTGAAGGGGAACCTCATTATATCGCTGCCACTCGACGTGGTGCGCGTCGCCATCCCCTTGTTCGTCTACTTCATAGTGATGTTCTTGCTCGTCTTCTACGTCTGCTGGCGAGTGGGGATCAACTACGCCAAGACGAGTACGCTGGCGTTCACCGCGGCAAGTAACAACTTCGAGCTTGCCATAGCGGTTGCAGTCGGTGTCTTTGGCATAAACTCCGGTCAAGCGTTTGCTGCCGTCATCGGGCCATTGATTGAGGTTCCCGTGCTCATAAGCTTGGTAAATGTAGCGCTTTGGTTTTCGACCCGCAACTTCAGTCCGACCGGAGAGGCGGTACATCATTGATCAGCACGGGTGTTAATATTCCATACAAACTGGCAATCGCTTTTTAAGCTTCTTAATTACCGTATTTTCGCTTCTTTACGACAATGGTTGGCGATTTAGAGCGTTATTATCACTCAGTAACAAAAACAGTTAAGGTAGTTGTTTCAAATCACTGGGGCAGGAGCAGCGCGGCCCTCCTAAAGCAAGGGCGATATGTTGCAATTTCCTTTTCTCTTGGCGGTGCCGCGCTCCGCCTATTGTTCTTCAGTCTAACGTTTTTTAGTTTTTTTCTTTAACTGATTTGAATTCTACGTCTCTCCAATATTGCATATAGATGTCATATGCGTTCTCCGGCAACGGATGTTTGTAATGCGCCCAATCAATCCCGCTGACGCCGTGCGTCATGATGTAAGCTTGGTTTGACTGATCCTACTGAGTATTATCGTCGAATTGGAGTTTTTTCTTGATTGAGGCTTGAGCGATATCATTAAGGCCTTCTCTACGTGATTATTCGATATGACAAAGGCAGAAGACGCAGTCGCGCTTTTTCAGCAAGGTTTCAACTGTACGCAGTCTATTCTCTCGGTCTTTGCACCGGACTTCGGGCTTGACCGGGATATGGCGCCTCGAATCTCGCAGGGATTTGGCGCCGGTATGGGCCGCACAGATAATATCTGTGGATCTCTCTCTGGGGCGATCATGGTGATCGGACTACGTTACGGTGGCATACGACCGGATGATAATGCAGCGAAAGAAAAAACCTACGCAGTAGTCCGTGAATTTCTACAAGAATTTAAGACGCTCAATGGCTCGGTAGCATGTACGGATCTGCTCGGGTACAACTTGTCAGACCCGAAACAGTTTGCTGATGCAAAAACGCATAAAGTTGCGATGGAGCGATGTCCTACTTATATCCAGGATGCAGTTGAACTCGTGGAAACACTGCTGTAGACACCTTCCTTAGTTTATCTGTCACCGCATTTTCTGTCAATTTGTATGTTGATCAATGTCGACAAGTTGAGCGCTACTCCAATATTGCATGTGTGCGTCAAAAATGTTCTCCGGTAACGGATGCTTGTAACACCACTTCGCGTATAATGTGTGCTAAGTCGCGCGCGTTAATCACAAAGGGTAAGCGCATAGTGATGGCCTCTTTCATCATTATGCTTGCTGCAGAACACTACCCGGATCTTATTGCTAACGTCGCACTATCGAACGATGAGCTACTAGAGATTCATCGTTCAAAAATCTCGCTTCACCGCGCAAAAGCAGATTATAGCTATCCAACGATTCGGCTGCCCTATGAGTTCTCTATGCTTGCAGGACTGCCAACACGGATCTTTCAAACAGTGCACGACGGAGCACTCGCTTTTCTCGTTGTTTTATCGCCTAACGAAAAGACCCCAAAAAGCTAAGAATCCTCCGTCTTCACACGGCAGAGGTCGCCGGTTCGAATCCGGCCGAGCCCATCGTTCTTTTTCCAATCGGATACATTAGAGCCGTTCATTGAGGGTTTCTCGGATACAAGGATTATGGTGAAAAAGAAGCACAAGATCACCATTGAAGTAGTGAAGAACCGCAACGACGCGCTAACCCGATTCAACACATACAAAACCCAAGCCAAAGCCACTGGGACTTATCTGCCGAACACATCAAAGACACAGGTTGGTGGTGGGGTTGGAGTGACAACAACGAGCTGTTCTACGCTGCCAAAGCGGTAATCGTGAGGATCTATGAACCTGGTGATACTCCGTCGTTTTCGACTCTGGCTTCGCCTTCGATAGCTGAGTATGGGGTTTCGTGGGATACGTACACAGTCGGTGTCGATTACCAGACAAGGATTTAGGTGTGTTAATAGGGCCTAAAATTTTCCGAATATCGCCATTTTGGGAACACACTTCATTGTTGCCCAAACCACACACCCATAAAGAAAATATCATGCGCACCGAGTTTGTAGTCGGGAAGCACGGTTCTACAATGCGGTTAATCTCTCTAGCGCACGAGATCGATGTTGAACCGCGTGCATCAAAACTAGAGAGAAAGTGGCAGATGAGCGACACTTACTAGCGATTGTATTTACTCCCTGATTACCGCCGCCAATACTCAGCAATATCCGCTTTTACGAAAGCCGCTTTATAGGGGTTTTTTTCGCACCACCGATCATAGCAGTAATTAAACCTTGGATTGCTAATCTGCACCGTTGAGCACGGTTCACACTCAGGGCGGCCACGCTTTGCCCTAACAGCGGTTATCTTTCCAGTACGACAGCCATTGCATTGGTCAGGTGGATTCACTTCGTGTTTGTCTGAGTCTCCCGTTTTTATCACATCCTCACTAGTGACCTGTTTGCACTGCTATATCGGTCTTCGCTATAGAAAGAAAGATATTGCTGAGGCACGAGCCTTCGCAAAGACAACCGGCCGTACCAAACACAGTAACTTACCACTCACGCTCGCCCGATAGGCCGCTCTCGTTAGAATTTGCCGCCCTCGATGGCTAACTGAAGCCCCAGCCGTTCAGCAGGAGATAATCTCGGGTCACGCGGGGCAATTCTAGTATTCTAGTATTCAAGTAGCATATTGCTTTTAGCCTCTCCATGCTCTCTAGCTTAAGCCTTTATAAACCAACAGGGGAAGCGTATGGTTGAACCGCGGGACACTATTAAAATTGAAAATGTGGTAGCCTCAACCGGCATCGGAATAGAGATAAACCTCAAGCGAGCCACGCTTGCGTTAGAAGGTGCAGATTATGACCCCGAACGGTTTCCGGGCCTCGTCTATCGCACCAAGGACCCGAAGACCGCCGCGTTAATTTTCCGATCGGGAAAAATTGTGTGTACGGGCGCAAAGAGCATAGATGAGGTTCATAAAAGCCTTGAAAACGTATTTCAAAGTCTACGAAATATCGGAATCGACGTGAAGGGAACGCCGGAGATTAAGGTGCAAAACATCGTCGCGTCAGCAGATCTTCACTCAGCTTTGAATTTGAACGCAATTGCCGTCGGTCTCGGGCTTGAGAACATTGAATACGAGCCGGAACAGTTTCCCGGCCTCGTCTACCGATTATCGGATCCCAAAGTGGTGGTTCTTTTGTTTGGTACCGGCAAACTGGTTATAACAGGCGGCCGAAAGCCCGAAGACGCGGCTAATGCGGTCGATCAGATCGTGAAGCAGCTTAAACGCCTGAGCCTTATGTAGGTTACAAGGTTTAGCCGCTTTTTGATGTTTATGAGAAGTTTTGGAGAGACGCAGACCTTGCAAGGTTATGGCGAGCTGGCTTATTCAAAACACTACTTTTATACTCCGCTGCACTTTAATTAGAACTCACTAAACAAGAGGTGGAACAATGACAGAAGACGATAAGAACGAAATCATAAAGTGCACTGTCTCGTGCCCTGAGTGTGGTGCTGAGATGGTCTGCACGCACGAAGACCCAAAACACGAAGAGAAGCACAGGTGTGAAAAAGGCCACGAGTGGACCTGAAGAAAGCTGTACTGGAAGGGTAGGCCTTCCTCCTTTTTTCGCGAACAAGCTTTGATTGGGTCATAGTCCTATTGAGGCTGCGACCGAGCTATTAACACTGGACGCTTTGAAGGACCAATTCGACACAGGGGCCGGAGCCTAATACAGGCTCTGACCTGCGCTTCTCCGCCCTAGAATTTAAATTCAAGCCCGCTTAAATGAAAAGTACGCGGGTAAAACTATGTTCTCAAGACCGTGACCGAAGCCAGCATTACGCATCCTGAAGGAATGGCAGGCAGACCCGGATAATCACCGCTCGACTCACTAGCCGCTTGGTATTCTAAGAGCATCCCGTTGGCTTTTTGGTCTGAAGCGAGTGCAGTAATATCATACCTTCCGTTGCTCCCAAAAAAGGTAGTCATCTCCCATTGACCGTCTGAAGAGACAACGACGGGTCCGTGGTACGGGTAATGGCGGTTCGCGTTGTAATCAAATAATACAAGCCATAGATAATATTGTTTTTCCCCAATGTTTTGGGCCGTGCCTTTAACAAGTACTGAGTCCCCTACCCGCGTGTTATTAATGGGGGTTGTGATGGTGGCAGCTGGAATTCCAGGCATTGACTCAGGTTGATGAACGAATGGCATAGAAGGAGGTAGCGCAGGGCTCTGACTTAAGTTTTTGGAACTCTCGCTTATTGCTGGGACATTCACACATTAATACGACGGCAGTTTACCTGAAGTTCAATGAAACTCCTTATCATCATGTTTTCGCGATGCTCGCGCTGAGCGGGTCAGGGCAGAGGCAAAAAACAAAAGGTGAACAATCCTATGAAAGAAGAGCGGACAAATTTGAAGGTCGCAACCCTCGCGGGCGGCTGCTTCTGGTGCTTAGCGGCCGATTTTGAAAAGGTGTCCGGCGTTGCAGAAATTATATCTGGCTATACCGGTGGTAAGAAGGAAAACCCCACCTACGAGGAAGTCTCAACGGGAAAGACAGGGCACTGCGAAGCCATACAGGTATACTACGATCCTAAAAAGGTGAGTTATGAGCAGGTCCTGGACATCTTCTGGCATCATATAGATCCGACGGATTCGGGAGGGCAGTTTGCCGACCGGGGCCCTCAGTACCGTGCGGCGATTTTCTACCACGATGAGGAACAGAAGCGCATCGCGGAGAAATCGGAGGCGGATCTTGAACAATCCGGACAGTTCACGAAGCCTATCGTCACATCGATTGTGAAATTCTCAAGGTTCTACGAGGCGGAGTTCTACCACCAGGATTACCACAGGAAGAATCCCTCACGGTACAAGATCTACCGGTCAGGCTCCGGCAGGGACCAGTTCCTCGATAAGACATGGGGAAAGGAGAATAAAACGGACAGCAACCCCGGCGGCAACCCCGGGGGACAGAAGACCTATTCCAAGCCCGATGACGCCACCCTGAAAAAGAAGCTCACACCGCTTCAATACGAGGTGACGCAGAGCGAAGGCACGGAGCCGCCCTTCCAAAATGAGTACCATGACAACAAGAGGGACGGGATTTACGTTGACATCGTCTCAGGAGAGCCGCTCTTCAGCTCGCTCGACAAGTACGACTCCGGGACCGGATGGCCAAGCTTTACGAAACCCCTAGAGCCGGAGAACGTCACGACGAGAAAGGACCGGACGCTCTTCGCGGTGAGGGTCGAAGTGAAGAGCAAGCACGGAGATTCCCACCTGGGTCACGTTTTTCCCGACGGGCCCGCGCCGACGGGGCAGCGTTACTGCATGAACTCGGCGGCGCTTCGGTTCATCCCGAAGGAGGACCTGGAGAAGGAGGGCTACGGGGAGTATCTGAAGCTCTTTAGACGAAAGAGCGAATGATCTGTGTAGGGTGTCCGGTCTATCTGGCTTGTTTCATCAGGGAATAGATCGGCTTGTTTCAGGACCTGCAGCCGGTTTGAAAAAAAAACTACCTGAACTTTTTGGTAAAAAAAATGGATAGTTCAAAGCGTTCTGAAACTCCTGAAAACAGTGTGAATAAGATCCACAAGGACATTGCAGGCGAATTCCTCAATTTGATTGGTGTAGGAAGGCCAAAGGAGGGGCTGCGCTTCTTCACCGCTGACTGTAAGACCCACAATCCGTACGTCATCGGTGGCATGGACGCATTGATCGATGCTATGATTGCCGTGCAGAAGAAAGGAGCGGAAGGGATAATAGAAGGGTCCACGGTTGACTTTAAGCTTATCGTCAGGAACGTGCTTGCTGATGGAGACCTCGTTGCAGTGCACACGCATCTCTCCAGCTCCAATCCTAACAACGGAGGGTTGAGACAAGTCCATCTGTTCCGTTTTAGCGGTGACAAGATCGTCGAGTATTGGGATATTACCCAACAAGTGTAGGAGAACGCACCTAACGCAGCTGGAGCATTCTCTTAACGGACAATTGTGCTTTTCTCCGGTTGAACCTTGGTTTTTACCTTTAATGAAGCGATTAGCCAAAATAAGCCACTAAGTTGTCCCAATAGTATTCGACCCACCCAGCTTCGAGCTCTTCATAACGATCTTCAGGGATATCGCTCTGGGTGAAATCTAATCTGGTCTCCTCGCCTTGGGCCTGCAGCTCGAACGTCACCGTGGAATAATGACCTTCGGGCCACTCAGCGGCTCGCCATTTTTGCACGATTTTCTTGTCCGGGATCAGTTCAAGGGTAGTTCCAGAGGCCCAGCCGTCGAAGGCACTAAACTCCGCTCCAACTTCCCTACGTATTACCGCCGGTGAATGCGTAAACTCAGCGTGCTTCTTGGAATCTATCAGGGCCTCATAGATCTCGTGAGGAGTTGCTTTTAGCAAAACCGATTGACGAAGTGTTTTAGTCTTCATGTGTATCGCCATTTCACAAAGGCATGCTTGTCGCTTTGCTGCTGCACGCCTGCATTTTCCTTTTCGAACGCAGTTGCAATACTTTGATCATCGCCTTTGGAGTTCAATAGATGAAAGATTTGCGCGCCGAATGAGCGATAAATCGATGCGTTCGTGGAGACGGCCCTCTTGTTCTTGGCTCGCGCTTGTTCACTCCTTACAGGCAGCCGAAGGTAAAATCTGCGAGCAGGGCGTGATTAATACTAAAAGGACCTCCTTGCGTCGCTCACGCATGCTGACCGCGTAAAGATCATATTGCCAAGTTTAGAATTCAGAGCGTGCCGAATATAAAACGGAATATGGCCATAAGGCCGCAAACGCCCCCCACTGTTAAGGCGGAGCCAATAAAGAAGATAAATCCATATTTTACCACGCTCTTTATCATCGTCATCGTTAACCCTCCGGGTCGGTATCTTCTTTAAATGGGCACTTCCTTAGGTTAACCAATATTTCGGGGGCGATTTGGTCGTATTTGGCGCATTTTATACCTTGCTCGTGGAGTTTACAGAAATAACATTGCGGTATCATAGCCGTCATAAACCTAGCGCCTCCTTAACCGCCTTACTCAGCGATACCAAACCGTTATTTTGTGCGCTGGACTTTATACATTTGGCGCTTTAGATGTCGTTAAGATTGTGCTGCTAATCCATCATTTTTGACAATAATTATGACCGCTTTGGCGTTCTCAATTTTTGAGTCCTCTGACTTTAGTGGGATGAGGTCAAAGTATGACGATTTGCGCTAAGTCAATAGCGATCGACCCTGGTATCCCGCCAAAAATACTACTTAGACGTTTACGTTTTGAGCGAATTTTATCTAGTCGGTTAGTCCGCCCCAGCTGAAGTCGGACACGTTTGATAACTCCCTCGTGTTAGGCGGGATAAACAAGACCTCAAAAATGAGAGAAATGTATTAAGTGCCGTCTCTACCTATGTTGAGTGTGGTTAGTTCCTTAATGCTCGTTGGATTCGGCCTTATCGCTCTTGCGTGGATAATTCAACTCGTTTACATAGTGCGCGGCAACAGAGAGGTGCAGTCCCTCTTCATCGGCGTCTATGTCATGGGAATCATCATTTTAGCTGCGAGTGACGTGATGGGTGGCGCTGTGGATATCGCCTACGCTGAACTCGTGACGATTATCGCGTCACTACTTACTCTCGTGGCGATCCTTGTCACAAAGCCAAAAGGATAGCGCACTGACTTTATCGGCGACAAAGTCAGCACTTAACGTGTCCAACGCGATCAACTCGCAAGATTCAGTTTCGATCAGCGCTGATCGGCCCTTAATCTTGTTTGGAAAATAACATCAGCAGCTCGCTTAATAGTGGCACAGGTCAACGCTGGCCATATTCAAGGATTGTCGGAGATTTATACTCATAAGGGGTTCGCAGATCCCAGACCTAAAATCCATCATCAAAGATCTAGCAACTGAATACACTAAAATGACCGCACCAGACAGAATCGCCTTTAGGGAACGCTGCCCAAAAGAAGAAATTTGTAAGGATAAGCCAAAGATTCTCGAACTGTTTAAGAAGGAAATCAGAGATTTGACAGCGACGAGCACTCCCAAATCTGAGGCTCAGTCGAATTCGTCCGTCAAACCTCCATAAGACTCTTAAATGAAAAGTAAAGCAAGAAGCGCTCCTTGCTCTTAAAGACGATTGAAAAGCGTGTTATGTGAGAATTAGCTGCCATTTTCTTTTTTCCGTTCACTTTCTTCACTCTCCGCAATGATTAAAATCACTGCATCGTTATTGAATTGCACCAGCCGATTTGTAAGGGCCTTTTCGTCGCCGCATTTGAGATGGCTATCCACCCCCAACGGTTTTTATAAAAAAAATAAAAGGAGCCCGATTTGGCGTTATCGCGTAGTCGAGTATAAATAGGCGTTTTCGGTGAAACATGTTGATTAAAATGATAAGACATCAAAAAACGACGTCGGTTACGATCGACGAACTGTTTGCTCCATCGGGCAGGCCCACGGAGATCTCTGGGACCAGTCTCGAAAGAAAGCGATTCGAAAGAACAAAGGAGGACAGAACGAAGGAGGAAAGTTGCTAAACCCCCCCGAGCAGCGGAGTTGAAGGTATATGCAAACACAAAAGACAGTCAAGACCAAGACGGGCCGGCCCTCAAAGCTGACCGAAAGCCGAATGGAAAAGCTCATCGAAGCGTTGCGGGCCGGAGCTTACCGCATCGACGCGTGCCGCGCTGCCGGCATCCATTATAACACGCTGCTGGCGTGGGAGAAGAAGGGCGAGAGCGAAAAATCGGGAGAGTATGTAGAGTTTCTGGATGTCCTGCGGAGGGCAGAGGCCGAGGCCGCAATAGCAAACGTCGAGGTTATCACAACGGCTGCCCAGAAAGGCGACTGGAGAGCAGCCGCGTGGTTTTTAGAGCACAATTATCCTGAGCGGTGGGCGAGACGCGAAAAGCGTCAACAAGCGGAACTGCAAGCCAACACGCGAGCCGAGCTGGAAGCCGAAATCGGAGCGAAGGAGTGGGAGAAGATAAAAGAAGGTCAGGATGAATTATATGAGCTCGTCTCAAACAACGCCACCGTCAAAGAACACGCATACGCAATTATCGAAGCAGCTTTTCAAAAGTCAGGCCCAGCTGGCGTCGCCCGGCTTCTTGGTGAAGATAGCGAGCAGGGGTGAGCGTTGCCATAAGCAATTCTTTTTTTTCGAGTGCGTCGACGATGGCACGAGCGGATGGTCTTGATCAACTGATCTTCTGATGATGACGGCACTAGCAAGAATCCAACCTAATACGCAGCCTCATCGACGACAGATAGCTGTTTTCCAAGAGAGCTTAAAGACCTGGTAGGCCGAGTTGCAACTATCTATCAAACAGAGATTGACGGCGTTCAAGGGTTTTTTATTGCACTTCAATTAGACAATTGAGACAAATTAGACAAATTAGACCTATTTGTGGAAGATACGGCTCAGGAAGATCAAGAGCTATCCCAAGCTCCAATCGACCAAAGCACCCAAAAACAACGATAGGCTCGGCCGGATTCGGACCGGCGACCTCCGCCGTGTGAAGACGGAGGATTTAGGGGTTTTTGAAGCATTATCTGTGGGCGATATCACAGTGAGAAAGGCTAATGATCCGTCGTATATGGTCTGATAGATTCGCGTAGATAGGCCGGCAAGTTGCGAGAATGCATGCGGTAGCCGGATAGTCGGGTAGTTGTAACCTACTTTTGAACGGTGAAGTGAGATTTTGCTGCGGTGAATCTCCAATAACTGGTGTTTGGGCAATGCAGCATCAGCGAAAAGGTCTGAGTAATGTTGTTCGGCTAGCATAATGGTGAAGGGGTCAGTGCAAGCACCTTAATCGTTGTGATTATCCGCTTGCGACGACAAAATGAGATGAAAACGTTTATGCCATCACCTCACGCTACGCTGACGGATGGAAAGATTCGTCGACGACCGATGCGAGATGGAGAGACGGATAACTCGTAGGCGATCACTGTGAATCAGAGTTCGGGGCGTGCTGGGTTTGATTGAAACGAGCAACCTTACGAGGAAGTTTGGCGACGTGACAGCAGTTGAGGATCTGACCCTTCATGTGGGAGAGGGAGAGGTGTTTGGCTTTCTTGGACCAAACGGAGCAGGGAAGACCACGACCATTCGGATGCTCGCGTGCCTCATCTCAAAGACGAGCGGAGAGGCGAGGATAGGCGAGTATGAGGTTGGGAACGATGCGGATGTCCAGAAGATCAGGAAGATCATTGGCTTGATGCCTGACAACGTTGGTCTCTACGAGGACTTGAGCACTTATCGGAACCTCGACTTTTATGGGCGCCTATACGAGTGCACGGAAGCACAACGGACGGAGAGGATCGAACACTTCCTCAGGATGTTAGGGCTGTGGGACGTAAGGGATCGCGCGGTCAGAACCTTTTCTAAGGGCATGAAGCAAAAGCTTGCCATCGTCCGCGCCCTCATCCACGAGCCGCGCGTCCTCTTTCTCGATGAGCCGACGGCGAACCTCGATCCTGAGTTCCAAAAAACGGTGCGAGACTTCATCCTCGAACTCAAACACGAGAAGCGGACGATCTTTCTCAACACCCATAACCTTGACGAGGCGCAACGAATCTGCGACAGAATTGGGATTTTAAACACCAGACTCGTTGCGGTAGGGGATCCGGAACAGCTCACGGAATCGCTCGAGGGGAGAAAGACGGTAGTTCAGCTTGCGCAGGTTAACTCAGCGATCACAGCAGCGGTCGAGAGGCGGGGGTTGCGCTACGTCGTGAGCAGTGGAAACAAATTGGTGATCGACGTGAGCGATCCTGAGAAGGAGAATCCCGGCATCATGGAAGCCATTGTCGCAGCGGGCGGCCACATCCAGTTTATTACTGAGAAGCACGCAACGCTCGAGGAGGTCTACCTGAAACTCGTGAGGGATGAACAATGAAGCTGTGGAAGTCGTGGGTGATCGCGCGGAAGGACTTCGCCACGTTTAGGACGAAACGATACGTCATCTACTCGTTGGTCGTTACGCCGCTGCTTATATCGATCGGACTGCCGAGTCTCATTTGGCTTGGCATTGGAAACGCCCCGATTCCTCCCTCACAATTGCCAGCTATCATAGGCGGGCTTAATGACGTGTTCAACGCCTTCTCCTTTCTCTTTGTCCTCATAGCAGGCATCCTCCCGATAAGTATCGGTACCTACAGCATCGTCGGCGAGAAGCTTGAGAAAACCCTCGAACCGCTGTTAGCAACGCCTACGACTGATGGTGAGATCCTGCTGGGAAAAGTTATTGCCGCATTCCTGCCGTCCGTTATCGCAACGTATGCCGGTGCGGTGATTTTTATGGTGCTTATGGACGCAGTGACGAGTACCAAACTCGGCTACGTCTATTTCCCGAATTGGACCGTGGCGGTAATCCTCTTGATAACCGTGCCACTCATCAGCATCTTGAGCACCGAGTTCAACGTCATCATCTCTGCACGAGTCAGTGACGTACGCGCGGCCCAGCAGTTCGGCGCGCTGATCGTGCTCCCCTTG
>JACTTZ010000019.1 GCA_015660915.1 Methanomicrobia archaeon | reverse complement strand
TGTATGAGGAGCGCCACTGATGTCGTTACGACTGCAACCCAGGGCCCTAATATGATTGCTACCAACCCGCTGCCTACCGCGTGCCCGGTGCTCCCTCCTGGTATGGGCACGTTGAACATCATAATGACAAACGAGAAAGCAGCAGCCAGCGCCAGATATGGCACCTGTCTGTCCTTGAGGTTTTTACGCAGCCATGTTCCGGCATAAAGCCAAATCGGGATCATAATAATATACATTGCCACGTATGTTAATGGTCCTAAATACCCGTCTGGGATGTGCATGATATCACCAGACTGAAATAACTACGAGTAGTTATAAAAAACTATCGAATCGTAGCACGAAAAACATACGTTTTTCAGAAAAGTAATAACGCGCGAAACAAGACAACTTCACATGTGCTATGTGAATCCTCTTTTTCGATGAACTTAAGTGCCATAATGAGCACTAAACCGGTGGCTTAAAGTTACTTACCGCATCATAACTGCCACTCGTCAACGTCATCGCTTCCATAATAAGCCTTTAATGCGTCTTTTACTCCTAATCGAACGAGTTTTACAACCTTGCTTCCAAACAGGGTGGCAGGGCCGCTGTACAAAATCGGCTCATCGTCGCGACTGGTTTCATATGCGACGACGATTGCATCGCTCGTCGTGCCGGTGAAATGCAATCCCTTATCGATAAGAGCACGCGCCTTCGCTTCCGTGGCGGTAATTATCGTCCCGGCCATCGCCCCTTCGCTCAGCGTTGTAGAGGACACGACGATTATGTTGATTGTGCCAAAAGACGACGGATTCGTGAGCCCAGCAGTTATAAACACCGTTACGTAAGCATCGCTCAGAATCTGCACGTTTTTCATTTCAACTGCAGTGAGGAGCGCGACGTAGCCTCCCTCGAGCTTCATTGATGCGGCTATTTCATCAATATAGCTCTTCGGATCTTCGTGAGAGAAGTTGTGGGGAACTTGGATGTTCAGGATGTTTTTTGCCGCTCTTCTGCCGCCATCGACACCACTGCTCAGGGCCTCAAAGTTGCCTTTTAGAACTAAAACCTCATCTAATACCTCGTAATCCACGGTTGTTCACCTTCAAGCGTTAAGCAATAAAACGCTGCTATCCGATGTGTGACTCAACATATGCAAGGAGCGTCGCGAGCTCAGCGAAAACGGGGCTGTTGCTTCTTAAGTCTTCATATGTGCGTTGTGCAACACCGTGTGTAAAATCGCGGCTTTCTATCGGCGTCTCTTCTAATATCACGAGCTTGTCTCCTGCAAGTTCAGCTGCTTCGAGGTTCTTTAGGTTCGCCGACCCGAAGCAGATGTTAGGCAATACGACGATGGATGCTTCCTGAATGAGTTGCACGTTACGGCTGTGCACCTCACTCGAAATGGGTGAAAACGGTGCTTCGACGGCGCACTCAATGCCAAAGTACTGCGCTACGTCGTAATCGGTGTCGAGTGTATTCACCACGCCCGCGGAGACGCTCAAGCCCCGTTGGGCAAGCGCGTGGATGACAGATGCCCCCTTGCCCCCGCCGGGAATGACGTGCACCTTTTCAGAGCTGCGCGCTGCAGATGTGTGCTGCGGGAGAAGTGTTATCGAAAAAGCATTCGTAATCGGGTGTTTTCTCACGAGAGCTGAGACGCCAAACGCTTCTGCGATGTGTTCTTGAGTTAATACCTCTTCAACGGTGCCATCAGCGATGATCTCTCCACGTTTTAACAGCAGCAGTCGATCACAGTACTGAGCGGCCAGATTGAGATCATGAATCGCGGCGATCACCGCAATGCCAGAAGCCGCAAGGCGCCTTACAAGATCAAAGATCTCAATCTTGATCCCGATGTCGAGCTGTGATGTCGCCTCGTCAAGCAGGAGGATCTTGGGCTCCTGGGCCAACGCACGGGCAATGATGACGCGCTGTCGCTCCCCACCTGAGAGCTCGTTAATCTTGCGATCGGCGAACTGAGCGACATCGGTCAACTCCAAGGCTTTTCGCACCACGTCAAAATCGAGCGTCGATTCGGTTCCGAGGAATTTGATGTGGGGGCTCCTGCCCATAAGCACGACTTCTTCGACTGTAAAATCAAAAAAAAACATGTCGGTACTCTGGGGCACGACCGCCATGTTTTGCGCCAGTCGTTTCGGCTTAATCCGGTAAACATCTACATCATCGAGCGTAATGATGCCGACTTGTGGCCTCAGCACCCCGCTGATTGCTTTAATAAGCGTCGTCTTTCCTGACCCGTTAGGGCCGACGAGACCGATCACCTCGCCGGGTCTGACCGTCAGTTGCGCGTTATTGAGCGCTTGTGTCTCAAAGTAATAGCAGTCAACGCCATCAACCTGCACCCGTCCAGGTCCTCCCGTTTCAGAGCCACCGTCTTTATCGAGTATACGCATTAACCGTTTCCTCGTCCGTTGTATGTGCGGCAGCATTTAAAAGATGTCTTTCCTCCTGCTCCTGACCAGATACATAAAAAACGGGGCACCAAGCAACGCAGTGATAATCCCGACAGGCATCTCAGAACCAGGTATTGCGGACCGTGCGACAATATCGGCCCAGATGAGCAAAATACTGCCGAAGAGCGCGGAAGCAGGAATCAGTGCCTTATGATCAGGACCCGTAAACGTCCGAACTACGTGGGGCACGATGAGCCCGACAAACCCGATGATGCCGCAGAAAGCGACGGCAACCCCCACTATGAACGACACAGTTACCAAGAGGATTTTCTTGAGGCTCTCGACGGCTACGCCTAGGTGCTGCGCTGATTCTTCCCCTGACAGCATCAGGTTCAAGTCACGTGCGTATGCGTAGATGACAACCGTCCCGATGAGAATCACGGGGAGCGTTATCTCCACGTACTCCCATGTGCTCCCCCACAGCCCCCCCATGAGCCAAAAAACGAGTTGGTGCAGATTCTCCCCCGCAGCGAACATGAGGTATGAGATCAACGCTGAAAAGAGGGTTGAGAGCGCAATGCCCGAAAGCAGCAGCAGCGTGACTGAGCTTCTCGGGCCGATCATGGACAGCGCGTATACCGTAAAAGTAGCGATTACGGCGCCCGCGAATGCCGCGACTGGGATGTAAACCGCACCCACCACCCCAAGTGAGATGATGAGGGCGGCACCAAACCCAGCACCGCTTGACGCCCCTAGCACATAAGGATCCGCCAACGGGTTTTTAAAAAGGGCCTGCATAGCGACGCCTGCGACGGCGAGACCGGCCCCCACGAGGAGCGCCATGAAGGTTCGGGGGAAGCGTATCAGAAATACGATGATTGCATCAGAGTCAGACCACGTGTGGTTTATGGGGACGATCAAATTGAACAGCATTGCCGCTATCTGTTGCGGAGCTATCCATACTTGGCCAATAGCAATGCTCATCGCGACCGTCACGAGTAGAGCAGCTGCAAGCACGGGGAGCGTCGCGTTTCGTTTCATGCGGGATGCAATCGCGTCTCTCATGCTGGACTTTGCGTGCGTGTAAATAACTACGATGCAGGCAAGCGAAGAATTGTGGCCATCCACCCCAGTACATCGAAGGCGCGTGGCCCGGCATGGGATATGATGTCGCTGTTCACGATGTAAACCTTGCCGTCCTTGACGGCATCCACCATAGAGGCTGACCTAAGCTGTTGAAGTATTTCGCAACTAAATGCGAAAACTTAAACCATAAGCGCTTCCATTGAGTGGTTTATTTTCACGCGAAGGACGTGCTCGAGCTATCCGGGGACGGGGGTGGGTGTTGCCGTAGCAATTAGGTTCGTCGACTCGTTGGCCGGCACTGATGCAGGCAAGCGAAGAATTGTGGCCATCCACTCCAGTACATCGAAGGCGCGTGGAGAAGGACGGGATATGATGTCGCTGTTTACGATGTAAACCTTGCCGTCCTTGACGGCAGTGACGTTAGAGAGGGTCGGGTCTGACTTGACCTGTTGAATTAGCGTACTATTCATCCCACCGTTGCAGATAATTATCTGAGGGTTGAGAGCAATTATTGATTCCTTGCTCATGGTAGGATAACCAGTTAGGTTTGCCTCCGCTGCGAGGTTTATGCCCCCCGCAGTAGTGATAATACTGTTCTCAAACGAGTCGTTGCCCGCCGTCGTTGCTGGGTCCCACCAAACGAGATAGAGCACTCGCGGATGTGAATCAATAGGGAGGTTTTCCACGTTAACCATTCTTTGCGTCAAATTCGCAACAAGTGCACTGCTGTTTCCGGTACTATTAGTTACGTTGCCGATCAATGCGAGGTTGTTCAGTATGCCGGTGAGGCTGGTTGGGTTGAGGACGACCGTCGATATCCCATCAGCAGTAAGTGTCGGGATCACAGACGCGCTGAGGTTACTTGCAAAGACGACATCAGGATGGAGGGAAACGATCTTCTCAATGCTAGGCGTGCTGAATCCGCCTACTTGCGTGATATTGAGAGCTGCTGGTGGATAGTCGCTATAGCTGTCGACGCCAACCACCTTGTTGCCCAGTCCGAGGGCGAATAAGTCTTCTGTAATGGAAGGAGCGAGTGACACAATACGATTAGGCGTTTGAGCGATGGTGACGGTTCTTCCAGCATCATCGGTAACCGTGATGCCGCCCGATTGAGTTGTTTGGTTTGAAGATAACTGTGTGCATCCCGCCCCCAACGTAGCGAGGATTACAGCGACGACCACGACGCACGTTACTTTTTTTTGTGTTATATTCACGTTAATACCTCAAAAACGATTTGATACCCCAAAAACGAAAAGAACGAACCCTGAGTCGAATTCGAGCATAGGCCACGGTGTCCCGCGTATTGGGGGCGTGGGCCGGTGATAGGCAGACGGAAGTACTACACCCCCCGTGAAATTGGCCCATTTGGGCGGGCATCGGGAGGAGGTGATGGATCCGCTCGTAGCTTGATTCTGATATCAACCACGTCAACCCCACGAAGGGGGTACAGCCGCCTGCCATACCGTTGTCGAAGCCGGCTCTAGGTCCCATCGATTAAGTGTACCTTATTATATATCAAGTTATCTTGATAATTATCAGTTTTACTTGATTAATAAAGAAGTAAGCGACCATAAGCAGTGCTGTGACTTCTTGGCGACTAATACTTTCATCCTTCTTTTGGACAAAACATACAGTTTTAGAGAAAGAGACAGAGCACCCCTCTCGCGTTTATCGCATAGCTGAGGGGATATCGTTCGAAGCTACACGCGTCAAGAATAACAAGGCAGTACGCGCGATGGAGGGCTCGGGGCGTTGCTACACACGTATTAAACGTGCAGAATTAGGTGAAGAGATGACCCATCGAAGCGTTTCGCCGCCGTACGAGTATGTTACCACTGACGGGCATCTTGCCGCCATCATTGAGCGTATCGCACCTTCGTCGGTCGTGGCTATAGCGCTCGGCACCACGGGTCCCGACCCCTTTGTTGACCGTATACGGACCCTCCAATTGGCAGTACCCGATCATCCGTCGGCCGTTATTGATTGTGCCCAGGTGTCCCAAGAGGGATTGGCGAAGCTGCAGAACCTTTTTGAGATACCGGCCATCAAGGTAATGCATAACGGAAAGCTCGTCCTCAAGTTCCTCTATCAGGCCGGATTCGATCTCTCAAACCCCTATTTCGATACGATGCTTGCCTCGCAACTGCTTAAGGGTGGGTTGGAGGCAAGACACGATCTGAAAACCGTGGCAAAGGCGTATCTTGACGAGCACATGTCGGAAACGTGCGGCAATTTTCGAGCTGGCACCCTTACCGAACGGCAACTTCGATGTGCCGGACAAACGGTCGGCGTGGTCTTGGGCCTCCACGGGGCGTTATCCGAGCGTATCGAGAGTGCAGGTCTCGCCGACTGTATGCGTTTAGAGTGCAACTGCCTCCCCGCGGTTGCGGCAATGGAGCGCAACGGCATGCTTATGGATATGGAGCAATGGCGGACGTTGCAGGACACGTATAACGAGTTGGAGGAGGCCCTCGCGCATGAGGTGTGTCGCGAGCTGACGACGTCGGGACAGCGTACCCTCGGTGACGTTGCTGCTCTCAATCTCGGCAGCCCTCATCAGGTGAAGCGTGCCCTCAGAAGCGCAGGCATTCCTATCCGCAACGTGCGCGAGGACGAGTTGCTTAAGTTTGAGGATGCTCATCCCGCAATACCCCGCTATATTCGCTACAAGCACGTCTTAAAGCTCAAAAACGGCTTTTTGGATGCCCTCCCCCGTCACGTCCATCCGTTGACAGGAAGGATACATCCCACCTTTCTTCAGGTCGGCACGGTGAATGGGAGATTTGCGTGCCGCGATCCCAACCTGCAGCAAATTCCGAGAGACGGTGCGGTGAGGGGGTGTTTTGTTGCAGCACGTGACTATCGCCTCGTGATCGCCGACTACGCGCAGTTTGAGCTGCGGGTCGTTGCGGACATCAGCGGCGATGAGACCATGACGCGGGCGTTCCAGCGGGGGGAGGACTTGCATAGGTTGACCGCATCGCTCGTGCTCGATACGCCTCTTGACCAGGTGACGAAGGACGAGCGCCTTATCGCAAAGGTGCTGAACATCGGGCTCATCTACGGAATGGGCGCACGGAGCTTACGGCGATATGCGAATTACATCTATGGGGTGCACTTTACCCTCGAAGATGCGTTCGAATTTCGCAGGCGTTTCTTTGATGCGTACTCAGGCGTGCGGGCATTCCACCGTAGTGTGAGCACCACGCCTCTGGTCTCTATCCGGACCTTGAGCGGAAGAATACGCAGGTGGGCGGACGGCCAAGACCCAAAACTGACTGAACTGCTGAACACGCGGGTGCAGGGAACTGCAGCGGATATTATGAAACGAGCGGTGACCTCTCTCCACGAAGCACTAAGCCCTACGAGGGCAAAAATCGTCTGCTGTGTGCACGACGAGGTGCTGGTCGAAGCGCCACAGGTACGCGCTGCCGAGATAGCTGAGACCGTCGCCTACCACATGCGAGCGGCGGGGAATGAGTTTCTACGAAATGTCCCGCTCGATGTCGACGTGGCGATTGCTCGGAGCTGGGCGGAGAAGGGATGAGGCGTTTGCTTACGATCCATTGTGCTTTTACTGAGAAGAGCCTGCGGCGGCGACGAACCATCATACTGATCGCGAAGCGGTGACCCTTAATCTTAATCATACTTTTCGTACTCTTTTGAACTCAACCGGTTCAAACTGCGCACAACCCTCGGGACGATAGGACGCGTGGCCGGCAAATCGCCGCGTAGGCTCCATCTTTTCAGGCACCGGACAAAGCTGATAGAAATGCTTACACGAAAGACACAGCAACATCGCTCCCCCTCGATGTTGCGTGAAGTTGGGTTTTTCGCAAGGAAGTGGTGAAAGTAACAGGCTTAAAGATGCTCGAAGTCACTTGAGCGCACGCCGCATCGACACGCGACAAGGTGAAATGCTCGGAGACCAGCACTGGCATCATACAGTAATGGCACTCGGCACGTGACGCATTTGCTTTGTCACGTTCTCACACACGATGGTCCTCTCACGCGGCCTTAAGAGATTTTTCTGCGCAGTTGCATCAGAGGTGAGCGTAATAACAACGACAACGAGTCGCACGAACAACACGGTTAAGCATCTTTCCCGACCTGATCGTGTCTCCGTGGCCGTAGCTTTGGCAGCATGAGCACGACGCAAAAGCTCAACCGGCGCAGCGCTCAATGCCTCACAGCGTGCGTACTTCTTAAAGCCGCTCAGCCAGCGCCAAGACATCTTTTTTGCGGGTTTGCGCTGCTAATCTGTCCGCTCCCAAACGTTTCGCACAGCGCGCCATTAATTATGACGCGATCACGGCCATGTCGTATAATCGACGTTCACGGTATAATTCGCGTGCTGCACGTTAATATTCATTCTGTAGAGCGAAATTGTATCGTTGGGCTCGCTAATGCCTATTGTTGCTGCCTTAGATATACTCCCGCCTTGGCCGATTATGCCCCACCACGCTCCTTGCGTGTTCGTGACAGGGGTATACCCAGCCTTCTGCGCCTGCGCTACGTCTGCGGCAAACCGCGCCGCGCTGTCGGTGCTGTTCTTCGTCTCTTCTATCGTGATGTTGTGCACGGAAGGTGTCGCTGCAGTGTCGTTTTCTTTAACTACCCCCGAATAAACTGCGTTGCCGTACTGGTTGGTCGTTTGGGCGAACGGGCCGACTATGGCGATGCCCTGGTTGGCAAATGCATCGTTCAGTTTGGCAGCCATGTCGCTCGAGCTGGGCGAGGTCGTCGTATTCGTCGTGGTTGTGGTGCAGCCTGCAATTGATAGCGAAGCTATCGCAATAAGAGCGACTATCATAGCCACTTTTCGTGTCATAGCTTGGCCCCCTCTAACGTAGTTTGTCTTTCCTGGCGTGAACCAAATAGGTTACATGGCAAAGAGGTGGCTTAAGCATTCCTAAATGAGCTGACAAGATGGTGCACCCGCACGGCTAAAGGGTTTCAGTAATCCTTTGCGCAATCGGCATAGGCTCCGATCTGTACTGGAGCTCGAGCCCAGCGGTGAAGGGCAGCCTATTGCGTCTATGAGCTAAGGTGAGCGGTGTTGCAACTGTGCGGCTGTATCGTCGGTCGGGCTTTACGCTTTCCCACGCTGTTTCGTTTCGCTGCATGCAGGCGCCGAAGCGCAACCTTCAGCGGTTGCATCATAGAAAGCGACACAAGTCCGATTCCGGCGTGCCTACAACGCCCAATCAAACGGAAACGATTAAGTCGGTTACCCTCATTCATCGTATGCTGCAATAGCAGAGCTAAGGGGGTACGAAAAATGAAAAAAATTGGAGTAGCGAGTTGCGGGGTCGTTCTTGTAGTCACACTTGCGATATTGTGCGCAGGCTGTACCACGTCAACGACGCCAAGCCCAAGTGCAGGCACATCCACCGGCAACGCAACGGCGCTCGGAGCGGCGATCACCGTTGTGCAAGGGCAAAACTTCACTATCCAGCTACAATCGAATCCGTCGACAGGCTATCACTGGGAGCCCACCTATGACAATGCTTCCATCAGTTTCATCAATCGGGCGTATATCGCCAGCAGCATCCCAATGGCTGGAGCGCCGGGCGCAGACGTCTTTACTTTCCAAGGCACCAAGCAGGGAACGAGCATCATCACGTTCAACAACATCAGCCCATCGAACCAGACAGCGAATAGTGTGAACTACACCGTGACGTGTACAACGACAAATGTGGCACAAGGTAATGCAGTCCTCGTCTCACAGGGACAGAATTTCACTATCCAGCTGCAATCGAATCCGTCGACAGGCTATCACTGGGAGCCCACATATGACAACACTACTATAACCTTGGTAAACAGGGCGTTTGCAAGCAGCGTGAACACCGCAAGTGCGACGATTGTCGGAGCGAGCGGCACTGACCTGTTCACCTTCCAAGGCACCAAGCAGGGAACGAGCATCATCACGTTCAACAACATCAGCCCAGCGAATGTGACAGCGAATAGCGCGAGCTACACGGTCATAATAACGTCGTGAGGGCATTCGCCCTCCTCTTTCTTATGTGACCTGCATCACTGTAAGTACTCTGTAGGGATGAACCGCGATCGGAATAACATCAGACTTTTTCGAACTCGCTTCAAAAGCGCGCCATTTACTCGTTCGGCTGTTTATACGCAAGTCGCGCTTGACCGAGTTTCTTAGCTTACGGCGTTTTGAAGGGCCTAACTGATAAAATAAGGCAATTGATAAAATCGGTGCATAAAAAATGAAATCACTCTGGAAAGGATCAATAGCGTTTGGACTGGTCAACATTCCGATAAAACTCTACTCAGCAATCGAACAAAAGCCACTCAAAATGCGACTCTTGCACAAAGACAAGCTCTCACCGATACGGTACAAAAAGTGGTGCGACGCGTGCACGCAAGAGGTATCACAGGATGAGATCGTGCGAGGGATCGAAGTCTCTCCGGACAAATACGTTGTCATTAGTGATGAGGAGCTTCGTTCTATCAGGCCCGAAAAATCCACTTGGATAGAGATTGTGGAGTTCGTTCATTCCCGTCAAATCGACCCGATTTTTTTCAACGCCCACTATTACGCAGGTCCGGAAAGGCCAAAGGACAAGACCTATTTCCTGTTTCGGGACGTGCTTCGTCAGACCGCTAAGACTGCGATTGGCAGGTTCGTCATGCGGGAAAAGGAACACGTGTGTGCGATCGAAGCATACGGACGGGCGCTGCTCCTGACGACGCTGAATTATGACTATGAGATTCGGGACATCGCGCGGGTCGATGGTCTTACAGAGGAGCCGACAACCTCGCAAGTCGAGATGGACCTCGCACGACAGCTGTTAAGCCAGATCACGGTCGACGAGTTTGACATTACCAGATTTCACGACACGTTTGAAGAGGATCTCCAGCAACTCGTCGCGAAAAAAGCGCGGGGTGAAACGATAAGTGTCCAGAAGATCGAATACCACGCGACTGCGGAAGAGAACCTCATCGAAGCGTTAAAGGCAAGCCTCAAATGATGCTCGCCGCCACCGGCACACGCGAGATTCTGCGATCAAAGGAGTACATCTTCGAGCCGAAGCTCGACGGGTACCGGGCGCTCTGCCAAAAAAAGGCGGGAACGTTACGATTCACGTCACGAAACAATCGGGATATCACCCTCGAGTTTCCCGAGCTCTCGTTTGGCGACCTCATTAAGGCCGACTGCACCCTCGACGGCGAGATCGTGGTATACGACGAGAAAGGGAACCCCTCGTTTGCTCTGATGCAACAACGAAAGCATCGCCGTCCGCCGTCCACCTACGTCGCATTTGATATTCTCGAACTCGAAGGCCGGGATCTGCGAAGGCTGCCGCTCTCAGAGAGAAAGCAACTGCTTGCGGGGATCATCGAGGAAGGGCGAAACCTGCAGACAATGCCAAGCACCGAATGCGGAGAGGAACTCTGGAACGTGGTAACGGCAAGAGGTCTTGAAGGAGTGATGGCAAAGAAAAGGGAGAGCGTATACGTCACCGGACGATCCCGTGCCTGGCTCAAGATCAAGCACGAAAAAACGGTCGATTGTGTTATTGTGGGGTACATAACGAAGACGAGGGAGATTGCCTCATTGGCGCTTGCGTTGTATGATCAAGGGACTCTCAGCTACATTGGACAGGTAGGCACGGGCTTCAGCGAGTCGCTCCTCGCTACGCTTAACAAGGAGCTCATCCGCGCGACTAACGACGTTGCCCTTCCCAAGAACGTGCACCCGGTCGTCCCTAATAAGGTGTGCGAGGTCAAGTACCTTGAATACACGAAGGATCACCGGTTGCGGGCGCCCGTGTTCTTACGGATCAGGGACGATAAGTCAGTTACAGAGTGTACGGTAGACCAGGTGATTGTGGGTGCTTGAGGAGTACAGGAAGAAAAGGGACTTTGCGGCAACAAATGAGCCAGCGCCTAACCAGTTGGAAAGCGAACGATCTGTTTACGTCGTACAGAAGCATAACGCACGGCGGATACACTTTGATTTTCGCCTCGAACACGATGGCGTCCTTAAAAGCTGGGCGGTGCCCAAAGGGCTTTCAGACGATCCACGTGATAAGCGGCTCGCGATCAGGACAGAGGACCATCCCGTCGCCTATGCGGCATTTTCAGGCGTGATACCGGAAGGCCAGTATGGGGCAGGGACGGTTGAGATATGGGACAAAGGAAAGTTTGTCAACATTACGGTAAAGGAGGGAAAGGTCCAACCCCTTGGTGAGGCGTTGGAAAAGGGACACTTCATTATCTACCTTAAGGGGGACAAGCTGAACGGGTCCTATGTGTTCACGCGACTTGACAAAGATGAGTGGGTAATCGTCAAAAAAATGGATAAGTCTCGCATGAGCACCGAAATCGACGTCGGCGGCCATCGCATCAAGATAACGCACCCCGAAAAAGAGCTCGATAAGGGGATATCAAAAGCAGAGCTGGTAGCGTACTATCAGCGCATCGCGCCGTTGATGCTGCCCCACGTAGAGAATCGGCTCATCTCCATGCTCAGGTTTCCCGACGGGGTACGCGGCGAGAAGTTCTTCCAGAAGGATATCCCCGACTATTTTCCCCAATGGATCGAAAGCAAGTGTCTCAAACACGAAAGCGGCGTGACATGCTATGCGATCGTCAAGGACGAAGCAGCGATCGTTTACCTCGGCAATCAGGTCATTGTTCCGCATATCATGGTCACGCGGGCCGACAAACCGAACATTCCCGATAAAATAATATTTGACATGGATCCGTCGCTCCCCGACCTCCAACCGCTTAAGTCAGCCGCGATCAGGTTGAAGGGGTTCCTCGAAGCCGTGGGGTTCCGACCGTACATAATGACGACAGGCGGGAGGGGGTATCACATCGCGGCGCCCATCAAGCGTGAGCTCGACAACGGCGGCGTGAGGGATTTTGCCTTAAAGATCGCACAAACCCTCGCACAACAGGACCCCTCCGTGACGACAGAGCTGAGCACGGAAAGAAGAAGAGGCAGAATCTTCATCGACGTCAACAGGATATCCGCGATGCAGACCTCCGTCGCACCGTATGCGGCACGATCAGAGCCGGGGCTTCCCATAGCGAGTCCGTTTGACTGGGACGAGCTGCCAAACATCAATCCGACGTCATACACCATTAGGAACTACCCGAAAGAGGATGCATGGGGTGGCTTCTTTGCGAGTGCCGTTTCAATACAGGATATATTAAAGAAGCTCTCTTAGGCCCTTTCTGGGGCCTGCAAAGGTTGAAAGGGTCGTAGCATAGTCCCCCCCTTTTTTTGTTTATTGGCGCGACTAGTCCCTCATCTTGCTCAGGATCTGGGCCGTTCACGTCGGGTCATCCTATGCATTTGCTGGCGCTGTCGCGCAAAATAGGCAGATCTCCAGCCACGCGAACACAGCGACAGCTTGTCGAGTCTGCTGCACCCAGTCACGTGTGACACAGAAACGCTGTCACGCTTTTCCACGAAATCGCTGCCTCACGCGGCCATATGAAGTCACTCCGTGTAGTCTCGATCGGAGATGAGCGTGATGGCAACAAACGTAACGACCATAAAAAACGGGGCCTGCGTATATGGCATCCGTTTCGGCTGCGTAAACACCACAAACGATCCGAACTGCACCAAGTGTGAAGAGCGCCTTGCTAGCGCGGTGAACAGCGTAGTTCGCCCCCGGCACTTAGATTAACGAAATAGCGCTGAAATCACACTGATCGCCCTTTTTTCATTATGGGGGGGTCTCTGCTGCTGACATGTGCCGCTAAAAACTTGGTAATTGTTGACAGAGGTCACGCAAAGGGATCTCGCGTTTTTCCGTAAACTCGCTATCCGGAACGGCGCACTTATTCGTTCAACTTCCAGCACACCCGATGGTCCATAATGTCGTAAGCCACTTTGTAGGTGCTCGCAAGCCCGCTCAAGTGGCCTTTTATGGTGGTGACAGAAAGCCAATACTGGGCCAGGTTATCCTGCACGTTAAGCTCTTTGAGCACGGCGTAGATGAGTTCTTCTGTTGACAATGGGTTCTTTAAAAGTCGCAGTATCATATCATCAATCTGGGCAAGATGCTCTAAGTGAAGCGCTATCTGGCCAACACTTTCATCCTTTGACATAACCGCGCCGTGACTCGGGACGAGCCAGTCGAACGCGGTGTTCTCGATGGCGTCAAGTGAGCGGCGCGTGAGCTCAACGTCTATGGAATATGGCAGCTTGTGCCGTTCCCAGACCGCTTTCGAGTATAGCGCGTCTCCTGCAAAGAGCACGCCGTCGCATAAATAGCCCGTGTGCCCCATCGTATGGCCGGGCAAGGGCAACGGGGCAATCGTTCCTTCGAACGGGTACTCTTCGGTGTATCGGTCGACCCTACACGGCTCTCCGAGGAAGAATCTCGTCGTCATCTCAACTGGCGGGCGCGCCCAGTTAAACATGCCCCGCACGTTGACCTCCGGAAGTTCGATTAAAAATGCGTCCTCTTTCGGAGCGACCACAAGCGCCCGCGTGCGTTTCTGCAGCGTGCTCGCCCACGCAAAATGGTCCGCGTGTCCGTGCGTGATGAGAATCGCCTTAAGATCGAGCGGAACGTCTATAACGGCTGTATCGATTAAGTGATTTTCGTACAGACCGACGTTGGTTTTTCCAAGAATGCATTTGACGTCGTTCAATTCGATGACTTTTTGCCTCAAGCTGTGTTACACTCCAAATAGTCGTCATTCGTGCGCGTCTTCCAGCAAGTGAAGAATGCGACAAGCCACGCACCTAATGTTGTCTGCGATCCAGTTTTAGCAGGTACTTAGCGATAACTCTAACGGATCAGAAGCTTCTGGCACACTAGCAATGTCGTTTCAGTATGCTGCTCTAGCCAGTAGAGCAGGCTATCTCCGGTCTTGCCTCAATTCGTTAGCAAACCCTCCAGCATAGCGTTGTACTGTAAGGCTACGGTGGGGCTAGCTTGGCCGCCTGATCGATTACTTACTTAGAACCATTGCCGACAACCGAAAGCGACGCGCTAATAGCTAACGTGGTGACTGCAGCGAGATAACTGGACTGCGTGATTAGTCATCTCACCTTCTTGATGTTGCTCGTTCTAAGCCTCGGACAGCGATTGGTCCTTCTAAAAAAAAGCTTGGGCGCTACAGGTTCGCAGTGACGTTATAGGTAAGGTCGTAATACGTGATGGCGGCAGGCGTTGCCGTTTGCGGTATTTGGAAGACGATGGTTCCGTTGACGGTGTCCCCTGGCTGCGTTCCATTCGTCAATGGAAAACGCCCCGTAACTTCAGCCCATGCAAATAACTCAAGCCCGACAGAACTCCCATTTGAAAGGCGCAGATTGAACCAATAGGGGTTAACAGTCAGATTTGTTACATCGATGTTTTTCAATACCGCGTTGTAGAGGACGTATTTGCTGCCGTTGTCAGCTTTTGAGAGTGTTCCAATGGTCGTGGCCTCTCCCTGTGAGGAAACCGTCAGTATAAGGTCTTTGCTGGAACCCGATGCTTGTCCTGTCTGGGTCGTTTGTGCTGTCTGGGTCGTTTGTGCGAGCGGACTTGGACTTGTCGTTGTAGTCGTAGTCGTGCACCCTGCTCCCGCAACCGTCAAGACGAGCAGGAGCACGATCGCCGCACCCACCAGTTTCTTATTCATTTTCACACCTTTTTTAAGCTTAGTCAAGAATGACTAGGATGCAAGGTAATACTCCTTAGTCTTTCCGATTTTTAGCTTTGAGGCCGCTTCATAGATCCGCTGGAACCCTCGTCTTTTGTCCGTTGGCACCAAATTCAAAGATCTTCGCCTCGCTGAGGCCGCTGACCAAAAGGGTTATATGAACGCCTTTTCATAAGCCGGTTGTTGGCACGGTTGTAGTGATTGACGTGGGGGCGTGTGTGCAGTGCGACACCTGTTGAAGAGTGTCCCACCGCCGCCATTTCATTGGAAAGCGTGCCCGTGGTGAACGTCGAGGACTGCGTTAGTTGCGGTACCTGTGTCGACGTCCGCCCACCCGGAGCGAGAGCGTTAGCGTGAGGAGAGTTATGTCAAGACGAATACAAGTCGGTGTGCTGGGCGCTACCGGTGCAGTCGGACAGCGCTTCTGTCAACTCCTTGAGGCACACCCGTGGTTTGAGGTCGGCGCGGTCACTGCCTCTGAGCGGAGCGCAGGGAAATACTATAAGGATGCGGTCGATTGGCGCTTGAGCACACCTTTACCTGACAACATCGGTGGACTTCGCGTCATACCCACTCGATCAGACGAGATGCCGAAAGACGTGCAACTGGTCTTTTCGTCCCTTCCGGCCGACATCGCGGAACGCGTCGAAGCGGATTACGCCCGCGACGGCTTTGGGGTCTCGAGCAACGCCGCCTCGTACAGGATGTTCGATGACGTGCCCCTCCTCATTCCCGAGGTCAACAAAGACCACGCGAAATTGATCCAGATACAGAGAGAGCAGCGCGGCTGGGACGGCTTTATCGTGACCAACCCGAACTGTTCCACCATAATGCTTGTCATGACGCTCAAGCCGCTCATGCAGCTCGGGCTCACCGACGTCAAGGTCGCGACGATGCAGGCGGTTTCCGGTGCGGGCTACACCGGCGTCTCTTCGATGGCCATCCTCGACAACGTCGTGCCCTATATCGGCGGAGAGGAGGAGAAGATGCAGATCGAGACACCAAAGATTTTGGGCGCCTTCGACGGAACGAAGGTCATTAACGCGAGCATCACTGTCAGCGCCATCTGCAACCGCGTTCCTGTGATCGACGGACACACCGAATCGGTGTGGGTGGACGTCGACGCCTCCCCCGAGGAAGTGAAACTAGCTATGGCCTCGCTCCCACCCCTTAAAGGGTTGCCATCTTCCCCCGAACGGCCCATAATCGTCAGAGAGGAGGACGATCGGCCGCAGCCTCGGCTTGATCGCGACGTCTACGACGGAATGAGCGTCAGCGTCGGCAGGGTGAGGCGTGATGTCGTGAAGGGCATAAAGTATACGCTTATGGGCCATAACACCGTGAGGGGAGCCGCCGGAGCTTCGATTCTCAACGCAGAGATGCTCGCCGCTGAAGGATTCCTCAAATAGAGGTGAGCGCAGCGCGCCTGACGGACTCTCATCAACAGCGCGATTATTCCGAAAAGCCGCTGGGAGCACGATATTCGAAGAGTTGCGATGACGCGCGAATCAGTTACAGGCACGCGTTCGGGTGCAAACAGAAAGCGATAGGCCTTTATTTACGATGGTCACATTAGGGGGTACCACTGTTGGAGTGATTCAATGGCAGAAATGACGACAACACAAGTTGAAGAGCAGTTGGCTAAGCACAACTTCATGGACCGGGGCGGCGCACAGAAAGACCCGGAGGGCATCCGATTTCGGTTGTTCTCGATCGGCGTGCAGAGCAACCTATTGCTCGAAGTCGGATCGGATAAAGGAATTAGAGTCCTTCTATCCACCAAGATGGAGCCGCTTGTCGAACGGCTCAAGGGAAGTGGGGAGATCGTGCTCGACGACTCCAAGGAATTCACGCTTGCCAAGGACGAGACGGTTAAATTTGAGAAGCGGCAAGGAGACGCACCCTACTGGTGGTCCTTTAAAGTTGGGGATTATTCGGAAGCGACGCTGCTCAAGGCTATCGATATGTACGAGACGATGCTGGGCTGGGGAGAGGAGATTACAAGCGCGCCCCCCGCTACAGAGTAACGTACTGAAAAGCTAAGAAAAGGATCCAAACTGCCTTTTGAGCGAATAACGGCCGCGGTTTGTTTGTGCGGCGCGTGAGAACCTTAATATACGAACGTGTGATAAGGGTAACCTGCGGGCTCGTGGTCTAGCTGGTTATGACATCGCCTTTACACGGCGAAGGTCGGGCGTTCGAATCGCCTCGAGCCCATCTGTTTTTGCTATCTTTTGGTCGATCAAAGCTTCATATGGGTCTTGATCGTCTTGGCTTGTGCCTTCCACAAATTTGTCTAAATTGTCTAATTTAGGCACAACAAAAAACGCTAGCGATCCACCTTTTTCTGTCTGATATATGGTTACGGTTTCGCCTGCGAGACCTTTGAGAGCTCGCGGCAAGCGAACGATTGGATAGGAGTAGGTATTGGACGACTGAAATACTGCCTATATCAGAAAGGTCTTAATCTATTAGCGCTCTGATTTCACTCCTTTTTGCGTTTTTGCGGCAGGAAAAGCTTTACTCTTAATGAGTCGCTGACAAATAGCAAAGAATAGATACTTTCACGGCGCTTTCGCATTACGATTGTCTCTAGCTTATCGCAGAAGAACTAAATAAGGCCATGACGAAAAAGATTGAGAAAAAAAGCTTGCTTTACAAAAGTAAGGTCGAATACGCGAATTTTTGTATTAATCACGTTGTGGGATGTGCGCATGGCTGCACATACCCTTGTTATGCGATGTTGATGGCTAAGAGATTTGGCAGAATCAAAGATTATGATGATTGGTTGGAGCCTAAACTTGTTTCAAATGCCATACAAATACTCGATCAGGAAATACCAAAGTACAGAAATAGAATCAAATTCGTGCACTTGTGTTTCGCGACTGACCCTTTCATGTACCGCCACCCTGAGGTCGAAGATTTGACCTTAAGAATAATCAAGAAACTGAATGATAACGATATCAAAGCAACCGTACTTACGAAAGGGACCTATCCAAAAGAACTCGCAGAAACCGAAGAATATGGCAATTACAATACTTATGGAATAACCTTAGTTTCACTCAACGAGAACTTTAAGCGAGGGTTTGAGCCTTTCAGTGCGCCGCTCAAAAATAGAATAGCCTCTCTACAGTACCTCCACGACGCAGGCCTGAAGACGTGGGTTAGTATTGAGCCCTATCCTACACCTAATCTAATTGAGCAAGAATTATCCGAAGTATTGAGTGCAGTTTCGTTCGTAGATAGAATAATCTTTGGAAAAATGAACTATAATTCTAGAGCTAATGGTTTTGCTGGCGGGGCAGATTTTTACAAAAAATGCGCCAATGATGTCGTAGACTTCTGCGAGAAAAAGAACATTGATTGTCACATTAAGAATGGCACGCGATCAAAAGATGATGTAACTGTAAAGGAAGTTTTGCCTACAGGCGCCGTCGTTTCCGTTTAGAAATCTGTTAGTTTTGATTGCTCTTTCAAGATTACTTTTAGTGTTTTGTCGACGTCTGTGCTGCTATATGATTCTATTTTGCTTTTTAGTGTTGTCACTCCGCTCCACCAACGTTGCACTTGGGTCTTCTTAGTGACAAACAACATATCATAATAATAATTGCTTCCTTTAATCTTGACGCTTTCCATCTTGGTCTTTGGCCCTCGCGTAGCTTCAACATCCTTCTTGTACAAATCAAAAAGAGCCGATCGGTTATCTCTTACTGCTGGATTGTGGAATACCTCAAGAGCTTTTTTACATTCTTTGAAAAAGTTGGTAATGTCTGCTTCAGGCCTCTTAGCTACAGATACAGCCCATGGCATAAGTGCCGTAGGAAACAGAAAAAATATGTCAGCATCTAGCTCAAGAATGGTTTTCATTGAATTCCAAGAAAACTGGGTAGAGTACGGGTCTACAAAAATCAAAGAGTGGCTTTTTTCAGACAGCTCAGGTACTATTTCTTGAATGCACGAATTTGCATCCTTATTTGTTACTTCATATTTTGTCGTGGCAGTTTCGTCGAGGCATAACTGCAACGCTTCTGCTCTCTCTTTGTCATCATCATTTAGAAACATCTTAGTGAATCGTTTGTTCTTTTGTTTTTGCAGGTCATTCACTATTAATGGAGAGCAGTAGCATACTGCAGAGCTATCTTCGATATTGCTTATTCCGGGGCCAGAGAAAAGATCTATGTAGTACATTTCTTTGAAATGTCCTTTTCTCAATTCACTTTCTATAATGTCTATGTACATCCATCCCAAATATCGCAAAGAAGCCAGTTTTAAAAGCGCCCATTGATGAATCGGCGGAAATCTCTCTAAATTTTGCGAACAAATGCCTTGTGAATCACGTTTAAGAGTAATTAGTCGCAACCTAGTTTCGAGCCATGGAATTGGTTGTCCTGTCATATTGTAAGTGCAGTGCCACCGAAACTCAATCAAAGACCGTTTGCCATACCATTGCACGACGAAGATATAATTAGCTTGCGTCAAAGCACTGTTTTCTTTTAAGTTCGACATCCGCTCAATACTGCATGTACGCGTCATAGACGTTTTCAGGCAACGGATGCTTATAGTGCTTCCAATCGATTCCATTTGCGCTGTGCGTCATTATGTACGCTCGATTCGATTGATTCCATTGAATAATATCACCATATTGCTCGGCGAATTTCCGCAGATCACCAAGAACAAAATAACCCGTGAATCGCGTCAGCGGAATCTTCTGCCTTTTATCCACATTACGAGCGAGTTGTACTCAAACAATGGCTCATCATCGCTTCTCCCGTCTAGGAGGGGTTGAATCTGATCAATTACCTGGGGATGCAATGGCACATAGTGTTGCATCTTGATTTTGTCCTGCGAAGACTGCACCTCAATGCATGGCTTATCAGATCGTAGCGCCTCTCTAAACTGTCCGATGGTGAGTTTAGCCATCGTCGCCAAGCTGCGCTGACCCGTAAACGCACCGAATAGAACAAAAGCCGCATAGTGCTGAGCCCTATAGCTGCTGACCAACCCATCCTTTCTTGCATTGCCAACGTGGGCGAGAATATTCTCAATATCTTCTTTCGTGACTATTCGGCTCGTCACGTTATTTCGTGTTTTGATCGCCCTCGGTCGTTCGAGAAAGACTTCAAAGGCGTGATATCGGCTATCTAGCCTTGCTTTGATCAAGAACTTCAAAAATGACTTTGCAAAACTCAGCACCTTGATGTGAGAATCTTCGCTACGGTATTTGTTTAACACAAAAAGACGCAATTTGTCGATGGCCTCCTTGCTGATCGAACCGTTGGTGCAGTCCATCATTATGAAGTAAATTAGTTAGTTCCATTACGTTCGTTTCCTAAGTCCGGACAAGTAATAATAGGCGCGAGTACCCCCAGAAATCGTCATATCGCACAGTGATCTATAGCGGTATCCGGACGATGCTCACTAGGTCGCCACTACGCGAACGTACGCAGTGGCTGTTGACGGCGCATATTGCGCGTTACCTGCAAAGACTATGGTGACTGCGTGTTCTCCGAGCGTTAAGTCATTCGTGGAAAATCTAAATATCATCGATATGTCACAGCCGCTTGGCGCTGGATATGTAGTCGCCTGTCCGGCATACTTACCGTCAACATAACCACTAACTGAGAACCCGTTATTACAAATCTCAGTAGAAGTTCCATTCAGTGCCATTATACCGAACGATACGCCCGACTCAGCGCCCTTTAGACTCTCAACTGGGATGACTTGGAAAGATACGATTGTCGGTGTCTTTGGCGTCGGCGTTGGTGTGGGCGTCGGTGTCGGAGGCGCCGGTGTTGGAGTAGGAACGATGGGCGTTGGTAGCGGTAAGATTGTAATTGGTGGAGTAGGAACGATAGAAGGTGTAGGCGTAGGCGTTGCTGATGCGGACGCCGTCGCCATCGTGGTAGTTGCCGCCGTTGTAGTCGTTGATGCTGCACTCGATGCTGTTTGTGATGCGCTGCTTGCCGCTTGGTTACTGTTAGTCGTGCTTGTGCAACCCGCTATCGATAATGAGGCGACCACAACAAGCGCAACGATTGCAGCCACTTTTTTGCTCATACGTTTGGACTTAAGGAGATAGGAGATAAGGAACGGTTAAACGAACAAGCCTTCGCCTTGTTTTTCAAGAAATGAATTCAAAAGAGCTCATTATTTGCTGTGCCTGTGCGAGATACGTGTTGTAGTCGCTGGGTATAGCTTTGTAGGTTACGACGTATCCGTTGTTGTTGTTTACCACATAAGTTTGCATCACTTTAAGCGTCTGATTTTGAACGGTTGACGCCGAAGTGCCAGTCTGAACGGGAACGGTCGCTTGCCAAACAACGGTATATGCTGGCTTACCACCTAATGTGGCGCTCTGATTTGTGATTTGCTGGTAGTTCGGGTAATCAGTGATTTTACCAACATTGTAGAGTGTGTAATCCATATATGTTGCGTTCGGGGAGACTGCTTCGGTCGCCACGTCCATGGCGTCCACCGTGTTATTTGTCGTTAGATAGACGTATACCTTGACCTGCCCTGAAGCGTTTGTGTCGTTTATGTCTACTTTTAGCGTCTTTGGATACGTGATATTGAAGCCAGCAACGCTCGAAAACGTCGTATTGTTGCTAGTGACCGTTTCGTTTGAGGCAATTGGCGTGGGAGACGATGCAGGAGAGAGGTTGATGCAACCCGCTACAGACAGCAAAGCGACGATAACAAGCACGATGACCGCGGCCAATTTAGTTGTCATTATATTCACTTTTTTAACGGCTGAAAAGTTACCCGAATCATAGAAGTATCACATTGCAAAAGACTGCTGGGTGACTTTCCAGCCGTGGACGGTTGAATCGTAGCCATAAGAGCAAAGGAAGTACTTAGTCCCGTAAGAGCCCGCCCACACCTCAACGCAACTCATAAATCCAGGACACGCTGTAGATTTGTACTCAGCCGCGGCTGTCGTGTCAGCGGTATATCCCTGGTTCAGTTTATCGCTTGTGGCCTTGTCGTACACCTGTTTCGCTTCGGTTTGCGATTTCGTTACCTCCTCAACGAGGGTCACACTGTGGCTGCCTGGATTAGTCGCGTTCCTGCCAACTCCCTTATAAACGTCATTTCCTCGTTCGTTGGTAGACTTTGTAAACGGGCGCTCCATGATGAAATTGCCCGATTCAGTAGCGTTAGTGAGGGCGCTGCTGTAATCAGTGGGCGTTGGCGTCGAGGTAGGTGTTGGCGTGGGCGTTGGTGTCGGAGACGGTGTACTAGAGAAATTTATGCAACCTGCTACTGACAACGAAGCGACCATAAGAAAAAGAACAACTATCGCAGTTATCGGTTTCAATTGCATACGCTTATGCAAGACGCGGCTTATTGCTTAACTATTCCTATTTCAAACAAAACATATCGACTGAATTATACACGTTCGCGTGTGCGTGAAATGATGCAAAATATATTTTTGTGCAGTCGATAAACACGCACAAGCGCAAACATACCTTATTTTGTAGTTTATCTCAGCATCAGAAATCCTGGCTTTCATTAGTTTCCTGAGACAGGATAATGAATGTACGGGAGACTAACTAACTTACTTGCATAATGATGGATTGCCGAACATGCGAGAAAAGTCCTTATTCTAACTCGGTTCGACGCCGCACAGGGTCAATCGCTAATTATTAATAGTGTTAAACGCACAACCCAAATATGCGTTTTTTGTACAAGGTCTGCACGGTCCTATCTATTAGCCTCCTATTAGGCGCCGTTATTGCCGTCTTTCCGACAGTCACGTCAGCGCAAACATCGCCAACGTGTACAGAAAAAAGGATTTGGGTAACAAGCGAGTACGCCCACATTAACCAGGTCGACAACACCTACTCCTTGATGATGGGAATCGTTCTTAACGCGGAGTGTCATTGGTCAGATGGTCAAGTTACGAGTGGTCCGGAAAACGGGGCCACGGTAACGTTTACGTACGCAGGCATACAGGGTCAAGCTGTGACAGACAATGCCGGGTCTGCAAGCGTAACGCTAAACATACCAAACCCAACAAGCGGCTTCTGGGATGTCTCTGTTTCCGATAACTCAAACAATCACAACCTCAGTTACAGCGCCACTTATACTGTATCTGTGCCGCAGTCTGCTAATACACCAACTGCCACGCCGGCAGCGACGACAACACCTACGACTCCACTTCCGACGCAAGAGACTCCGATTCCGACGGTCAGCTCAGCGCCGACTGCATCAGCCACAGCGGGCGGCGGGTTCGTCCTCGTGCCAGGCTTTGAGGCGTTGTACGCGGTAGCAGGACTCTTGGTTGTGGCGTATTTGGTGATGCGGCGTCGGAAGTAACGCGCAGCTTCTGTGTATGAACTGCAATCGAAAGAGCGTGCTAAGATTATGTAAGCAGCACTTTCGCGATACCCTTCGATTAGGTACTTAGAACGTCGCTTTCTTTGCTATTATTACGTGACTTACTGCACACGCTGCGAGCTTTATGTCAAGTGTAAGCGACGCAGTAACCAGGATAAGCTGCCTTATTATTGCGAGCTATACCGGCGGCCTCGCTTGATAACTCAGGATATGTATTACTGGTCAGGAAGTTCACGATAGGACGCGAGCGCTACGTTTTGTCGCTAATATTGCCATCAGAAAAAACCAATTATGCATTATGTGATGTGGTACATGTAAAAAGCACCGACAAAGGAGGGAAAAAATGATTGAAAGCGGGCTAATTTTAACCGGCAACGATGCAGACTTGCTGAAGCGTGCGCTTTCAGAAGTCAAAACAAAAGCCTATGAGCAGTCCGAGGCGAGCCTAGATAATGCTCAAGCACTCGACGCGCTCATCTCTTGTTTCAGGAGTGCCGAGAATGATGGAGAAGAAAAAGAAAAACGTCACGCGTATCTTAGCCCCTTCAATAAGCGTCTTGTCCTAGGCACGATTATCGGTAGGCAAGGCGACACTGACAGTCGCGAGAGCTAATCGCAGGCCCAGTAGCTCGCGTTCTTTCACTATTGGCCGCCTCTGAAGCTGCTAATATAGGAGCTAATAAGTTCGCTATGTCGCCGGCCTATGTGGTGAAGGCAAATAGGGGCGTTACTGCTCGTTCACCTTATCGAGAAGTGCTCTCACAACGTCCTCTTGGGTCTGGACCTTTTTCCTCTCAGCACTCAGTTTGGCCCGGTACTCCTCGAAATCGGCGTGGGTCTTCTTGCTCACGCTAATGGTCGCCCTGTCCTCGCGTTTCATCTACCATTCATACATTTCATAACTGATAAGTAGTTGTTGGCTTCTAGCATTGGTGGAGATGAATCAAAATGGTAACCAACACCCTCCACCCCATCTGTGAGAATCCTGTCCTACAAGAGATTTATCGTGGCACAATAAGGGCGCACTGCGCCAAGGCAGGATACAATTATCCCACGATACACCTTCCGGTCGCGTTCTCAGGACTTATCGGGCTGCCGATGCGCGTTTATCAGACGGTTCACGACGGGGCGCTTGCGGCCTCGTAGTTGTCTCATCCAGTTTAGATAAACACGAAAACACCACACTACGCGCCAAAACCTCCGTATTTACACGGCGAAGGTCGGGCGTTCGAATCGCCTCGAGCCCATCGGTTTTTGATTTGAGTGAATACTGCGCTTCCGCATTGAAAAATGAGAGATTTTAGCTCTGCGATTTGCAATTAGAGCGCTGAAAGGCGAGATTCCGTGTCATTTTTAGCTTGCTGTTTGTAGGCAAAGCTTCTGGTACGGAGGCAAGCTCGTCGGTACTGTGACATTTAGAACAAACTCTTAGAAGCTCGTGTGGCTCAACCAAACTATCTGCGTGGTGGAAGGAAGCGCGAAGCTGATCCCATCGAGGTTGGAACCAAAGTCTATGACGTGTGGAGTTAACAAAGCACCTCTTTCCAATAGTTCATGTTCACGTCGACTCGCGCTTGGCAGCGGATGCTAGTAATAGACCAAGCGACAAGATATTAATTTAATCTGATTTATAAAAAATAATGAATAAAAAGAAGAGAGGCAAAAACGCATTAAGCTGCAGAGGTATGATCAATGACGGCCGGACATAAGCGCTCGAGCTCTCGCACTGTGTTTATAAAGCTTGATCTGTGTTAGCTCGGGAGCCCGCTCTATGAGTGGTTGCGCTGCGTATGTGTTTTTAGCCTCAGCATTCATTCATTCGCCGGTTTGAACGTCATTTTCGCAGTTTCTTTGTCGTCCCTCTCTTGGCGCTGTAACTTGTCCCTCGCAGCGACAAACGCGTCAAGATAGGCGTCATAGGCATTGAAGAGCTCGGGATTCGCCGCCAGCAGCGCTGCCGTGTCCACCTTCTCCTCACGTTCATCCTCCACATGCTTATCCCAGCGTTGTGCTTTAACCCGTATCTCTTCGTCAGGGCCGTCCTGCCGCCGCTTGGCAATGTCGCTCCACTGGTCAGGGCGGCGGTGCTGTAGAAACCACGCCGCAGCGCGCCAATCGCCACTTCTCGCCGCGGTTGTGATGATCTCGGCGTTTTGCACCATGGCCTCGGCTTCGGCCCCCTTGAGCGCATCAAAAAACTCAACATATTGTCCCTTGGTCTGCTCCGCCCCCTTGCGTTCCCAGTTCAGAAAGGTTTGATAGCTTATGCCGGCTGCGGCGCACGCGTCCTCACGATAAGCTCCGCTTCTGAGCGCCTCCAAGAGAATGTTCATCGTCGACTCCGTCAGTTTCGAAGGCCGACCTGGTCGGCTTCTCGTAACAGTGCTAGTTTTTAACATAAAACTAATTTTTTCTGTTCGCTTCTTTAATTTTGCTCATTAGTGAGTAGGAAGTCGATCTCGTCAGAATCCGCGCTCGGAGAAACCTCAGCAGCCAAAGAAAAAAGTGCTAAGCGAACGAAAAACGTCATACTACGCGCCAAATCGCCCATCTTTACACGGCGAAGGTCGGGCGTTCGAATCGCCTCGAGCCCATCTGTTTTTGATTTTGTGAAGGTTGAAGCTTTCGTTTGAAAAAAGAGTTTGTCTGAGCAGTTCGATTTCTGATTCTAGTTGTGCAACGCGATGCAATTTTCGAATATTGACGCAGCTTCTCTCTCCGGGACGTACGTTATGATTATATTGAAAACAGCGTGCAGGAGCCGCGTTGCTGGTCAGCGTGAGCGTAGCTCATCCACCACTACGCCACGCGTTAGAGCGAAAAGAAAGAAAGAGGGGCGCCCCTCCTAACAAGCGGCGTCGCTGAACTGTCATCCCGGCGTTTGTGTCTATCTACGTATCAGCGACCGGGGAGGTCGGTTACGGAGGGGTGCCCACGGAGTACCAGTTGTACTACCCACCCTGATAGTACGTCCACCAAACGCCGCCGCCGCTCACAAAGACGTCGATCACCCCACTAGCCGATGGGGGGCCAGCCGAG
>JACTTZ010000006.1 GCA_015660915.1 Methanomicrobia archaeon | reverse complement strand
CTTGAGATTGACGCCTGCTCCAAACGGCGCGCCAATAACTACTTCGCCGGCCTCTTCCACGATTTGCCGGAGGTGCTCACCAAGGACATCATCAGCCCCGTCAAGCGGGCTGCCACTGGCGTTGACCGCTTCGTTAAGGAGTTTGAACGGGACGAGATGCAACGGCGGATTTACCGACCGAAGCTTATCCCAGAAGCGTGGCAGCCCGAGATGCGACTGTTCACCGAGGACGAGTTTGTCTCTAAGGTGACGCTCGAGGGGAAACTGCAGAGCACGACCTCCGACGAGATAACCGCATCGTTCAACCAAGACCGATACAATCCGGTTGACGGAGAGCTGGTCAAAGCAGCCGATGACCTCGCAGCGTTCATGGAGGCGTATTTGGCGTTGCAGAACGGTATCTCGAATGCGCAATTACAGGCCGCCGTTGAAGAGAAGCAACTGTTCTACCGGGAAAAGACGATTGCCGGGATAAGCTTCAGCAAGGTGTACAAGAGTTTTAAGTAAGTTGGAGTGCCCTCACATAGCCGCGAAAGCCAACCGCACGAGACGCCAGGAAGATTATTGCGGCGAGATAGCACTCACAGGCTCGAATCAACGTACGCGTGCATGATAAGGAGTATTAAAGAATTGTTTTTGCGCGGTACACATCCTGTCGAAAGCATCCGGCTATAATCTATGACCGCTCCTAATGCCGATGGATTTCTAGAAAGTGTCTGGCAGCAAAATAGAATTATTGCTACGTCAAAACGCATTTGCAGGCCTTGCGAGAGTTCCTATGTAGCGCTGGGACTTGTGTTTTACCATGCTACTCGACGCGTACACTTTGACTGGATCTAAAGTCCCTCTAAATCGAGTTTACGCTTCTTAAATTCCCTTTTCGTAAAAAGTAATGTGTACTCTTTTATCTCAATGGCGCTAGAGATGCGCTCTACCACGCCGAGGCACTCGTCTTTTGAATGACCGTGGATCATTGTGTAGACATTATACCTCCATTCGGGGTAGCTCACTCGTTCATACCCGTGACTTACCTCTGTCAGCCCTTGTATTACCGCTTCAAATTCATCAATTCGCTCTTCGGGAATGTTCCACGCAACGAGGACGTTTGACGAATACCCGACCTTTTCATGTCTCACTACTGCACCGTACCGCCGAATGAAGCCATTAGCAATTAACGAGCGTATGACCTCCAATAGCTCATCTTCTGTTGTCCCAAGCTCTTGCGCAAGTGTGAGGAACGGCCTACTCTCTATTGCTAAGCCGCGGTGCAAACAGCGTATTATTCGATCGTCTGCTGCTTTGTAATTGCTCTTTGCGTGCACGTCTTATAGCGTGAAATTCGTTTTTAGCTTTAGAACTCGCTTAACCGGGACTACAAGCCAACGCAGGGGGTGTATTTTCCCTTTCATTTCTTCAAGTGTCGCGGCAAGCCCTTCTTCTGATGACGCGGTAAGGGTAAACCAGATATTGTAAGTGCCTTCCCGCTCATAATTGTGCGTTACCCCCGCATACGAGTTGATGATTTGAACAGCCCGATCGACCGCGTGTTCCGGAACTCGTAAGGCAATAAGCGTGCTTGCGAGTCCGATCATTTTCAAATTGAAGATAGGACCGATTTCCCGTATCACGCCATCGGTTTTTAGCCTTCGAACTCTCCCAAGGATTTCGTCTTCAGGAATGTCGAGCCTCGTCGCAAGCTCTTTATATGGCTCTTTTGCGAGCGGGAAATCGTGCTGCAGCAGGTTTATGAGTTGTGAGTCAATCGCGTCAAAGGTTCTCACGTGGACACACCACCACAGTACGGGTCGTCACCAAGGTAATCGCCGCTCACTGCGTGCGCCCGTGCGCGGCAACCCCTGCACGTGTCTGAATACCAGCACGTTTTACACGCCCCCGTATATGCTGAGGGTTCGCGCAGTGAAGCTAAAATGGGGGAGGTCTCCCATATCTCGCTAAAGCTCGTCCGTCTTACGTCTCCGACAGGTACCGGAAAATACCCGCAGGGCTGGACCGTGCCGCTGCTCGTAACGAAGACGTAACTTAAACCCGCAAGGCATCCTTTACGTCTCTCTTTTAGTCGGTACTGCGGAGCGCACGTTGGTCGGATGGGAAGAGCGCCATTTCTGTCACGTTCATCAAGCCATTTGAGTGTCTCATAATAGTCTGACCTTGAGACGAGATCGGTCACACGACCTCTGCCGGTAGGCACAAGGGCAAAGACGTGCCACGCCGACGCGCCGGATTCACGCACTACGTCATAGATACGAGGGAGCGACGTTACGTTAGCGTTCGTGACCGTGGTATTGATCTGAAACGTAATCCCCGCTTCTTTCAATGCTCTGGCCCCGTTGAGTGCGCCACGATACGCCCCTCTCACACCTCGCAACGAATCGTGGGATTGAGCATCTGCGCCGTCAATGCTAATCGAAGCTGTCGTTAGTCCCGCGTCTCTCAGCCTTTTTGCCCTCTTTTCGTTGACCAACGTCCCGTTTGTTGCGAGCGCGGCTCTCACCCCAGACGTTGCAGCGTGCTCTATCACGATATCAATATCCTTGCGTAAAAGCGGTTCACCGCCAGTAAGGATGAGAAGGGGGTGAAACGTTGAAAGTTCGTCGACAAATGTGCACGCTTCATCAGTGGTAAGCTCTTTCTTGTTACTCCGTTTGCTTCTTCCCGTCCCTCCTGCATCTGCTTTGCTGAAGCGACACGCAAGGTTGCATTCTCGTGCGACTTCCCACGCCACGACGGCGGGCATCTTCACGTGCTGCCACCTCGTATCATCTGGTCGCTCAGGTAACAGCTTAGGTCCGCCCCCCAGAGGTCGCCCACGCTGGATGCTCGCACCCTACAACCACCGCATACCTCGACATACCGACACGCGCTGCAACGCCCCCTAAGGTGCGATTTTTTGTCACGCAGCATCGAAAGGAGTTTATTCTGGCCGTTCCATATGGTGCTCAAGCTGCTCTGTCGTACGTTGCCCACTCCTCCCTCCCAGAACTGGCAGGGCCGCACGTTTCCATTTGGATCGATGTTGACGATCTTCTGCCCTGCAGAGCAGCCCCCGTGCGCGGCAAGGAGGGACATCACGGCGCTCTTATCGGCACTTTCGACCGAATTCAGTATGTAGATGCCATCTGCGTGGTTATCGGTGGTGAGTACCTCGATTCCGTGGTCTGCAAGCGTTTTAGTTCGTTGAATGAGGTAGTCGACCACCTCAACTCGCCTCTCGTTGGTGATATCCATCTCCGCACTCGCCCTCCCTGCGTACACGAGATGATACAGACAAAAGCGGGGGATCTGGTGCCTAATAAGAAGATCGGTAACCGCAGGCAGGTCGGAGACGTTGTGCCGGTTGACCGTGAACCGTATGCCCGTTTTTATGCCGGCATCTCTCGCTTTTTTCAGTCCTTCAAGTGCTTTCCTAAACGCGCCTCTTTCGTTTCTGAACCCGTCGTGCGTAGCTTCAACCCCGTCAATACTGACGCCGACATAAGAAACACCCGCTTCTGCGATCCTTCGAGCGTAATCTCTTGTGATAAGGGTTCCATTGGTAGAGAGGCCAACTCTCAATCCTTTAGAGACAGCATATGCGCAGAGCTCAACGGTATCACCTCTTATGAGCGGCTCGCCTCCAGAAAAAAGCATAACAGGGGGGTGCAAGGTTGCCGCATCATCTATGAGCTTGTGCGCTTCATCGGTGGTCAGCTCATCGGAAGCAGCTGCATCCGCCGCGTCAATATAGCAATGTGAGCACGCGAGGTTGCACTTTTTCGTGACGCTCCATACGATGACCGGTCCGTGGTTCCCCGCATAATGGAGCTGTCGACTTGCTTTGGTTGGACGTGACGAGTCTACGCTAGTGGTTCTGAGTATTAGGTTCGTGCATCCTATCATCAGCTACAACTGATATATGCGCAATATATACTTTAAGCTCACTCCTCCTTTTTTTCCGCATTACATTCCGGCACGAACGAAAAAAACCCTCATCGAGCGCGCGTTTGCCACGTGAAAGCTGTGCCGCTACTCCGATGTCTTAAAGGCTCGGTTTTTTGTGGTATAACCTCGTCGAAGAGGCTTTGTATGTCTGGTTCCAAGAGCTCTTGTCGAGCCGCGCCTAAGCTCTCTCGACAAGCCTTCTTGATCCTAAGCGACCTGCGCCGCCAGAGAAGGTCGTGCGCTGCGAAATCGGAGTCGAATTCTATATGCAGTCACGTGCCTGCGACCGATGCCTCGACTTCGAGCATGCTCGCTCGCACGCGTATCCGTCCGCTTCGATCTGCGGGTGACATCTCGAGACAGCGCTGCACGACCTCGTTAAGAAGCGCGTCGCGCTTCTGTGCAGGAATCCGATCGGTGTATCGATGCCACGTCGACCGTGCATATCCCTTGAGCGCATCGGCATCCTGATGCGTCACTTCTTCGGTGACGAACTCGCAGCGCCGCAGCACAAAGCCGGCGTCTCTGAGAAGCCGTTCGCACTCGTCGACACTGTACGCCCTGCGTTGCTCGAAACCCTCAAAATACGTTCTCCACGCCGGGCGGCCCATGACCTCTTTTCGCGCTCGGTGCAGCGGGGACTTGATCTCTGCCGTGGCGTGTCGTTTTGCCACGAGCTGGGCTGCAAATCGGCCGCCGGGCGCGAGGCTTTGCTTGATGCCGCGCAGTGCAGTCGGCAGGTCTTTGACCCAGTGGAGAGACGCAAATGCGACGACGACGTCAAATTCATGGCGGAACGTGAGCTTCGCTGCGTCTCCATAACGAAATGACAGGTTCGGATGCGCCGACGCGGGGAACTCCGCGCGGGCGAACGCGATCATGTCGGGGGAGGCGTCAATGCCGAGCACAAAGCCGTGCTGCACGCGTGTCGCAAGCTCGGCGGTCACCTTCCCATCGCCACAGCCGACGTCCAAGACGCGCTCGTCACCGTTGAGCCGAAGCCTTTCGAGGAGTCCCAGCGCGAACGCGTATTGCGGGTATGAGTGCTCGTGATAATCGACTGGGTCCCATTTATCCGTCATCTGCCGGCTCTCAAGTAGCGTCTATAGTGTTTCGCTTGCGTCGCGGCGCTCTGATCCGCAGCTGGTCTTGAGTAAAAGGCACCGCGCGGGGCTGAATTCTCCGTCTTCACACGCCACATGCGCCACAGACTTCTTGACATTAAACTCGCAAGTGAATAATACTCGACCTTGCTCTCTCATCGCTGTAGTCCATGAATCGCCGCATATTTGCATCCAACGAATCTCGTGGGATGTTTTTAAAAATCGGAAACTGATCTATCACGGTGAAGCGGCCATCCCACTTTGTAATTTCATGCGCGTCTTCTACCTCCCACACGTCAACGCCGCCGCGGAATGACCTCCTGAAGCCGCGCATTACCTCCGTCATCTCTTTATCGCTGAGCTGATTCCACCACGCTTCGAGATCGGACCACGCCTTACCTTTCGGCTTTTTCGGGAGCTCGAGCGTGGCTATCATGTCGTTCAGCTTCTCTTTCTGGCCTTGTGGTGCCCTTTTCCACCAATCCTTTATCGCATCCACCAGCTCCGTTCTTATCACATCCCGTTGCTCCGGCGACACGATGTCCATCCACGCGCCAAAGCTATCGCCTGATCGTGATAGGACGTTAAACACGATTTCGCCGCCGTGGAAATTGTCCGCCAGCATCGAAAAAAACTGTTTTACCTGAGCCTCCTCAAAGAAATGGAATACCCCCCCAGCTATCATAAATACCCCATCCTCGGTGTAACTGATGTCCTTGCACCAGCTCGGATCGAAAACGGATCTCGCGATATACGTTACCCTGTCAGGTTCCGGTAGCAGCCGTCTTCTGATGTCAATGACGGCAGGGAGGTCGAGGTCGTACCAGTGAATGAGTCCGTTATCGACGCGGTAAAAGGTCGTGTCCAGTCCTGCTCCGATATTCACGACGGATGCGCGGGGGTGCTCTTCGATGTACGTCTTTACCTTTTCGTCGAACTGCCTTGCTCTTAGCGTAAATAGACCAAATTCTGGTAGATTGAGCTTATGAGAAATACTACGCCGAATATCCTGGAACGGCTCATCATCACTCGTTGAAAGGTCATAGTCAATTTTTTCAACGAGTTCAATAGCTTTCTCATCGTAAAAAAGCGAGCTGTACCTCTTGCTTAACTGTGCCCGGCCCCACAAACAACCCAACATCGTTTGCGATATGCCGCTTAACTGAACCTTTACTTTATCCTGTTGCACGTCTACTCCTCCCATTGTTTGACAGCTCGATGTGTGCGAAAGAGGGTGGTACCACAACAGCCATATCCGTGAGATATCATACCAGCTTGTGCACTTTTGTTACGTATGTTAAACGTATTAAGTATGTTTAGCCTAATATAATTTTGGTCCGGTAACTGGATTCTTTGTTATAAAGGACAACAATTGCTTGAAGAGATCTGTAACATTCGATAAGAACCTACGCGTAAATTAGAATTACAATTCGCACCGCTTTGTGGTTTTCGGTGAGTTGGACATGCTCGGGCTTATTAGCGCAAAGAAGTTTTATAAAGGACGTTATGGGCTTGATTTGTTATCGCTCTGCAGCCGTATTTGCGAAGAAGAGGATCGCGACGGTGTAACAGAGGATGATGTGCGAAGGCGTGGCGCCACGCTGTTATGATGCTCGTGTATCGCGCCGCGAACGAGCACGTAGCCGGACTTCTTCTCCAGCGATGATACGACAGTGCGCGTGCTTAACCAGACGCGCAAAGTGGAGAGCGTTCCTGCACTAGAGCGCGACATAACCAGTCACTCCTCGAACGAGGAGATAGAGGCCGATCAAGAACAAGACCGCAGCCATCAGCTGACCACCGTGCTTGCGCAAGACGCGGATGACAGGATCAAATAATCTATCGAAGTTGTTGGGCGTGACGAGATACACAGCGACAGGCGCCCAGACCCAGCTCACCGCGATGGCGAGCAGGAAAACAAGGGCGATCGTCTTGTCAAAGGGCGACACCGCAGCGACGCCGATGTCCTTGCTTGCTGCAAGCGCCGGAATCAGCGAGGAGAAGTTGCTCGCGCTGAAGAGCACGCCCATCGACGCGGCGGCAACGGCGCTCATCGCATCCGGGTTAAAAGATCGAAGAAGCGGGGTGCTCACCTCCTTGGTCAACGAGCGACCGGCTACGTAAAGCAGAATAACACCCAAGACGACGTCAAAGCCCACGGTTGCCGGTGAAGGGTTACCGCCGATAGTCGCGGCGCTTCCGATGGCGACGAGCACCAGGCATATCGCCGAAAAGACCGCCGCGTACGTAATGGCAAAAACGACCGCCTTGAGTGCCCGGCGCGTCGTCGCACTGAGCACAGCCATGACGGCGATTAAGGTCAGCGGACTCGTCATGCTCGCAAGGGCGAACGGGAGCACCGTCAGCAGCAGATGGAACAGGTCAGTCGCCATGGCTGGTTCTCTCTCATTCGGTCCCGTCTTTCGCCCACTTGCAGAAAACGAGTCTTCTATGGGATTTGAGAATGTAAGTGTTTCGCTTGCATCGCTGCGCTCTGAAGCGCAGTCTGGTCTTGACTAAAAAGGCACTGCGCGGGGCTGAATTCTGCGTCCTTCCAAATCGTCTATGCACATCACACCATGCTCAGTGTGGCACGAGTTAACGCAGTGCATTGCAGCGAGGCAGCAGATGAAGGTCTGTGAAACTCAAGTTTGTTGCCTGTAAAGCATCTAGTAGTCCTGCGCCAGTTAAGTCCCTAAAAACGGTGCTGGAGCCACAGTGTGACCCAACAGGCTACACCACTGGCCGTGAGCTGAGGACTAGACTAGCGTGTGATAGCGTCAGCATTGAGTGGACGAGTGGTAAGAGCTGTGGCAATCGCCTACTTCTCCACACTTCTGAACTGATATAACGTTGCTCCAATTGTCACTGCCGCGAACACCGCTATAACTGCATACGCTGCCAGAATGGTGCTCCAATCAAATCCTGTAGACATCAATGCCCTGACAGCGTTGACTGCGTAACTAAACGGGTTGACATTCGAAAACGCTTGCGCCCAGTGCGGAAGGAACTCGTATGGCACAAGCGCTGTGCTCACAAACATGAGAGGGAATATGATCACAAGATCTAACCCAGCGACTACTTGCGCACTCTTTGTGGTCACTCCGATTGCCATCGTCAGCCCTGACATAGACAATCCAAAGAAAGCGGCAGTGAAAAGAATCAGCAGAATTCCTAGGGCCCCTGTTATGACGGTTACACCGAGAGCGTACGCAAGCGCGAGCGTTATGCCAGCCGGGATAAGCACCATGATCGTATCGTTCAGTAACCGTCCAAACAGAATGGCTGGCCTGTTCACGGGCGTCACGAGCATCTTTGAAAGAAACCCTGAATTGATATCGTCAACCACGGCGGTTCCCGAGTACTGTGCATTAATCAATGGGTTTAAAACGATGATGCCAGCCGTTGCGAATTGGACATAGCCGCCGGCAGGGAATCCTGGGAGGTTTCCAAACTGCGTGAAAATTTGCGTGAAAAGAACAAGAAACAGCACTGGTAGGGCGAGCGTACCGAAGATGATGACAGGAGTCCGTATGGTCTTTTTTCCGGCCCTGATAAAGAGGTGCCACACGTCAAAGAGAGCGTCATGATCCATCTTCCATCGCCTCACATGTAGTGCTTCCACGTATCTACTTTCGACAGTTCTTCTGATCGTATCCGTCTTCCTGTGTGCTGTAAAAAGACGTCATCCAGCGAGGCAGATGCGACGCTGATTGACGTCAAGCGAATCTCATTCTCGTCAAACAGTCGTACGATATCGGGAACGAGAGCGCTCGCGTTCTTAGCGTATGCCGCCAGTCCCGTTTCGACATCGAGGACTTTTGTAACGCCCTGAATGCCGTTGACAATCCGCTTTGATCGGTCTTTTATGCCACTGTCCGAGTTGGCGAATGACATCGTGATGGTGTCGCCGCCGAGTTGGTGCTTCAGCTCAACAGGTGAGCCGCTCACAACAATCTCTCCGTGATCGAGTATTGAGAGCCGGTGACAGAGCCTATCCGCTTCTTCCATCTGCTGGGTTGTCAAAAACACCGTAACACCCTCATCGCTGTTGAGCGTTTCGAGGTGCTCCCAGATAGCGACGCGCGATTGCGGATCGAGCCCCGAGGTTGGCTCGTCGAGAAAGAGCAGGCGTGGTTTGTGTACAAGAGTGGACGCGAGATCGAGCCGCTTCTTCATCCCTCCCGAGTACTGTGCCGCCCTCTTGTCAGCGACGTCCGAGAGCTCAACGAGTGCGAGCAGTTCGTCCACGCGTTTTTTGAGAGCGGTACCGTGCAACCTCTGGAGGTGCCCCTGGATGGTGAGGTTCTCGCGACCCGTCAGGTCCCCATCCAGAATGGTTTCCTGGCGTTGAACGCCGATAACTTTGCGTATCTCTCGGGCATCCGTATCAACATCGTAGCCAGCAACGGTCACAGAACCAGAGGTTTTCTTCAGCAGTGTCGTGAGAACCTGGATCGTGGTGCTCTTTCCCGCGCCGTTCGGGCCGAGGAACCCGAAGAACTCGCTCTCTCTCACACTGAATGAGATCCCATCGACGGCCCGTGTACCACCAGGATACACTTTGACAAGGTTTTCGACGTTAATGATATCTGACACCATAAACCTCCCTCAGTTTTAGCTCTCGTACCTGTGCACGGAGCAGCGTCGGATTGGCACGCCAGCTTAGAGATAACCTTCTGACGAGCTTAGCCCTGATTTCTGTGAATAACTCTCTACGTGATGTTTAGGTCAACCTAATATATAAATATTTAGGCTAGCCTAACATATCACATTTGATTTATGGACACCCGTCGCACCTGACATCCCACGTGCCAATGGCTTCATGCCAGAACAATTCTACCAATTGCTGCTGGAAACCGCTGAAGAATAGCAGTTGAAAGAGCAAAACGTGCGATCAAACGAAACGCTCTCAGATTTCGGAGCTAAATCGGAACCATTAAGTCCGTGGCGCATTTACTAGGGTGTTGATAGGTGCTGAAGCACCGAAGTGAGCTCAATGACCACCCTACCCCAACTTCTCGCGGTCGTGATACCGCTTGCCATCGCGTCCATGATAAGCCCTTTGGCAATCATAACGGTCATGACCGTACTGAGCTCAGAGGAACACCGGCTCAAAAAAGGCGTGATCTTTGTCGCAACGTACTGTATCGTATTTTCACTGATATGCCTGATTTTTGTTGCCATCGGAAGCCTGACGACGACCGGTGGCAAGCCGTCGTTGGCGACGGTGGCGATCGACTTCATCCTCGGTCTCCTCCTCCTCTACGCAAGCGCTCGTTCACTCCTGAAGAAGGGGGGATCAAACACTTTTGACGCGACGGCAATGGGCGCCGGAGGATTGATTTCTATGGGAATCGGCTTCGGCTTCGGCAACATCTTCTCATCGCTTCCGGCCCTCGCCGCAAGCAAGGATATCGGCGTCGTCGTGCTATCCCTTCACGACAAAGCGATCGCCTTTGTCCTGGTAATGGCCATCACGCTGTGCTGGCTTTGGGGGCCACTCGCCGTTTTTGCCGCGGCGCCCCGAAGTTTCGACCGCATCTTCGACCCCATCACGCGTTTCTTGAAGAAACACGGAAGTCAGATAATTGCCGCCGTGTTCTTCCTCGTCGGCATCTTCCTTGTCGCGCGTGGCGTGACATCAGCAATGATGTTTTAGGTCGTTGGCTGGAACTACCTTAGCAGCGAAGGGTCACGCGCTTGAGCAAGCAGAAGAAGGTGTCATTTTAGCTATCGTACTACTAGGGAGCTCAACCTCGAAGTCCGACATCTTTCCAGTATCGCGTATAGGTGTCGTAAACGTCTATTCTCAGTGTTAGCTCGAGAAAAAGAGAAATAGCACAACGTAAACTCAGCAGGCACGCTATTTCGCTGAACACGTGTTGCTACTGTGCTTCTTTTGTGCCTCACTTACGCAGCCAATGAACTAGGTGCTTTTTTACCGCAAAACAATGTACCGTTCAAAGAGGTTTTCCCTCAGGACGCACAACGTTAGGAGTCGTACTATGACAAAAGTTATCGCTATCAACGGAAGCGCACGAAAGGACGGCAACACCGCTATCCTGATACGACGAATGTTCGAGGAACTCGAAAACGAAGGCATTGAGACTGAGCTGATCCAGCTCGCCGGCACGAAGATTCGGGGGTGCACCGCCTGCATGAAATGCTTTGAAAACATGGATAGTCGGTGCGTGCTCGAAGACGACATTGTCAACGATTGCATCGGGAAGATGACCGGAGCTGACGGGATCATCCTGGGTTCACCGGTCTATTTCAGCGACGTGACTGCGGAAATGAAAGCACTGATCGACCGGGCCGGTTTGGTTTCCATGGCAAACGACGGGCTCTTCAGGCGCAAAGTGGGATCCGCAGTCGTCGCGCAGAGGCGGACCGGCGCGATGCACTCTCTCGATACACTGCTCCACTTCCTGCTCAGCGCGAACACGATCATTGCTGGCTGGCCGGTGATTGGTGTCGGGAGGGACATCGGTGACGTCAACAAGGACGACGAAGGCATCGCGCGTGCACAGAACGCTGGCAGAAATATGGCATGGCTTCTCAAGGCTGTAACAGGCTGAGGGGCATCTGCTTTTCGAAGACCGGCACAAAGGTTGACTTACGCTAAGGCGCGCTTTTTTGTCTAACAAGTAAAGGAAGATTCGTGCCCGTGGACAATCTTCCACGTGCTTCCCTTCTTGCGGAGCACAAGGGTTACACGTTTACATCCAGGAACGTTAGCATAAGCATCCCACAATCGTGCGACGCGAACCTCATAAAAAGCATACGCGAGATTGGGATCATCTGCACTGTGCCCTATCAACGCATACGTCATATAGCTGTAGTTAGATGCGGCAGATCTAAGAGCGTCTCGGATCTCGTAATAGCCTTTGCGGATGGCGCCATAATCTGCTGAGACACACGTGAGATCCGCGCTTGATTTGTCCCACATCGACGCCGCCGCATCTGCATCTCCTGCTATCAATGCCGCGCCGTACGATCGGAGGGTCCCTTCAACACCTTCACTTTCGCTAGCTAGAGGCAGCACACGTGGTCCCTCGTCCAGCGTGAACATAGGCGTGACATCGCTCAAGGCGGGTCTGTCGCGCGACTCTTGCGCTTGGACGAGCTCCAATATCGTGTGCTTCATTTCGAGCAACCTTTCGTTGAGCGGATCGACTTTGAGCGCTTTTTCTACGCGTCCCTTGCAGCCCGGTAGTTGCCGTTCTGCACCGACCGCTGGAAATCGTCGACGTACTTGTAGATGCGTCTCGACGGGGAGTCCCTTTTGAAAAGCTTCATAACTAGCAGAGAGCCTCATGCCTGTCGTGCGTAGTAAACCTTGGCATCACGGGCATTGGCACAGGCTATGTATCGTGAGACGATTGAAGTGAGAGTAGCGTGTTGGCAAAAAAGGAAAGCCTAATTAACGAGTGGTTCTGGAGATAAGCGTTTGGAACATTAGTACTCAAGGAAAAATCGATAACCTGTACTCAATACAACTTCTCGACAATGAAGAGCTAGAGCGTAAGAAGAGTATCCAAGGCAGGGCTAAAGTTATCAACGGGTTCATAGGGAGCGCCGTAGTCGACCGACTTGAGGGATTTATGGAATTATTACAGACGTCAGCTAATTTAAGCCGGCCGAGCCTACCTATTTTTGCTTACTTTTTTTTTAATCCGCCACAGGACGTGAGCACGATCAGATGACACAAACCAAGTGCGACCCAGGCAAGCGAAAACTTGGATCACTTGCACGTGGTCTTACGAATACGGGGTTTCTGTTTAGTGGAAATGCGATCTCGGCCGTAATTTCGTTTGTTATCACCATCTATATCGCTCGCATACTCCCGATCTCAGAGTTTGGCTCCTATATCACGGTGATCTCGTTCGTCACATTATTTGGCATTTTTACTGATTTTGGAATCAACACGGTCATAATTCGTGAAGGGGCTAAACAGCCCGAAGATACACATAAGCTCATTTTTAGCTCGATGGGCCTCAAGTTCCTCATGTCCGTTGCGACGATGTTTGCCGTAATCGTATTCGCTCTTTTCACGCCGTATTCACCCGAGGTCAAAGCGCTGATCGTCTTAATGTCGGTCACGCTCGTAATGGGTGGCATCGGGAGCTTGTTCGGAGCGGTATTCTGCATTTACCAGGACATGCAGTATATCTCAATCATTCAGATTGCCGAGCGAATTACGTTCGCCACTTTGGCGTTTATCTTTCTGATCGTGGGCCTTGCCGTCCCTGGTGTCATACTTGCGATCATTGTCGCCGCTTTTGTCAGCCTGATGCTGAATTTAATAATTAGCCGGCGAATTCACTCCTTCAAGCTGAACTTTAAACCGATATTCGACCGTGCAATACTGACGCCGGCCGTGTGGTTCGGACTCGCGGGAATGCTTGGGCTCATATGGCAACAAATAGGCACCATAATGATCTCCCTTTTGTCGAACATGACGCAGGTCGGGCTTTACACGCCTGCAATAAACTACATAGGCATTGGCAATATGGCCGTCATTGCACTGACAAGTGCATTTTTTCCCATAATCTGTAGAGCAGTGCATGAGAGAAGGATTTCCAAAAAAGAATTTTCTAAGTACTTAGGCTACTTTGCCGTAGCAGGGCTCGCCGCAGTCGGAGTAACGTATGCGTTCGGAGGCCAAGTTATGATTTTCGCCTTCGGTCCCAAATTCGCTGATTCTATCGTTTTCATCAACGTCCTTATTATAGGATTTGCCATCAATCTGCTGACCATCCCCACGTCTTTGCTGTTGGATGCAACTGACAATCAAAAGGTGCACGTGCTAAACGCGACTTATATGACTGGGGCAAATATTGGCTTGAATTGGATCCTCATCCCAACTATAGGCGCCTTAGGCGCTGCGTATTCCACGACGATAGCGCAAAGTCTTGGGGCAGTTCTCGGCATTCCTATTGCTCTTTACTTCCTCAAGCGGTCGCACAGTTTGTAATAATTTGACCCTATTACCTTATGCCTGTTCACTTTCTATCCTTCCAATACCACCAATTGAGTTTTTCAGGGTCCTGAATTTGTTCCCGCGTTTCTGCAAAGTAAACTGCACAGCGGAAAACATAGAGCAGGCAACGGTCCTGAATCTTCCCGGCATATTCGTTGGAAAGTTCATAGAGCCGCTCTGGGTCCACGCCCTTCAAATCATCAATCCTGTGAATTCCAATATTTCTTAAATCAGCGGCAATGGATTTGCCTACACCGGGAATGTCAGTCAAGGATTGAGGGAGATATCTTTCTTTCATTTTTGAGAATAGGCTCTCAAACTGACGCCAGTCGTTTCGAGCGCGCAGCCCTATCTTATTCAGGGATCTCTAGAATACCCCGCTAGCTAGCACGCAAGCCTACGCATGGTGACCAATACTGACCTCGAGCGTTCTAGGGTAGCATGTTTTTTGGATTGAGCTAGCAAGAGAGCTTATTAAGATGTGTTGCTTAGTCGGTTTAGAGAGAGCACAACAGTAAACTACGTTGACACTCTCTTATATCTAGTTGATTTCTCGACCTTAAAAGGCGTTTGAGTATGGAACGAAACAACTTGAGCAAATTCTCTGGCACGCAAGACCTTGTGGTTTTAGCCGTAGCAATCGGACTAGTCGCCACGTGGTTTATTGTATATATATCTCTTATAGGGTTGATTTGCATCTAACCCCCGACTAAACTGCTCCGATTTTGATAAGCTATACAGGATACGCTGATGTCCGCCCCACCCATCTCCCATTTCGACGACCCCTCCGCGAGCGCCGCCACCGTCTCCCCCGACCGCGTCCGCGCCGAGTTCCTCCACGCCTGGAACGGCTACAAACAATACGCCTGGGGCCACGACGCGCTCAAGCCGCTGTCCAAGACCTACTCCGACTGGAACCAGGCCCCCTTGCTCATAACCCCCATCGACGCCTTCGACACCATAATCCTGATGGGCCTGACCGCCGAAGCGGCCGAGGCCAAGGACTTGATCCTATCTCGGCTCGACTTCGACCTCGACATGGAGGTTCAGCACTTCGAGACAGCCATCCGCATCTTGGGTGGCCTGATCGCCGCCCAGCAACTCGACGGCGACACCCGCTTCCTCGAGCTCGCCATCGACCTCGCCGACCGCATGCTCCCCGTCTTCGACTCCAACACCGGCATGCCTTATCGCTTCGTCAACCTCAAAACTCACAGGACCCGCTGCCGCTTCACCAACCCCGCCGAGATCGGCACCAATATCCTCGAGTACGGGACCCTCTCCCGTCTTACCGGCGACCCTAAGTATTTCAACGCCGCCAAACGGGCGATGGTCTCGCTTTATCGTCGCCGCTCGCGGATCGGCCTGGTCGGAACTATGATCGACGTCGAGACCGGCGGGTGGCTGGTCAAAGACAGCCACGTCGGCGGCCGGATCGACAGCTACTATGAGTATCTTTTAAAGGGCGCGATCCTGTTCGACGACCCCGAGCTTTGGGCGATGTGGCACGATACGATCGCGGCGGTCAACGCCCACGTGGCCGACGAGGCCAGCGGCGGGCTCTGGTATGGCCACGTCAACATGAAAACCGGCAAGCGACGGGCCACGGTCTTCGGTGCGCTCTACGCCTTCTTCCCCGCCGTCCTCGCCCTGGGCGGAGACCTCGACCGCGCGGCCCGCCTCGAAGACTCGTGCTATAAGATGTGGAGACTTTATGGCACCGCGCCCGAACAGCTCGACTACAAAGCTATGAAGGTGGTCTTAGGCTCCTACCAGCTCCGGCCAGAGGTCATCGAGTCGGCCTACTACCTTTACCATTACACCAGCGACGAGAAGTATCGGCGGATGGGCGCGACCTTTTTCAACAGCTTGGTCGAGCGGTGCAAGACCGACGCCGGCTTCGCCGCCCTCGCCGATGTCCGCACGGGCGTCAAGACTGACGCTATGGAGAGTTACTTTCTGGCTGAGGTCATGAAATACTTCTATCTGCTATTCGCCCCGCCCCAGGCCTTCGACTTCGACAAGGCCGTCTTTAACACCGAGGCCCACCCGATTTGGAAGAAGAGTCGCGGGTAGCAAGTGGGAAGAAAAAAGAGAATTCGATGCCGCCCCCTGATGGTAACTCGATCGAACTCTTGGACCGTGAAGCTTGGCCGGCGATTGCGGGGCGGGGCTTTAACGGGTGCCCCCCATACTCTTCTCTCTTCTAGACCAGAGCCGGAGGACCGCCGGTTTCAGTTTGTGTGAAGACTGGGTTTAGCGCTTGATCTACGTTTGGCGGTTTTACCTACATTTTTGCTGCGTTGGGGTTGAGTCAGCGCTTTAGCCCTTCAAGTCGCTTGTTGACCTTTGCGAGATGGGTATTGAGCGCGTCTCTATACTCTTCAAGCATTTTGATTTCTTCATCAACGTCCATCAACGGCACCGGGGGTTCCATGCTCATTCCCATCCCCATCGAGTGTCCGTGGTGCCCATGATGGTGATGCGTGCCGCACCCGCAGCCACAGCTGCTGCCGCACCCGCACCCCTCATATGAATAACTATCTTGTCCGCACATGTATTGTTCACCTCCTTTGCACTATGGCTTAAAACGCCGTTCGTAGAAGCCTATTAAATCGTCAAAGAGTTGTTTTCTCCGTACCATCGTGCTCAGCCCCGCCTTCAGGAAACCAGCGCCCTTCTCGGTCACGGTATACACTCTCCTATCCGGGCCAGCATCTCCCTTCTCCCACGTCGATGCCAGCAACCCCTTCTCCTCCATCCGTCGCAACACCGTATAGATGCTTCCCGGCTCGAGCTTGTGACAACCACAGCTTCGTTCGTCGATCTCGCTGAGGAGCTGATACCCGTACGTGGGTGTTTCATAGAGGACGCGGAGGATGAGGAACTGTATCCAACTCCGTTCTGGATATTGCCAACATTCGCAGCTGTTTTGATTGCACATGGTACTCGTAAACGCTTGTATGCAACATTGTTATATATATCAATGTTATATAAACATTCCCAGATTTGTTGAAAACACCGGACTTAGTGAGCGAGAAATGGAACAAGAACGTGACGAAATTATCGCAATTAACGGGTTAACAAAGCGATTCGGCGCTATCACTGCTGTAGACGACATCTCGTTCAGCGTTCCCGAAGGTGAACTGTTCGGGTTTCTCGGCCCAAACGGTGCCGGAAAGACGACGACCATCAGAATGCTCACAGGCATACTCACGCCAGATGCCGGGGAAGTCTCTATCGGCGGTATTGACATGCAAAAGCACCCAATCGCTGCAAAGATGCAAATGGGCATCATTCCCGAGACGAGTAATGTGTACATCGAGTTGACAGCCAAACAGAACGTCGTCCTCGCCGGTCGATTCTACGGTATGCACCGGAAAGCCGTTGAAGAACGCTCGGATCTACTCTTACAGCAGTTTGAACTGTCCGACAGAAAGGACGATCGCGTCGAGGGGTTCTCGAAAGGCATGAAACAGCGCGTACTCATCGCAAGTGCGCTTGTGCACATCCCAAAGGTGCTCTTTCTCGATGAACCCACCTCGGGACTCGACGTGCACAGCCAGCGCCTTATTCGCGCCATTATCCGGGAAATGAACGACGCGGGAACAACGGTGTTCTTGACGACCCACAACATCGAGGAGGCAAATACTCTGTGCGATCGGGTTGGCATTATCAACCGCGGGGCACTTACTGCTATTGATACCCCTGAGCGCCTGAAGCAGGCGTTCAAAGAGACTCAATCCGTTGAAGTCGCGTTTGATACACCCACAGATATAGGAGAGATCGAACGCAGCGGCTTAGTGAATCGAACGGAACAGGCAGGCGACAAGTGGCGCTTTTACACTGATGATCCTGATGCGCTGGCTAAGTGTGTTTTCGCTTTCGCCGAGAGGCGGAAGCTTTCTTTCACTGCGTTCAGCATCGAAGGCGCCAGCCTGGAAGACGTCTTCGTTACCGTGACGGAGGGCAAAGCGCATGCCCCGTAATACACTTCTCATCTACCTTCGCAGCATAGCGCTTATAGCGGAAAAGGATATGCGGATTTACTACACGAAACCGCCGGTGCTCATGTTCGGCTTCCTTTTTCCGCTCTTTATGTTCCTCGCGTTCTCCCTAGGCAGGAGCGCCGACCTTCATACGCTGTTCCCTGGACTTGCGGCAATGTTTGTGTTCTTCGTGGCTTCGTCTGTTGGCCCTTTGATCACTCCGTGGGAGAAGCGAGCAGGCACTTACGAACGGCTACTGTCCTTTCCCGTGACCGTGAACACTCTGATTCTCGGGGATGTTGTTGCAGGCATGCTATACGGCATTATCATCAACGTCATCATCCTAGCCGCTGGAATGGCGGCGTTCGGCTACTCAGTGAGTTTCACAGAAGTTCTCATAATTGCTATAAGCCTGGTGCTCGGCGCGTTCTGTTTCTCAGCTCTCGGCGTGCTCCTCGCGTCTCCGGCGAGCACAAACCCCTCTAATGTTATGCTGCTCTCAAACCTCGTCCGCTTTCCTCTGATCTTTATCAGCGGCATATTTGTGCCGATTGCGAGCCTCCAAGGGGTTGCGCGGGTGGCTGTGTACTGTTCGCCGATCACGTACCTCGTTAATAGTTTCGATCTCGGTTTGCTGGGAAGCGCCGCGATCCCGCTCCTGCTCGGGTGGGCCGTCCTTATCGGCTCTAGTGTTGTCTTTGTGCTGTTAGCTCGCACGTTTCTCCGGCGCAATCTGATGAAAGGCCTGTGATGGGACCGACTGGCAACTCATTTCTTGCCCCGTGCTATAAATATGCCAATATCAGCGCAGTTATCAGTGGAGTCCGATGGCACGCTCGCTCGCTCTCCAGTGTCGCCCACCATAATATCTTTCAGCCCTACTTCGGCAAACCACGTGCGTACATCCCTCCGCCTAAATCCCATCCATCGATCGGTGCGCTCCTCTGTGAGAAACGCGAACGTGTGCTCATCGAGGTCGGTGATAATGAGCGTGCCCCCTTTCTTGAGAATCCGCGTCATCTCAGCTATCGCTGCTGCCGGGTGCACGACGTGGTGGAGGCACATGTTTGCAAAAACGTAGTCCACGGCGCCGTTACGAACGGGGAGGCGTTCGGCGCTCCCAATGCAACAGTGGAGGCCCGCGGCACCGAACGCCTTGCGCCTGAGTACACGCAGCATAGGGAGAGACTCGTCGATCGCGAGCACCTCCACGCCGTGCCCGATGAGCCCTTCGGTAATAAATCCGGTTCCCACCCCGACGTCAACAGCTAGCTTTTTCGGCAGCACCCGTGCCTCAGAGAGCGCTCGATCCCGCACCCTCTCCGAGAAATAGGTCCGCCGCATATCGTCCCATCGTGGGGCAATCTCGTCGAAGTAACCTCTCTTGCACATAATTATCCTAATACGTTCGCTTGTATTAGGCTATTCGCACGTGTAGAGCCGTTCTTCTGTTGACCGGACTCCAAACTGACAACAGAAGACTTCAAAACGTTAGTCGTTGCAAGAATGCTAGGTCTCTCGGTCAAGTTCTCAGAACCTGAACTACAAACGCATAGCTAAATGCGTGGGTCAAGCACACTGCATCTATCTTTCTAATACAGTCATACTCAACTCTCATGGCGTGTGAATATGCAATATTACAATGAAGAAAAAATGCACAATCTCAGATTGAGAATAGAAGAAGAGATTCTGAATTGGCCAAATGTAACGACGAAAAAGATGTATGGTTGCCCGTGTTACAAAAATAACGAAAAATTGTTTGCATTTCTGGTTACAGACGGCGTCGTCCTCACTAAAGTGAGTGAACTAGAGAAAATTAAATTATCTAAAGAATTTGAGATTAAGCCCTTCCAAGCAGGAAAACGAACCATGAGTAAATGGCCACAAATATGTGTTGATGCCACAACGGACTTGGAAAAAATAATTCCGCTTATAAAAACTAGTTATGACCAGTCACAGACATCTTCATAAAAAGAAGCAGACAAACGCACGCTTTTTTTAAGAAACACGCAACGTGGTACGATTTGTCTTTCGGATAAGTGAATGATATGAACGTGACAGATGAGATAAGAAACTGGGAAGGTAAGCCGAAGGAACAGGCTGCATTCTTAACTGAAAGCATAGCAAAAGATAAAAAACTGTTCGCTCAACTAATTGAGATTTTAAAGTCAGGTTCTGACGTTGACAAAGGAACGGCTGCAGACGTAATGAAACATGTTTCGAAGAATACGCCTGAGCTAGTGGCGCCTTACATCGACGATTTGGTTGACTACATAAACTACAAGGCGCCGAGAGTGAAGTGGGGGGTGCCTGAAACAATAGGGAACCTGGCACAGAAATACCCCACTGAAGTTGAAAAGGCAATTCCCAAACTTTTAGTGAATACCAAAGACAAAAGCACAGTGGTTCGCTGGTGTGCTGCCTTTGCCTTGACAGAAATCGCAAAAGGTAATCCTGCGATCAGAAAAGAACTTGGGTCAAAAATTGAAGAAATAGTTCAAAATGAGAAGAACAATGGAGTTAAGAACGTTTACTTGAAAGCGCTAAAAGTCATGAACAAATAATGCTTGGATTATTTGTGCAACATATTAGCATTATAGAAAAACATTTGTGATAAAAGAAATATATGCTGAGAATAGAACAATAATAATTACTAAAAGGATAATTAAACGCTTGTTTTATTTTATTTTTGTAGTAATATAAATTCAAGAAACGATATTTTAGGAGACAAGACAAATGATTTCCCCAAAATTGAATCAAGCTATTAACGAGCAAATGAATTTCGAATTCTATTCAGCCCACATTTACTTATCAATGGCTGCCTATTGTGCTGCTATTGATCTGCCAGGCTTTTCGCATTTTCTAAGAGTGCAATATCGCGAAGAGGTAGATCACGCGATGAAGTTTTTTAATTTTGTCGCCGAAATGGAAGGCAATGTTAAGATTACTAGTTTCCAAGATCCACAATCAGATTTTAGCTCTGTTTTGAATGTTTTTGAGATAGCATTAAACCATGAAAAAATTGTCACAGGCAGAATTTACGACTTAAAAACTATTGCTGTCGAAGAGAAAAACTATGCAGCTTCAAGCTTCCTTGAGTGGTATGTAAATGAGCAGATAGAGGAGGAATCTAATTTTACGGCTATAGTTAGGCGCTTAAAGATGATAGCTCAGGATTCTGCGGCTTTGTTTATGTTAGATAACGAGTTGGCTGCAAGGGTTTATGTTCCACTCCCAGAAGCAAACGTCTAAAAATTACCTCAGTGCATCGCCCTAAAGCGCTATGCCTTCGGTGAAATTAGCACACACGTGTAATTTCGCTTTGTAGATTAGAGTACCACACATAGAGAATCCAAACAAAGTCCCGATAGGCATTAAAAGAGGTTTGCTCTATAGTATTCAATAGGATCAACAGATACAAAGTAATAATTCGAAAAAGGAGATCGTAGAATATGTCTAAAACCCAAGACTTCTTGAGAGAAGCATTTGCAGGAGAGTCTCAGGCCAACCGCAAATACCAGGCTTTTGCAGCCAAAGCAGATAAAGAAGGATACACCCAGGCAGCGAAGCTGTTTCGGGCAGCTTCTGCGGCAGAGGCAGTTCATGCCAACAACCATCTAAGGGCTATGAAAGCCATCCAGTCCACTCCAGAAAACCTCAAGGCGGCCATCTCTGGCGAGGATTCTGAGTATGAGAGCATGTATCCGGAGATGATTGAAACGGCCAAAGTCGAGAAGCAAAAAGAGGCCGAAATGTCCTTCCACGACGCAAACGAGGTGGAGAAGGTCCATTCTAAGCTTTTTAACAAGCTTCTTGCCACCCAAGGCAAATCAACAGAGACTTACCCCTATTACGTCTGTCCGATCTGCGGGAATACAGTGGAAAAGGAGCCGCCAGCGAAGTGTCAGGTATGCGGCACTGACGGGAAGCTGTTCAACAGAATCGATTGAGCTTTGCCAATTAGCTCGGGAAGGTCCAAGGAGACCTTTCCACTTTTTCTTGTGCAGTGAATAAGCAGAAAGGATGGCGCACGTGGTCTATCAAAGCGGGAGGACTGTCACCGAACTGAAAGGGCGGATATTCCCTTACTGACTGATCCCTACTTCTGCCCTTTGACCTCTTTGCCTGTGTAGTAGTACGCTGCCTTGTTTGCCATCGCCCCGGGAGAGTGGACTGCCCCCACCTGCTGCAGCAGGCCGAGAGCGTCAAAGTTGAGCCACATCTCCATGATCGTCCCGTTGACGACCTTGTCGATGCCGATTCCCGAGTAAGTCACGTGCTTTCCCGTCGCCGGCGTGCCCATAAGCTCGTCTTGGTGCGTGCCGCGAAACGTGAGGCGGTACGCAATGCAGACATAATAATCGTCTTTTACGTCGGCCTTTTAGTTTTTTAGTTATTACCCCCATTTTCAGGCACTCGTCGAGTCGCGCTGTCAGATTGATGAGTCAGTCAGCATAACCACGACGAAGTGACTTGCGCCTCGCTGAGGTGGAGAATTTATTAGAAGAATAGCAGCTTTCTTCTTTAATCTGGCCATAGCTCCTTCACGCACGGTCTGGTAGATGCGCGAGCAGACCTGCGAAGATTGAAAACGTGTGCGGCAAGCGAATCGTCGGATAGCTATAACCTGCTTTTGCGCAATGGAGCGAATTTTGGTATGGTGGATCTACAGCAACTCCTGTGTTGGCGATGCAGCAGTAGCAAAAGGGTTAGGGCAAAGTTCAGCGGCTAGCATAATACTTGCACGGTGGGACGCTGGGCACTTAATCGTTCTGATAGGCCTGGCGCGACCGCACAAATCAAAAGACGGAAAGCGCTATTTTGCCTCGTAAGGCATTTTTTTGCCAACTTATCGATAGGATTGCGCTCGACTCTTATGAAAGGTATAAATCGAAGCGATGTGTATAATTAAAATACGCTCTATAGGATGTGTGGAGGAAAAGGCAGCTGCCAACGGCTTTTGGAGTAGGGCTTTCAGGGGAGGGAAATACCTCTGCCCTGAAGCATCGGGCGAATACGCCTTGGCTCTCAAACACGCCGTTGACAGGGATCACTTTCGGGATCTACATATCCTATAGAGTTTAATTTCACTTTTTTGTGATGATTCGTTTGTTTGTGCTTTTTCTTTCGTTTTGAGCCTCACAATCGCAGCTCAGCCCGTCATCTGTTCGATAGGCCACTTTCAAGTAAAAAAAAGCGCAACAGGGTGGTCTATTTTATCGGTACCTTCACGCCGGCAACTCGCTCTGCCAACGGTATAATCGCCTTTAAAAGGCCATTCGAAAACGTCGCCGTTGCTTTTTCCGGATCGGTCTTAATCATAAGTACCCAGCAGCCCCTGTACTCTATATCATCTCTGGGTGCCGTCAGACAAAATCCATTTTCCATCGCTTCAAACTCGATGTCCTTCTTGTGTACGCCAGGGAGCTCCACGATAATGGTGTAGGTTTCGGCATCGTGATAGAAAACCGCGTCTGGTGCGACCGGGATCCGTTCTTTTTTAGCCACTGATAATCACCATCGGAAGGTACACGTCAAACGCTTAAATAGCTTAGCCGCGCTAAAGCCGCAAAACCAGCCTCTTTTAGCGTGCGAGGAGGCATAAAGCAAAGGAGCGTTAAAGCACTCATTAGTGACCGAGATATAGCTTTGGCCACGCCGTCAGTGCACCTTTAAACCGTGCTAGCAGCGCTTAACGTCGTGCGCGCCTGTAAGGTGTTTCGACGCGAGGGCCAAGTCAAATCCATAGGTAGTGGTTCTTTCCTGACCCGAACTTGAAGACTTCCTTCTTGACAGCTGCACCTCGAGCATCCACGCCGCTACCGTGCCAGTGAGCGTGTCCTTGAACTCTCCTTTAAGTGTGAGGCGTTGCTTGGCGACGAAATACTCATTGAGTTTGTGGATGAGCTCCTGGTTTTGTTGACTATCGAGGCTAATTACCCCATAGGCGTCTTCTAATCCGGAAACCCTCGCCCTTGGTTCGTCAAGGTTTGACGCCGAGAGCTCATCTTGCTTGACGGTGAAATTGACCGCACCGCGACCAGCGTGAGGCACCTCATTGAGACAAAAGGTAACGTCGCTAACGCTCTCAAAAACACGTTCTTGCATTTCAATCACCAGAACAAACTGCGTAGAATCCCTTAAGGCTATTGTCGTCCCGTATCAGAATTGGGTTTTCGTAACACGCGATCGAGCCATCTAGTCGTATATGGGAAGCTCTGAAACTGAAGCGCTTATAAGGCGAGTCACTCCTGTGGTTTGCGCGGGGTCAATTCTGCAACTCGGGCCATAAGACGGAACGGGCCACGCCGTTCTGTTCCGCACTCTCGGGTCCTCAGCCACCCGCAGCGTTAAAACACCGCCGCCCTATGACTAGGTAAACTATTTTATGGGTACCTTGACGCCCTCAAGCCGTTGCGCGAGGGGTATGGTCACCCTCAGAAGGCCATTTTTGAACGTGGCCGTTGCCCCTTCCGGATTGATGGAATGAGAGAGTGCCCAGCAGCCGGCGTATTCGATATCTTCTCGAGGTGCCGAGAGACAAAACCCGTTCTCCCCCGCTTCAACTTTAATGTCCTTCTTGTCTGCGCCGGGTAGTTCCACGTCGATCGTGTAGTTTTTCGCATCGTGATAGAAAAATGCATTCGGTGCGACAAAGGTGCGTTCCTTTTCAGCCAATGATATCACCGCTTAGAATTCTTCTTGAATGATTAAGTAGCTTTGCCGAGCCTAACACTATAGAATCTCCTTTCGTAACAGCTGAACTGCATAAGTTGCATCGGGAGAAGTGACCCCGTGGAAGGGCGAAATATATATTTGGCTCAGCGCCTTTTTCGTAGCTGTGAACAAGACCAAAGAACACCATAAAGACGAGGCACTGACCTTGTCCGTTGAGCACGCTGCACGCCTTATCGGCGTGAGCCGGACGACCGCTTACCGGATGGTGCGGGACGGCGAACTGCGGGCCACAAGAGTTGGAAGGCGGGTGCTCGTCCTAAAGAAGCCCTTGATGGAAATGCTCGAAGCTGAAGAGGATACGAGCCGCCTGTGAAAACTCAGTGGTGAGCCACGCGCGGCTAGCTCTCAATCGCCGAATCGCCCTGAACGCAAACTCGGCAATCACGACTCCCATCACAGCCCCGCACCAAGTATGACCAGCCAAACTTTGAGGGATGAAGGGTGCAATGGTGGGGGCGCCTGCCATCTCCGATCTAGCAATCGTGCTGCTGGTTAACAGACAGACTTTTCACGCGTCCCCCTCTAACATCCGCTGGGCGCGACCCTACACAAACTGCAGCCCCACCGACGAGACGCAGATTCACTCTTCAAGGGGCGTCACGTAGCAGGATGCCAGCTTGCTACTAATGAGCTTCTGTTCGTGAAAAAGGCGCGCTGTGAGGTGGTACACGCCTTCTTCACTCGCGTAGAGCTCGCTTACGAATCGCTTCGTGTCGCCTTCTGCGGTGAAGTCGATATCGATCACGTCCATGAGCGTGTGGGATTTTGACGGGGGAGTTGCGGCGATTTCGAGCCGTAGATTTGACACGTCGCGGTGGGCGTGGACTACCGTCTCCGTCTCGATTGTTTCTTCATACGCCCAGTAGGGCCGATTCACGAAAAAGGTCCGGATCTCGGCGGGATCTTCAATGAGTCGAACCTCATAATAGGGAGAGTACCAGCTCACGTAAGCACCGTCGCGGTACGCCGTGACATGCAGATAGACCCATCCAGTGTGGTTCGCAAAAACGTGAAAATTGAGCGCTGCCATGTCGTGAGGGCGCAACTCTTTCACGAAATGAAAAGAGCCGCTTGGCAAAACGTCGAGATTGTGCGTGTTATAGGTATACAGCGTCGCCCTTACGTCGACGAGGGGCTCCGTTGAGACGTTCCTCAGCTGGACGGTGATCCAGTGGTGCCCCCGTTCGAGCACCTCGGGCGTAACGATTCCCTCGAAGGGATGCTTGCGTCGTTCTTCCCTGGCGATTCTGTTCTCTTTCTTTTCGTCGGTCATAGTATCATCAAACTAAGTAGCGCACGGAAGGTAATAAGGCATAGGCAAGGAAAAAACAGATCACGAAGGAGAAACACGCTGGCTATCATAGCTTGGGCCTGCCTGAAGAGAATCACACTGGAACTGCGATATTTTTTTATTTCATTAATAAAATAGCAAACCCCTTATACGTCCCCCTTTTTGTGAGCGTCACGACTCTTTTTTTAGTTAGGGGTCGCACTTCCGGCAATCTGCGCTTACATCGCTATTACGCGAATCTTGCAAGAAAAGTCCGCATTATTAGTTTGTCGTTTTTTGTTGTTTGCTTTTACTGCCCGCGCAATTGGAAGCATAATTACGCGCAGTGTTGTTGAGTCACGGGTAATAACCTGAAGGACAGAGCTATATCTCACAAATGCGCACTCTCTTGCACAATCGAGCAGAGGCAAGACTTACCATGGCAAACCAATCCCATGTCCAAATGCTCCTGCAGGGAGTACCGGTCTGGAACCAATGGAGAGCGGCGCATCCGGAGATACGGCCAGATCTCAGTGGGGCTTACCTTACCGGAGCCGACCTCACCGAAGCGGATCTTATCAAAGCCGACCTTACCGGAGCTGACCTCACCCAAGCTAGCCTTCACGCGGCTGACCTGACCGAGGCTGACCTTGAAGAGGCTGACCTTGAAGAGGCTGACCTTACGCGAGTAACCCTTATCAAGGCGGATCTTACCGAGGCTGAAGTCAACGAGGCCGACCTTTCTGGCGCTAACCTCACCAAGGCGAACCTCACCAACGCTGCGTTGCGGGGCGCTAAGCTTGTCAAGGCTGACCTCAGTGAGGCGACCTGTATCGGCGCCGACCTTACGGGGGCTGATATGACGGGCTCGGACACGACTGGCGCTATCTTCGAGCATCCTTGATCGGCGAGGCGGCCCCGGGCTAAGCGTCACGCGAGTCCCTTGAATGAGCAATTATCGACATCCGCTGCCTGATCACGTGTATGACGCCTATATGCAGCACTGGGCGGACACAATGCTTAGATGCCGCTGGTTATTTTAGGGAGATCCTTGAAAAACTAGCCAACCAAAAAATAAGCTCTCTTCGGGAAGAAGAACGTCATGAAAAGTACTTAGTCAATCAGGTTTGATCGAAAGGAAATTGCTAGCCGCAGATCTTCAGAACAGAGACGGAGCATATTTTATTCATGTAGGGAGTAAAAGTGGCTAGCGAACACTTGCCCATAAGGCTAAAGGTCAAACAAATGAGCAGGGGAACAAGATCGAGGGACTATCAGGATTATCACAGGCCACTCGCAACCTACTCAGAAAAAGAACGAAACCGCATTCTAGAAAGCAAAGCACAAAGGAGGGCCAGGGCCCAACTACACAAGAAGCTCAGGGGTGCGAGTCCTGGCGTTTTTAACGTGGTGCAAGACACCTCCTATTAAGCTGCTTGTTTCAGAAGAGAGACAACCACACCACGTTTGCGGAAAAACGCTCTCGATGAGTTTCTATGTTTCCGCCTTTGTGAACTATCTGCGGGCCTTTCCTACCCGAACGTGGCTTTGTGAGCTATGTTCATTCGCAGCGACATCAACAGCACAATGAGGCGCGATATCACAGTGACCCCGCCTCGCTGAGGCGATGTTATGTAACGTGTCACTGAGGGCAATAGCAGGTATTGATATCGTGTAAGTGGTGCAACAATATGTGCCCGCTATGTCAAGGCGGGCAATTCAGGGCTTGAGCAGGCTTTTTCTGATTTCTCAGCATTTTTCTCTATAGCTGGGTCCCCCGATCCGACAACAACAAGGAAGGCAAGTGCCCCCTCGCATATCGTTTGATAGATTCGTGAAGACATTCCCACGAGTGCTGAGAACTGACGGGGTAATCGCACAACTGGATAGAGGTAGCTCGTGTTTGCGCGGCGCAAAATCAGAAAAAAGGCCCGGGTAACGTGCTGCAGCTAGCATAATAGTGGAACAGGTGGTACTCAACACTTAACCATTATCCTTCGCCATGCGCCCAAGCATTCGAAGCACCAATCGTCGGCTCGAAACCCGCCTCTGAGGAAAGACGTGTATATTGTAATGCTTGCTCCCAAAGAGGGGGAATAGTCACTGTTTTTCCCAGATACGAGACAGACGAACCATCTCGTTTATCTCTTCTTGTCCTCTCCTTGGGAAACCAAGCCCGAGGTGCCAGGGGAACACGAGGGAGAACCACTTGTTCAGTCTGTTCACGTAATTTTCCCAGCTCCAGATGAGGTCGGCAAACTCCTCCTTTGTTTCAACAGTATCCAAGGAGTCCACAATGTCATTACAAAGCTCGACAAGCTTGGGCAAATTTAACCATGGAGCAGGGCATTTAGGAGGGTCGGTACCGCCCAAGAGCTTAGCCATGTGCACCGTCAAGTACTTCCACATTCTCTTGCAGTGCTCAAGAGTAAAGAGAGGATCTGCGATCGCGGATCGGATCGCAGGCTCGATCGTCCACCATCCCAAGGCCTGAGTGTCCGAGACAAGGAACAAAAGGTTCCCCAACACCTGACCGTCTGTCCCGGCCCCACTTGGAAATATCCCAAGTCTGCTCATCTTGACCTCCTCAGGTTCCTGCCACCATATTCGGTCTATTTCCTCCTCGATTTCGTTTTTCACTTCTCGCCAGTGTTTAGCCACAACTTACACATCCTGTCTCTTTAGAGTGATCGTCTGCAGTTGGTGCGTGATGAATTGGGCGTTCCAGATCTCCCTCCCTGCCTCATAGAGCTCTCCGAGAAACTCTTTAGGGACTCGTGCCACGACCGGCCCTCTCGCCACTAAAGGCTCGGTCATATCGGGTCCGTAGGCAATCGCAATGTCGTGTCCTCCCATGTACACGACGGAGCCTGGCTTCAGTTGGCTTAGAAGAAGCCGTTTCTTTCCGAGGGGAGTGGCCTGCGAACCTGTGGCAATTGGATGTTTCGGAGGCCGGCCACAACCGTGGAAAAAGTCTCCTGTGGACAATGTGTGGTGGCATATCATCTTCATCGGTTGGCCTAAAAGATCCCACAGCATCTCGCACATTTCTGGTTCTTCTTGGATAAGGAGGGTTGCGGGGATTCCTGTCTTTCTGAATGGAAACTCGATCAGAATCATTTTGTCCATAGGATTCGTTCTCCTTGGATCAAGATGGTCTAAAGTCCTTTATTACCCTAACAGGTGCCTAGTTCTTCATTTTTAAACTACTGTTCTTTGCCTGATGTAGGCGAAAACACCGCTATCTGAAATTGATTACATCGACTAACGCGCAGCGCGAGCATATCGATTAGAAGGCTACAAACACCTATAGCCGGAGCATGTTTTGATGAATATAGGCAACGTTAGATAGACGTAGAATTCAAATAGATTTGAAAGAATCATCTTAAACGGCTTAGTTACCGGCTCTTTGTTGTGTGAAAAAAACTGAAAAAGATATGTTGGTGTTGGCGATGATTACAAAGGGGGGTTAGTCAATGATAATTGGTTTCACAATGATGAATGTTGTTCGTGGCGCAGAATACGAAGTGTGGCAGGAACTAGCGAAGATTAGTGGCGTTACAAGAGTTGTGCATGTTTTTGGAGAGGTTGATTATATCATCATCATCGAAGTGAACGAAATTTCCGAATTGAACCAAGCGGTTGATGACATACGGCTCATTCAAGGGGTTACGTCGACACGCACGTTTGTTGAACATCGGCTTACATTTATGAAATGAGGTGAAGCAACTCGCCTAAAACGTAATTACTAGCTGAGATAAAACATCCACGGCTCCAGTTATTGCTTGTTCATAAAAGGAGCCTAATGCAGGCTCCGACAGCAGCTCCAGATCGAGTTGAGTGGGCGCATTGCAAGCGTCCGCTGCCTAAACACGTTTATGATGCGTATATGAAGCATTGGAGGGATAAGCGGTTCGCAATATGTTAAGCCGCAGGTAGACGTTATCCAGTTTTTATGCATCGAAATCTTGGCGTAGGCAGCAAAGGAACTGCGATCGGCCCATAGGGCGTCGCAAGATATTACTACGAGAATGGTAACTCCCTTTCTGGTGGACGTACGTGAGAAAGCTCAATGAGAAGGATGAGGAGATCTTAAGGAAGCTTGCCCCGGAGGCGAGTATACCCACCCATTACCGCTCCATCCTGCCACCGGTCTCCATGCATTTTGCAGCCGACGATGAGGATTTACAGGACCGGCTGAAGAGGCTCTCAACAGACGACCTCAAGTATCTGGCCGACCGCATCCTGGACGGCTCGGAGTGCCTGCTGTGCATCTCCCCAGAGGCTGCCGGGATGTTTCTAAACCTGCTGGAGGAGAGAGTGCCCGGCGATACTGCGAAGCGCATAAGAGAGCAGTACAATTCGGCCACAGGATATGATGTCTGAAGGATCTCTTTTCCCGGAAATCCTTTGTGGCTCCAATGCTAGCCTGGAAAACAACTGCTTATCGGGAAGACGTTCTACTGACACAGACGCCTACTCACACAGGCGTTTCGAGAGTCGATTAGCGGTTTTACTAGCACCCGCTGCCCTCCCTTCTGGAGACTGTGACTGAAGCCAGCGTTATGCATCCAGGGGGAGGGGTAGGCAATCCCGGAGAGTCAGCTCTCGACTGACTAGCCGCTTTGTATTGTAAGAGAATTTCGTTGGCGTTTTGGTCTGCAGCGAGTGCAGTAATATCATACCTTCCGATGCTCTCAAAAAATGCAGTTATCTCCCATTGGCCTTCTCGAAGAATTTAGGGGGACGTCGGGATGAGCCTGCCACCTGCACCCCAAACATTAAAACGCTATCGTTTGTTAGCAAAGTAGTGAGATCTCCGTCTCAGCGAGGCGGAGAGTTTATTAGAAAAATATCAGCTTTTTCTTCTTTAATCTGGCCTTAGCTCCTTCACGTACGGTCTGGTAGATGCGCATCGGTAGACCTGCGAGGATTGAAAACGTACGGGCAGTCGTATGGTCGGATAATTGTAGTCTGTTTTTTGCCCAATGGAGCGAAATAGTGCTTAGGTGATTCTCCAAAAGGGGCACGATTGCCGTTTTCAACAGCAGACCACGCAAGCTGTTTGTTTAGGTATTGATCCAAAGGGGGTATAGCAATGCGCGCGCTTGACGCAAGCTTAATTCTTGTGATTTTTCTCATTTGAGTGGTCAGCATTCCTAGGAGTTCAGCGCAACTTAAAAAGAGTCTTTTGCGCGGACGTTAGGCGGCCCGCCGCCGACGCGCACCCTTTTTTGTTCCAGTCCTTTTCTTTGTGGCCTTTTTCTTTCCATTGAGCCACTCGCCGCGCCCCTCTTTCTTCAGATAATCCTCTATCGCGGCGTGGAGGGCGTCGGCGGCCAGATTGGAGCAGTGCATCTTCACCGGAGGCAACCCTTCGAGGTTCTCGGCGACGTCTTCTCGCGTGATCTTGAGCGCCTCTTCGATCGTCTTTCCGATCGCCAGATCGGTGACCATGCTGCTCGTTGCGATGGCTGCCCCACAGCCGAACGTCTTGAACTTGACGTCCGTAAGAACACCGTCTTCCACCTTGATCTGAATCTGCATGAGGTCCCCACACACGGGGTTGCCGACAACGCCGACCCCACTCGGGTTCTCGATCTCCCCCATATTGTGCGGGTTCATAAAATGAAGCATGACTTTCTCGCTATACATACCACTCCTCGTTTTGCGTGCACTTGTCGCGCTTAAACGCACTATCGCCCGCGCTTGGCCTTTCTTTGTTTAGTCTTTCATGTGCCCGTAGCTCTAACTTAGCCAATGTAATCCGCTCAAAGAGCTAAGCCATCGGGAGCGGCTTACGCTCGCAGCCGAGGTCCTGAATCTTTATCGGATTCGTGCAATACGGGCACAGGAAATCGCACTCCATCTTGCCGTACGGGCAGATGACCTTTGAAAGAACGGCCAGCGGATGTCCCTTACTCTTGATGTCGAACTCCTTGTTCCACCCAAAAGGCGCCCTTTTGACGGTGAAGCCCTCTGTTTTTAATGCCTCTTCAAGCGACAGAAGTATCTGTAACGCCACTTGAGGGGAGCTTAACGTGCTCGTGAGGTGCGCAAATGGGAAGAGCATGATACGGTCTTCCTTTAGCTTGCCCAGCACGTCGACGATGCTGTTCTTTGCCGCTTCGGCCACTCCTGGTGCATTGAGCTCGTCAAGCTTCTCCACACTTGAGAAGACAACGAGACAGTCTTCCATGCTATCCGCGGTCGATTCTATGTCCTCAGCCACCTTCGTTCGTTGGGTTACCTTGTAGCTGATCTTATCCGAGTGGATTAGAAGAAGTCGAATTCGACATCCCCCCCTTTTTTTGATTGCATTCGATCAATCGACACGTGTCACCTTAACCGTGCACGATCTGTTCGTACATGACTTTATGTATGACTCGAATGATGAGCGTGCAGTTGCCGGCATATTTTGTCCTTTTATGAACGTTCAATAGCTTGCATATCGTACAGGACGTTGATTATAGTCGTGTCATGAGCTACGACAACGTGAAGGCAAGACCAATTTTGAGATTAAAGCATGAGTGAACAAGTGGATACCCTTTTTGAAGCGTTGTTCGCGCTCACCGATCTGAGGGTGCTGCTCAGAGAGACAGCACCCCTGCACAAGTTGAGCGAGAAACAACGAGCTCAGGCGCTTGACATGGTTCTTCATGCAAAAGAAGCCCTGTCGAGACTGGAAGGAGTTTTCGAGCATGAAGATCGCAAATAATATTCCCGTCCGCGAGGTCGAAGAGAACTACATTAATATTCAACCCATCCAAGCGGCAGGCCGACTCACTGCCGATGCGATGAAGGCGCTTATCGCTTACGGCGACGGCTATTCAACGTGCGATCAATGCCGCAAGCCTTTTCGGCTCGATAAGATCACGAAGCCACCTATCGCGGAATTTCACAGCGATCTCGCCAAGTTCCTCAACATGGACGAAGCGCGTGTCACGCCGGGGGCGCGACGTGCCTTTCAAGCCGTCTGCCTCTCACTCGCCGAAAAGGGGGACACTGTTTTGGTTTCCGCCCTGGCACACTATACCGAGTTTTTGGCGGTTGAGAATGCAAAGGCAATCGTGAAAGAGGTCCCTCTAAACAAGCATAACGTCATAACCGGCGACGCCGTTGCGCAGAAGATAGAGGAGGTAACGCGCGAACAGGGCAAGGCGCCCGCACTCGTCATGCTCGACCACTTCGACTACTCGTTTGCAAATGAGCACGATATCGCAGGGGCGGCGAAGGCAGCCCACCAGTACGACATTCCTATCCTCTACAACGGCGCGTATACCGTTGGCATCAAGCCGGTCGATGGTAAGGCGCTCGGCGTCGATTTCGTCGTAGGGAGCGGGCACAAGTCGATGGCCTCTCCAGCGCCAAGCGGTGTATTGGCGACCACTGCCGAGTATGCGGATCCGGTTCTTCGCACGACGCAGATGATCGGCGACGTCACGGGGCGCAAGTTCGGTATTAAGGAGGTCGAAATGCTCGGTTGTACGCTCATGGGGGCTAACATCCTTGCCATGATGGCCTCATTTCCGACTATCGAGCGGCGTGTCAGTGATTGGCAGAATTATGTAACTAAGTCGAACTCAGTAATCGAAGCCCTCCTCAGCATTAAGGGCAACAAATGTTTGAGCGAGTACCCGCGCAAGCACACCCTGACGAAAGTGGATACCTCTGGCAGCTTTGATAAGATCGCCAGGGACCACAAGCGACGAGGGTTCTTCTTCAGCGACGAGCTGAAACAGCGCGGCATCGTCGGCGAGTTTGCAGGCGCGACCCGCACGTGGAAGCTCAACACATACGGCTTAACGTGGGACCAAACGTCGTATGTCGCAGATGCCTTTAAGGAGATCGCCGAGAAATATGAACTGTTGTAGCACATGAGCGAAACAGATAGGGCGTCAAAGATTAGGCCGCGATGTGAGATAATCGTGCAGTACGTCCTTCCGGCGATACGAGCGGAGATGGCGGTACGAATGAAGGACGAGGGAATAAGCCAGGCGCAAATCGCGCGAATACTCGGCGTTACGCCCGCTGCTGTTAATCAATACGTTAAAAGCAAACGGGGGACTGTAGGACAAGATACCGAGGTGCTCGAGGTGATCGACGATTACCTTGAAGAATACAAAGACGATCCTGATGCGCTTTCAACGCACCTCTGTGACGTGTGCAATAAAATCAAATTAGTTCTTGATAAGCGTGCCGCGGAAGAGCCGCTGGATTCGGGCTGTTGCTTCTAAGGTGGTCCGACTCTAATCGTCGTTCTGAAACCGCTGCGCAGATCTGGTACGGGGTTAGCAAGATCGAACGAGCACATAAACAGTTATTCCGCTAAACGGTAGAGACTTTGTCTTGCATCCTGGATGTAGAAGATGCGAGTTACCAAACCGCCTTCTTTTAGCCTTTTGATCGCGTATCTCACTGTTCGATAGGGCAAATACGTTTCCTGTTTGATATCGGTTAGGGTCATTGTGCCGTTTTGTTCAAGCGCCTTGAACACTAGTTTTACGCTGGGTGGATATACGCGTAGTTTTTTGGCCACGTCTTCGAGGTTGTTTGGCCTATCGTTTACGGTAATTGCAGCAGCAACGCCATGTGCATTCATATCAACCAAATTAACGCCGTTAATAATATATAATATTTTCTAAGAGTTAGGCTTTGTAAATAAAGTCAGAAATTGAACCCACTTTTTTAACAAACGTCTTACTTTTTTAACAAGAGATTTTCAAAAAAAGAGAACCCAAAACTAACCATGCTATTCATTGACATCTTAACCGCGGTTAAGGTCAAGCGCGCTTAACGTTAAGTGCACTTAACAGTTTCCAATGGAAACACTCAAATGAAGCTAAGAACGGCTCTCGAAGAGCATAACGTTAACCGCGGTTGACGTTAACCTAAGTTAGCTTATTTCCTATAGGAAACAACGAACTAATATCGAGTCCGAGCTCGAACATCTCTTGAATCACAACGCAGATGTTGTGACACAACACTTTCAACAGCACTTCATTGACCTGAGCAACCTCTGTCTTACTCCGCACCGAATCCCCGAACTTACTCTTTATCATATGAAAAGTGGTTTCTGCGTTGCTCCGCTTGTGGTAATGCTCTAAAAATTCTTCGTTTTTGAATTCGAAGTAGTGGTACATCTTCTTCCACATCGTTGAGCCCTTAGAGAGTCCTGTCGTTCCCTTTCTAAAAGGAATATAGGGCGTAGCTCCCAAGTCGCCAATGAGCTGTAAGTTCTTCCTTGACGAATACGCCTTGTCCCCCGAAACTTCCTTGACGTTAAAGTTCTGAGCCGTCTGAAACACCAGTTCAGGTAGGAATTTCGTATCGTGTTCGTTTGTCATCGTCAGTTCAACCGCCGTCACAATGTTCGTCTTCACTCCGCATATGAGGTGAGCTTTAACCCACGCCCTTGTATCAACTTCCTTACCGTATTTGTGGTCGAACCACTTAACAAACCTTGAGGTTCCAAATCCTGAGCTGTCTATCGTGAAATCTGTTTCGACAGACGTTAGCGGAAGACTCGTTACCGTGATAAGCTCCTTGATAATAGGCGTTACGTCTGGATTCTCCATATAGTGAGCAACAGAAACATACGTCGGCACGTTCTCGATGTAGCCGCGTTCTTTTGCTATCTCTGCATCTGTCAAGAACCGTCTTAATGAGAAGGTGCTAAACACCTTGAGGGCTGATAGGAACACCATATCAGATAGCGGCAGCTTCGGTCTTCCGAATGTGTATTCAGGCTGTGGCACACGGCGGCATACGTCTTGAAGCAGTTGCATGAACAGTTCCTTTTGGTGTATCTGAGCGTGGTCGTAGGCTTGCCAATCCTGTGTGTAGCTGACCTTCTTTGTGACAGTCTGTGTGACCTTACCTAGCTCGTCGATCTCTTCGGTAACAATGAGTTCAACCGCGAAGATGTGTTTGCACTTGATTTTCCGGTATTGGTAATCAGGACAATCGCATGAATGTGTGTGGTCAAACTCTGAGAACTGAACGATGTAAGATGCATCGCTCGTTTGAGAATGGACTAGCCACCCCTTCTCGCTCTTTTTGATGTGGTTGTTATGTGCTATTTCCGTGCCTCGTTCCTTCCGAGCTTCCAACAATTCTTGAGCTTGCATGATTGTCACGTCTATGGTGAATTCACCACAATAATAATAGGTCGGAAAGAATAAATAGTTTGTGGTGAAGAAGACATATATGGTGAATATGTCAAAACCATTTATTGTGCAAGTTAAGAATGACAAGCAAAGACGTATTGTAATCGATAAAAAAGCGTGGGAAGACGAGGGATTACAGAAAGGAGATTATATCGAAGTAACAATCAAAAAAATTAAGATTGGGGGAGAGTCATAACGATTCTTTCTTTTAGTTGTTCCATCTCCGAGTCAAGCATCATTTGTGTTTCTTTAATTTTCTTAGTTGTCGAAAAAAGGTCATCTAGTTTATTTACTAACGCATTCAAATTCTGTGAGCTTGCTGGTATTTTAATTTTGAAATCCAAAAACGAATCTTCTTTTAACCTAAACCGGCTTCCTTTGGTCGAGCCGGAAGAATATCGTCTGACATTATCCACAAAAACCGGATTTATACAATAATAAAACAAATATTTAATTAGGTTAGCGGGTTCGTATTTTGTTTGCTCCTTAGCTATAAATTGTGGGAATTCTCCAGAAACATAACAGTTCTCAAAAGAGTCGTCCAGAATTGCGAACGACCCACGATGCGCAAACAGCCTGTTATAGATCAAACATCCCGGCTTAGTTTTGTATAGTTTTTTGGCTTTGATTTCACTTCCTTTTTTAGTATCTTTAATAAAAGCGCCTAGCGCGTGTCCTCTAACTCCCACCAGAGCGTAATCAGTATTAGGCTCTAATTTTTCAGGAGCTTTATATTCATCGACAAGCTTTGTTATTTTAACAATATCCCATTCACCAATATCTGCTATTTTGGTTAATTGGGAGTCGACAAGTGAGTCACTATCCGCTTGGACATTCTTGAAATGCTGTTTCAGTTGCTCTTGAGTCTTTATGACCTCGGCGCTGGTAGATATTTTGCTCTCCACTTGCGAAATATAGTGTTGCGGGTCAAAACGGTCTCGCAAATCATCCGTTGAGACAACTGCGACATTACTACCAGAAATCGTTGCGTCTGCCGGATTCTTTAAGAATTTTTTATATTGAACCAAGATGTCTGGCAATTGGTTTCCGGGAATCTCTAGTCCTGATGCTGAATAGCCTGAATTGTTACAAATTGCCATGAAGATGCTTTTTTGCTCTCCTTCATCAGGCTCTGTTTTTTTAGTGAAGAAAAACAAAGAGGTAGCCGCTTTTGAACCATAACCAGAAAACGTGTCTGATGGTAGGCTTACAATTCCATCTATCCATACCTTTTGTTTTACATAGTCTCTAACGGGTTTGTATTTGTCATTGTTCAAAATTCCTTCAATCACTACCATTCCACACTTACGCTCTGGTTTTATTAATTGAATCGCTCTTTCGAGGGCCAAGATCTCCCTTTCCTGTGACTCCCTTCCTTTGCCAAAGTGATAATTATCCAAGACCTCTTTGTTATTCTCAACGGCTCCAAACGGGGGATTTGTTAAACATACGTCAAAGGAATTCTCTTGAACCGTCTCTTTGATATTCGTTAGACCATCGTGCAAGAATATCCCCGTATGTCCATCTCCGTGAACAATCATATTCATCTTACAGGCTTGAATTGTCCTTTCTTTCCAATCGGTTCCAAATAAAGATCTACTTGACAGTGCTTCTTGCCACTTCTGTCTTTCATCTTCAGAAAAATCTTGAAGTCGGATTTTCTGGTGCACGACATCAAATGCGTAAATCAGAAATCCACCTGTTCCGCAAAAAGGGTCTACAATCTTTTCCGCTATTTTAGGGTCTATAGCATCTACAATAAATTCAACAACGTTTCTCGGTGTGAAATATTCCCCCAATCCACCTGTGAATGTGTCGCTCAAAAAGTATTCAAATGCTTCTCCTTTTATGTCAAACGCTGTAAGTGATAGGTCATAGTGTTCAAATAATTTGACTATCCTCCTTATGGTTCGATCTTTGAGTTTTATTTTATCATTTTCCGGGAAAAGCGAAGCATATTTAGGGTGCTTAATTGTTTCTTCGTATATCTTCTGGATGATATTGAAGCGGTAGGTATTGATTGTCCTGTCAAAAACCCGCAAGGTAAATCGGTTGTCATTATCATATTTCTCTTCATACATCTTGCAGAAGAGAATTTTACTCATTTCATCAAAAGCTTGAATTGGATCATAGCCTTCATTATTCCGAATTTCGTTGTGGCATTGTTTTAGCACATTTCTGAAGGTCTTTACATCATCAATTACAAACAGCTCGTGAATTGCATCTTGCCTAAGCGAGTCCTGAGTGGCTTTGCTGATAACTGACGTTACAATATCCTTACGCGAATCTGCTTTGGTTGGTAGTTCTTCAATTCTGTTTTTGTCAACAACTTGGTAAATGCGCGTCTGGCTGGAATTTGTTAAAAGGGCGAAGGGTGCAATTCTTGGCAATAACCGCGCATATGATATTGCCTGCTCAACTGCGGCTTTATTCAAAATTTCATTTGGAGATTTTGTCTCAACAAGAATGATAGGAGATTGTTTCTTCTTATCGATGTAAACGACAATATCAGCAAAAATCGTCTTTTCTTTGCGGCCTTCTTGAACTTTTATAGATTTGTTAAAATCCATAAAATCTGTTGAATAGCCTTTTTTTTCGAGAAAGGAAACCGCAAACTTATATTTGACATCATCTTCAGATGAATAATCATTCATAAAATCAGTCCATCTGGTAATATGAGTTCTTACTATATGGATTTTACGAATCCTAGCCGAAACTGACCTTGAATAATCCGTTTAATGATGAGCAGCAGAAAGGATCAAGTCGTAATCACTTTTCGGAATCGCGACCATTGCTCGTCCTCTAAGATTCAAAAACCATTTTGCCTTGTTTGTAATAAATGCCAATCTCAAAACGAGCGGCTTAAACTCAATGGGAAGCTCGAATAGCCGCAAAGGTTCTAGCCTTACTCTTAGACCGTATGTCTCATTGGAAGTAGCGTAGGGTGCGTGGAACATCACTTTGCTGTCTTTGAATACTTCTGACACAATCTGATATGCCCCAGCCACCTGTGGAGGATAACGCTCTCTGCTCACTGTTTCGGTCTTTAGATAAATTAAGCACTTATCACCTTTCTTTACACGAGAAAGGATCTTTCCGAACTTTTCGGAAACTCCTAAAATATTTGTCTCTTTCGTGACGTTCCAGTTGTCAAAATTCGTAACATAGAGCCAGTAAGCCATAAATATCAGACATTGAGGCTAAGCATATTAAATATAAAAGTGCATTGAAATGACCTTAGCTGTGTGACTCAAACAAAAACGATATATAGCATCCCCAATATACAAAATAACGCTCTTAAGAGGACTGGTATAACGTGTCACGTGCGTGTTTGGATGATTATCAGTGCATATAGGAGCCAAAGTATCCCGTTACGTATAGGTCTTTGTTTGAGTTCTTGGCGAACGCCCTTCGATGATAGCAAAACAACCCCGTAATGGCAAAGGTCGCATCATGCCCCGGCACGAGGGTAACTGAAGGGGACAGCGAAGATTTCAAGAGAATGAACCTTCGGAGTTAGTGCGTCGGGGCAAAGACCAAAATTTCTATCTTTTCATCCCGTTTATGCAGCTTGAAGGCGCACTGAGGGCCGTACCAGAAGGCGTGACGATTCGCATAGAAGTAGCGCCAAGTTCACGAAATTCAGGCATCGAAGGATTCAACGCATGGCGGCATGCCGTCCGTATCAAACTCACTGAGCCAGCACAAAAAGGAAAAGCAAACGAACAGCTCATGAGATACCTTGCGATTTTGTTCGACAAGCCTGTGGACGAGGTGCAACTCATTTCAGGGCATACAAGCACTAGGAAAGTGGTGTTATTGTGCAATACGACCATTGACCAAGTCGAGTCGGGCCTCAACGCAGCGGTGCGAAAATAGAACACTGACTTTTTTAACAGAAACTTGACTTTTTTAACAAACGGCACTTATTTTACAAAGCCTAAGAGTTAGGCTTTGTTGCAAAACTCACATTTCGCCGCATTTCTCAGGCACTTATGCAACACAACCCCGACTTTTGCAACAGAAGGGTGTTTTGCAACACGCGCCTTTTTCCCCAAGAGTGGAGCCTTTACAGGTGAAAAAACATGAGTAGTGCAACCAAAACAACTTTCTCAAATGATAGACATTTATACATCGCTGAACGGGTGACCCCGATGACTAGTATTGATACCGTTAAAGACAAAATTAAAGAATATGGTTATTTAGATTTTGAACGGATAAAGGAAGAGTGCAGCGTTTACTGTCTCAATGATGAAACAGTAATAAAGCTTCTTGTTAAGCCGCTAAAATTCTTTAAGATAGACGGCAATTATACTGCAACTACTATACCTATAATGGCTTCATTTTCACCTTCTGGATTAAGAGGGAACCCGTCCAATGCTCGACTTCCGTCAGAACCGTCTCAGATTGAATTGTTACTTAAAGAAAACGCCTTGGAGTTTACACCTGTGAAAGAACCGTGGAATGAATACGAAGTAGAAGGCATCAAGTTATCTGTGCAAACCGTTGCTCAAGCAATTGCAAAAGTTGACCATAATGACGTACAGGGAGAGCCTATTTATCTAGTCAATCATCAAAGCGTCGTCAAAAGATATCCACCTGTTTGACGTCATTGTTTTGATTAGACGGTCAGCTTTCACCCGTTTTCTTTTCTTTTTTTTCTGAAGCCTCAGCCACTTTATCGAGCATCGTATCTATTCGTGGATAATCAATGTCATTTTGCTTCATATCTGGAAAACTAAGTTCATCTCTTGGCGCCACAGTCCTTTGCAAGAAATAGTTGAACCTGCTTACCAAATCAATTCTATACTCGCATGTCAACCTAAGCCTCTTAGGCTTGTCTTGAGATTTTTCTACGTAACGCTTTATTAAATCTACAGGAAGTGAATAAGCATTAGTAAAATCAACAAGCATCGGAGCTAAGCCTTTTTGATATTTGTCGCACGGAGGTGTCTTTTTTAGAATACTGTAACCATATTGAGTACCTATAGTCGCTTCACTAAGTAGACTATCTGTTTTATTTTTGAAGTTTTCTCTATCAAATTTACCGTCTTTAAAAATTTTTTTGGCATATTCATCATCTAGTTTAAGCCGCTCGACGCGATTTGCATAGAAACTGCTTACCCCCCATATAGGACAGAGAAGCACGAGGTCTAACTTGTTTTGTGCCAAAGTGCTAGAGTGACTTAGCACCACAGCATTCCATTTTTGTATCCATGCTTTGAGCTTACCCTCGGGCTTATCTTCTGCAAATTCGATACGTCCTATAGGATAAATATAAGGCAAAAGGAGTATGTCGCCCTGTTCAATTTCCTTAGTATTGTCAATTTCATCAAAAACTGCTGAACACTTGTCTTTTGCGTCGCAGGCGTCGCAAGGGTCAATATTAACCATTATTACCCATCTAAACGCCTTCAACGTCGTTTTATTTGGTCTATTAACGGCTCAGCCGAAACAACACGTATGATATCTATTTCGAAGAGTAGTGGCTTCTCTTTACTTACATCCGGGAGTATTTCTGGAGGTAGAGTTTCTCCGCTTCTTATAAAGGTAGGTAAGGCGCAGGCTGTTAAGGCGGAGGAATCCACAAGAATAACATCGTCTCTTGCCGAAAAATAGTTGCCATTTACAGATGCATTGCCACCTTGAAAATAATCGTCACCACCAGTAAAAGAATTGCCACGACTATTGATTATACCTGCCATCGTCGCCACGTCCCTGTTTTATAATATAATATGTGAAAAGAAAAATATCTTTCGGTAGTCTTGCTTACAAGTCGGCATTCAAAGCGGGCGTAAGACCAAAGAAACTCGGCTCAATCCCCAACTCAAACATCTTTTGTTGCGGCTTTGTTGAATCTCCAGTGAACCCACTCGAAACTAGTGCTGAATCTGCGGTTGCTGAATCGGTGAAAAGTGGCTGAGGTGAATCGGTTGGTAACAAAGATTCGTTAAGTTAAGGAGTAAAGCAGAAAATAATAAGCGTATACGACTCGTTAACTCCTAGCTCCTTCTGGAAGCTTAGCATATTCTTTCACGTATTTCTCAACCAATTTTCCTATCTTATCGGGTGTCATTTGCTGATGGAGTTCTTCAAAAAGTCTTTCAAGCTCTTCCACACGGTTTTCTAATACCTTAAATTCATCTTCATTGACCAATTCCTCACCCCCCCCAAATTTCTGGTTAGGTTCTTACCGTCACAACCACAAACGTGTAACACACTCATACATAGGGGTAAGTATGCTTCGCCAATTCAGTAACTCTCTGGTTTACCTCAAAAACTCTCTGGTTTACCGCGCTTATCATCTGTTCTAGCCGGTCGATGTTGGAAACGATGTTCTTGAAGCCGTCAGCGATGTCGCTGTCGATGCTAATACGGTCTCCTATCTTCTTTCTCTCTTTATCTCCAACACGCTCTGCGATTTTTATTATCTCATCATTTTGGGATTTAATCTCTTTCCTAATATTCTCAAGAACTTCTTTAAACAGCTCGCTCTGATTCATAGGTTATCGCCTTCCAGAAGAGTGGTTATTAACAGTGCTCTTACAAAAAGCTCTGGCTGCCGAACCAAACACCCACCCTTAAGAAGAAAAAAAGTTGGGTTCAATGCCCAACTCAAACATCTCCTGTATTACCACGCAGATGTTGTGGCACAGCACTTTCAGTAAGACTTCATTAGCCTGAGCCACTTCCGTCTTACTGCGTACTGAATCCCCAGACTTGCTCTTTATCATATGAAACGTCGTCTCTGCATTGCTCCGCTTGTGGTAGTGCTCTAGGAATTCCTCGTTTCTGAATTCGAAGTAGTGATACATCTTCTTCCACGTTGGCGCGTTCTTCGCTCGGCCTGTGGTTCCCTTTTTAAATGGGATGTAAGGCACAGCGCCCAGCTCGTTTATCAATTCTAAATTGGCTCTCGAAGAATACGCCTTATCTCCGGACACTTCTTTGACGTAAAGTTCTGAGCTGTCTGAGTCACCAGTTCCGGCAGAAACTTTGAATCATGCTCGTTACCCATTGTCAACTCGACAGCAGTAACGATGTTTGTCTTAACCCCGCAAGCTACGTGCGCTTTTACCCACGTCCTAACGTCTTTGTCTTTGCCGTATTTGTGGTCGAACCACTTGACAAACCTCGAAGTTCCGAATCCTGAGCTGTCAATAGTGAAGTCGTTTTCAACTGAGGCTAAAGCGAGGCTTGTCATGGCGATAAGGTCTTTGATGATGGGTGTTAGCTCTGAATTCTCCATATACCGCGCAACAGTCGTGTAGTAGGGCACTCTCTCAATCAAACCTCTCTCCTTTGCTATTTGCATGTCAGTGGTAAACCGCCTTAGCGAAAAGGTTGAGAAGACCTTCAAAGCAGACGCAAACACCATATCGGCTAATGGCAACTTCGGCCTTCCAAACGTGTACTCCGGCTGCGGAATAGAACTTGTTAAGTCTCGGAGCAAGCCCATAAAAAGCTCTTTCTGGTGTATTTGCGCTTGGTCGTAGGCTTGCCAATTCTGCGCGTAGCTTACCCGCTTTGTAACAGTCTGCGTGACCGTTCCGTAGCTGTCAATCTCTTCAGTGACGATTAACACAACCGCGAAGATATGCTTGCACTTGATTTTCCGGTATTGGTAATCAGGGCAAGTGCAAGACTGTTTATGGTCAAATTCTGAGAATTCTACGTCGTATGTGGTTCCGTTTGACTGAGAGGGAACTATCCAACTGTTGCCGCTCTTGGTGATTTTGCAGGTCTTTGCTATGCTCAAACCCCTTTCCTTCCGAGCTTTGAACCTGACGAGTGATGATTCATTAGATTGGCAGCTAGAAATACGCGACAAAGAACTGATAATCGTCGTACGTCCGATTAAACGTTTACCTAGCAATCGGTTAATTTAGAATGGAAAGTAAGATAGAAAATAGCACCCACGTGCTTGAGAAAAAGAGCGTTGACAAATACTTCTTAGACGGCGAAGAAATTACGGAAAGCGACTACAAAGCAATTGAGGAATATATAAAGCGCGTTCGCTCGCAAACTGAAGGGCCGAAACACGGTACCTCAGGACAATTTTTTAGTCTCCGCAGTTAGCAAATCTCGTCTTCGTCATTAAGTCGAACGAAGCAAAGCCCGTCTCCTCGCGTTATTGTAGCCATGTCGATAGGGCCGCCACACCCCCTTACGTAGAGTGCTAGTCGCTGAGTTTCTATCGTGGTGCGGAGAAGCAATACCGCTAAGTCAATGTAGCCTTGCAATCCCATCACTGGCAACGGGAACTGTAGAGAAAGCGGTTGCGCGATTTCTGGCATAGCTTTCACTTGTTCTTCAGTTAACGACCAAGCGTCTGACAATCGTTTTGGAAGGTTGGGGTCATAACCTTTTATCAGTCTGTTGACTAGCTCTCCTTCACCTCCCCAAGTTATGTCTATCTGGGGCAATTCAACGGGTTTCGGTTCAGAAGGAATATCTATTTTGTAAGTGTGAGGATATGCATCCCCTTCGTTGAAACCCGCCGCGAGAAAAGATATCGACGGGCCTTTCCAGTCTTTCATTTCTGGTGGCCGCCTCTCCCATTCCTTCATGAAGAAGTTGGACATTTTTTCGGAGAACTCGTCAACCGGCATACGACCTTCTGAAGCGATTGTTGCTTCAAAATCTGGTACGAAATTATAAACAGACCTATTCCCTATTCCTCCAAGCCCGGTCGTGACAGCAGCTACAAAGTTGTGGGGTTCGTCAAACGTTAGGAGTTTCTTGGTTTCATCAAAGCTAATTGGGCATTTCGAACCGTTTGGCAAAGTCACTTCCGTCAAACTTCTGCTTTCAGTGGCGAGTACAATGCCATCTGGGCTTCTAATAATGATACTTAGCGTCATATTACTCCCTCTACAAATACAATGCAAGTTATCCCATATTGCGATAACATAATCCTATGTAACGTGCAATTGTTACAGAAAAACAATTTTCCGCCAACCTTTTCTCAACAACCTAGGATTAACAACGTTTGGTTTAACAGAACCCCAACCCGCGTAGACTTTTGCAACACAACCTTTACTTTTGCAACAGACGGGGGTTATGCAACAAAGCCTAAGAGTTATTGCGGCGCTATACACCCGTCCCAAGCATCTTTTCAAGGGCTTCTTTAGGGGCCGCGCGACGTTAGTACTGCGTAAGACCTAGACAGACCGATTCTCTGGCGTCAGTGGATAACAACCACAATCGCAAATCATCAAAAAAAAGCCTCAGCGGAAAAAAGTCGAATCTTGTCAGCCGCTTATGCGGGATTTGTCACTGCGAAACGACGCAAAAAATATGCACACCAGCCGGTGTTAAACGTCCCGGTGAGGCATCAGATCACAGCCTGTGCACGGGGCGCACATCGTCTTTGCTATGTCAGCTCGCAGGCCATACTTGTCGAGGAGTTTACGCTCTTTTCGCGCTAGTCGCAAAAGGCGCTCTGCATCAGGTCGTCGCATGCCCGTCTCTGCTCGCAAAGGATGCTCAACAACGGCTCTTAGTATAGGTATCACACCTATTTTGATCAGTTCGCACATGCCGTTGATAATTGAGAGATCATCCTCTCCCAAGCCAACGAGGATATTGGAAAACACTTTGTTTCGGCCGAAAATCTCTACTGCGTCTTTTAGAGCCTTCAAAATGAAGTCGAGTGAGAGCCCAGGGCACATCTGCTCAAAGAGTTGACGATCCATTGTTTCGACGTTGTACTTAATTTCGTCAGCTCCGGCATCTTTCAACAACTTAGTTGAATTTGGTGTTGGATAAACGGATACGCCGATCGGCAGATCGTATTTCTCTCTCAGGGTGTGAACGATAGCTGCGATCCGCTCGGCTTCGTGTTGCGCTGACTTTTCGACACCGGAGGTTAATGCGATAGCCTTTAGCTTGCTTGCGAGGGTTGGATCGGCAAGAATTCGCGAAATCGCCATCTCAACATCACTCTGGCTCTTTACCGAACCTCTAAGAAGCGGCACTGGGCAGTACTGGCAGTCGAATATGCATACCTCGCTTACGGTGATGTACGCTTGTCCGGGGCAATGAGCGATGGCATCTTCGAGAGATCCGCGAACGATCTCTTTTTCGTGGTCGCGGATAACTACTTCATTCCCTTCAAGCGATGCCTTAAGCCGAGAACCGTGTTTTATGCCCAAGCGCACACGGTGACCGTTAAATAGCAAAAAGAACGACGTGAGGCCGGCACCCGGGCCCGAAGCAGGGGTTGTAATGCGCCCAAGTATACGCTCATCAATATCCACACCTCCCTCTGCAATAAGAAAAGCTTTCGTCTCCGCGCTCTCGTCCACCGTTTGTGCCCCCATTAATGCCTTTGACCAGCCGCCAGCAGCCGGAGATTACAGACTGCCCACCGCTGCTTCGATTCTGCTCAATGCTTCCTCCAGAACAGCCCGAGGGCAAGCAATGTTCATTCTCTGGAATCCTGCTCCGCCAGCACCGAAGACAAAGCCGTCATCAAAACCTACTCTGGCCTTCCCCCGCATAAAGCTCCTTAATGCCATGCTGTCCATTCCCAGTTCCCGGCAGTCAAGCCAGACAAGATAAGTCCCATGCGGCTTGATGACTTTGATTTTCGGTATGTTCTTCTCAAAGTATTCAGTCGCAAAGTTAAGGTTGCCCTGCAGATAAGGAAGAAGCTGTTCCAGCCACTCGTCCCCGAAACGGTAAGCGGCTTCAAGCGCCGTCAAACCAAAAATGTTCGGCCCTGGCTGTATACCAGTTTTAGCGTTTACGAAATCATTCCTAAGTCTCTCGTTGGGGATGATAATGGAAGACGCCTTGAGCCCGGCGAGATTAAAGGTCTTGCTAGGTGCCATGCAGACCACACAGTTCTGTTCAAACTCCGGTGAAATTGAGGCAAAAGGAGTGTGTACGCATCCATTGAAGAGTAGTTCGCAATGGATTTCATCGGAGATAACTTTGGCTCCGTGGCTGATGACAATCTCCCCCAGCCGGCTCAGTTCCTCCTTGTTCCACAAACGCCCTACTGGGTTGTGTGGGTTGCTCAAGAGGATAGCCTTTGTTCGGCTAGGGGAGGGACCCATACCAGCTCTGGGCTGGAAATTGCCTTCAAGGCCTGCATAATCCATCTCATAGCAGCCGTCTATCAGTTTTAGTTCGTTATTCACGATGTGACATCCGCTGGACGTCACTGCCGAGAAAAAGGGATAGTATACCGGTGGTTGCAGGATGATTTCGTCGCCCGGACGGGCAAGAGCTCTGACCGCCGCATGAAGCGCGGGAATAACACCAGGGGTAAAAACTACCCATTCCGGCTGGATTCTCCATTTGAACTTCCGCTGCATACGGTCAACAACAGCTTCGGTGACACTGGGACCCGGCTGAGTATACCCATAAAACTCGTGCTCCGCGCGCTTCTTCAGCGCCTCAACAATCGGTTGGGCAACTGGAAAATCCATATCGGCAACCCACATCGGAATGACGTCATCGCGACCAAATATCGCTTTGACGGTATCCCATTTGATGCAATTGGTATTGCTTCTGTCATATACGCGGTCAAAATCGTATTTCATTAGTTAGTCCTCCAAAAGCGTCAATGAAGCTAAACACGCACAAAATACGACGCTAATGTTATGCGCTGCGGGAAGGGTATACTTACTCCTCAAATGTTGATTGTCCAGCAGATCAATGGTGATTTGCCGATTACTAATTCATAGCTCTGTCCAAAAACGCTTGTACCAATCGATGGTTTCCTTTAATCCATCTTCCAGCGAAATAGATGTTTGCCATCCTAATACCCTACGGGCTTTGTTAGTGTCCAAACGTTTGAATGTTGGAGTGGCTTTTTTCGGACCGTGAAACGCTGGTTCTCTCTCTTGCCCATCGTAGAGACGGCTAATCAATTGAACTAGATCCCTGACTGATATAGGGTACCCCCCGCCGAAATTGAAAGCTTCGCCGGAGGCGACGTCCATATTTTCTGCCACTGCCAAATAACCTCTAGTCATATCCCGAATGTTAAGATAATCGAAGGTTGAGGTACCATCATCTCGTGCTCCAAAATCAAAAGGACGATCGGTAATAATATTGGCAATGGCCGTAGGAACGATTGTGCTAAAATTAGTATTTCCCGGTCCGTAGGTGTTAATGAAGCGACATACTGCTGCCTTCATTCCGTAGGTTTTTGCATAGCACCGGACAGCGATGTCACCAGCAACTTTAGACGGAGTATAAATATTTGCAGCTACAAGAGGGGGGGAATCTTCGCTAATTGGCTCATGCTGGGTGGTCGTACCATAAAATGCTCCGCTGGAAGCAAAGACTAGATTTTTAGCACATGTAGAATTTCTGACTGCTTCCAAAACAGAGTATGTTCCCATGACGTTTACAGAAAGTACCTCATACGGATGGACATTGCTGATTGGCACGACCGGTTGAGCGGCAAGATGAAAGACCGTATCAATCTCAAAGCGTTCGAGACTGATTTTAAGAAGTTCTAGGTCTCTCACGTCCCCGCAAATATAATGAATGCTACTGGCCAGTCCCGTTAGTACCAAATACGAATTAGTTGGAGTCTCGCGATCCAGCACATAAACTCTGGCTCCTTTTTCTAATAGTTGCTGACACAAATGGGAACCGCCAAAGCCATATCCCCCAGTTACCAAGCATCTTTTCCCTCCCCAGAAGTCGCTTCCCGTGTCTTTCATCAAGCCCCCCCAATAACGAGTGGTTAACTGCACTTCCGGAACAACATATCCCCGATTGACTCGCCCTCTGTCATTGTACCACTTCGAGAGTTTGAGTTGCTGCCCCTGGGATAAACAGTCGCGAAATCACGAAGCCGACACCCGGAATCGAACCGGGATGAGCCGCTCTGCAGGCGGCTGCGTAGCCGTTCCGCCATATCGGCGCAGGTCGATGCATATCGACGCTAGGGTGTAGTGTTGCAACTGTCTTAACAACTGAGATCAAGACAAAATGTGCCGCAATTTGAAATGACGCGCTGAATGCGTAGCCGAGTGACTCACTTGTTCAAAACGCTAAGTTGCGTCTTAGGGGAACAATAGCTGTTCAAAGACCAAAACTGGCGTGAACCTAAATGACCTCCGCCTCGCTGAGACGGAGTCTATTAAAAAAATAGCATCTTTTTCTTCTTTAATCTGGCTCAAGGGTTTCTTCAGCGGTTCAGCAGGTAGACCGCCGCATTCAGGGCAGTGGCGATGCTCACCCACGCAATGTAAGGCACCAAAAGGTATGAGGCCCACCTTTCAACTTTGTAGAACTGGTAGATAGTAGCAGCAATCAAAATCCAAAGCGGGATAATGCTAAGCAAGCCGTAGAGTGTATTTTGCAGTCCAAAAAACGCGAACGTCCAGATAACGTTCACTGCAAGCTGTGCTGCAAAAAGGGCGATCCCTGTATCCCTCGTACGATTTCGCGGTGAACGCCATATGAGGAACAACGCCACGCCCATCAGTATGTATAAGGTCGTCCAGACCGGAGCGAATACCACGTTTGGAGGGCTGAACCAAGGCTTGTTCAGCGAAGCATACCATGTGGGGATTGAGTTGATCGTGAACACCGTAGATCCGAAACCGGTCAACAAAGGCACGGCGAGAGATATGAGCAGCTTGACGATGTCGATGGTTTTCATCCTTGCTAGGTGCAGTCACCCCCTACTTAGTATTTTTGTTACGTCCTTCAGATTAACGATCAAGCTTTTTGGGATAGTGGCTTTCAAACACCCTTTTGAGGCGGCGTAACATCTGCAAAAAGCACGGCGTGTGAGTTTAAGTCAATGTTCAGACACACACGCTCGTATAAACAAAACGCTAAATCATTATGAGGGAGACGCAATGTCTGTGAAAGTTTTAGCAATAAACGGAAGTCCGAGAACTAAATGCAATACCGCAACCTTATTGAATAATGCGCTTGAAGGAGCAGCTTCACAGGGAGCAGAGACCGAACTCGTTCATCTTTATAAACTCAATTTTAAAGGCTGCATTAGTTGTTTTGCCTGCAAATTGAAAAATGGCGAGAGCTATGGCAGGTGCGCCGTAAACGATGATTTGACACCAATTCTCAAAAAAGCTGAGGAAGCTCATGCCATTATCTTGGGCTCTCCCATCTACCTAGGAACAGCGACCGGCGAGATGAGATCCTTCATGGAACGGCTGATATTCCCGTACTTGGTGTATGATCCAAACCACTCAACGCTTTTTAAGAGGAGGATCAAGACGGGTTTAATTTACACGATGGGTGCGAAAGAAGACCGGATGAAACTGATGGGCTATGATCAGTCTCTCAATATTGTTGAAATGGTAATGAAGAGGATCTTCGGGGAATCGGAATCGCTGTTTGTTACCGATACCTATCAATTTGATGATTATTCTAAGTATGAGTCAACATTATTTGATGTCCAAGAGAAAGCAAAGAGACGAACAGAAGAATTTCCAAAAGATTGTCAAAAAGCTTTTGACATGGGAGTTCGCTTAGCCCAAATTCAACGGTAGCTATTTAGAAGCAACACGCGACATCTAACGTTTTCATTAATCGTTTGTTTTCTTCGACTGTCATCTAAACTCCCTCCACGAAGTGTGTTACCGAAGTTAGTGGTGGAGGTGATATAGCTGTTCTCTCTATTGCAGTCAGGATTACCGCTTCTATCGCGCGTTACTCCTGCAATCACCGGTCAAGACTAAAGGCACCAAGCTGTCGCAGGATACTTAACAAGTTAAGCTCGCCCCACTGCTCCGCGACTCTCCCCTTCACGACGCGGAAAATGGTGATTCCTTGCAGAGTCACCCGTTTGTTAGTGGCAGCGACATCTAAGAAAGGCCCCTTGTGTGTCGCGTATCCTGACCATCGGATGACCACCTTATCAGCCTCTGCGATCGTGTCCTCGACGAAGATTTTTGCATCAGGAAAGGCCGTACGATAGATCGCACTGGCTTGCGTCGTGCCCTTGACACCCGGCAACTGACCCTCCAGAGGGTTATGATCGACAAAACTCGGCGCAGTTGTCTCTTCGAGCGTCCGCAAATCGCCTGAATCGAATGCTCGAAAGTTACGCAGCACAATTGCCCGATTTCTCTCTTCGACAGATCTCTTTTTGGAGTCGATCAAGGGCTGATCGCTCCGCGCTGTATCCGGCGACATTTGGCGTTAAAAAAGCTTCGCTACTCTTTAGCTGCGCCTTCTATACAGTAGTAGGCATCGCCGAGGTCAAACATTGCCAATACGGGACACACGCCACATGGACATCTGACGCGTCGTGGATTTTTCGGACTTTTACCGATAGCACAAAAAAGCGTATCAGTTAGCGCGTTCTCAGTGTACGTCAGACAATCGCCTTTATCACAAATGCAATTCTTCCTGTTAAATTCGGTGTTTGGCACCTTCATACGCAACTCCCATTTCGCACCTCACGACTTCTGCCGCAGACAAGCGTGGCCGCCGCAGAGAGGCTTTCACTACTTATTCCGTGGGTTTAGAAGCCGTTGATATTTCGTACAACTGATGAGCGCGCCACTGATATAAGATTTGCGAGCTTCCAAGCTGGTTGTGCGACTGATTTACGCGTGATCTGCAGTCTATCCTGTCAATGAATGCAGGCTCCTTAAGAGCAAATGCAAAGAATCTTTATCGCACAACTAGTAGTACAGGCGGAGCTTGATGATGGTGATCTACTCCGTGGGGCATTCGAATCGATCGCAACAGGAATTCATTTCGGTTTTATCGCATTATGCCGTTCGAACGGTAATCGACGTGCGCAGCCATCCGCACTCACTCGCTAATCCTCACTTCAACAAGGAAGTGCTTGAATATGAGCTACCGCGGTCAAATATTCAATATTGCTGGATGGGAGAAGCACTTGGGGGTTTCAGACCGCAGACGTCGACAGATTCGCCAAACACTGCGTGGAGGGTGAAAAGTTTCAAGAACTATGCGGATTATGCGCTAACTGACGCTTTTTCTGACGCCTTGACTGAAGTCACCTCCCTTGCCACACAAAAAACCGTCGCCTTAATGTGCGCTGAAGTCCTTTGGACGCGTTGCCATCGTCGGATTATCGCAGACTATCTTTTGGCGCTTGGATGGACGGTTGTGCATATTTTGAACGCTTCTCGTTCGGCGACTCACGAACTTACCCCATTTGCAAAAGTTGAGGGCGCCCACATAACGTACCCCCCCTCTTTGCTCCAGTATTCACTGGATGACTTCCAGCCAGAATAAGCTGGAATCGTCATTATCGATCGGTAGAGAGACAATTCAGCGGTACACCTACAGCTCTAGAATTCATTAGCGTGAATTTGACTTAGCTGCTGACCTTTGCAGCGACGTTGGAGAGAACGTCCTCAGGCGAGGCTATTGCTTTCGTCCCTGAGCGGGTAAAAATGGCAGGCGGCTTAATCACAGCTTTTCTGTGACCACCTCTACGAGCAGCCCATCAACTTGTCAAAAACAGCATGTCCCGATGATTAAAACAGCACGAGGTTGTGATACAGCGAAAAACTACGAGCAATTGAATCTGAAAGAGTGACTTCAGGACGTGTTTAGCGCTATTTGCCTCTTTGAGCTTCTAATCGGAAATATCTCAGCGCCTAGGATGTGATTGAGGTCAAAGCCGTAAAGAGTCCCATCTTTTTCTAAGACGACGAGCCGCCCCTTTACGCCAATGACGCGGCCCAGGAGCATATCTTTCACCGGCAAGGGCCGCATCCAGAGCGGCAAATCAAAATAGCGGAGCTTAATCTCATCGTGAACGTCCATCTTAGCTTTCATTGCTTCCCACGCTGTCCAATCGAGTTCAGTGTCAACGTGCATTTTTTGCGAATGGCGGACGGTCCCGTTGATCCCGTAACGCTTCTGCAGTTCACGCTCGCGCCTTCGAGCTAGTTCGCCATCTGAGATATAGTCCGCTACTGCAGCGACGTCGGCACCTTGCTCTCGCAGCCGGTCAGTTAGGCGGCTGGCTTTCGTTACACCGATCTTGAAAATGTCGGGCCTGAACATGGCGATGTATACCGCATGCTCCTCTAAACACGTTTTTTCGTCCTTCAAGCACGTCCCGGTGCAGATTGCGCAGGCGTTAAACTCCCGGCAGCTCCCGCACGCCGGGATTTCTACGCTATCGCACGGATGATAGACGCCAGCCTGCCACCTGCCGATACAGGTTCGCCGTCCTACCCCAAGCGACAGATTATGTGCGAGCGGCAGCAGCTCCATCGAGGGGTATGCCAGTAGCGTCTTATTCAGAGACGAAAAGCCAATAATCTTCACTACAACTAGGTTTGTTTCGAAGTCTTATATCTGTTAACCTTGCAACCATTACTATTTAAGTGCAGAAAAAGACTATGAGGTATGCTCGTTGAGGTCATAGAAGATCCCGTATTTTACGATGGATCGCAAATAGAACCATTGTGGGGTTACAAACACTACGGCATACTCGGCGATTGCATTGTCGTTTTTCGGGGTGGCATGGACGTCTCGGAAGAACGCATGAAAGACTGCGAGGATATTCGCGGAAAAATGAAAATAACCGGCGACGATGTGCTCCACCTCATTGTTGAACGCTTTGATAGTCCTGGAAACATGTTCATATCCTACCTATTACAGCGATTACTCGTTATTTCCGCGCAAGCCGTACTCAACATGTACGGCATTGAGACGACGAGATCTGGTGATGATCTCTACATTGCAGACGAAAAGCTCACCGTGAGCATTGCGACGGCAAGCATAGCCAGCGAGAAGATGCATCTTGGGATTAACGTCACAACAAGCGGCACGCCTAAAGGTGTCGCTATCACAAGCCTAACCTCATTCGGCATCGAACCAGACGAAAGCCTGACAATCGGACGAGATATTGCCGATATGTTCTCGAGAGAGACGCTCGGAATCCTCAAAGATGTGGTGAAAACCCGCGGGTCCTGACGCTGAGCTTCTCTTTGTGGGCTTAAGAGATGGATGCGCAATGCGAAAAGAACAAATTATTTATCTGGAGAGGCCCGGCCCTCAAAACACGGACGATGTCATCGACGCCGTCACGGCCTACATCGCCCGGAGCGGCCTCGAGCGCGTTATCGTAGCTAGCACGACAGGTGCCACCGCGGTGAAATTTGCAGCTGCGCTCGAAAACAAAGCAGAGCTGATCGTTGTCACGCACCATACGGGCTTTAGTCAAGAGGGCACACAGCGTTTTGACGCGGAAAAACGAACGATGCTCGAAAGGCAAGGAGTCACGGTATTGACCCAATCTCACGTGCTTTCAGGAGTTGAAAGGAGTATTTCTCGGAAGTTCGGCGGCATTTCACGCGTTGAGACCATCGCAGAAGCTCTCCGCTCCCTCCTCGGACACGGACTCAAAGTGTGCGTGGAGATCACGATCATGGCAGCTGATGCCGGCGCAATACCTATTGAAGACGTTATCGCCGTCGGTGGCACGGGCAGTGGTTCTGACACTGCCGTAGTGATACGTCCAGCACACATGAACAACTTTTTCGATGCCCGCATCAGGGAGATCATCGTCATGCCACGAGGTGGCGATGCCTGATCGATTTGAAATAACGCACAAAGACGTATTCGGGCGTATTGGCAAGCTAACGACGCCGCATGGACCGATCGAAACGCCGGCCCTGCTGCCGGTTGTAAACCCGAACGCGGCGCTCGTTGCACCTGATGAGATGCGTCAGTTTGGGGCCGTAGCGCTCATAACAAACGCGTATATCGTCTACCGGAATACCCGTTTAAAGGAAGCGGCGCTCTCGGGAGGTATCCACCAGTTGCTCGGATTTGACGGGCCGATTATGACTGATTCGGGATCATTTCAACTCTCCACCTATGGGAGCATAGAAGTTCGCTCAGAAGAGATAGTGGCTTTCCAGCGCGACATAGGATCAGACATCGGAACTCCAATTGATATACCTACCCCCCCTGACGTTCCGTTTGAACGGGCACTCAGAGAACTCAACGTGACGCTGGAGCGGATTCGGGAGGCTATGACGTGCTGTGGAGCCGAAATGCTCTTAGCAGCGCCTATCCAAGGGTCGACGCACCTCGACTTGAGAGAACAGCACGCGCGGCTGCTCAGCACGCTTGATGCCGACGTCTACCCTATCGGTGCGGTCGTTCCGCTTATGGAATCCTATCGGTATTCTGATCTGAGCAACGTTATTATGGCTTGCAAGGCAGGATTGGCGTTGAACAAGCCCGTTCATCTGTTTGGCGCTGGACATCCCATGATGTTCGCTCTCGCAGTAGCGTTAGGCTGCGACCTGTTCGACTCAGCCGCCTACGCACTCTACGCGAGAGCCGGGCGCTATCTGACGGCAAGCGGCACTCACCAACTCAGCGACTTAGCTTATTTGCCGTGTTCATGTCCAGTATGCGCAGCTGGAGACCCCAAGCTAACGGAACGGGAACTTGCCGAGCATAACCTTTGGGTGTCATTTGCTGAGCTTAAAACGATAAAGCAAGCGATAGTTGACGGGCAACTCTGGGAGCTGGTTGAAAGGCGGTGCCGGTATCCCGCGCTTTTGCAAGCCCTGCGAACGATCCAAAAAAGCTGCGCGTCCTTTGAAGCCATCGAACCGCTAAAGTGTTCTTTTCTCTACACGAGCACGGAGTCTGCCGAACGGCCGGACGTAGCGCGCTTCTCAAAAAAGCTTAACAACCTTGAACTGACCGGCCGAGTGCTCATTACGACAAACAGGAAGAAGACCCGAGACATGGAACAGGAATTTGATACGACCCTACTAATGAAGGCCCCTTTTGGTCCTTATCCGCAAGAGCTCGCAGAAACGTATCCTATCGGCCAGTCTGAAGTCCCCGCTCCAGATCACGCCTCGACCAAATCTGCTGTAAGAAATCTGATAGAGCTAATCAGATCCAAAAACCTTGAAGCAACCTTCGCGTATGATGATAGGTGGAATCGCGAGGACCTTGTCGAGCTAAGCTCTTACGCAACGCTCTTACCCTTGTGAGGGAACATGACGCGCTTGTTCGAGGTAACACACCGGGACGGTGCTGCCCGCTTAGGAAAGCTCAGCTGGCGAGGCGAAGAGCTCCTTACGCCTCATAGCTTCGAGTCTAAGGAAGAACTTCAGTTCCTAAAGGAACTGACGATTCACAAAGCTGAAATCGACGTAACGGTCATCGCTGCTCAAGAAGGAACGAGCGCCGAACAAGTCGATGCAGATGTCGTCGTCCTCGCAGGCGCAGCGCGATTCCGCGATGATCCACGAGGGCTGACCAAGGCGCTCTTGGAAGCTAGAGCATTAGCAAATCCTGATTCAGCGCTTTACGTGCCGGCGTTGGCAACGCCAACGAACGTGAGCTTGCTGGTGTACGCGGGCGTTGATCTTGTTGATACCGTGATGGCAGAGGTTAAGGCACGCGAAGGGTACTTTCTCGATGCCGACGGCGAACGGCGTTTTGACGAGGTTTCGCGCCGGCCCTGTTTCTGCAACGCCTGCAATGGCGCCACCATGTCGGAACTCTCGTTCGAGCACAGGGTGACGTTAGCATCTGACCACAACAAAAAAGCCCTCAAAGCGGAGCTCAATAAGATAGCCGAGAATGTCGAACGCGGAACTCTGCGGGAGCTTGTGGAGGGGAGATGCAGAGCAGCCCCCGGACTAACGGCGCTTTTGCGATTGCTCGACAACGAGTACAGTTACTTTGAGCGGCGGTCGCCGATCGTGCGGAAGGCCACGCTGCTCGCGTGTTCCCAAGAATCTCTGAACAGGCCTGACGTACGCCGGTTTAGTGAGCGCGTCATCGAGCGCCTTCGGAGAAGAGATGGCATCCTCCTTCTGCTTCCGTGTTCTGCGCGAAAACCGTACTCTCGCTCGCGGTCTCACAGGATTATCCTCGCACGTCTCGACAAGCTGCGCCAGTATCTTAACGAGGCCATAATCACATCGCCCATCGGCGTTGTTCCACGCAGCCTCGAGATTATGTACCCTGCAAGCAATTACGACATACCGGTCACCGGCACGTGGACGTGCGACGAGAGAGAGTGGGTGACCGAGCGCCTCACTCACTACCTTTCGACCAATGCCTTTGAAAGCGTCGTTGCACACGTGAGTGGTCCCTATCGACAGATCTGTGATGCTGCCGCTGCTTCATTGGGAATCGAGGTCGTTCATACCGTCAACGATGAGAACATCCTCAGTTCTGCGTCCCTCCAGCGCTTAAGCGCGGTCGCTCACGAGCTTATTGATGCGTGTTCTCCGGCGCGGCGCGATTTGCGGTTTGATTACATACGGGATCTCGCTGACTTTCAATTTGGCCCGCACGCGTCAGAGGCTATCTTCCCAGAGATTCCAAAAATCCGCGGGCTTTTTCCGACCTACTATGCCTCGGACCGCGGACGGCGCATTGCGACTATCACTGGCACGTACCAGACCCTTGCCCTAACGATCGAAGGCGCTGGACGGTATCTGCGCGCACGTGAAGGTAGCTATTGCGTGCAGATCGATGACTTTCAACCAAAAGGAACGGTTTTTGCGATCGGTGTGCTCAGTGCCGACCCGGGCATACGGCCTTTCGATGAGGTTATCGTCGTGAACGATCGCGTTATTGCAGTCGGAAGAGCTCTGATGAGCGGTTGGGAGATGCAAGCGTCAAAAAGAGGTGGCGCTGTTGTTGTGCGGCACATGGGGTCGCGATGAAAAAACAGTATAGAGCTCGGAAGCGCGTGCCGCGAACGTCTGGACGAGAGACGAACGGCCGCCGCACACGTGGCAATGCGCGATTTGCCTGGACCGGCTGGGATCTGCTTAACGGCGACGTCGTGCCTTCCCTTACGGTGGTTCTTACGACCAAAGGGTGCTCTTGGGCCCGTCGCGAAGGCTGCACTATGTGCGGCTATATTATCGACTCGAATCCTGACGCGCAAGCCTCCGATATTCAAAAGCAATTCCACGAAGTAATAGCCCATTACGGCAAGGCGTTTAAGATCGTAAAAATCTTTACTTCAGGCAGTTTTCTTGATCAAAGCGAGGTGCCGATCGACGTGCGAGACGCGATCCTGTCTGAGTTGAAGGGCACGCCAAAGGTTATCGTTGAGAGTCGGCCAGAATTCGTCACGCCTGAGATCTGTGATGATATCTTTCGAATCAACGAACACGTTGAAGTTGCTATCGGCCTTGAAACGTCAAATGACTGCATCCGAAACAACTACATTAACAAAGGGTTTTCGTTTCGCGATTTTGTCAGGGCATCTGAAGCCGCGCACGCTAACGGCTTCACGGTTAAGGCTTATCTGCTGCTCAAGCCGCCTTTTCTGACAGAACGGGAAGCCTTGGAAGATGCCCTTCGATCCGTTCGCGACGCTGCCCCGCACGCAGACACCATCTCGTTGAACGTATGCAACGTACAAAAGGGCACTCTGGTTGAGGCGCTTTGGAAAAAGGGCCTTTATAGGCCCCCGTGGTTATGGTCCGCAGTGGAAGTCCTGAAAGGGACGCACGAGACTGCCACGGTCATCTGTGATCCCGTTGGAGGGGGTACACGGCGGGGACCGCATAACTGCTGGAGATGCGATCGCGAGGTGGTAGCAGAAATCAAAGAGTTCTCGCTCTCTCAAAACAGCGCGTCATTCACAGCGACTTGCATCGATCAGATGTTGTGGGAGTATGTCCTCGAGTTTGAAGAGTTCAGTTATGGCGTACCGCTTGTACCGTAATCCGCTGGCGAATCTTCTATTCTTCGCTTCTAGCGCGGTCGTTTGACAAAAGAGCGATAAGAAAATGCTTATATACGATTTCGAAGATTTAACAGTGGAGGTGGAACAATGGCTTGGCGTGGCTCTTTGATCTACTGGGCAATTATTTTTCTGATAATTGCAGTTGTTGCTGGCTTGCTCGGGCTGTCTGGCATAGCTGGGATCGCGTGGAGTGCTGTTTTGCTTGTGGTGGTAATATTCGTCATACTGTTCGTCATATCCTTCGTCGCTGCGTGGCTACGACGCCACTAGCGTGCAAGTAGGTGGACTGTTCAGGTTGACCCGTTTCCTCACGTTAGCAGACCATAGATCTGAGTCTGCATGAAGCTAGCGGCTTTGTTTAGCAACGGTGCTGAGATCGTTGCGATAGAGTCCACAAAAGAGCTATCCGAAGACACGCTTGAATTCACGTATCTGTTCTCGCGTACCGATGACGGTGAGAAAAGAGTCTTCGGGGATAACTTGATGCGGATCGGGGTTTGGTATGGTTGCTCCACTGGCAGTGACAGCGATAACGGTGCACCCTGTGCGTGATCGTATCTTAAGGTCCTCGAGGCTTCTGCCTACGAGTGACGGACCAGGAGGATATTCAACAACCTTCATGTCCTCTGAGAGCAGGACCTCCCGTAGTTGCGTGCCACGCGGTCGGGGATCGACAAATTTCAGCAAGACTTGGCCAGCTACAACGGACTGGGACACTACATAGTCTGCTCCCGCTTGATACAACTTTTCAACTGCTCGCGGGCGCACTGCGCGGCAGATAATGTCAATCTGAGGGTTAAGTTTTCGTGCGACTAATGTTGTATAGATTGCATCCAGGTCATTATTGACCGTGACGAGAAGTGTAGATGCTTCGGTAATCCCTGCTTGCCTAAGGATTGTCATATCGGCGGAGCTTCCAACCACGTCACCTTGGTGCTTATCGATGATGATGTGTTCAATACCGTTTGACCGCAGCACCTTGGATGCCCGTTTTCCGACGTCGCCGTACCCTGCGACGATATAGTGCCCCCTGATCGCGCAGTACGTGCCATCAAGCCGACACATTGAGAGTTCCTTTGCCGCATCGAGTTGCTTTTTTGTGCCGATGAGCAAAAGCACTGTGGTGTCCGTGATGATTTCAGAGGCCGCTGGATTGAAGGTGAGTTTTGAGCGCTTCCACATGCCTATAACTGTGGCACCGGTTCGCTCACGTATCTTGGCTTCTTCGATCGATAACCCGTTGATACCGCTCTCTCCAAGAATTGGAAGCTCAAAAATCCGCAAAGAGCCGATCAAGGGAGTTGTGCCAACAAGCCGGTGCGTAATCGGCATTGCGGCCTTGTGGCCAATATCGATGCCAAGGAGCTGTTTAGGCGATACGACTTTGTCAGCACCCGCATAGAGCAAGTATACGGCATTCGACATGTCGTCAACAAGACCAATGATATCCGCTCGTGTAAGCTTCTTTGCCGCCAGCGCGACAATGGCATTCTTCTCATCGCTCTGATTTAGAACGACCTTATGTGCGCGCTCTATCTGAGCGTTTCGCAGAGTCACTTCATCGGCGGGATCCCCCAATATGCACGGGATCTTTCGTTCGACCAGGGCCTCAACCACTTCCCTGTCGTCGTGAACAACGAGATACGGTAACCCCCGCTCTTCAAAATCTTCGATAATCGCTTCTGCCATAGTATTATAGCCTACGATCAAAACGTGATCCTGGGCCTTCGACTTCGTCGGCACCGATCCCCGAACGCTCTGTAGCACGGGCGTGACGACGAGAGGGATCAGGATTGCAAAGAAGAGGATGATTCCGGTAAGCATCACAAGCACTGCAAACATCCTGCCAGCACTGCTCACAAAGACGATGTCTCCTAGACCTTGCGTGGTCATCGTCGCGATTACCCAGTAGACGGCGTCGACTATTGTATAAGACCTGCCTTCAGCACTGGCCATCAAGAAGAGGAAGACCAAGCTATAAACGACGACGAGCAGTGTGGCGGCCGCAAGAAAGATGAGCAGAGATTTGCGGAAAGGTTTCATCGCGAACACCTTGGAGCTTTCGACACTGACCTCTGCAGCGTACATATCAAATGCGGGATATAAATAGTAACGTCTTTTGGCGTCTTTAAAATCGAATTCGATCTTGCTGTGGGTTGCCTAGCTGAGAAAGGTTTATTATAGGCACGCATAATGTCTAGATGCCATGCACGTCGAGGACATAACGCGATCGGTGAGGGCACATCATAAGTGGTTCAGCGAGTCCCTCCCTTTAATCGCGAGTGAAAATATTACCAGTCCTGCCGTGCGCCAACTTTTGGCATCTGATTTTGGCCACCGATACGCCGAAGGCAAGGTCGGCCAGCGGTACTACCAAGGCGTCAAGTATATCGACGAGGTGGAGCAGCACGCCATCGACCTTTCGCTCAAACTCTTCAAGGCTGAGCACGTCAACGTCCAACCCGTCTCCGGCGTAAACGCGAATATCGCTGCGTTTTTTGCCCTTTCAAATCTGAATGATGCGTTAATGGCGCTTGACACCTCACACGGTGGCCACATAAGCCACGGGACGAAGTCCGTTGCGGGCATCCGCCACCTTAGAATTGTCAAACATCCCTTTGACTACGAAGAGATGAATATCGACAGCGACGCGATGATCGCTACGATTTATGAAAAGAAGCCCAAAATTATACTCTTTGGGGCGAGCTTGTTTCTCTTCCCCCACCCAATCAAAGAAGCGTGCGATGCCGCACGTGAAGTCGGCGCCGCAATCGTGTACGATTCCGCGCACGTGCTCGGCCTCATTGCAGGCGAGCAGTTTCAGGACCCTCTCGACGAGGGAGTTGACGTGATGACCGGTTCAACGCACAAGACGTTTCCTGGGCCTCAAGGCGGCATAATCTTTTCGACGCGCGCGCTGGCCGACGCGATCGACGATGCGGTGTTTCCGGGAACCGTAAGCAATCACCACCTCCATCACATTGCGGGTCTAGCGGTCACACTCGTTGAAATGCTTGAATTCGGGAAAGCGTACGCGCAGCAGACGATCGAGAATGCTCAGACGCTCGGTGCGGCGCTCTACAACCTCGGATTCAACGTGCTGTGTCCTGACAAAGGGTTCACAGAATCTCATCAGATCGTACTAGACGTGGGGCGCGCAAGTGCTTTGGCGGTTGCTCTCGAAAAGGCGAACATCATTGCTAACAAAAATCTACTACCGTGGGACGATCATAATGCTCCAGAAAATCCTTCAGGGATTCGATTTGGAACGCAAGAACTAACACGACTAGGAATGAAAGAGTCGGAGATGAAAGTTGTAGCGGGACTCGTCGCACGCGTGCTTAACGGCGAAGCACCCGAAAAGGTTAAAAAAGATGTGGTAGAGTTTAAAAGTAACTACCAGGAGGTAGAATACTGCTTCAGCCATGAGCTTGGAGCTTATCAATTCCCCGCTTGGTAGATTATTTTGCAACGGAAGTGCAATACTGATCGTTTTCGATATGGACGGCACGCTCATCGATGGCGAAACAATCGATGAATTGGCGAAGGCGGCCAATGTCGGAGACCTTGTGGTGGCGCTCACAAAGCGCGCTATGAGGGGGGAAATGGATTTTGAAGAGGCCTTGAGAGAACGCGTAAAGCTCTTAAAAGGTCTGAAGGTAGCGGAGGTCAAAAAAGTCGCCTTAGATATCCCTCTCATGAAAGGGGCCAAAGAGCTCATACGGGAGCTCAAGAAAGAGTACAAGATCGCAATGGTTTCTGGAGGGTTTACCATCGTTGCCCGACGGGTGGCTCAAGAACTCGAAATTGATTGTCTGATCGCCAATGAGCTCATCATAAAGGACGGAGTTTTGACAGGAGAAGTTGTAGGACCGCTCGTACGCCAAAACTCCAAAAAAGAGGCTCTCGAGGCGATTGCCAAGAAGGAGGGGATACGCCCCGAGGACTGCATTGTGATCGGAGATGGCGCAAACGACATCTCAATGTTTGAAGCTGCCGGGTTTTCCATAGCATTCAACGCAAGCCCAGTTCTGTACGATATTGCAGACATCATCATCATGAAAAAGGATCTCACCCTAATACTGCCGATATTCAAGAGAGGAGTGCATGCTGAGAGAGTTGCAAGAAAAGAAAGCCTTGCTAAAAAAGGAAGCCGAAGTCTCGAAGCTTGAGCGTAACCGGCTTAACGCAGAAGCAAGTCAGTTCGCCACGAGACGTGACGAGTTGAACGCGAAGACCCGAGCACTGATAGACAGCGCGCAGCAGTCCAAAGACAAGCGAGATGAGTTCAACAAACTCGTTTCAGAGAATAAGGAAAAGCGAGACAGCCTCAATGAGTCGGCGAACAACCTTCTCGCGAAAGCGGACCAAATTAAGAGAAAGTTTCGCGTCGCAGGCGGGCTTTCGCTAAGCGAGCTCAAGCGCGAAATTGACCATCTTGAGTTTAAGCAGCAGACAGAAGTTGTAAGCACGGAAAAAGAGCGCGAGCTTGTGGATCATATCGCCCACCTCTGGGAGGAGTACAGAAAGAAGCGGGTCGAGCTTGAAAGCAACACTGAACTCAAGGAAGCGTTGGAAAAGGCACGGCAACTCCGGGAAGAAGCAAGCGAATTCCACAAGCAGCTTACGGATAACGCAGACCGTGCGCAGGAGTGCCACGAAAAGATGCTCAAATGCTTCAAGGAAGCAGATAAGGTTCGTGCCGAAGCGGACATCGCCCACAAAGAGTTTGTGCGCGCGCAAGAGAGCGCTGACGAGCAGCATCAGAAGTACATCAAAATGGAAAAGGAATTAAGAGACTACGACAAGATCATATCGAGTCTTAAAAAGCGGACCAAAGAGGCTCGCGAGTCCCGCGAGAAGGTCGACGTGCTTAAACGAGCAGAGGAAGTTTACGCAATGTTTAAGGACGGGCAAAAACTCGAGACAGATGATCTTCTCCTTCTCCAGCGCTCCGGTCTTCTATAGGCTTCGCACTTCCTGCAGGCAAGAATGAAACTAGTCTTATGCGTTGATCGCGACAACGATCTGGGATCAAAAGCCCACCTTCAAGGCCCGATTATTGGACGGGCTGACAATGTCAACGCGGCATTACAGCTCGGACTGAGCGACCCTGAAGATTCTGACGTAAACGCCATTTTTGAAGGCATCCGCGTTTATGATGATTTAAAGTCACAAGGGATCGAAGCGGAGCTCGCGTCCATATCAGGCAACGAAGATGTCGGATTAAAATCAGACCAGATCCTCTCCGAGCAGCTTGACCGTGTCCTCAGCAAGGTCAATGCGACTAGCGTCATCATCGTCTCCGACGGCGCAGAAGACGAGTTTATACTCCCCATCGTTCAATCCCGTATAAAACTCGACGGCGTGAAACGCGTGATCATGCGTCAGTCTGAAAGCCTCGAAAGTACATATTACACGATCAAAAAACTCTTCGAGGATCCGAAGATTGCGAACGCGATTTTCATACCAGTTGGACTCATATTATTATTATTTGCCATACTCTCTTTTGTTGGGCACCCTGAGGGTGCGCTAATTGTGATAAGCGCATTCATCGGCGTGTATCTTCTCTTTCGAGGGCTTGGCCTCGACGACGTTCTCGAAGGCGTTGCTCAAAGTGTGAAGTTTTCATTTTACGGAGGCAACATCTCGTTCGTGACTTATATGGTGGCCCTCGCACTGGGTATAATCGGAGCTGCACAGGGCATTATCACGACCTTGAGTCTGAACTTCGCTGCTTATGGCGGCGTGTTCACTGCAGCTGTCTTTATTAACACCAGCGTGTGGTGGTTCGTTGCAGCGGGGGTCATCGCGACTATCGGCCGGATAATCGACGCTTATCTAAGCGACGAAAAACACGCATGGCGATACGTGGAATTTCCCTTCTTCATATTATCGACCGGTCTGATCCTGTGGAGCGCAAGTATCCTTATATTGGCACTTGGAGGAAGGCCAGTTCCAGTGCTTAATCCCGCAGACATTCTCATAATACAGACTTCGAGGAGTATTGAGATTATCACTGGCTTCCAAATGCTCCTGTTTTCAGTTGCCGGCGCTATCGTAATCGCTCTGACGGGCATCGCCATTTCTTCGCTCGTAAAAAGGGGGCAAGAGCAGCCCGTCGCGCAACACAGCTCGCCTAGTCCGAGTGACAAGTAACCATCAGCGCGCAATCTCGACGCATCGCGAAGCGATTAATCGCGGCTCCGCATTATACTCAGAACGTCACTCAATATTGCACTTGCCGTCTCAATCGAGCCTGCGCCTTTTCCGGCGACGGTGATCTCGCCTGCCGTATCGGTTAGAATTGAAGCGGCGTTGAGCGTACCGCTGACGTTGAGCGGATGTCTTAGCGGAATCAACTTTGGAGAGACCGTGAGCTCCTGAACGTCGCCGATGAGTTTCACGACAAAGCCTCTTTGCCGCGCAAGTTGTAGCGCATCCTGCGTGATCCGATCAATGCCGGTTACGTTCACGTCAGCAAATGTGGCGTTACGATCAAAAAATGCGTTTGCCAATATGACAACCTTACAGGCGGTGTCAATGCCAGTCACGTCATATGTTGGATCCGCCTCGGCTATACCCATATCTTGCGCTTCGCTCAAGACTTGATCGTAATCGAGCGCCTCCTCGGCCATTCGAGTGAGGATGTAATTGCACGTGCCATTGAGCACGCCCCGTATGCCGAGCACTCGAGCACCCGCAAGAGTGTCGCGTATGAGGTTGATTATGGGCATCGCGCCGCCAACGGTCGCCTCGTACCGCAGCGCCACCCCCTGTGTACGAGCAAGGTGCGTTAACTCGCTAAAGGCGGCGACCAGAGGGCCTTTGTTTGAGGTAACAACATTTCGCTTGTTTTTAAGCGCTTCACGCACGTGCGTCAAGCCCGGCTCCCCGTCATCGATATTCGTAGGGGTTACCTCCACGACAACGTCGTGTTCAACAGTTCGGATGACGTCGAGCGCCGTTAGATCCGAATTCGCGATGGGCTGGCCCGCTCGTTTACGCGCAAGCACGTCCTCTAAATCAGGCATCAGCGCAACCCCTTTTGAATCAGCGATGGCCACGACTTTTAACTGAGGCACGTTTTGCACGACCTTTGCGACTCCTTGTCCTACGGCACCAAATCCAATAATGGAGAGCTTAAAGACAGACGTGCTATTCTGCATTGCTCAGACCTCCGGATATTCCGCTCTCATCTATTGGTACGATAACTAGCAGATCCTTACGCTGAGCGATATCTTTGAGAATTTCGACTGCCTTTTTCAGTTCCTCGTTTCCGGTAGCCATTATCGTGACAACGGCTGACGAAGGACCGTCGATGGCAGGCATTGATAGACTAAGGTCTTGAACTTCAGCAAATCCCGTGCCATCAATTTCATCGATCGTGTGCCTTAAGTCAGTATGAATAATGTGCCCAATGAGCAAGATGTGTGTCCTGGCGCGCAGCCTCATTTTACCTATCCGCACGACCGTTACGCCGTTCTTTTCAAGTCGTTTCTGAAGCTCTTCGAGCTTGTGTTCTTCGACGTCAAAAATCACAGAAACGGGCACCGTATTGCGAAACGTTTTCTTATCGTGATGGTGAACGACGCTCATGACGTTGCCGCCGAGGTCAGACACGGGCGTTAATACGTATATGAGCTGGCCTGGCGTGTCTTGCAGCTCCAAATCCATCGAAATTCTCATATTCTCACTCCAAGCTTGGGTATATTAATATGCATTAGTCTAATAACCCTTTTCCATGGTAGCGTCAGATTACGACACATTAACGGGCGTCATGCAGAGGCGCCGCTCTGTGAGACGGTACGCGCGAGAGACTATCAGCGACGCGCTGCTGGACAAGCTCCTCACAGCAGCACGGCTCGCGCCTTCTGCTGGTAACCTGCAGGCGCGTGACTTCATTGTCGTGCGCGACCCCAATATGAAGCACGTGCTTGCCGAGGCGGCTTACGGACAATTCTTTGTCGCTATGGCCCCGGTAGTGCTCGTCGGTTGCGCCAATATAGCGCGGTCGCGGAAAGCGTATGGACAACGTGCTGAGCTTTACGCAGTCCAAGACGCCACTATTGCTGCTTGCTATATACAACTCGCGGCGGAAGCGTTGGGCGTCGCAACGTGCTGGATAGGCGCGTTCGACGAAAAACGCGTTTCAAGCTCATTGAAAATACCGCTGGACATTCGTCCCGTACTCATGCTTCCTACTGGATACCCCGACGAGTCGCCTGAGCCCACCGTCCGAATGGAGCTTAGTCGATTCGCTCACCGGGAGCTCTGGAGCTCAGTCGGCGCGTGATTGTCGCTCACGGCTTTTTTCTTGCATCGGCGCTTCGAGTGAAGTCTGCTGCACTGACCGAGCATTTAATACTCGCGCCGCGTTAATCCTAAGTGATATTATATGGAGCAGCAACTCGCTGACGGCTGTGCACAAATCATCGACGGTATCCTCAAGGGCCAGGTCACACGTCAGAATTTGCAGCAGGCAAAAATGGAAATAGCGCGGCGCTACCGTTTTTCCTCGCTGCTGACGAACGCGCAAATCTACGGGGCAGCAGAGGCCCAAATCCGATACAAACTGACTGACGTGCTACAACGGAAGCCAACGAGAACAGCTTCAGGCGTCGCAGTCATCGCAGTTATGACTTCCCCTTATCCGTGTCCTCACGGCAAATGTGTGCCGTGTCCTGGGGGGCCTGAATTTAGCGTGCCCCAAAGCTATACCGGTCTTGAGCCCGCAGCAAAGCGTGCGATACAACACGGCTTTGACCCTTACAGGCAAGTTAAAGCCCGTCTCAACCAGTTACGCCAGATTGGACATCCCACTGACAAGGCAGAACTGATCGTCATGGGGGGCACGTTCACCGCGCGTCCCCGCGATTATCAAGAGTGGTTTGTACGGCGGTGCATACAAGCGATGAACGATTTCCCTCGAGCGCTCACCGCTGACTCTCATCACTTAAGCGATGTCTTCTCGGCAAATGCGCGCGCACTAACGAGAAACGTCGGAGTGACGTTTGAAACACGGCCTGATTTTGCAAAACAACATCACGTCGACGATATGCTGTCGCTAGGAGGGACCAAGGTTGAGCTCGGCCTCCAGAGTACCTCCGATCAAATCCTGGCAACCATCCAACGAGGACATAGTGTCGCCGATGCGGTGGAAGCAAATCGGGCGTGCCGCGATAGCGGGTTGAAGGTTGGGTTCCACATCATGCCTGGACTGCCAGGCTCCGATTTTGAATCTGATCTTAAAATGTTTCGAGAGTTGTTCACCGACGGGCGGTTTTGTCCAGACTACCTTAAGATATACCCGACGCTTGTCACAGAGGGGACGGCCTTGCACGAGCTGTGGAAGCGCGGTGATTACATCGCCTTTGATCTGCGCGACGCCGTTGAGCTGGTTGCACGAGTCAAAGCGCTGCTCCCCGTATGGGTGAGACTGCAGCGCGTGCAGAGAGATATCCCCGCTCACCGAATCGTAAGCGGCGTCAAAAAGGGCAACTTACGGGAGCTGGCCAAGAGGCGCTTGCTCGAACTCGGGGGCGACTGCAGCTGCATACGTTGCCGAGAGGTTGGTCTTCGAGGCGTTTACCAAGTGGAAGAAGTCGAAACACGGGTTGAAAAATATCGAGCCTGCAAGGGCGTTGAGTACTTTATTTCAAGCGTCGGCCTGCTTGGCGATACGGAGTCCCTTATCGGTTTCGCACGGCTACGTCTTCCGTACAAGTCGCACAGGCCCGAAATAACCGCAGAAACGGGGCTGGTCAGAGAGTTACGCGTATACGGAAGTTTGGCAATGCTAGGCGAGCGGCACGAAAAAAAGTGGCAACATCGCGGATTTGGAACTGAACTGCTTCGAACTGCTGAACGTATCGCAACCGATGCTGGGATGCACAGGATCGCAATAAATAGCGCAATGGGGGTCCGTGATTACTATAAAATCAAGGGCTATGGTCTTGAAGGCCCGTATATGACGAAAACACTCTTGTAGCGCGTCACAAATCGTCAGCTAGTGAAGATTTTCAAACGGATAACGAGAGTTAAGCACAATCGGGTTACGTTTCCAAAATGCCTTTGAAAAGATTTAGGCGCGGCCTCCGAACGATCTTCTGCTTGTATTTCCCCTTGATGTGCTCGTTAAAACACTTCAGATCGGAGTTTTCGAGGTCGAATCCAGGCGAGTTCATGAGACCGTTGTAGACTTCTTCGGAAACTTGCGCATACTGATAAACGCTTGAATCACAAAACTCAATCTCTAGCGTCGATGTTTCTCGGTCATAACCAACGGCCCGTACACTCACAGAGACGACAACCTCTCGATCCCTACTAAAACCATATGTTTCTACAAATTAAGGCGATCGAAAACCCATAAACACAATTCAGCCCCTCCTTAGCAAGTTGAGCTTTTGGTGCAGCCAACTCGAAAATCTCAGGAAGCTTTCTTTTAACGAGATTTTTTTTGTTTGATAGACGCTGCCGTATTCAGCAGTTTTTGTGCCCCGATGCAGAAAACTTATTTATATTCACGTTAGAAACCCATAGGTGTCATTAAGCACAGGGGGGCCTAGAATTCACATCTCACGCGTTATAGTGCTGTTTTTGCTCATTTCTATGACGATAGCTTCGTCAACAGTGCTTTGTTCGCAGGGACAACAAACCGCTCTAGCAAGTGTGACACCATCGCCAACGGCAAGTGCGACGCCATCGCCAACGGCAAGTGCGACGCCATCGCCAACGGCAAGTGCGACGCCATCGCCAAGTGCGACACCATCGCCAACGGCAAGTGCGACGCCATCGCCAACGGCAAGTGCGACGCCATCGCTGACAGTAATCCCGACGGCTTCAGCGAATCAAACGGGAGGTGGCGGTGCCGATCCCACACTGATAGGTGCAGCAATAGTCGGAATTATCGCAGTGGCGCTCATGGTTGGCATCTACTACGCAACCAGGAGGATATGAGCACGCAGCGCACGCACGATCGATATGTCGAAGTCAACAAGCACGACGTGTACAGTCGAATTCTTGAGCTCGATCTTCGAAAAATGGAAAAACGCCACGAACGCCATATATGGCACATAAAATCGATGTGGGGTGGCGTTGCGGGTATTCTGCTCGCCGTTTATGTCCTAATGACTGCACAATACCTGAACGGCAACGCCCTGCTCGTGCGAAGCAATAACTACATACTAGCCGGCGGAACGCTTCTTCTTTCGATTGCCCTGTGCTACGGGCTCATGTGGATTGGCGTAATACGCGAGTATAAGAAATTTGAACGCGTCATTAATGACAAAATCAGGTACTACGAGAACATCATAAACGTGTCTTGAAACGCGCAATACACGGGCGATCAGTATCGCTTGCCATAATCCCACGAATCTGTATCTTCGTAGGTAACATCCTTATAGTCTATCTCATTGCGCTCTTTTCTTTGGTGATTGGGACTGTAGCCGATCAGTGTTGCGCCCCGAATCAAAACGATTCCGACGATGATAAGAACGAGTGCAAACAGAACTATAACAGGAATATTTAAAGTACTAAGAAGGAGGTTGAGGATCCCTAGCTGCGAAAGAAGCACGAACACCCCTGCGATTACGAGCAGTGTCCCAAGGAAATACACCAAAAAAGCGCTTAGTCTCGTGACATGTCCTCCTATGTTCCGGCCGCCAGTTTCCCAACCAATTCGATAACTTCTTTGAAGCTTCTCACTTTTATTGGACCGTAGACCTTGTCCAGCACGAGTGAGTGTGCGTTGCGCCCGATGGCAACCGCGGGATTACCTCGACTGCGTATTTCGATGGTCAAACCTTCCTCATCAAGCGCACGCGCGGCAACACCGAAGGTCTTCAGCGCTGAGAGTGCATTGTTAATCATTTCTTCGCTCGCTTATTGCACTCACGCCATCAGGTCTCGAAACTGTTGAACCAACTGGCCGAGTCTTTCTGGTTCCACGATATCAACAGAAACCGTGGTTCCTTCGTCTTCAACTTTGACCTCAATAGCAGGCTCGTTGTGTACCTTCAACATGAGTTTCGTGTCGTTCTGGTAGATTATCTGAAGATAGTCTTTGCTTGATCGTACAATCTCGCGTATTCGCTCCGAATCCATAAATCCATCTGGCATGAAACGTCACCAATTTTATATGAATCCAACTAGATATAAGCTATACCCGTGCGCCGAAACCTTGAGGATCTATTTCTCACAAAAAAGACACAATGTCGATCAAGTCTTTCCAATTCTACCGTACTTTTGTCCCGAAGCTGCGTGGGCTGAGCGACCCCGTCGTTTTGTCCTTCGATAACACAACCTTTGCCAAGGCGTACGCGCACGATCGCGCGTGCACACCACACCATTTTATTCATAGCGGCAACTTTTTCTCGCAGCCGTATGCGAAAAAGCCCGAATTGCGAACGAGAGAAAGGGTGCTCCTTTTGCAGGAAAAACTCATCAGCGAAAGGACTGATGGACTTATGACCCTCAACGTGCCAGCAAACGGCGATTTCACAACGCCGTACTGGAATAACGCTGAAGCAGATCGCTTGAAGGCGATCGAAACAAGCTTAGAAGCTGCTTTGTGGGCTCGCGAGAACGCTCAACGGCCTGATTTGCTGTACGCGGGCTTCGAGGTCGGCACGTACCGAGATGCGCTTCATATTTTCGAAAGAGCTTTAAACGCGGATTTGACCAAGCTCTCTGCAGGATTTGGCCTGTTTTCTCGTCTGGCGAAATTCCGCACGGAAGATCGGTTACGGCAGTTTGAGGTGCTCAGTGCATACCGTCAACTCTCACGCGAGTTTGCGGAAACGCAATTTCACGCCTCAGGAGGAAGCGCGTTGAACGTACTCGAGCTTCTTGCGTACGCGAACGTGACGTCAGCAGACGGCTCTAGCGCCGTTATCGCCGGACTAGCGTACGGCTCAGTCTTGACAGCACAAGGCAGGCTTGTGCGAGCTAACAGGCTCAACGAATGGGCGTGTAACTGCACGTTTTGTGCGGGCCACCGTCCGCGTGACGCACTTATAGAACTCAAGCGCTCACCTGAAGCGCGCGTTCGGCACAACGTTCACATACTGCGCCTTTCAGAAGCACGAATAAATGACGCACTCGCGAACAATACGCTTACAGAGCTCACCGAACAGCGGCTTACTCAGTACGACAACAAAGCGCTATGGAAATGCTTTGCGACCCTGAACGAAAAGCCGGCGCAGGAGTGATCCCGTGCTCAAAGCGGTGATGTTCGATTGGGATGGGACGCTTTATAATTCAGTCATCCCCACATACGAGAGCTACCTAGTCGTCATGGAAGCCTTCGGCCTGCCGAAAGTGACCCTCAAGGAGTTCAGAGAACAGAGCCGACCGAACTACCACGATTACTACCTGCACCTGGGGATACGCGAAGACGACTGGGCCGCCGCAGATGAGACGTGGATGAATTGTTATGCGAGCCACCAGAAGGACTGCGTGCTCTATAAAGGAACGACCCGCGCCTTGCGTGAACTGAAAGAGATGAACTTGAAGCTCGGCCTCGTGTCCAGCGGGAGCCGAGAACGCGTGACCCGTGAAATCAGTGAACAGGGAATTGAGTCGCACTTCGATACGACACTGTTTGGCGACGACGTTGGATTCGAGCACGGGAAGCCAGCACCGGAAACCTTGCTTATGGCAATAGAACGCGCGCACGTCGCCGCTTCAGAGGTGCTCTACGTTGGCGATATGGTTGAGGATATCCTTATGGGGAAAAGAGCGGGAACAAAAACAGCTGCAGTACTCTGCGGCTTTGCAACGCGTCAATTGCTGACCCGTGCCGGGCCTGATTTGGTGCTTCGCGACGTTAGCGCCCTACCTAACGCGATCAAAAAGAAAATGTGAAGAGGGCAAGCCTCTTCATTCGACGCTAATGTGCGACTTCTCTTCTTCGGGTTGGACGCGCTTTAACTTAACTTCAAGGACACCGTTTCGATAGGTTGCTTTCGCGCTGTGCGGGTCAACCTTGACCGGAAGCTCAACGCTTTCACTGTACTTTCGAGACTCATTCTGGGCTGTGATATCGAGTCTGCTTTCGGTCGTCTCGAGCTGCACGTCCGTTCGGTCAACCCCTGGCATCTCGGCGATGACGTGAACTTCGTCCTTCGTTTCCATAACGTCAATCAGAGGCTTTCTCTCCTCTTCCGTCTTGATGCCCCTCCCTAAGGGCTGTATATTCCCAAATTCTCGCACTTCGGGCGCTTCGCCGGGATGCTGCGTCATCGAGAACCCGTAAATGAAGGGTTTCGGCTGCCTTCCTTCCTGTAGGTCTCGCAGCATCTGATCCATCAGCTCTTCGAACCCTCCTCCGAAAAAGTCATCGAAGAAATTCCTTCGCCTTTTTGCCATAACTAAGCCTCCTTTACTTCCTTAACGCTATTGATTGTGCTCATTGTAGTCTCACGCGTAGCCTGCGTCTTCAGGCTTCGCCGCCTTCTCCTTCGGTTCTTCTTCCGTAACTGAGAACTTTGCAAATTCCGTTGCAATCTTCTCATACTGGTGGAGCATGTCGCGCGACGCCGTTGGCTTGACGCGATTGATGGCGGCGTACAGGTGTGCTTTCGTTATCCTTATCGTTGGCGCGCCCTCTTTCACCTGTTCAGGCGTCATGTCGGGCCTAATGAAGTCTCGGAGAGCGAGCATGGCTGCCTCTCTGCAAATGGCTTCAATATCAGCACCCACGTAGCCCTCGGTCTCTCTGGCAAGTTGCTCGATGTCGACGTCATCCGCTAGAGGTTTTCCTCGAAGATGGATAGCAAATATTTGCTCGCGACTCGACCTGTTTGGTGGAGGTATATACACGAGCCTGTCGAGTCTTCCCGGCCGCATGAGCGCGACATCTACCATGTCTGGACGATTCGTTGCTCCGATCACCACGACGTCCTTTAGTTCCTCCAGACCGTCAAGCTCGGTCAGCAGCTGGCTCACGACGCGTTCTGTCACGTGTGAATCAGAACTCGCCCCTCGGGTTGGGGCGACCGCGTCGAGCTCGTCAAACAGAATGATGGTAGGCGAGACCTGCTTGGCGCGACGAAACGTCTCGCGCACGCCTTTTTCTGATTCGCCAACCCACTTGCTGAGCAGCTCAGGCCCTTTTATGCTGATGAAGTTGGCTTCGCTTTCCGTCGCGACCGCCTTCGCGAGGAGCGTCTTTCCCGTACCGGGAGGGCCGAAGAGCAACACCCCCTTCGGCGGTCTGGTGTTTATGCTGCTAAACGCGTCAGCAAATTTTATCGGCCACTCGACGGCCTCTCTAAGCTCTTGTTTGGGCGCTTCAAGACCGCCGACGTCTTGCCATTTCACGTTCGGAGCCTCGACGAACACCTCGCGCATCGCAGAAGGCTCGATGTTTTTCTGGACGTTGTCGAAGTCCACCTTGGTGACCTGGAGCTTGTCGAGTACCTCTTGCGGGATCTCTTGTTCGAGGTCAATCTCGGGAAGGATCTTCCGCAGCGCGTGCATAGCAGCTTCCTTAGATAATGCGGCGAGGTCAGCACCGACAAATCCGTGCGTCGTACTGGCGAGGTCCTCGAGCTTCACGTCGTCAGCGATCGGCATGCCCCGCGTGTGGACCTGCAATATCTGGAGGCGGCCAGCTGCATCGGGCACGCCAATTTCAATCTCCCTGTCGAACCGACCGGGCCTCCGCAGCGCGGGGTCGAGCCCTTCCGGACGGTTGGTCGCAGCGATTACCACGACTTGTCCGCGCGCTTCGAGGCCGTCCATCAACGCGAGCAGCTGGGCAACGACGCGGCGCTCGACCTCTCCTGTTACTTCGCTTCGCTTCGGCGCTATAGCGTCAAGCTCATCGATGAAGATGATTGCGGGGGCGTTGTCCGACCCTTCCTTGAAGAGCTCGCGCAGGTGCTGTTCGCTCTCACCGTAAAACTTGCTCATAATCTCCGGCCCGCTAATGTTGATGAAATAAGCGTCCGTCTCGTTCGCAACGGCTTTCGCCATGAGCGTCTTTCCGGTTCCAGGCGGGCCGTAGAGCAGGACTCCTTTCGGCGGGTCGATGCCGAGCTTCTGGAACAGCTCAGGATGCCGTAACGGGAGCTCAATCATTTCTCGGACCAGCCCGAGCTCTCGTTTCAGGCCCCCGATATCCTCATAGGTCACGTGAGAGATGGAACGTTCGGCTGCCGCCGTCGGCTTTTCTTTGAGCGTTATCTGCGTGCTCTTTCCGGCGATCACGATGCCTGCCGGCTGTGTCGCATTAATAACAAAGGTTATCGGGTTGCCCAGCATCTCGACTCGGAGCATCTCCCCTTTCTGTACCGGACGCCCTTCAAGGAATCGCATAAGATAGTCCTCGCCGCCGACGATACGCACTGGCTGCGTCGGCGCGAGTGTGATTTTCACGGCGGGATTCGATTTCGCCTTCCGAACGACGACCTTGTCGTCGATGCCCACGTGCGCGTTGCCGCGAATGTTGCCGTCGATTCTGATGATGCCGAGACCGCGGTCCTCTGGATATGCGGGCCACACCACTGCGGCTGCTCTGTTGTGGCCCGTTATCTCAATGATGTCACCGCTTACGAGCCCGAGTTGTCGCATGGTATCCATGTCAATTCGGGCGATTCCTCTCCCAGCGTCGCGATGATATGCCTCGACGACCTTCAGCGTTACTTCTTCTGTCATTTTTCGATTATCTCCTATTTTGCTTGCGTGATACGCTTATGAGCTTCTGCGGTCCTTACCTCGCCAGCCAATACGTTCTGGCGTCCATTCTTTTGATTTTCCCTCGTTTTTCAAGGTTACGCAGCCGCTCTACGAGTATTTGGCCAGGTATCGCGAGCCCCGCAGACAGCTGATTGGCCGTCTTGGGCCCTGTAAGCAGCAACGAAAGGATGTCATATTCAACAAAGTCGCGCGATATTGCGTCAATCTTTCTTGCGCCGCGCTCCATGACCTCATTGATCAACTCTTGGACCCTTCGCTGCGCCCCCATCAGCTCGCGATTAGCCCTCCTTAGGCTGTCGAGTGTCTCCGCAACGTCGGCCAAACTGTTCGTTTTGATTTGTATTTCGCCAATCGGAGTTGGAAACTCGGCAACGGTTGGTTCGTCGCGTGCATCATTAGCGGATTCGACTCCGTAGCTAAACGGCGAGATTTGAATCTCGAGCAGCAAGTTATCCGCGATGTGGAAGTACTTCCGGCGTCGCTCATCGACAAAGAACTGGATAATCCCTGCCCGCTCGAGCATGCCGAGATGACTGATCACCGCCTTCGGGGCCACGTGCAGTCGTTCTGAAATCTCAGTCACGTAAAAAGGCCGCAGTGAAAGGAGTTTCAAGATATTGCGGCGATTTTCATTGCCGAGAATGTCAAGGAGTGCTGCTTCGTCCATTGCTGTTTCGTAGCGTGTCACGGTCTGATAGATCGTAACACTAACTTATAGTTAGTTTTGATGCTATATAAAAGTTGGTCAATCAGGGGCTTTGTTGAATAACTGCCACGTGTTGAAAAAGTCAGTCGTCTGTTGAAAAAGTAGCGCTTCACGAGCACTTCTTCAACAAAGCCTCAATCAGGGGCTTTGTTGCAAAACCCCAGTCTCTCGCCTACTTCTGCAACAAAGTCCCGACTGTTGCAACACTTTTTTGAGGTGATTTTTTGACACGAAACAAAGATAACGAAGCTAAGAAACTTTGTATTGAACTAGACGAGTGGATGGGAAAAGAATGGGAAGAGGCAAAAGGAATTTCAGAATACAGTTTCACTAACTACAACCTTACGGTATCGCTCACCGATCGTGAGGTGCTTATGGGGTTGCTTTTCTGCTTTGATATGGAATATTATTCCGCGGATTTCCCAAACCTTTTAGATGATGAGGAAACGACTGCGATGGTGCGGAGAGCGCACCTTAAAGTTGAAATGAGGTAGACTCGCGTTAAACGGTGACTATCACGTGCTGGTAGCTCTCCAAACACATATTGGTGACTCTCCATCTACACCATCGTCGAAAGATTCGTATGATGAGCTCTTCTGCCATAGGCAGACTCATTGGTGGGTTAGCGGCCTCGCGCCTCGCCTTTCGCTCTCTATGACTTTGTTTCTGAGCAGGATTTAACTTTTCTTCTGTCTCCCTTTCTTTATTAAGATAATATGCGCGAGAGTGACGAGGGTCTCCTTGCGCTAAATAGTAATTTGCGCTGTTCGCAAAATTCACTAATTCTAGCTCTTCTGCCCAACCATTGTCTATTATCGCGCATTTTTCGCGCGTAAATGTATGACCCAAGTTTCTATCGACACAATATTTAATCATTTCATAAGTCTTCCAGAGGTTGAGCCAATTTGGCTCCCCTGCAAAATAGGAAAACGTCTCGTATACATATGGGTCATCGACGCATTTTTCAAGTAGATTGAGGTCGCTATCGAGCTGCCGTGCCTGCTGCACTAAAAATTCAAGTTGCGGTATGTTAAGAGCGAAATCCGGTATGTTGTTTCCGAAATCCCGCATAAATTCCTGCATAATCTGGTCGTGTTCGTTTACAACCCGCCCTGTTTCATGCCCTCTAAAATAGATTATGCCATCTTCCTTCCAAAATCTCCCTCTGCCAGACAGCAATTCTCCAAAAATGAATAAGTGTGGCCGTCCCCCCTCCACGATAACGTCAGCTGGTCTTCCCCATTCTTTACGAACTTCGCTACCAATCTTCATAGATTGGCCGCCCAAACCTCGTATTTTTGAAATGGCTTTAATTACCGGAAGCAGGTTTTTAGCTTCTTCCCATATTGCTTTGCTCTTATCCTCTTCCCGTATTGCTTTGCTATCCCTTTTTTTTACGAATCGAGGCGACTTAAGATAGTACTTATCACCTTTTCTCTCCAGGTTGTAAAGGTTGAAGTCGAAATGAGAGCTCCACCATTCCGACGCGTCTAATTCGCTAGATTCTCCGGCTAATTCTACCATTGGTTCTGATTCTTCCATTTGTCTGCTTTATCTATTGTTTTAGCGCTGCATTAATGCCAAATGAAAATACAAAAAGTTATTGTTCAAGAACCTACCTTAGCTCGAGCCGAAGAAATTCGGCTCTATCCCCAACCCCCACATCTGTTGAATCACCACACAGATGTTGTGATAAAACACTTTTAGCAACACCTCATTAACCTGCACCACTTCGGTCTTGCTTCTCGCCGCGTGCCCAAACTTGCTCTTTGTCATATGGAACGTCGTTTCGGCATTGCTCCGTTTGTGGTAGTGCTCCAAGAACTCAGCATTTCGATACTCAAAGTAGTGATACATCTTCTTCCATGTCGGAGTCTAGAGTCGGAATCAACAAGGAGGCCCCCCTGCAGCTCTCACCTCCGCAATACCTCCTCGGACGCCCTTTTCGTCAATGAATGCCAACCTTAAGGTTGACTTTTCCAGCAGCTGACAAAACTTAGAACGTAGAACGTGTCGACAAGTTGCCGTGCCCCGCGACTTCAAATCACTGAACAGCGCTCGTGGAAGATCACAACGCATTTATAGGCAAATTGACGTTCACTATTGGGTGCACTATTTCGATTCAGAACCTCGAAGCCGGGCATGTCCAAGCAGAATGACGAACTGAAGCGCCGTGTACATACGATCTTCCAGCCTACGCCTGTAGGCGAGGCCCGCGCCGTTGCAGCGCGTCATCGCGATGTTTCCACAGCTACGCGCGTACGCTTCTTTTTGATGGCATTGATCTGGATACTCGTTGGTGTCATTATACTAGCCAGCTACAGCGACATCTACCAAAGGTATCACGAGCTCTTTAACGCAGTGTTTGCCTTTGCAATCGTGGTTTTTACCATCGAACTGCTGCTCCGTGTGTGGTCGTGCACGGTAGATCCGCGGTTTAGAGATCCGATCAAGGGCAGACTCAAATGCCTTTTTACAACGTCCCTGCTCGTAAATCTGATTGTCATTGTGCCTTTTTATGCCAAGCCGTTCTTTCCAGGAGAGGACGTACTCATAAACGCGGCGATAATGCTCATTATCCTCAAGTTGCTCACGTACTCTAGCGTATTCAAGTTCGTCACCGATATTCTGAAAGCGAAAAAAAACGAACTCGTTACTGCGCTAGCGATCGACCTCATCTTGCTGATAACGTTTTCAAGTTTAATGTTCATTATTGAACACGCCTCAGACCCGCGTGATTTTTCAAGCATTCCTGCTGCCGGGTGGTGGGCAGCGCAGACCCTAACCACCGTTGGCTACGGCGATCTGGTGCCTACGACGCCGCTCGGGCAATTCTTGGCAGTTTTTGCTATGTTTTTGGGCATTGCCACTTTTGCGATTCCAATTGCCATTATCGGTGCTGGATTCACCGAAGCATTCCAAGCACGACGGAGCGGAGAAGGGCAAGCCGCAGACCCGTGCAAATTGCTAGGTGATCTGGCCGATCTTAAAGAGCAAGGAGTCATCACCGACGAGGAGTTCGCGTCCAAGAAACAGGAGCTTTTGGCCCGACTCTGACCCGGTTTGTTCGGGCAAGCGGTGCTTTCGGCGACATGCGGACGTTTCGATGCGTGCCGCCGCCGCGTAGTCCGTGCACCTATTGCGAAGCCGAACCAGACCCATACGTTTTTCCCCTGCGGAGATATGCTTAATGAGGAGAGGATATGGAGATTATCTTCGCGATGGACATTCGAGGCGGGGTTGTCGTAAAAGGCTATAAAGGCGACCGAGAGCGATACGAACCTATTGAACGCCATAGCAAGATCTGCAAGACGTCAGATCCGTTGGACGTGATTGATATCATCAAGCCGAGGAGGACGTACATAGCGGATCTGGATAGGATCCTCGGCACGGGCAACAATTCACTTATTATCAAGCGCCTCGGCACACTCACAAGCACACTCATTGACATCGGGATTCGGCGGCTTGATGATGTTCGAGAGGCTGAGCGAATTAGCGATACTGCCATCATCGGCACCGAAACGGGAAGCCTCGATGTAATTCGAGCAGCGCAGTCGATGAGGGTCGCAGTAAGCCTAGACGTGAAGGACGGAAGCGTGATGTCCCCCGATCCCGCACTTTCCGGGAACCCCCTTCAGGTTGTCGAAAGGATGAATCTCTACAAGATCCGCGAACTTCTTGTGCTGAATATCAACTTGGTAGGAACGAAGCAGGGCGTGGACTTTGATTTTATCGAGAGAGTCATCGATGTCTCAGGGCATCCGATTGTCGTCGCTGGCGGAATAAAGAACACTGAAGAGCTGGACAAGCTTGAAGACCTCGGGGCTGCAGGCGTCGTTCTGTCGACGGCAATTCACGAAGAGATAGTTCCGATCGATCTCGTGCGATAGAGAGTACAAAGAAAGACGGATCCGGGTGGTAACCTTATCTTTCCCGGAACCTCGTTAGAGAATTGGCAGGTACCGTTGAAGCTCGTACTCCGAAACTTGTATCCGATAATCGTCCCACTCTTGCTTTTTAAGTTGAATGAAGCGATCAAATACGTGATTGCCGAGTGTGCGGCGCACGAGTTCAGAATTCTCAGTCTCCGTTATGGCAAGTCCCAAGTTTTCGGGGAGTGAGCCAATTCCGTGTGCCGCAAGCTGTTGAGGCGTCATTTTGTAGATATCCTTCTCAACCGGTTCAGGCAGTTCGTAGCCCTTTTCGATTCCGTCCAACCCGCTTGCCAGCATCACGGCGAAGGTGAGATAAGGATTACAGGCCGGATCCGGACAGCGCAGTTCCACTCTCGTTGCGAGCTCGTTCCCCGGCTTGTACATCGGAACTCGTATGAGCGTCGATCTGTTTCGTCGTGCCCACGAAATGTAAACGGGCGCTTCAAAGCCGGGAACCAGCCGCTTGTATGAGTTCACCCATTGACTCATGACGAGGCAGAATTCGTTGACGTGCTTTAACTGCCCAGCAATGAATCCTTTACCCATTTCCGACAGATGGTACTCGTCATTGGCGTCGAAAAATGCGTTATTCTTTCCTCTAAACAGCGATTGGTGCGTATGCATCCCGCTTCCGTTCTCTCCGATAATAGGCTTGGGCATGAAAGTGGCGTAATAGCCTGCGCGCAGCGCTATCTCCTTCACCACAAGGCGGTGCGTCATAACGCTGTCGGACATCGTCAAAGCGTCAGTGTATCGGAGATCAATCTCGTGCTGGCTAGGGCCAACTTCGTGGTGGCTATATTCGACGCGAATGCCCATGTCTTGGAGCGCAAATATCGTGTCGCGCCGAAGATCAGTCGCCTGATCCAGTGGGGTGAGATCGAAGTACCCGCCGGTGTCAATAATATCAGCGCATTGGCTGTTCGCAAAATAGAAATACTCAAGTTCTGGCCCTATGTAGAACGTGAGGCCTTTCTTCTCTGCTCGCTGCAGATTTCTTTTAAGGACGTACCGGGGATCCCCCTCGTAGGGCCTCCCAGACGGTTCGAGCACGTCGCATATGACTCGTGCAACGCCCTTTTCCTTCGGCCGCCAAGGCAATATCGCAAAGGTACTCGGATCCGGTTTCGCAATCATATCGGATTCCTCTATCGTTTGATACCCGGCGATTGAGGAGCCATCGAAACCCATTCCTTCATTGAGAGCCCCTTCGAGCTCGTCGTCTGTGATCGCAAAGCTTTTCAGAGTCCCAAGGATGTCTGTAAACCAGAGTCGAATGAATTTGATGCCATTTTCTGCAACTTGGGCTAAGACGTAATCTTTATCCTTCGCTTCTACCATGGAAGATCTCCTGTTGATGATTTCGTAGTAGGAAAATGCATTCCGCGTTTGGCGGTCATTCAATATAAGTATTTCCAACGTGCCACTAATTCGCCGGACAGGGCGGATCGCGGCACGATACCGCACCGTCGACCGCGTGGCGACGTCGCCGGCCGTTACAGCCGTTGATTAAGGAGTTTCACGTCCATAAGCGCTGAGATTGAATGTACCTTCACGGATATTCCCAACTCGTAGAGAGCTGCCATTGGATTTGCTCCGGCGTAGTTGTTAATCTCGACAACGTCACTTTCTGCGCAGATTCCGGGCGAGCTTTCTTGAATGGGGGTTTCGATCCAGCCGACAATGCCTGCTTTCTTAGCGTCGCGCAGCAGTTCAATGGATTTTTCAGCGGCGACGGCGGGCACGGTTCTGACATTTGCGAGTACCTTGCCTTCCCCGCTCCGTGCTGCAGTCAAAATAGAGGTCATCTGTCGCGCAGTGAATATTTGAATCGGATCGAGCGAAGTTCCCTGGTATGAGATGAGGTCGGTGTAGCAGACTGGCTGCCTGTTCTGGATCTCGAGCAGCCCGCCATACTTGATGCTAGACGGGATCCCGTGCTTGATCAGTATGCCATCGACCGTCATGCTGCACATGGTCACGAGTCCCGCTGATCCGTAAGGGACGAATACAGCACCGATCTTGTCTCCCTCCTCCAGAAAGCGCACGTACGGGCTGACGGTGTATCCGCTGTCGACGGTCTCGGCTGCTGCTTCTATTGCGACATCGAAGTCATTCTTGTCGATGGTCGCGACATTGATTATAATATCACCGTTTCTCTGCTTAAGGTCAAAACTCGTCTTGTAAACGAGCTCGTCGATCCTGGTTATGACGAATCCGACGCGATCGCCCACTATTGCTTCATTTAGCTCCTTAAGGCCTTTTTCGGTGATGATTCTTCCAGCGTTCCCGATTTTGATCGTAAAGCCTTTGTAATCGAGCAGCACCAGATAGTGGCGTACGGCGCGTTCTCCTATAGGATATCCTCGCTGACCTAAGCTTGCGGCGATCATCCGTGCGCCGATCGCCTCGTCGCTCTCGTCGAGGATTCGTAGTATTTCGACTAGCTTTCTCTGCGTCTCGATGTTCGTCATAAAAAGGTCGCAGCACACTTACGCGCTTGTTTTGGCTGTCAGAAGCTCAGATGCGGTAAACTGTTAAGAAACGCACCTTATTTGTATTTTTCCGAGTTACTTTCAATACTAATAAACTCCTTTGGCTAACTGGGGCTCGTAGGGTAGTGGACTATCCTCTTGGACTTCGGAGCTTTAGCGGAGAAATCCAAGGACCTGGGTTCAAATCCCAGCGGGCCCGTTAAACGGATTAGTGACCGAACAGGCGCCGCAAGCAGCTATCACTACAAAGGGCTGGCGGAAAGAATACACTATTTGTGTTAGTTCGTGAGGCTCGTGAGAGGCGCCGGAATCGAACCACCCCTCTCGATGAACTTTTTCGAGCTGAAAGGCTTCAGCGGCACCACGGGCGCCGCCCCGAGCAGTCCGCCGAACTCAATCCAGTCACCTTCGTTTCCGATGGGAATCAGCCGCACGCCTGTAGTTTTGTTGTTGATGACCCCAATCGCGCACTCGTCAGCAATAATTCCCGCAATCGACTCTGCAGAAGTAGCAAAAGGAATGCACACCATGTCGAGGCCTACCGAACACACAGAGGTCATTGCCTCGAGTTTTTCCAGCCCGATAGCACCAATTTTAAGTGCCTCGGCCATGCCAGCATCTTCGCTAACCGGTATAAATGCCCCGCTAAGGCCCCCTACCCGCGATGATGCCATCGCGCCTCCCTTCTTAACAGCATCGATGAGCATAGCAAGTGCGGCAGTCGTTCCAGGGGCTCCGCAACGCTCAACACCCATTGCTTCGATGATCTGTGCCACTGAATCCCCCTTCTGAGGGGTGGGCGCTAACGAGAGGTCAACTATGCCAAAATCCACATCTATTCGCGATGCTATCTCCTTTCCGACTAGTTCACCAACTCGCGTGATCTTGAACGCGGCCCGTTTGACGACTTCGGCAAGCTCAGTGAGGTTACAATCTCCCATTTTCTCGACTACCGCTCTTATGACGCCAGGACCCGATATGCCCACGTTCAGGACCGATTCGGGTTCGCCTGGGCCGTGAAAGGCGCCTGCCATAAAAGGATTGTCCGGTGGCGCGTTTGCAAACGTAACCAGACGCGTGCAGAGCGTCGGATCGATACGGGCCAGCTCCTTGATAATCCTACCCATTCGAAACGCGGCGTCGATGTTGATACCTGCGTTGGTGGTAGCGATGTTTACAGAAGCACAAACCTTTTCGGTCGTGTGCAGCGCCTGCGGGATCGAATCAACAAGTGCCTCAGTCCCAACGGTAAAGCCCTTTTGGACTAAAGCTGAGTAGCCACCGATAAAGTCAACGCCTAATTCACTCGCAGCTTGGTCCATCGCAAGTGCAATCAGCGGACCAGCTTGCGGGTGGACGTCGAGGAAAGAGCCAATAGGAGTTACCGAGATGCGCTTGTTCACAATGGGCAAAGAATACCGTGCTTCAGCGCGATCGGCTTCTGAGCACAGATCGCTAGCTGTTGATACAATCTTATCGTGCACAGCCTGGGCCATTCGTTCGGGGTCGTCTCGCACGCAGCCCATTAAGTTCACACCTACGGTGACCGTCCGTATGTCGAGATGCTCATAAAGGATCATGTTGAGCGTCTCGAGTATTTCATCAGCACTGAAGATCATAACTACCCCCTATTAGCGCGACGCTTACTGCGCACGCACCATAGCTATAGCGGGCGTTCATCGACTTGGAGCTTAGTCTTTGCGGTTGTTCGCTCCTGAAATGAGATCGCCCTCCCAGCCGCTGACGAGCGCGAAGGCGACACCTGAGACCAGAAAACGCTAGAACGATGAACTATCGCATTCGTGCTGCAATGGGTTCGCAAGCTCGTGTTTAGAATTGCAGTGACCTGCGGGGGCACTATTTCGTGACGCGTTTTTGATGCTGCGGCAGAGGAAAAAGCGGACCCGGGGGGATTTGAACCCTCGACCACCGGCTTAGAAGGCCGGTGCTATATCCTGACTAAGCCACGGGCCCCGTTATTCCACATGCTAGCAACTCATACTTATAGTGTCTTAAAACAATGGCGATTAAGCAACGCGGTCGCATTTTTAGCAGCTCCCGCCGTTTAAACGTCCTATAGCAGTGATGCCACAAGCACTGGTACGCACGATCTCGACGCTCATGCCCTTGCCCCTAAGCATCACAAAGCGTTTCGCTGCGTCTCAGCTTGCCTGGAACTGTTTCAGTTTAGGTCCAGATCACTTCACCGACCTTCATAGTGGCATACTTCAGCGGTCTCCACTGCTAAGAGCTTCCCTGGACCTTCGTCCTCAACAGCTCGCAGCCGACACGTGTGCTCGCGCAGCTCAAGCTGAACGCGGGCTGACATGAGTTCGCGTTCTTCATAGAAGTCGCCAATGCGGTGTGAGACTTTGTGCATTGAAATGGTTTTATCGCGTACGCGGGCCAATATACCAGTCGTGCCGATCGCAAGATCGTGACGACTCGTGTCTGTCACAAACAATTCGTCACCGACGTGAGCTTCAAAAACAATGGGGATGTTGTGGGCGCTTCGCAACTCAAAAGTTCTAACGCGCTTTGTGACAAGGTCGTCGATTGATTCTTTTGAAATTCCGGTCAAAGCTAGATGTCTCATGTGCTCACCCGTACATGACCTGAGTTGGCCCTTTTGTTTCGACGAGTTCCGCCCCTTGGACCTGTTCTGCAAGCTTGTGTAGCTCTGTTTCGATCTGGTCCGCTTCCTCAATTAGCTTCTGTGTGCTGATAGCCACCTGCAATACGTCGCTTACCACGTCGATTACACGAGCCGCTGCGCGGGGATCAGGGGTAGGGCCCTGGGTTTCGCCCAAGAGACAAAGTGCCGGTAGCTTACTTATGTGGCTCTCATTCATGATGCTGCCCGCAATACCTGAGATACTTCCGGTAACCAAAGTCTCAGCTTTATCTTTCACGAGATTTAGTTGCTCGGCACCAGTTGCTGCAGCATAGACGGTGCGTTGCTCGCGCATCGTAGCGATGCCAGCAATGGGTATGTTGAGCCTTGCGTTCAGGCTCTGCGCCCAGTTAACAACCGTTTTCCCGATATCGTAAGCAATCATCGGGTGAATGAGAATATCTGATAATACAACGATGAAGTTATTTTGAGGGTCTTCATAGATTCTAACAGGGGCGTACGCGAGTCCATCAAAGAGCACCGTAATCGGCGGAAACAGGCGAGATTCGATGGTTCCTATGTGCTTCATCTTGAGCTCCGATGCTATTTGTGTAGCCACAATATTACCGACGAGTCCGATCCCAGGGAATCCTTCGAGGATGACAGGGTTTTTTGAGCTCACCCCTTCTTCAACAATTATGTTCACGTATTCGCTATCAGTCGTTCCGGCTTTCATAATGTATCAGCGTCCACAGTTGCTCACTCCCTGAACAATAACCCCTTACCAACTAAATACTTTGTCGAACCGTTCCACAGCCCGTCTCTTGATCGCTGAGTGCCACCATCCGGCTGCGATCCGGGAGGCATATAAACAATACGCTTTTAAAGGACCCTTACGAGTATCATCATTTAGGTCGTGATTACAATCCAAGAATTTCCGTTCAAACGAGGATTCAAAAAGGGGGCCCACGAGCGCATTGTAGAAGCGCTCAAAGCGTGCTTTGGGGCAGACATCAACGTAAGCGACGAAGAATACGTTTTAAGCTACGGGGCACTACGAAAGCTGACGATACGCGTGAGTGACACGTTAATCGTCGAAACTGAATCCAGGAAAGACGTTTCTGACGCGTTGATGATCAATACGAATGCGCGGTTCCGCTGCTTTCTGGAAAAAGCAACCGGATACACGGCAAAACAGCGGGCCAAAAAAGCTCAAGAAGCGGTAAAACGCACCGAAGACGCCTGATTTATCCGTCTCTTCATCCGTCCTATTCGACGTAGATTGCCGGTTTCGCCGGAAGCGCTCGCCTCGCACGATTCGCAGGATCGTACGTCTCGGAGTTTTCTACGCATATGTACACACGTTTCCGAAATTTTCGAGTCAAGTACTCCTTAGCGGCACGCAGAGTTTCCGATTCAGCCTCAAAACCCAGCGTGCTGTCAGAGGCGGGTTCGTGAGCGAACGATTTTGCGAGACCGGGCGCGATCTGAGCTATTTCTTTCAAACGCGTTCGCAGATCTGGGTTTTCCTTGGCTCGAGCCATAATTTTTTTAATAGAGAGGTCGTCAAGCCCCTCTGCTACTGCGTAGAGTTGGTACTTCCACGCGGCTGCAAGATAGATAAAAACTGACTCGGTTTCCCGTCTTATAGCGGCTTGAATGTTTGAGATGTCGCCAATAACGCCGTCGAGGAAGCGCTTTTGCGCAAGTGTTTCAGCGTGAAGGTTATCATAGAGCGGGAATGCCGCCAAGGAGATGTAGCCAACGTTTTGCATTCTCTCCCACAATTCTTCAGCAATATGCGGAACGACCGGCGCCAGCACCCGAAGCCATACGTCTGTGACGTCCCAGAGTACGCGACGCCGCTCGTCATTGTCTAAAATCATCGATTTGTACTCTTCGACCCGATTTAACTGCTCAAAAAACGCTTCCGTTACGTACTTCCTATATGAGAATTGATGAGCCGCTTCAGAAGCTCTTGACACCATGGCGTTGGTCGCTGCCAGAATCCATTTACTCGCAAAAGAGAGCTCCTCGTCATACTCCGGCCGCCCAGCCTCGACGTCACTCTTCGCTGAGTACCAAAACCGCAGAAGCCTCTTTTTGACCATCTCGACTTCTTGTTCCATCCAATCAACAGTTGAATTGAGATCAGCGATGGAAACCAGACTGAGCCTCACGAGGTCCGCGCTGTAGACCTCCGGAACGGTGGCTATGGGGATTACGTTGCCCTTGCTCTTCGACATCTTCACCCCTTCACGAATCAGAAGCTCATTAAGGGTCACGAGCCGCGGCCAACACGTCTTAGGAAAGAGTATCGCGTGATGGAACAAGAAGAAGCTCAAGTGATTGGATATGTGGGCGACGGCGGTATGCCGGTGATCGTTGGGGTACCAATACGTGAACTCGTCTCGCGCCGCCCTGAGCACCGCCGGTGACAGACCTGTCTGCTGGCTTACATTGGTCGGATCGCCCTTGCCGAGAAAAATATAGTCAAAAGAAGCGGGCGTGAGCCGCTCGGGGTCGCACTCGCGCAGGTGTTTGATGACCGTATAAAGCGCCATATAGATAACGGAATCAGAGAGTGGCTCAATGATCCAGTGCTCTTTGGAGAATGGAAATTGCGTGCCGAGACCTCTCCGCCTCACGCACGGCCGTTGATCGAGCCACTGAAACGTCTGAACGAATTGTGCCCGATACGCCTCGGGCACAATTTTAAGCTGGTCTAACAATTCAAATGCCTTTTCTTTCCACTGAGGGTCGCCATAGTTGAGAAAGTATTGGCCTGGCTCAATAGCGACGACCACGCTACCGCCGCATCGACAGAGTCCTTTTGCTGAAGTCTCGTAAATCGTTGATGCGGCATTTTGGCCCTTGAGAAACTCAACGATATCCTGCTTTACGTCGCGTACAAGCCGGCCTTCAAATTGCTGCGCCGTTTGCTTAAGAACGCCAGTATAGAACTCTTCCCTATAGAGTAGGTTTGTAATGCGGCTTAGCGTCTTATCGTCATGTTGCGATCGCACGCCATACCGTTCGCATAGTTCAACGGCTGGAAAATCGCCATATCCGTCAATTTTTACAAGAGAGATCGGCTGTATAGCTTCAACTTCGCTGCCTAAGTGATAGAGGTCGACATCCGCGCTTATATCCCGCTGCTGCTTCAGGTCGTTCAGCGCTGCCCAATCGTAGGGCGCGTGAGCGGGGACGCTCATGACGATTCCGGTGCCGTGATCGGCATCGACGAAGGACGCCGGGAGAATCGTCATTTTGCGTCCGAGGGGGCTGATGCAGTGGGCCCCCAAGAGGTCCGTGCCGCGAAACTCCTCAACGATGGTCACTTCGCGCTGCTGATAGCGCAGCTTTGATGCGCTTTGCTGAGAGATAATCCACGTCTCGCCGTCGACGTAGGCTTTGACATAGGTCGCGCTCGGAGCAACCCAGAGATTTGTCGCCGCAAACACCGTTTCAGGACGTAACGTTGCCGTGACGATATATGCGTCACCCAACGAGAACTTGATCCCAACGTAGTCGTCAATTGATATCTTCTCAACGTCGCCGCCGGCGATATCGTCTTCGCCAACGGCATTTTGATCGATCGTGCAGAAGAGTACCGGGTGCTGTCCGCGGACGATGAGCCCAAGTTCCATCAGCTTACCGTACTGCCAGCGAATGAACTGATTGTAGATCGGGTCTCCGGTGGTAAACTGCCTAGACCAGTCTATGGAGAACCCCATCTTCTGGAAATCCGGAACGATCTTAGCTGCAAAATAGTTCGCGATATTCCAGGGATCGACAAACGAATTGACGATCTTCTCTACGCGCGACTCGTCTCCCTCATAAAGTCGAATATAGTTCTTATAAAGTGCTATCGTCGCGTTCTCGCGACGCTCTATGCACGAGCTAATGGCGAGAATGGGGGTCCCCGTAATGTGCCACGCCATCGGCCACAAGACGTTGTGGCCGTTCATTCTCATAAACCGGGCGTGAATGTCGGCCACATTATACGTCCGCGTGTGGCCTATGTGCTGCGGTCCGCTCGTGTACGGATACGGTGTCGTCAAAAAGTACTTTTTCGACCCCGTGCTTTTTGGCTCAAATATCTTATCGTGAAACCAACGGTCCTGCCATTTGCGCTCAATTGCTCGAATTTCGTCAAGTTCGGAAGCTGTCAATTGTATCCCTGCGAGTCTGAGCCATCAGAAGATGGTGATTTGAACAAGCGACCTTATCGGAACATTCTGGACTTGACTGATTCCCTTCTTGTTAATAAGAACTGCGACCGAGAGCGGCGTTGCTTGCATCTCTTTGATGACCTCGACAATTTCGGTTGCGGTGCTGCCAGTAGTTATCACGTCATCTACGATCGCACAACTTTTTCCCGCAATATCGGCAAAGTTTTGACTGAATGATCCCTTGATGCCGTCATCCTGAGGTCCCCTTTGCTTTTGAGGAACAAATACCGCAAGTTCTGCTCCTATTTCGTCTGCGACCAGCGTGGCAAGAGGCAGGCCACTTAACGCAACCCCGACTACCACGTCAGGATCGCCCGTTTCCAAGATCATATCGACTAGCGCGAGCGAAACGAGCCTGAGCCGCTCTGCATTTTGCCCAATCTCACTCCAATTTACGTATATGTCCTTTGGCGCAGGCTCTCGTGAGGTCTCGGAGCGGGTCAGAAGCCACGTTGCCGTCTCTCGCGATATGTTCAGTTCGTCAGCTATCTCGCCCGAACGCAACCCTTTCTCGTGCAGTTCTTGCGCCTTGCTTATGAGGTCATTCAAATCGTTCATGTTAGTACTCCATTACAGCCATCGGCAATTACCGCGTTATCGGCTTAAGTTTTACATCAGATCCACAGACAGGGCAGATCGTTTCCGACTCATACAACCGACCACATCCAACGCACCTGCGCCTCCATTTGAGCACGCGTCTGATGCGCGCCTGCTGGATCTGTTGTGTCTCAATGCCGAGGCGCGTAGCGACATTTTGAATGGAATAATCATCCGTAACCAGCGTGCCGCTTACTTCGAGTGCTTTAGCCAGCAAGTCTATATCAGCTTGAGACAGCCTGAGATAGTCACCTGTAGACTTAGCCTTTTCCGTAACGAGGGCTACATCCTTTTTTACGGGGGGTTCGATTTTCAGTCCCTCTTTTAGAAACTCTTGCAGCGCTACTTCCGCTTCAGAGCTTCTCAACTCGCGGGTCACCTCAGGAACAGTGTATATGGTGCCAGAGACTTGAACGCCATAAATAAATGCCGATGCGTCAAGTACGTATGTTCTAAGCATCTTGTGTACATATGTAAGTGATGCAATATGCACTTTTTTAAATAAGCAGCCGCAACTGAGGCGCAAGCTCCGTAGAGAGGGTTATTCGTCTTCTCGTCTCCTCGACGGGGCGTATCCTTCGCCCAGGCGCTGCGATCTCAGTCCCATCTATCCTTTTGTATGGCGCATTAGCAGACTGTGTAGCCTCCCACCCGTTAGTTGGAGGGGCAGCTCGGCCCTCTCTGAGCCAGAGAAAGATTTTTATTATCGCCAAGTGCTCTATTCATAATTAACAAAATGGAGGTACATATAATGACGAACTTGCCAGAAAAGGTAGTCAACAACATAAATGCGGTGAAGACTTTAGTGTTCGCAACGGTGAGTGATGCCGGTGTGCCAAATGTGGTACCAAATCAATTCATCATCGTAAAAGATTCCGAGACCATTCTCATCGGTGACAACCATTGGCACAAAACTGCCGACAACTTAAAGAAACCAAATTCCAGCGTTGCCCTTACCTCGTGGGAGGGTTATGAAGGGTATCAAGTCAAGGGCGTAGCTAACTACGTGACTGAAGGACCTGATTACGAGATGATGAAACAGAAGATCAAGAGCCGAAGTGAAAAACTACCCGCAAAGGGCTGTGCAATAATAAAGGTCACGGAAGTCTATGACATTGCTCCAGGGCCAAACGCAGGAAAAAGAATCGCCTGAACGACGAACAAGCACGTAAATGCAGTCGCAGCAGCGTTCAAATGACTTCACGAGTACAAGCCAAGATGTTTTCATAACTCGTCGCTCGAAGCGGTGAGGGGGGTGCCCAAGAACAAAATGCCTGCAGATATATTGGCTCTTTTTTCGGAGTTCGGTCTCGACAAGGAAGCAGGAGAGGTGTACCTTCACCTGTTACAAGCCGGACGAAGAACTGCTAATGAAATAGCCGAATCGCTTCATCTTACTAGTCGCGCTTCGAACGACGTCCTACGGGAGCTGTCGAAAAAAGGACTTGCCAAGCATATATCGACAAATCCGGAAACGTTCCTCGCAGCTTATCCAGCCCCCTTAATCAATCCTACCATTGATAAAGAGACCACGAAGTTGCAGCACCTGAGCGATGCGCGAGATGAGCTATTGGAGCTATGGGACGTTGAACGCACAAAAGCGCAAGGCTTGCCTCTTGAATGGTGCCCGATCGAAGAGGGCTTTTCTGTTCTCTATGACAAAGACGACATCATAAACAGGCGTCTCGAGATGTTCGAAGCGACAGAGAAAAGGCTTTGGATCATCTCTACCGAGTTTTGGCTTCCTCGATGGGTTAAAGTATTGTGCGATTATTTTGTTGACAGCGTTGGAAGATGCAAGATCGAAGAGCTGAGGATTCTGCTTCCGGTTACCCAAAGCAACGTCGACGTCGTGAAGCGACTCTCGACGTGTTTTAACATACGGCACTCACCAATGATGAGCAATATCGCGATCGTCATTTCAGACTGCAAGGAGGCCATGTACACTGGCGTTAAGAAGGATCTGGACGAGTTGGAGACAGTCGAACTTACCCCGTCACTGTGGTCAAACAATAGCGGATTCATTGAAATCCAGAGTTCCGTGTTTCAAACACTGTGGGAAAGAGGGATAGAATCCCGTTTTAGGATACAGGAGATTGAGACGGGTAAGCCCGTCGAGGTCACGCGCGTTATTACCGATTACCAAGAGATTGTTCGAGACTTCACCTCGCTGATAAATACGGCCCAAAACGAGATATTCTTGTGGATTAGGGGTGAAGCTGTGCCTGTTTTGGCCCCACTTATCCCAAAGGACGCGCGGCAGCGAGGCATAAGCGTTATTGTGATGGCTGAAATTAACAAGGATAATCTGCAAGCGGCACAGGACATCGCCCAATACGCAGACGTCCGTCATATTCCTCAGATTGTACACAGCACCGGTGTCATCATTGACCAACAAGCAATGCAAGTGCTCTTGTACTCCTTTAGTGACAAGGGCGCAGAGCTCTATAATTCAATTTATACGAACACGCAGAGCTTTGTCGAAACGCAGCACTCGATGATGGAAGACATGTGGCACTCAGGAATCGAGCTACGGTACAGAGAACAAGAGCTAACGGCAGGTCGAGTCGTACAGACGATACAAGTGATCAAGAAGCGGGAGAATGTCTACAAAGCTTTCTACGAGATGCTCGATAGGTCGAAGAACGAATTCAACGTCATACAAACTCGAATGGGAGTAAAACGGCTCTATAACTTAATCAAAGATAGAGAGATGCCGAAGATTATCTATCGTTTGCTCGCCCCTATCGAGAACGTCAATATCGAAGAAGCGCGTCTGCTGACAAAATACTTTGAAATTCGGCATCTTGAATCGGAAACTGGCGCGGGGATCTTTATATCCGATGATGACAAACTGCTTGGAACGAGCTATATTTACGACACTGGCGACGTGGATAACGTAATATATAAGTCGGCGTTTAAAACGGACATTTCTGAGTTTATCTTTATTGAAAAGGAGCTATTCAACAGCTTCTGGTATAAGGCAACTCCGCTAAATATCAGAGAGCAGGAGCTCCCAGTTGACAGCGGAAAAGGTGTGATCGACGCAGAGAAGCTCGAAAAGAGACAGGGCCAGCGCTAACGCTGTCAGCTATACTTAAAAGCCTCTGCTCGTTAAATATGTGTAATGATGCACGGCTCGTGAACCTCAGAGACACCGATCTGAAGAATGTAATGCTTGATTAAAAGACGCGCAAAGCAACATTTTTTATACATAACACGACGTGCAATATCAAAGGGGTGTCAGAATGACGCGTGGAGTATTGCATAAAGACGTTTCGACGCTAAGCGGGGTCAACGTGGGAAAAGTAAAAGACGTTCTCATCAACTGGGACAACAAGGAGATTTCGCTCGACGTCTCAAAAGGAATGCTTAAAGGGGAAACAATTGTTCCTTGGTCGAAAATCATAAGTGTTGGCGATATCATCATCGTTTCGGATGATGTTGCCCCCGAAGGAAGCAAGTAAGCGCTCTTGATGTGGGCTCGTTAGTTGCTGAGCGCTCTGATCTTATTTATCATTTCACGCATTTCTCTCGACATAGCCGTTTTTTATCACACGGTTGAAAGCAAAACGCAGGGTAGCAGTAATGAAAGATTTTGCCGTTGTATTCGACTGCGCCGGAACGCTTCTAGAGAAATATCGCGTAGCTAAGGATATCGAGAAAGGCACTTTCTTGCATCAGATAGTATCGCTCAGTTTCGTAGGAACGCGTGAGGACTACGTACTCGCCGTGTTTCAGTTGGACATTCCTAAGGACTTAGAAGGCGTCCCAACTGACCTTTCAATCGCCGATTTCTTGAGTAAATACAACGTGGATCTTGTAGTCGTTTGCGCGAACGTCGCCGTTGCAAAGACGAAGGTTCTAAACGCCGTCGCACAGGATGAAAGGAGTCGCGTAAAGGACTTAGTCGACGTTGTCAGAGAAGTCAGCAAGAGTTGCAGCGCGTCTGATTTCACCGGCAGTGCAGCAATCGTTGATATCGAGCAAGGCCAGATACCCTACGTTCTCGCTACCTGCGGTGAACTCTTCGAGTCAGCCCTTCCTGTTGTTAATGAACTAAAACGAGCTGGAGGCGACATATACGTAGCTTCAGGTGATGCGAAAAACACGCTATACGCACTTGCTGATCGCATTGATATTCCATATGACAACGTTCGAGACATCGCAACTCCCAGCGCAAAGGAACAGCTCGTCTACCAGCTAAAGAAAGAATATAGATACGTCGTAATGGTAGGCGATGGGATTAACGATATTCCCGCACTCAAAGCCGCGGACCTTGGAGTGTTAACGGTACAACAGAAAGAGGAGCGTCCCACAACGCTCTTCGAAGCAGCCGATCTTGTTATAAAAGATTTGACGCTCTTGCCTGGTATATTAATAAACGTTATTACAAATAACCGATATAACGGTACGGGGTCGAAGGAGGCAATGCTTTAATGGCCGTCTTGATAGAAGTTGAGAATCTGGTCAAAACGTTCGGAGAATTTGAGATCTTACGGGGCATCAATTTCACAGTAGATGAGGGTGAAGTACTCGGAATTATTGGCAAAAGTGGGGCTGGAAAGACCGTCTTGCTCCACGCTATACGAGGGCTGAAAGAGTACAAGCCAACAAGCGGCAAGATCTATTTTAACGTGGCGTATTGTCAAAACTGTCGACACGTTGATGTGCCGAGTCGAGTTGGGCAACCCTGTCCCGTGTGTGCCAGAACGATGCAGTTGTTCCGATTCGACGCGTGGGCTAATGCTGAGAGCGATGTGCAAAGAGACGTTAGAAGCCGCGTTGCAATAATGCTGCAACGTACTTTTGCTCTCTATGGAGACGAGCGCGCTATTGAAAATGTCATGAGGAACTTCACAGACCGCGGGTACGGCGATTCTGAAGCAATTTACAAAGCATCTGAGCTCATAGATAAGGTGAAGCTATCACATCGCATGATGCACATGGCCCGCGATCTCAGCGGCGGGGAGAAACAAAGGGTTGTTTTGGCCCGTCAGTTGGCAAAATCGCCGATCATCTTACTCGCCGATGAGCCCACCGGCACTCTGGATCGGAAGACAGCAGCGATCATCCATAAGGTAATCCAAAATGAGGCCAAAACGAACGACATGGCGGTACTTGTCACCTCCCACCTTCCCGAAGACATTGAATCGATAGCTGATAGAGCAATATTGCTAGAAGATGGGAGAATCATTAAGGAAGGCGCCCCGAAAGAGGTCATCGATCAGTTTTTGAGTACCGTGGGGGAAATCAAGAAACACGAGGTCGTTTCTGGCGACACGATAGTACGAGTGGCAGAGCTAGAAAAGAAGTACGTGACACTCGATCGCGGGGTAATCAGAGCCGTGAGCAAGGTTTCTTTTGATGTCCACGAAGGGGAAATTTTTGGGCTAATTGGACTGAGTGGAGCCGGAAAAACAAGTGTTTCGAAGATTATCGCAGGCGTGCTCGAACCAACGAACGGGGAGGTCCTAGTACGTGTTGGCGACGACTGGGTGGACATGACATTGCCCGGTCCGGACAACCGAGGAAGGGCCAAGCCATATATCGGCATTCTCTATCAAGAATATGACCTTTACCCGTTTCGCGACGTTTTGGACAACCTGACGAGCAGTATCGGCCTAGAACTTCCGGCCGAATTGTCGGAACACAAAGCGGTACAGACTCTCATGGCGGCTGGGTTTAGTGAGACGAAGAGCGAGAGTATACTTGCAAAAGTGCCAGATGAGCTAAGCCAAGGAGAGCGACATCGGGTGGCTCTCGCACAGGTTCTGATTCGCGAGCCTAACCTCGTAATACTCGACGAACCAACAGGAACGATGGATCCTATCACCAAGAAAGACGTGTCAAACTCAATTCTGACGGCGCGTACGGAAATTGGCGAGACTTTTATGATTGTTTCGCACGATCTCGATTTCGTTAAGGAAGTCTGCGACAGGGCAGCCCTCATGCGCGGGGGCAAGATTATCTCCGTCGGACCGACGGCACAAGTGCTTGATGTGCTAACAGAAAGCGAGAAAGCGGCTACCTGACGGATGTCGAACAGGCATGTGCGCAAAGTCCATTGTTCTTAACGGAAAACAGGTTGTGCTCGATGCAGCCATTCGTACGCTACGCGATGCGTTTGAGCATACAGGCACCCCCTACGACGATGGGCTCATCGTGGGCATCATCAAGGGCAGAGAAGCGCAAAAACTCGACGTCGTCAAGGAATATGCCGTTTACACAAACAAAGGCGAGATCAGAATTGAGATCAATGAGCCGTGCCGACGCCTGTGGCTGCGTACTTATAACTTGTTTGTAGGGGCCAATGTCCATTGGTCCCAGCCGCAGATAGTATCAGCCGGTCCCGTCCCGAGCGACCTCCAGGTCGCTCGGGCTGAACGAGAATACGAGCGCTGGGATATCACGTACAGCCTTGGCGGGTTTGACCAGGCAAACACGTACCTTTCATTCATAAAAAAGAGACATAGCGCCTCGTATGGAACAAACACTGTAGTAGGAAAAGCCGTTGCAGGCAGGAGTGTTCTCGAGAAACTTGAGAATGGTGACGAAATTCAAAGGATCGAGCCGATTGAACGACTTGAGTATGTCACAGACAAGTTCACGACGTCTGACCTTGACATCACGCTTGAGCCCGGGATGGAGGTGTACACCTACTTCAAGGCGACGCTATCACGAGATGCTCCAGAGGGCGTAGAACACTTTCTAGCTCTTGCCAAGGATGGCCGCTATCGAGTGGATAGCGTGACGAACACCTATGTCGTGTCCACACGCTTGCGTGGTCGATCTTCTCCGTTTGAAATGCTCGATGCGAGGAGTGAAGGCGCGATCACAGTCCGAACGTCCGGAAACGACCGCGGGAACGTATTTATTTATAAAAGAGAGACGCCGTCAAATTCTAATCATTCAGTTATCGGGTACGTCAGTGAGGGACTAGAGCTCGTTAAAATCGCAACGCCTGGGCAGAAGTTGCGCGTCTATACCGATCCGACGCGCATCATGTTGTTAGGAATGCGCTACGCGCTAATAGAAGAAGAAGTCAATCGATTGGGCATCAGTCTTGAACGCGAAGGGTATGAAGGCGATGATGCGGTGGTCGTCCACCAATCACCCCTCAACACGGTTGACATTCTTAAAGCGAGAAGTGTGAAAACCTTTGCAATTCCGCACGATAAGCTCGTTAAAATTGAGCTTTATGAAGATATGGCTCCTAAAACCGTAGCGTACATCAGGACGGTTGCGGGGTTGAGAGACAATCCAGTCGGTTCACTGCAAACGTACGTAAAGTATGGCAATACTGTTATGTTCCGCGCGCAGACCACAGAGAAGTTCGACATTGTGCCGGAAAACACGCCGATAGGAAAAGTGAATGCCGCCGAAATTGGTGTTTCAAATCGCTCCTCCAAGTACGCAGGATTAATAGGGGTCCGTCTAGAGGATAACGAAAAGTACGGGCCAACTGGTGAGCGGTTCAATAGCACCAATATTGTTGGGAGAATTCTGGACACGAAGCCCCTTCAAAATGTGCGTGAAAATGAGACGATATACGTCAACGAAGCTCTGTGATTTATATTGCTAGATAATTATACTAATAATCGCTCACAAACGTACGTAATGAAATGAGTGGTGCAATGGTATCAGATGATATTACAAAAATGGTCGTTCTTGCAGATTCAAGCCCGATCTTGCCCAGTGAGCTGGCTCTAAGAGCCTATGAATTATCAACAGATGCTATAGTGAAGGAGACGTGCTTCGGACTCATCGTCACTGGGTCAGAAAAAGCAGTCAATGAAACCATAAAAGAACTAAGGAGACTCGACCCGTCAGGGATTTTCGTTAAGGATCGCGGGTTTCCTCCAGGGGATTCAAGACGGTGTCGCGCCGTCCGAGGGGGTGGCCCCCGACCAGGCTTCCACCAACTCGAGCGGGAGTCAGGCATTCTTCCGAGCATTTCCTACGGGTTAGAGACCATCGATGAACCATTGGACGCCAAAGCACAAAAAAAGCGCGAAAAGCTCAAGATCGGCCGGTTCATCGAAATCATTGAAGAACAGTCCAAAGAGGATGTGAATGGTTAAAATACTCGTATATCCGTCAAATAGTCTAATCCTATCTGACCTAGTCACGAGGTTCGGTCACGAACCGCTTACACTGATGCGCGTCATACGTCAGAAAATCAAAGAAGTCGGAATAGACAGCCCGCCCATAAACGTCACACCCGAAGACCCGAAGAAAGGACTCAAATATGCCGCGGTCGACGTTCCCTCTGGCGTGCGCGGGCGGATGGCACTTCTTGATCCCCTGATCGAAGAGGCTGAAGCTGCTATTATCGTTCACGAGGCTGATTACTCATTTGGGTGTATGGGGTGCGCGCGAACTAATGAGCTCGTCAAGTATATCATTCGTAACAAAGACATACCCCGCCTGGAGCTCACTTATCCAACGTGTGATGATGAAGCTCGCGAATTCGTGCGAAAGATTCGCGACTTCTGCGAGTCCCTGACGCGCAAAGCGGAGGTACTCGCGTGACGCGAAGAATAAGGATAGCGCACCTCTCCTGCGGATCTGAATACAGCGGGATACAAAAGGAAATTCAAAATGCTGTTGAGGCCGTAAATGCCGAGATAGTCTATCCCGAAGTTGATACTGACGCGATCAAAGACGCGGTAAGAGAGTGGGGATTGGAAGTCGCTAGTCCTGATCTGCAGCTCATGATAGCGCGCGCGAAATCTATAGTCGAAGGTGGTTTCCCCGTCGACGCGGTATTTATAACCACGTGCTTCCGATGCGCCGAAGGGGCGATAACTCGCAGCGAATTGCGACGTTATATTCATGAGCGCGCCAATTTGCCGGTGATTAGCTACTCGTTTACAGAACGGACCACCGCAGAAACACTTCTTACGAGAATGGAGGCTCTTGTCACCACCGCGCTCAGACGAACCCTGCTCGCTCGCGAAAAACAGACGGGACTGACTGCCGGCATAGACTCAGGCTCAACGACCACTAAAGCCGTGATAATGCGAGACAATGAGATTATCGGGGTTGGATGGGTCGATACTACTGAAGTGCTGAAGAGTGCCGAACTCGCGTACACGACTGCGCTGACCATGGCGGGAGTGGACAAATCTGAAATTCAAGCGCTTGGAACGACGGGTTACGGTCGCTTGCTCGTCGGAGAGACTATGAAAGCGGAGCTCGTCCAGGAAGAGCTTACCGTCAACTCGAAAGGTGCGGTTTACCTCGCAGAGAAGCAGAAAGGGCCTGCCACGGTTATCGATATTGGCGGCATGGACAACAAGGCAATTTCAGTTATCGACGGTATTCCAGGCAGCTTCACTATGGGCGGCATTTGCGCCGGGGCTTCAGGCCGATTCCTCGATATGACCGCGCGGCGCTTGGGCGTCGATATCAGTGAGCTGGGTCCCTTGGCATCACAAGGCGATCATACCCGGTTGACCATGAACAGCTATTGCATCGTTTTCGGAACACAAAGCCTCGTGAACGCTCTCTCGCTCGGCGCAACCAAGGAAGACGTCGCGAGTGCAGCCTGTTACAGCGTGGCAGAACAGGTCTTTGACCAACAGCTGCAAGAATTAGAAATCGTAGAGCCTGTTATTATGGTCGGCGGGACCTCGCTTATTAGCGGGCTGGTAGAAGCGATGCAAGACTTGCTCGGAGCGACCGTTATAGTACCGAGGTACTCGCAGTACATCGGCGCTGTCGGATCTGCGCTACTTGCCAGCGGGTTTGTAGAATGAGTTCCGAGGCAAAGCGAGACTCAGCTCTCCATCTCGATGAGCCACCACGAAGAAGCCGCAGATATACATGATAGATTCTGAAAAAGTGGCAGTAGAGTCCCCTGATAACCAAGGGGCACGCTTAATTGAGGAGCTCACGTCCGAGATCTTGTCTGACCTTGACGTCGCGCAATCGCTATCCAACATAAGGATTTACATAGATCCTGACGAGCCCGTGTTCATCTTGTACGGCAAGCTCGCGGTCTCGCCTCCAGATGTCAAGATCTCCGACGTCGCGACGATGACCCATACGGACGATGGATTGAAGTTGGACATCAAGAACGAGCGCTACGTCAACGATCTTCTTGACAAACTAATTGAGCGTTATGGCAAGGCTAACATCTTGCAGCTCGACCGGTACACGGTGCTTGTCGCGACCGACGACGATATTCCTGACGAAACCGTCTATGAACCTGCCACGGAGTTGCGGCGCAAAGTCATCGATTCAATACGGCGCGTCGCGCCAGAAGGTTATCGGATCATCAAGCACGACATTACCAGTAGCTACATTCTATTCATAGCGTCGGAGGAGCCACTCAAAGAGGAGTGGATCGATCAGGGGCGCAGACTGCTCAAAGAGGCGGGAGCGTAAGATGTTAGAGCCTCTCATGTACACAGGCGGCGTGTACCGCCACGACGAATTGACGGAGCTTGTTGAGGACCTCGGCGGCCACATTCTGCAAAAAAACGTCATGCAGCTCGAGGTGGTGCTCTTGATCCTCGTACCGGCTGATGACATCAGCGCCGTAGAGGAAAAAGCAGCGGAACTCTTGGGAACGATCACTAGAGCCCCTCTTATCGGCACCGAAATCGCCGTAGTCGCACCAAGTCTTGCGTATCACCATATGCCGCACCCAACGTGCGACGTCGCAGAATATCTCCGAAGAAATGGAGCAAAGACGAATATCATTGGCCTCGCTCGAGGGGTGGGACGGCGCGCGGCACAGCTGACCAAGAGCGAGCGCGGGCTGATAAACGAGCACGATTTAGCGCTGTTTATTCTGGGCGATTTCCTAAGCTGTATAAGGGACGTCAAATATCAGCTCTATGAGGATCTTGACGTTCCGACAATAGTAACCGGAGGCCCAGAATGCGACGCAGTTCCCTACGCATATGCCTACATCGGGGGGATCGGTCGACGCGCTAAGGGATTTCACCGCGATTTTGAGTTCGCGATCTTAGATGGCATCGTCGCAAAGATCAGCAAAGCGCTCGATGAAAGACGCGAAGAGCTTGAAAAGGACCCACTATCGGTAAGTCCGTTCCGCCTTATGGACGAGATTACAGAACAAATTCCTGAAGTTGGTGAAAGCCTCTCCCCCACGCCAATTACGATGCATTTGGACGGTATGCGGATTAAGCTTCCGTACGACCAGTACGGCGAAAAAGTACGAAATGTCAAATTCATTGAAGGTCCGACTTTATCTGACGTAGCAGAAGTAAGACCCTCATATATGCGTGACTATCTAATCCTAAAAATCAAAACGAAATCGGTCGCAGGATTTGCTCTTTAGCTGCAGCCTCTTCAATAGCACTGTATAAGCGATGCTTATTTCGCAGCTGCTATGTGCCTACAGCATTGATCGTGCGTATCAATTCCGTGAAACCTTCTACTTCACGTTGCAGGACTTCTTCACGTTGCAGGCCGATGCTCATCTCGCCATCAAGCGTAAGTTGTTCGGGTCCGCGCCGTACGATTCGATACACTCCGTCAGCTCGCAGCGCTTCTGTAACTGCCTTATCATGCACCATTGCCCGGCCAGGTATGATGACCGTCTCGTCGATCTCCTTTAATTTCAGCTTTTGAATGTCGTCTAGCGTGATGAGACAAGCGATCTCTTTCTCGGTGCTCACAACGTTAACGTTCGGCGCTATACGCTCAAATATAGAACTAAGATATGGCCCTGCTATGGCTCCCGTGATCACTGTGGCGTGCTTTTCAGTCCTAGGCAGGTGCGCTTCCGGATGGCCTGCCACGTAGAAGGGCGATCCGATTTCGGGGTCCCACAGTGGGGTACCGGTCACTCGCAGCTTGTAATGGTCGTTAATACTGCTAACTAGTTCCTTGAAGCTCTCGATTGGCTGAGATTCAATGTCGCGCATTATGGGCGCATTTCCAAGAATTAGCCCCTCCTTCGCGTGATTCGCGAACCGCATCAAGATAAGACCCCGTGCACCCATAGCCTCGAGATCGTCACACGTTTTTCTGAGGATGTCGCCGTCATTGATTCCGGGCACGATTACCGCGGCGGCATAAACGTCACAGCACGTCGAGAAGGTTGAGAGACATTCAAGCGATGCCTCGGGCGAGGGGTCGCCCATGTAGCGTTTGCGTAAACCGGGGTCAGTTGCAAAAACGGTAAACGAGACTTCGCGCACGTTGCAATCGACTAGCTGCTCTGCAGGTTCCCGGCTGTCGAAGCCTTTTCCGCTTGTATATCCGAGATGAATCGGGACTTGAAGGCTAGAAAGCAACTCGGCCAGCTCGAGTAAGTCTGGATAACAGCTGACATCCCCTCCACCACTTATCGTGACCTTTTCAGGGTCTCTTGCACTCATCTTAAGCGTGGCGTGGACATCTTGCGCTACCCGCAAAAGCGGCTTAAACCCCGCGTACTTCTCTGCAATCGCTCTTCCGCAGTAGTCGCAGCCCTCACTGAGGGGCGAACAGAAGCGGCACCCAAACGGCTTAAATTCTTTAACCTTCTTAAAGTAGCAGTAACTGCAAAACCCGCGACAATCGACCCCGGGCTTTCCTCCCACGTCTGCTAGCAGCTCCATTTGATTACCTATCGGCGGGGCTATTCCACTAACTAGTATTATAATTTAAAAAATATAAAAGTTTGCAAAAAATAAAAAAAGAGGGGGTTAGAACGGATTTGGAAGCCCAATTTCCGCTCTTTCCGCCCTGGTTTTCTCAGAGCGATCCCACTTATTCTGCGCGAGCTTGGTCAGCATTTCCATGCCGGTCTTGCCGGGATCTATTGGCTTGGTCTCGAACAGGCCCATATCGACGGCGCTTTGGAACAGATCCTTTCCAACTTTTGTACGCGGCATTACGGTCGACCACCCGTCAGGCGAGCCGATCGATCCTGTCGAGATGTCAGCGGTCCGGGCCGTCAGGTCGGGACATATATAGCATCCCGGCTGAACGTAATTATGGGTAAGTTTCACCGGGACTTCAACCCGCTCGCCCATGTTTGATGTGACGATCATCTTACCCTTTGAAACATCCATCTTTTGGACGTGTTCAATATTCACCTTGTGAAGCTCTTCGACGATCGCTTTAATCCCCGTATAGCTGAAGTTCTCAGTGCAGAATATGCCGATAAGCAATGCCATTTTATTAGGCAGATGACGCGCCCCAAACGGATAGAGCTGCATCTTTCGGACCGCATAGGTCAGGCAATGCATTCCGACCATCCCGATCTTATCGAGGCCATTCTCACGTGCCGCAATCTTCAGCGCGTTGTTGAGTGGACACAACACGTATTTTGTGCCGGCCGCTGCGACAATCTCCTCAGGCGTAGTGGCGACGTATGGCTCCGGATTCCACGGTTCGTCGGTCGGCATAGCGACAATAGCGCCTTCAATCACGCCGGTTTCAAGCGCGTGGATCAAAAGGGCGCTGGCTATGCCACCGTCTTGTGAGTACTTCTGAAGAGTTTTGTCCGTAGTCTTAACCGTCATAATGTCGCTGTACTTACCTAGAACCATTCACTCCACCCCCATGACGCGCTTCTCTATCATTTCAAACGTCGGCTCGAAGCTCCTCGGACATTGCGCATAGCACGCTCCGCATTTTATACAAAGCTCTTGGTTGACGTGCGGGCGCCCGTAGGCCATGTCAATCGCCCGCGTTGGGCATGCCATGGCACAGGTGCCACACCCGATGCACAGTCCGTTTCCGATGATTTTCGTCAATAAGTCACAGCCGCACGCAAATCCCGCAAGTTCGGCGAGGGGCTTCAAGTACTCTAGGTCTGCACCCACCGCAGCGAGTATCGTGTTAGCGATCACCTCAGGACCAGTCGGGCATCCGGGAAGTGCGAAATCAACTTTGACGAGATTCGCGACTGGAACGAACGATTCGTGCGATGGCGTCGCCGATTGTCCACCTACACTGAATCGAGTCACGCAGCCTGAGCCGGCACACCCGCCCATGGCGACTAAAAATGTCGAATTCTGTCGAATCTTGCGTATGTCGTCAACCTGTCTCTTGTCTTGCAGACAAATAGAACCGTGAACAATGGCAATATCCATTTGGTCATCGGGGATCTGTCGTACGTCCGCAAGCGTGGTCTCATAACGATAGTCTATCGCGTCGAGCAAATCAAGAAGAATGTCGTAGTTATCGGTTAGCGATATAAGACATCCCGTACATCCACTCATCACTGCCGTTAGCACCTTCGGCTTTGCAGCAGCCATTTCTTTCACCTCCGCCTCCGCTTCTGCGGGCTTTACTGTTATCTCCGGTGGAGCAGCGTCAGTCTTTGCTTCTGCAGCCGGAGGACTGGCCGTCTGCATCTCCGCGATGTTTTCGGCGTCAGATTTCTTTTCTCTCTTCCAAAACGGGCTCATAAAATTCCTCTACTTCCTTTTGGATTAGCTCCATAGCATTGGGAATTGATCCACTAACTTCTTCTGTAAGTCCAAATTCGATTTGCTGCCAACTCTTCGGCTGGCACGCAATGATGGTCACGTCACATCGTTCTTTCAAGTCATTAAGTGGTGTTGACGTCTGCCAGCATTGATGGTCGGCGTAACGGTTCTCGTCGACGTCGTCTATTGAAAGCTTCTTTAGCTCTCCTGGAGCGCCACCGAAGTCAATCGAATCAACCAGCAC
>JACTTZ010000027.1 GCA_015660915.1 Methanomicrobia archaeon | reverse complement strand
TTACTTCATACACATAAGCCGAAAGAGATCGCATTAGCGGACGAGCAAGGGATAAGGCAACAATAGCTTCAGTGCGCTTGGACAATCGTCCCATTTCTGTCTTAGTGGGTGTTGCGTTTAGACGTACCGCTTGGCTGCTCGATCGTGTCGGAATACCATGTAACCACACGTTGGACAAACCCATGCTTTTGAAGTCTGGGACGCTTCTCAGGCTTTCTGTATTGTTAAGGAAAGATTTGTGGCCTCATTTAGAGCTATAGTGATAACGGAAATTAACAATCCGCTCACGCTCGCATCATGCCAATCCTTCGATGTCTAGTTTCTCCTCTATGCTCCAAGACTATCAATCTGAGCTGGGTTATTGCATCTGCGGTGTAACTAGGAAAATAAAACCCTTCGAACTTCTTTGCGATTTTCATAGCTTCAATATAAAGCAGGAGGGAGACCAGATCTCCTTCAATATCAACATCAGTGAATGCGGGGAGTAATTTTAGAACTCTTCCTTCATTTTTACAAAGTTTTATGAATTGAGAGATTTCTACGCCCCCGGAAAACAGCTGGTTTTTTGAAAAATATTCCGGATCGAAATGCCGTGTAATTCCCACAAGATAAATGCCTCCCTCACCAGCGGGACCGAGGACCACGGAATTAGTGCCGCTATCTTCCATGAGAAATGAGAATGCGCGGTTTATAATATCCGGGGGTAAATAAGGGAGGTCTGCGCCCAAAATTACTAAATTTTCCGAGCCCATGGCAAAAGCTGCGGAGACCACGGATCCAAATCGCTCATCAAAAGTCGTGCCGCTTTGGGTGAGAAATGTAATAGGTCTTTCCAAATGTCTTTCCTTCACGACTTCCTTTACAATCCGCTCCATGGATTCCCGTTCGTCTGCAGGGCTAAATCCAATCACGATTTCGCTCGCATTACTTTCGGCGGAAAGTACAATTGTATCCTTCAGCATTGCCTCGGCGAGTAAGGCAGCATCCTGTGCATCTAAACTGGAGTCTTGGAAAAGGCGAGTTTTTACGGTCTCTGCCACCGGAACCTTAGAAAATATGATAACGACATTCTTTATTGATCCATGTTCTGTTCCGTGAGACTTGGGTTCGACAGATTCACGTTTTAGTTGCAATCCAGAGTCCTCGTCCAACTTTTTTTTCGTGGGCGGCCTTATTCCAAGCTATTATGCCCTTTTCCGCTTCATCATACAGATCATTGCCAAAGCCTGCAATGATGTTCTCCTTGTTCTTCTTTAGGGTAACCAAGTATTGATCCATATGCTGCGCGAAATCAACACTCCGGTCTTCTTGTTCTCTTAAATTTAATCCGGCTGCCCGAATCAAATTTGCATAGCCATCCAAGGTCTGCATGTCGGGAAATACCATAAACGCCATGAGGAAATCCGCCTCATTTGGCGGGGCTTGTACCGAACCCCAAATCCAATCCGTAAACGCCAAAGTCCCGCCGGACTTGAGTACTCGTGCCGTTTCTTCGATGAGCCGTTTTTTGTCCCTGATATAGCACCAGGAGTCTTGACCCCACACGACATCAACAGATTTCGCATGAGCGGGCAAGTCTAGGGCGGAACCAAGGCGATATTCGATCTTGTCCTTGAAGGGTTTACCTATGGTTCGCTTTTGGGCTTCTGCGATCATTTCCGGTGTGATATCCACTCCGACGACGCTGATGCCATATTTTTCGACCAGGTGACGGGCAGGACCACCGAGGGCAGAACATATGTCTAAGAGGATGAGATCCTTGCCTCTCACATCAATGCCGACTTTCTTTGCTAAATAATCTGTCTGTTCGGCCCCACCGACGTGGATCTCTTCACCCATTAAAAGTTCCCACAGTTTTCCGCCTGGTCCAGCATAAACGGCACTCACGTCGTTAACGCTAAAATCATATTGTCTATTCATACTTTCATTAACATCCATCTGAATCAGATCCCTTCTTTTTCGTGGAACACTGGGCATATTGAAAACACTTGGGATCTGCGGTCATTAAGTCGCCGGCATAATAATAGGCACTACTCCGACACCCGAAACAAAAGGAATTATTGCAGCAACTGCTGCAATTGCCCGGGAGTTTGGCAGGATCCCGGAAATCTAAAAATAAGAGTCTCCGCCTCCCGCTCTCCAGAATGGTCAAAAATTCTTCCTTATTCACGTTTCCAAACTCCTCTGTTCGGATCACGGAACAAGGGACCACCCACCCCTCAGCAGTGACACATACGACCGTTCCACAATAAAATTTCGAAACATCCATAGGCCCGCACGAGGGGTCGTTCGGGTAATTTACTCGGTCACGGAAGGTAAAGATGTCCTTTATCCGGGCGTCGGTCGGTTCCCAAGAACTGTTTCCCGTGCGGTGGATCACGGGGTTGAATAACGTAACGCAAGTCTTGATGCCGAACTTTTCCTGAAAATAAGCGATTGTCGCCCGCGCGTCTCCAGCGGCCAATGGGGTTGTATAGGTGATGCAATTCACCATCCCCTCCGGGTCCTTCCCCGCTGCCAAGCAGTTGTTAATGCCTTTCAGGATTAATCCGATATTACGTGAATCTCCGTGACGTTTTTCCCCGCCATGCAAAATCCCGTAGAGTTCCGGATCGAGCGAATCTAAATGCGTCGAGATAAAACCCCCTTGGGTTGCCTTTGCAGCGCTTGCCGCGACCCCCGGTTTGGCGAGAGGGATGCCCGATGTCCAGATGTTGTTAATTAGACCTAAGCTGGTGGCGTAGGTACAGAGGGCTTCCCAGTCCCTCCGCATAAGGGGATCTCCTCCCAACCAATCTATCGTCTGCACCTTCAAGGCGGCCGCAGCGTCTAATAGCTGCCGAATAGTTGCGGAGGATAACTCTTGAGGGCTCTCGGGGGTGCTTCCTGCGTAGCAATAGTTGCATAATTGGGGACATTGGAGGATTGATTCGATTTGGAGGGTGAAGACTCTTCCTTCTGCATAATATTGTTTTTGGAGGTCAAATTGCGCCGCCATTCCCGCGTGGGCTAAGGGTACATCTTCTTTCATATTTGCGAGCAACTCGACGATTTGTTATTCGTTCTTTGAATGTGGCTTATTGGTACTTAATCATTAATCCAATAAAGCTTGAGCGCATACGAACTAGGACCAATCGAGGCTAAAAAAGGGCATTTTTTGGTCTTGGACTACTAAAAACAGACAGTAAAAGTTGTTTTCCCTGACTGAACGTATCCGTTTCTGCCTATGACCATGGATTCGAATACGAGCACGAATGTAAGTTGTTTAAATACGATACTTTTGGACTTTTAGGAGGAGAAAATGTGTGCAAAATTGGAGATCATAAAAGCGGATATTACCACCTTGTCAGTGGATGCCATCGTCAATGCCGCCAATAACAGTTTGTTGGGAGGGGGCGGGGTTGATGGGGCGATTCATCGCCAGGCCGGACCGCAATTGCTTGAAGAATGTGCCACCTTGGGAGGGTGTCCAACCGGAGACGCGAAGATCACGAAAGGTTTTCGTTTGCCGTCGCGTTTTGTGATTCATACTGTCGGACCCATCTGGCGTGGGGGCAGCCACAATGAGCCGGAATTGTTGGCTGGCTGTTATCAAAGCTGTTTCGCGCTAGCGCACCAACATCATTTGAAATCCCTGGCATTTCCTTCCATCAGCACGGGCGCCTATGGATATCCCCTCGAAAAGGCCTGCGGGATTGCTCTTCGCGAAATTCAATTGGCCATAAAGCAATATCCGGAGTTGGAAAAAATCGTTGTGGCTTGCTTTGATCAAAAAACGCTGGATGTTTACCAGAAAATTAAAAGCGGGTTGTCAGGAGTTTGAGGGCAGGTGAATGTCTTTAAAGGGAACGGGTATGTTGGATATGAGCTAGTTAAAGACACCCACGGACGTCTCGACCACATACTTACGGTCAATGGGTCTCACTTTTTCAGCTGAACCAGGAGTCAGCACGGATGGCCTCTAAACGTCACGCTCATATTGGAGCGAATCATATTAGCTCTAATAAGCTGAGATCGCGAAACGATGCGAAGAGAAGCTCGGCTGCTGAAGGTGAATAAAAACGAGCGACGGGCGCCTTAGACTCAGTCCTGAAGAAATACAGAGCTTCGAAGAGCACGGCGTAAAGATTGGTGATATTCTCGCGGAAGCGCGACTCTTCACAACGGTTTCTGGAATCCTCTTCGGTTTCTTGCTTACTGCATCAGTCGCGGATACAAGTCTGATTCCGGGAATCATCCAGCGCACCCTTTTACTTCTGGCACTTATCTGCACGGCGTCTGCTACGCTTATGTTCATTTTGCCCCCCTTATACCATCACCTTCGGTTTCCAATGGACCAAAAACAGAGGGCGCAATTTTTCTGGCGGAGTCATAAGTTTATCGTGTGGGGCTTAGTTCCTCTGTACGCGGGTGTGTATTTCTCGCTGTTTCTCGCCTTATATTCACTCATCGGTGCTTATGCCGTTATATTGGCGACAGGAATACTGATAGTCCCTTTTATTGCATACGAACTGAGGAAGATCGGCGACCCAAAGGAACTTGGGTAAACGCTAGAAAAAAGTCGCTGAGCATTTAACGCATGACTGTGGACACAACAGTAATCACCTACTCGACTGCCGCAATCAGGCTAAGCTTACGTGATTTAGAATGTGATTTGCACTAACAACTACTGTTCTTTACCCACGATCGTATCCCTGTCAGTCACTGTCTAAGAACCTAAATTCGCTGCGAAACTCTTCCCCAGTTTTTCTAAAGTGATCACCAAAAAGTTAGTTTATTGCTAATGACAAATTTTAGTTTAGGAAGATGTCGAGAGTCATAAAAGAAAAGGCAGATGATGCGACGAAGTACGATCTTGTGGCAAGGGCACTCGATATATTCAGCAACAAGATCGCTTCAGCGACGTCAATTTTTATCAAACCTAATCTTGTTTCGAAAGAGCCGTACCCGACCACCACCGACCCACAACTTCTCGATACGATCCTAGTCCCTCTCAGACCACGCCCTAATGGTAGGGGATGGGCCTGCTTTTGATGCCCCCCTAAACGCGTTTTTCAATCGAAAGACGCGAGGCGTGACTACGAATCATCCGCTGAAGCGTGTTTGCGATGAGCGCGGCGCTAGATTCACCAATCTCAACAAGAGTCCTTTTAAGAAACGGCAAAGCGACCGTGGGTTTAAACTCTCTCTGTCGACGGTTCCACAATCATTCGATCTAAAAATCTCCCTGCCAGTGCTGAAAACGCACGCCATTTGCACGCTGACAGGAGCCGTGAAGAACCAGTTTGGATTGGTTAAACCGATAGAACGCGCCCGCTTACATGCCAGCGGCTTGAATTTGCACAAAAGCATCGCTGAAGCCGCGGCGCTCGAACCGTTCGACATCTTCATAGTTGATGTTGCGGAAACACTTGTTAACGCTCAAGAATTGCGTCACGGCGGCAGGAAAGCGCATCTCGGCTACGTACTTGCGGGAACCGACCCCGTGGCAATCGACTGCGCCGGTCTTGAGCTCTTGAGAACAGTCGACGGAAAGCTGGCTGGCAAAACTATAGATAACATCCCCCATTTGGCTTTTGCAGAAAGTTATGGTGTAGGAGAGAGGCGATACGAATGCGTGGGGCTTGCGAAAACATAGACATCTTTCGGGTGGAGAAATACTACCGAGGACTCCTGCGACTGTAAGCCCCCACCACGCACTGCGTCAACAAATACTCTAAGAAACTCGCAAATTCAATGTTTTCCACAATAAAGAAATATATACATATAAAGATCAAACCAAAATTCAACAGGAGGTGAAACTATGGTGGAGACAAGACAAGCGAGTGGCGGTGGGTTGATACTGCTTGCTATTATACTAGCAATCCTTTTATTCCTACTTCCGGGTTTAGTCATTTGGCTTGCTTGGATCGGAGTTATCCTGTTGTTCATAGGTGGACTTGCTGCCTTATTCGCGTGATAATTCACTATAATAATCTTAAATACCGAAAAATCTCTTTTTCTTTGCACAATAGCTTGCGCAATATACGGTATTACTTAACCGACGGTATTACGATCCACGAAAGAAGAGCCAACAAATTTGAAGGTCGCGACCCTCGCGGGTGGCTAAAGTTCCGGTGTTGATCGTCCGGAGCCAGTAGAGCGTCTTCGCGGGTCGGATTCGGGAAGTAAAAGAACCTGCTTAGCTTTTATGGCCAACAGGGAAGGGGGAAGCGTATGGTTGAACCGCGGGACACTATTGAAATTGTAAATGTGGTTGCATCCACCGGCATTGGACAAGAAATAAACCTCAAGCACGCAACGCTTGCTTTAGAGG
>JACTTZ010000023.1 GCA_015660915.1 Methanomicrobia archaeon | reverse complement strand
CGATTTTTGTGCAATACTCGTTTGTATTAATAAGACGGTTGCTCGTTTCAATTGCGAAATTACTGGCAATGTTCTTGAGAATTTGATAAATTGACGTATCTGCAACCAAATAAGAACATAACACGCCTTTCTTATTTTTGACCTCACCTAAAACGTGCTTAACGCATACCGTCTTACCAGATCCAGTTGACCCTACAATCATTACGTGTTTAGGTACAATATCGCTGTTAACCCGTCTAACAATGATTCGATTAAGCTTTTCAATCTCATCATCACGACATTGTAAAGCATCAGGAACGTATCTTGGATCAAGAATCCGCTCATTTTTATTTTACGTCGTACCTATCGTTAGCACTTCCAGCATACAGAAATAGAACTCTTCCAAATCAAGGATATAATTGTCGGAGTTGGGATCAAAGTGTGTTCGCCACTGCTTAAGATCTTCTTCTGATAAATATGGAGTTCCTATTTTAGCGTGCCATTCTGCATTACCTGCAATATAGCGTTTTGCTTCTGGAATGAGAGGTGAGAGTTTTTGTATGGCATAGCTTTTAGTAGATACATCTTTTAGGCCTGCCTGTAAAAAAAGCCCATGCAATTTTCGCCCGGTGAAGTTATCAAATGGAGGTTCTAGGGGATTTTCTTTAAGAGCCTGGGCCGCTGCTGTTAAGATTTTTAAAGACAACTGAGGCTCGATGGGATGGACAACAAAAAGGCCACCATCAAAATCCTTAGCGGCAATTCTTCCACCGTTCTTAGTCACTCTTTAAATCTGGTGAGAAATCAAGCCCAACAACTCGCCCATTGGGCTTCACCTTCTCTGCTAGTAGGTGTGTCCATAAACCTGGTCCACATCCTAAATCCAGTACTACATCTCCTGGTTTAAGATTTAACTCATCAACCGTTTTACGCCGTTCCTGCAATTTTGTTTTATGATGGTCGAGAAGCCATTCTACATTGGTTAACTCCAAGCCCTTTTCACCCTTAAAATATTGATTCGTTTCTAACATAAAATATCCTCCTTATTGTTTAGATATACTTGCCACTGTCATCATTTGGAGCATTTTGTTTGGCCTGACTTACCTCTCCTGTTTTATCAACAGTTGCCTCTTTTATTGTTAAACGAGCGCCATTAACAACCAAAAATACAGCTTCATCTGATGCAGTGCTTTTATAGGTTCCACCGTTGATCGTAGCATTTATTCCGTTCACAATATAAGCAGCTTTAAGACTGACAGATTTTCCTTCAAACGTAGCAGTATACGTTCCAGAAGAAAGTGCTGTGTTAGATACTGTCGCGCTATCCTTTGTTTGAGAGCCGTTTATGCGTTTCCATTGGTTCACTCTTCCTTCTTTCTCCCACCACCAAAGAGTCGCGCCCAGAAACCAACTTTAGGCGCCGGTAATCGTAGAGTCACGAGTCCGAGTTGCTTTTGAATCGATTCTTTATCACGACGCAAGTCAGCGTTAAGACCTTTTTCCGTCTGAAGCAACGTTTCCGAAGTTGTAAGCTTCTGCTGCAAAAGTTCATTCTCGTGCTGCAATTTGCCAGTTTTTTGAGCTGCAAACGCGATTCTCTCTTCGTCTATGCTCGCTATTTCCTTACCTAAGCGGATGCCGCTTGAGGAGATATCCGCACAGAGGGTGTAATCGAATTCTAATCGCCCCTCAAAATAGACCTCGATTGAGCTGCAAACGCGATTCTCTCTGATTTCACCTGGCGGTCTAAAAAATACGTTCCGCCCGTGTCTCTCTAATTCTGACGCGAATCCCTCAAAAGCGGGGTTGACTCTCGTTTCATAGAACTTACTCGCAGCGGACGCATAGCGTTCAATGGCCGTTTGCGCTTCTGGGTCTTGGTGTTCTTTCTCTCTAAAGAATTCATTTAAGTCTCGTTTCCAATTGGTCATGCTATTCTCCTAAAGTAGCCCCGGATTTTTAGCATGAGAAGTGCATCCGAATGCATTAGAAAAAAAGAAGCGCCGGAGGCGCGGGGGTTACGTCTCGCCTTTGCTCAGGAGTTGATCGCGTCGCTCTCGATAGCACACCATGCATAAGACCTGCCATCCATCAGGATAGCCCTCTTTTTCAAGCACGCTGTAAACACGTTGACTGGCTCCGTTAGGGCGCTTTTGATACCGTTCTGTATCATCGGCTACGGGGCATACTGTTAGCTCCTCAGAGCATGTTGTTAGCCCTGAGAGCATTTTTTTTGCTCCAGTGTTCTTTTTTTCCATACGTGTCCCCCTTGCGAAAAAATGAATCTAAAGAGCAAAACGGCGGCGTGATAGCTTAAGTGTTGTCTTTCAGCTCCTAGTCGCTGCTACGCCTAAGATGGCGAGTCGTTCGTGCGTCTAAGAAAAAGAAAATCATGAGAAGTAATCAATTAGGCTTGATCGAAAGGAAATTGTTCGCCGCAGATCTTCAGAGCAGAGGCTGAGCATATTTTATTTGTGTAAGGAGTAAAAGTGGCTAGCGAATGCTTGCCTATAATTTGGAGGTCAAGTGATGAGTAGGGGCACAAGATGGAGGGACTATCAGGATTATCACAGGCCACTCGCGACCTACTCAGAAAAAGAACGAAACCGGATTTTAGAAAGCAAAGCACAACGGAGGGCGAGGGCCCAACTACATAAGAAGCTCAGGGGTCCGATTTCTGGCGTTTTTAACGTGATGCAAGAAACCCCCTATTAAGCGTATTTGTTTCAGAAGAGAAACAAACACGCCACGCTTTGCGGAAAACGCCCTCGACTTTTTTGTATTCTTCCGCCTATGTGAACTACGCTACGCGCCTTTCCCACCTGAGCCTAGCATCGTGAGCTATCTTTATTCGAAGCGACTCAACAGCACAATGAGGCGCGATATCCCACCACCTCGCTGAGGCGACGGTCTATTCATGAACCGAACGCACGCCTTGGCGCAGGACGTGAGTGGTATCGCAAGCACTACAAGCATCCACTGCCTCAGCACGTGAACCATTGCAAGGGCATGGTAAGGATTATAATTGCAGCTGTCATTAAGCAAACATGCAACTGATACGTAAACACAAGATTGACATCCATAACCATTAAGCAAACATGCAACTGATACGTAAACACAAGATTGACATCCATAGCGCGACGCCATCGCACGTCTATCCAGTCATTCGATTACCGCGAGAGTTCAGCGTGCCCTCGCTCAGTTCGGCCCGCGGCACTAACTTCTGCGACCTTTTCATCGAAAGCGACACGGAAATAAATAGAGTTGTCGTCGTCTCGCCATCGACAACATGGTAAACGGGGCATCGGACAGGCTATCCAGCACATGAACCTCATATTCGGTCTCGATGAAACGATGGGGCTTTGGTCTCCTGCGCTCTCGCTTTGAGGTAGATATGCAAGTCCGAGAAGCCATGAACCCAAACGTCATTTCCGTGACTCCTGACACGACCGTTCGAGAATGCATCAAGCTCCTACGCCAAAACAGGATAAGCGGTGCGCCCGTGCTTCAAGGAGAGAAGCTCGTTGGCATCATCACGGAAAAAGACATCCTCGCTCTCCTCGAAGTGCCAGAACATAAGGGCTACTGGCTGCCGAGCCCGCTTGAGATCATCGAAGTACCTGTCCGCGAAATCGTCGAAAGACTTGAGCTGAGAGACTCGTTTACCGAAGACGTGGGGGAATGGATGGTGCAACGAGTCATGAAGCACCCCGTGCACACGATCGATGCGGGTGCTGATATCGAAGAAGCAACGGAACACATGACCCGACACAAGATCAATCGTCTGCCCGTCGTCGACGAGAGAAGCGTACTCGTTGGAATCATCACCCGCTGGGATATCATAGAAGCGATTGCCAAGGGTCACTAATGCACATCGTCGAGGGTGGCGTCTGCGCCCCCACGCGGCCGTGCTAGAATCGACCTCGTTGGTTAAATAAACCATATTCGATCTATGGAGGATGAAAAACGAGGAAAAATGTATGGCGTTCAAAGACATAGAGATTATAGATTTTGACACGGACGGCATAGAGCAGATTGCCGGCACAGAGAACAGAGTGAAAGTGCCCTACATTCTCTCTGAAACGCCATCTAAAGAGTGGAGGCATTACTTTGAGACGAGATGGCCTGATCCACAACAACCCGCGAATGTTGTTGATGACCAAGTCAGAGTTCCATGTCGGATGGACGAAACAGCGATAAGAAAGGATGGGGATTGCTGGAATCTTGTGGCAACGCACGTCGAAGATGCAAACCAACATTGTCGCGAGATTGATGCGCGGAGACAGCCAGAGCGAGATAGAAAAGAAGAAATACGACGGCAAGAGGAGAAAAAGCGCAGCGATTTTGAGGATTGGAAACGTAATCTAAGACGCCGTCACTGAAGTGACCGCCTTCCATTGTTTTGTACCTTCTGTTTTCTACCGCCTTCGTTACAGCCGCTTAACTGGTGCCTCCTCTTTCTTGCCGGGTTCTTCTTCTTTCGGGGTGCGGCGCAGCCACTTGAAACGCTGCCAGCGGTTAAGGCAAACCCCCCTGGGAGCGGCAGTCATACACCAAGCAATAGCTATCGCGATGATTTGGTTCTTTGCGTGTGACTTGTGCTTAGTCGCAAAAGGCTAACCATAACAACTAAATGACAACGCTGACTTTGCACGTACCATGCTAGCCACTGAACATTACCGATGTCATGATGTTACGATACCAAAACACGAGCTGTTGGAAATCCATCGCAGCAAGATCTCGCTTCACCGTGCCAAGGCAGGATACGATTACCCAACGATCCGACTGCCGCATATTTTCACCAAGCTTGCCGGACTTCCGACGAGAATCTATCAGACGGTGCACGAAGGGGCGCTTGCTTTTCTTGTTGTTGTCTCTCCAAAAGGCAGTCCAGATATACAGGAAAGCGCCTGTTCAAGCGCCAAATCCTCCGTCTTCACACGGCAGATCGCGTTTTTGAACTAATAAGACTAATTGTATTCAAGCGGGGGTGAATTCGCCGTCATTAGTCATCGCAAAGTACCCACGACGAGTGCGATATAAGTCAGCGCGTGACGGAGGGAATTGAGGAGTTTAGAATAAAGAACATGGCGAACCTCCTTCGGAAGCGTCAGTTGGCGGTTGAGTCCGATTTTGGCTAATAAGCAAACAGTAGATACGTGTCTCGGCGAAGTCTCTGCAAAGGTCTTAGGTGCTTTCAAAAGGTGAATTAAAGAGCCGGGGTCAGGGTCGGGTTCGATTCTATGACCCCGGCAGTTGCTGCACCACTATTTGTTTCTGAGGTAATCACGCCGTGGTGTTGCGCGCGTAAGGAAGCTCGAAGTGATATAAGTGTTTTCCACTGCTTGCGCGGAAAGGCCTAAAGGAGAATGGCTGCAGTGCGAAACGCAACGTCAACATTAGTGTCATAACGTCCGCTATTCCTAGCTATGCGCACTTAGAAAGCTTCAATGGGTAAATGGTCGCATTCTTATGATCACCGTAACCTGCGCGTTTCGGTTTTGAAAAAAGAACAAGACGCAGCTAAGGCCGTTAGCCACCTCGCGCACTTCTAAAAAAGTCACACGAACTTGTTTGGACCAAGCATCGACCTTTTATGAACCGGAGCGGTTTAACAGCCATAGAAATGCTAAACCGAGGCACAATTTAGTGTAACTAAACCTATTTGACGTTTGTTACAAATTTAGGGTTATACAGTTTTTTTGCCGAGGCAAGTTCAATAGCGACGACGACGCAGTGGAGAGGGAATGTTTATCAGGTTCTGATCGTTTCGAAAATAGCCGTTAACATATCAAAGGAGAAAGTAGAGGGGTTATTGTGCGAGCCTAGGCCACCGACGAAGGGGTTTTCGTGAAGGTTCCGATTACATCAGAAAACGTGGTAAGATGTCTGTGCTGCACAACTTGCCCGACGTTCCAGCTTACCCGTTGCAGCGGATGGGCTCATTGCGCAACCGGGAAGAGCAAAAAGCCTCCCGAAATGCTGGGATGCGGCTGCCGGAAGTGCCCCGTCTACGTGCAGTACGCGCTGACTAGAGGCTATTATTGCATTCACGGCGTCGCCAAGTCGTGACCTAAAGGTCGCGTTACTTCGAGTGTTGTTTGCGACAGCACCCTAACGCGTACCGCCATCCTTGTCCCGGACATTTGGCGAGCAAGCACTCCTCGAGCAGTTCTGGATCGTAAAAACCTTGATCGATCTGCTCTTGCGTATCGCGTCGGATGCCGAAGAGACGGCCGTCTTCGTGTACTTCCAGCGCTTCAAACCGGCGCTGGAGGTAAGGTATCACAATCTGATCGCGCCACGCGGCAGACGGATCGTCGCCTCGTTTGCGTTTGGCATGCCACTCCTCGTACCGCATTCCTTCAACTTCCCATTGTATTGCTTCCACGGCGCATCCTGCAATAAAAAACGGAATCTCGTCCTTTTCGATACGTATCGGCAGCGTCATTGTTCCGTCTTTTTTTTGTCGCGCGTTTGATGTAAGCGAGCGTACCGGTAACGCAGCCCCCACGACTTCACTTTGGGAGGGTGAAATCAGAATAGTTGTGCATTAAGGGCTGCGTCCAGACGCCCTTTTGTTTTTTTTTTGGTGACCTGCTCAATTGGTCTCATCATCAATAAGTGCTTTGCCGACGAAATACGCGACAAGAACGCAGCCAACATGTCTAAAGGACAGCAACCGTTTTCGATATCACACGCACGTCATTGGTGAAAGGGGCAGCGGCTGCTTGTAATGCGACGAAGTTTGCATACCTCCACCCCTTGATGCACGTCCCTCGTAACATAAAGTCACGAAGCGATAGGTTTTAGCTATGCACTAGACGACAACTGGGTGAGGGACACGAGATTAATGTGAGTTGTCTCATCTCCATTTCGTAAGTATCTCCTCCCTGCGGAAGGTGGCTCTGCTTAAGGAAAATAACAGTGCGTCGATTACGAGAATAATCGCAGAGATGATCAGCAAGTTGGCAGGAGTGAGTGATACAAAAGCTATCTCAGTCGCAATATATATCGCCACCAAGGGGAGCACGATCAGCGCGCCGAACTGCTGGGCCGCGCGTACGTCACTGACTCGTGCAGAGATGATGACGTTGAACTCGGTGCTCAAGATGCTGATGAGTGGCACGGTTATCAAGAGGA
>JACTTZ010000018.1 GCA_015660915.1 Methanomicrobia archaeon | reverse complement strand
GAAGAGTGGTGCGGAAGTGGTCTTTGGACTAAATGACCACAACGCTTAGCGCACCTCGAAAGCAAGGGTCTGGGCAAGCTGTCTTTCAACTCAAGCGTAAAAAAACGGCACATTATCATTCATCGATGGCTTTGCCACAATGAGGACAAGTCGAAGGCTCTTTCGGCGGGCGCCTGCGCGCCTGAACCTCCTCGTAAAATCCTGAGCCAAGTATGGCGGTGGGCAGGGCGAATAATCCGATGCCTAAGAACGCGGTCAGACCAGCGATCACTTTTCCGAGGGCGGTGACGGGATAGACGTTGCCGTACCCGACAGTGGTCAGCGTTACAGTCCCCCACCACATCGCATTAGGAACACTCCCGAACTTGTCGGGTTGCACTGGGCCTTCAACGACGTACATGAGCGTTGAAAGGACTATCAAAAGCGTCGCCCCAATTACCACCGTCGCGAAGAGTTCCCAGCGCTTCTTGGAGAGCACTGTAGCGAGGATATCAAACGAGGAGTGATAGCGGCTCAGCTTGAAAATGCGCAACACTACAAGCAATCGGAGTACGCGCACGACGGGCTGATCTTGGATAAAGAGCGTCAAGTAGAAAGGTATGACAGTGATGAGATCGATGAGCGCCAGTGGCGTGATGGCAAAACGCATTCTTCCTCGAATCGGATTTTGAAAGCGTGCATCGGTCGTACAGGCCCAGAGACGCAAAGCAAACTCAACTGTGAACACGATTGTTGAGAATAGGAGGAACGAGTAAAAGACGAGTTTGTTAGCTTCATGTGTTGCTCTGTCGGTTTCGAGTATGACGGCGAGCACGTTCAGGCAAATGAGCACGATAAAAAAAATGTTGACGGCTCGGCCAAGTCGATCGCTGCTTTCGCCTTCTAGGACTCGGAAAACTCGTTCTTTCCGGGAGTAATCCGTCGTCACTGTTAACACCTCTACTTTCTTGTTGCAGAAATGCTAGCGAGCATTTATCAATCTTTGGGCTGATTCGAAGCCGTCATCCGGTGTAAAACTTTCCCATACTCTTGCTACGCGTGAACGCGCAGTCTCATTCTCCACTCCAAGGCACGCGTAATCTTACTAAATAGTTTTCAATCGTTAACTATGTCAGATGAACCTGTGCGGCGGGAGCAAAAAAAAGGAAACGGATATAAAGGACACCAAACCTTGTTTCGAGCGCAGCTGCGAGGGGGTGTCTGCGATAGTTGAACGGAAATTCGTTTGGGCGACTCTCACTATCGCCTCTCTTGGCAGCTTTGCCATCGTCATCGACTCATATTTCTTGAATGTCGCGATCACGACGCTCGTGAGCGACTTGCACACCACGTGCGTGACTGCTTCTATCGGCACGCACACTTAAAAAACCTTAAGTAGCATTCGCATGCATAGCGCAACTCTGCTACTATGTAGCATGCTATCTCGCGACGTCGAACGTTTCGTGTGGTTTTCGGAGGACCAAACGTGATGATCTGGGGCATGGATTTGTGGGTTTTCACGGCTTTTATACTCATTTATGCTAGCGTCGTGTTTGGCATCGTATATGGATTGTGGCCGCGAAAAGACGAGGATGAGCAGGACACGTAAATGGCAAACGTCGTCACTTTCGTCGTCATGCTCGCCATCTATTCGGCGATAATGATCTATATTGGCTACCGAGGCTATAAAGCGACCAAAAACGTGCAAGATTGGCTTGTCGCCGGCCGACGCATCGGCCCCGTGGTTGTTGCCATGTCCTACGGTGCGACCTTCATCAGCGCTGTGGCCATCATTGGCTTCGCTGGACAAGCTCAGGTCTATGGCATGCAACTTCTATGGCTTCCAGTTCTCAATATCATCGTCGGCATCCTCATCGCGTTCATCGTCTTCGGCAATCGCACGCGCATAATGAGCAAGATGCTCCAGGCTCTGACCTTCCCGGAACTCCTTGGTAAGCGCTTCAACTCTCGCTTCGTGCAAGGCTTCGGCGGTGCTGTTATCGCGATTTTTGTGATTCCGCATGCAGCCGCCGTTTTGGAAGGAACTGCGAGCCTCATTCAAGGTACCTTCGGGACATCGTACCAGCTCTCTATCATCGCATTTACGGTGATTGTGGCTGCTTACGTCCTGCTCGGCGGCCTGCTTGCTGTCTTGTGGACCGATACCGTCCAGGGGTTTATCATGATCGTCGGCCTTGGCATCCTACTTGCGATTGTTTGGAGTCAGCTCGGAGGTCCAATACACGCGAACGAAGCACTTGCCGCGCTCGGGCCCACGATAACGGCCCCCAATGGGCTTACATCCATTTCCCCGTTTGGCTCCCCGTCGTTCATGGTCGTCAGTTCACTTATCTTCGGGGTCGGTATAGGCGTCCTCGCTCAACCGCAGCTCGCCGTACGGTTCATGGCAGCTAGGAGCGAGCGCGCGATTCGGCGTGGCATTCCCATTGGTGTGATCTTCATCTTGCTGACGACCTACGTCGCGTTCACTGTGGGGGCGCTCTCCAACGTCATCTTCAAGAACAATGGGATAGCCATTCCGACAAACGCCGATCTGGTGATGCCGACGCTGATTAACTCGCTGTTCCCGGTTTGGTTCGTTTATCTCTTCCTGTTTGCCGTGCTTTCAGCCTCCATGTCGGTGACGAGTTCCTTGTTCCATGTGAGCGGCTCTGCGGTTGGTCGTGACCTTTACGACAAGGCCATCAAGAAGGGTCTCGGTGGCGACGCCTCTGCCACCGTCACAAAAGCCGCGACGTTTGCCGTCATCGTTCTCACGCTCCTGCTTTCCCTGTACCCACCTGCCGCTGTCGCGTTTCTCGCGACGTTTTCTTACGGTGCTTTGGGTGCGACCTTCCTCGCTCCCTTTGCCGCCACGCTCTATTGGAAACGGGCGACGACAGCAGGGATAATCGCCAGCATGGTTGGGGGTTTTGCCGCAACGCTGTTATGGTACGTCTTTGTTTATTCCAAGACGGCTTCAGTGATAACGCACATCAATGTAGCCCCCCCGCTTGGCCTGCTCGACCCGCTTTTTATCGGGATACCGGTCTCCTTTGCGTTAATTATCATCGTGAGCTTGGTGACAAAGAAACCGGCTGATGAGCATATTGCGAGAGCGTTCATCAGCATATCATAAAAAAAGCAGCCCGCAGCCTCGCGTAGATTCGCAGAATGGCAGCTGTTCGACAGCTGGTCGTTGCCGGCAAGATGCGCCTTTACCGCTAGTGGTGCAGCACCTCAACAACTCAGGAGTGCTTAAATAGCCGCACCGGTTTCGGTCTTATCGCGCAGCTCATGCACTTCAAGCACAGAAATCGCAAGCTTTTCTGCGTCGTGTGTGCACATCACCCGCTGCAACACGTCGATCATCTGGCGGAGCGGTGGCTTAGCACCCTCTTCCGCGTCTAGGCGCCTACGCGGCTGAGTCAGAATCGACACGACAAACGCAGTAAGGGTTTGGGCAAGCTGTTCTTTCAGTTCGAGCGCAAACGTACGCAAGTACGACCCTTCAAGCCGTTCGGCCCTGCCGAGGCAGTAGCTGCAGGCCGAATTGCAAATATCTATCAAACAGAGATTGACGGCGTTCAAGGGTTTTTTGTTGCACTTCAACTAGACAATTTAGACAATTTAGACCTATTTGTAGAAGACAATGCTCAAGATGAATCAAGAGCTATGCAAAGCTCTGATCGACCAAAGCACCCCAGAAAATCAAAGGCCGAGGGCGAGATTCGAACCCGCGTCGTGGCCTCCACAGCTGCCTGATTTTGATATAAACCCCAGAATAAGCTCCTTTTCTGATAGTCCAAAAGCTGACCCAAATCACGGGCTGGTTGTGTTGAGAATGCCTCTTACACGTCGGACAGCCAAGGCTTAGCTTCGCTGGAGCTCAGATTCACTAAGAAAGAGTTGCTTGACTACACAGAACTTCGATTAGCGGGTATAAGCAAAGCGTCTGTTCCATGGATGAGGAGGAACTCCAGAATCTTTTGGAACAACACCAAAGGCGTGATAAGTAAGGAAAGGTGCGATGCTCCCCAAGCACATCTCTCCGCGAGGTACACAGACATTTGGGCGCCGCGAAAGGTGATGAACTTCGCAACGGCGTTTCTCAATTACCTCGCCAAGACGCATTTTGACACGCGCTATCAGGCGTTTGACCTCTTTTTGGAGATACCGAAGGGCTTCAAGGCTCGAAAACACATTACTAGCCGAATTGTGACGCAAGCAGACGTTGAGAACGTGCTCTATGCCGTAAAGACAGCTTTTGAGAACGGGGAGATCGATAACGACCATTTCGTGAACTACAGAGCTCTCCTGATGTTTGGTGCGTTTGCTGGACAGAGACCGCAAGCAACTATAGCACGACTGACGGTAGGACAGTTCAGAAATGCGGTCAGTCTGGAAAAGCCAGTGCTCGATATTCTGCCAGAACAAGACAAGATAAGGATGCAGCATTACTGTCCGCTACACCCTCAGGTAGTTGAGACCATAGCTCCTCTCTTAAACGGGCGACTCGATCATGAACTTATGTTTAAACAGCTGTCATTCGAACGATGGCTAAGGCGACAGAAGGTACCGCTTATGCACGGCGGCCGTAAGTTCCTACTAGGAGACTTAAGGAAATTTTGCGAACAGGAGAGGGATATCTTACAATGGGATCAGAGCAACAAGAATTACATACTGACGCACGGTGTCTCGGGAGTCGACTGGAGGTTTTACAAGAGTCCGAGGTCAGGCCCGGTGTTTGATATCTATATGAAGTATTGGGGGGATGTCGAACTTGCGGGTTGAGGCGTCATCGTGCCGCACGTGAGTGAAAAAATGTGCAGGGGGTTCTTAGTGAGCAATCGTAACTCACGCGGCAGTATGACGTCGTATCACTGACTCTTCAAAGTATTAAGTCTCAGTAAGCCGTCTTCTTTGTAGCAAAGGCTATAATACAAGGCATCTACAGTCGCAGGCCTCAGCCACACAACTACGTTTGTTCTCTCGTTGCGCCCAGAGTGCTCCGACGTGTATCGCAGCTCTTACATACCTCTTGCACAAAACTCATTACCTGCAGAAGTGGTCTTTGGATTATTTGCCACAATGAGTGCAATTTACAAGCCGTGTAATTGCTGCATCCCTAAGATATTTCTGGATAGCTTAGTCGCCTGCGGCTAATCACAACGATTAAGTTTGCAGGACAAGCTTCATCCAGCACTATGCTAGCCGCTGAACAATACCCAAGCCTGTTTGCCGATCTGGCACTGCCCAAGCGCGAGCCACTGCAGATTCACCGTGGCAAAATATCACTCCATCACGCAAAAGCGGGTTACAGCTACCCGACAATCCGACTGCCGCGTTATCTCGCAGAATCGCTTGCAGGGCTGTCAACCCGAACCTATCAGACGGTGCATGATGGGGCGCTTGCGTTCCTCGTGGTTGTGTTAAACAAACCTGCGGAGAACACCGCCGAAGCCGTCACCAAACGCGAATCTACGGGAAAATCCCCCCGTCTTGACATGGCGGAGGTCGCCGGGGAGGATTATCCGAAAAGAAGCACAACAAGGCAAAAAAAGTCTCGTCTCAAAGAGATGAGGCAAATCGAAAAAGAAGAGCTCGAACACGTACCGCGAGGAGATATGCCACAGCAGGAATTGGGGTTGCTCTATCCGATGCTTCGGATGCACAGCCTTGGTAAAAAAGGGAAAGGGAAATCGAAAGATGGCGTGCTGGGAGAAGCCATTGAATCGGTCGAAAAAAACGTATCCTTGATTTAAACCCTGGTACGAGGGAGAATATTTCGAGTTACCTTCTGGATGAAGGTCCTAGCGGTATTTAAAGCCGCTAGTTAGAGGAAAAGGGGGCCGTGCAGCACTCCTTCTGCTGGTCGCTTAAAATACCTATGAGTTACGGCGTGAGAGTAGGGTTGCAGAGTGCCATCGCATCCCAATACTGGCAGATGAGTTAGAAACTTGCTATGTCACGCTAAGGTGCTCAACATTTTTAGCTACCGTTTTTCCTGCACGACTGCTTTCACGCAGAATCCGTTTCAGCAGAGACACGATTAGAAACGTTGAAGCTTATTAGCGTTCCTGTAACGACTCAATGGATGCTGAGTCACCCAAAAGAAAAGCCCCCGAGAAGATGGTGCAGGCTTTTGAGTACGCCGAGCTCATACTGTACGCCGTAGTCGGTGTTTTGCTTATCGTCATTGCTGTCGTCGCACTCGTAGCAGAGATGGATAACATCGTTAGCTACTTTCTGACCGATAGTCCGATAGTTGGACTAAGCTATCTTTTCGCAGCGATAATCGTCCTTGAGCTGCTGATGACGGTGATCGGCTATATGAAGACCAAATCTATCAATTTGGGGCTGCTGCTCGGCGCCGGTCTCACGGCAATGGTGCGGGAAATCATCGCCTTCGGCTATCAGTCTGCCACCTTGCAAGATTTTGTGCCTGTCTTGGCCGCGACTGTCGTTCTCGTTGCCGCGCTCTACTTTGTGGGCGACAAAACGATTCACACTTAGTTGTGTGCTCTCGTTTTGCCCGTCACAGGAATTAGCAAGCTATGTTAACCGCAGAAAAGCTCATTAAGCTGCTTGGCCTGAAGTCCCATCCCGAGGGAGGGTACTACAGAGAGACGTACAGATCGGATGAGATCATCGGGAGGGGAGCGTTGCCCGAGCGCTATACGGGGAATAGAACGTATGGAACGGCAATTTATTACTTGTTGACGCCAGAAACGTTTTCTGCAATTCACCGAATCAAAACGGACGAGATATATCATTTTTATCTAGGAGACCCCGTCGAACTCGTTCAATTGCTGCCCGACGGTTCTGGATGCGTGGTGACACTCGGCAACGATATTGCAGGAGGCGCGCAGCTACAGACCGTCGTGTCGCGTGGGACGTGGCACGGATCACGGCTTGCAGAGGGAGGCAAATATGCCCTCCTCGGCACAACGGTAGCTCCGGGCTTTGAATTTGCAGATAATGAAATCGGGCGCAGGAGCGATCTAATACACACCTATCCGTCGTTTAGCGACACGATCATCGCATTGACAAGACAGTAGTGTGCGAAGTAGCCACTTTCTTGAACGCGATTTTCTACCCAAGCTGTCGATCAGCACGCTAGCGGCTGACGTTGTCTATTCTCAAGGTATTCTTCGTTGTTCTTACCGGCACTGAAAAGTCGTGCCCAGAAGCCGACTTCCGCTCTCTAAACTATTGTGCCTGCAATCCATCCACAAACTGGCGTATCTTCTCTTGAAAGGCACCTTTCTTGACTTCCTTTTCCTGGAGGGCAAGGATATTGACCGGAGGTTTCTCACAGAGCGCTTGCATCTCGTCAAATAGCTGCTTATTCTCGGTGCCTCTTTGTGTGCAAAAAAATGCTACCCGTTTAAACGTCGACTTATTGTTGGTGATATAGGTCCGGATCGCACTTGACAACGTTCCGCCCCAAATGGGCGTGCCGAGTATTACTAAATCATAGGATGCGGGATCGTGCTTGGTGTCTGCGAGTGTGGTGAGCGCTTTTTCCCGCGCATCCCTTCCGGACCGCACAAAGCCTATAGGCCCGCCTCGTTTTTTTGTGTCAATAAGTTCTTCACTATCGCAGTTAAGCGTTTGAGCAATAGCTTCCCCGACCTTTTTGGTCGATCCTGTTCGTGAATAGAATACCACTAACGGCTTCATTGCAGGTTCCTTCCCGCCACTAGTGCGATCCATCAGTTTAAATGCTTTTTGCGGCAGTCTATAGTCTTGAACGTCTGTTCTAGGAACAACGTGCGATGTTCTCGAATGACAATAATAGTGTAGGGTCTTACGGTGCACGGCTATCTGACGTAGAGCAAGAGTAAAGCCTTAAGTCTTTATAGCTGAGTTACAAGCAGCTATCAGCTGCCGTACGTTGACAATTGATGAGAACAAGGTTTAATGCTTCGATGCCTGCGTCGTTAGCCGGAGTCGATCTTATATATTTCTGACATAGCCTGAGAAATGGAGAGAATTATCTTGGAACAATTTAAGCTTTCTGCAGAATCCACGAGCCGCGATTTGGTCCCAATTGCGTTGGCGGTTCACGCTGTATTAAGCGGTTTGCCCGTTACAATACGCAGTAAGAGTAACCTTGGCGTAAAAATTGAAGACGGCGAAGTGAAAAGCCAGAGTTATACGGGACCGATACTCGAAAGAGTTCTCGTGGAGAATAACGTGATAAAGACGCGACCTGAAGCGGGAGATTACGCAAATGTGCCGGTTATCGTTGCCCCGATACGAGATAGTTCAGGCTCGGCGATAGCCGCCATCGGCGTTGTTGACATCACTGGGATATTCGACATAGCTGATTTGATGAGCCAGCAATCACAGATTATTAGCGACATGCGCTATTGCGCCGTGCCCACGGACAAGCCGTAGCAGGAGCGGGGCAATTGCTATCAAAGAAACATGGATTGAGAGATACCGTCCTCGCACGCTAAGAAGTTATCAGGTAAGTTCAACCCGGTAATAGACTCGAATCGTTAGTTAAAGTGAATGACCCGCTCAATTTGATGTTCGCAGAGGCTGCAGGGATGCGAAAAACCAGATCTGTTCGCTTTGACTAACTCACGAAACATATCTGCTCAGCGATTGCCGCGATGCCCTTCTTCCAACATCCGCAGCATTTCGGCAGTATCCGTTGTTGGCACGCTGCACGCGTAGTTCTGACAGACGTACGCGGTGGGCTTTCCGTCAATGCACGTCTGAAACCTCGTAAAAGGAACGATTTCTGCGATTTCAGGATGCTCCGTCTCTGCGGGCCGGAAAACCACTGCATTATACGGGAGGAAATGCTTGTCAAGCGCCTTTAGCATGCGTTGAGCGTCTTCTGAGCGCGAGTCGCCGCAAATAACGGTCTCATACGAAGGACCGAGGGCTAGATCACGCGCGCTCAAAAGATGCGTGTGGGCTTGCGGGGCCCGGTCGACTTCGTGTGAGAGTGCCCGGCCCAGTCTCGAAGCTTCATCAAAATAGTCTGACCTCCCCGTTAAATGGCCAAGAAACATCAGGTTCATCAGCATTGCCGAGTTACCCGAGGGAAGTGCGCCGTCAAACACGTCTCGCGTGCGGAAGATGAGTGATTCCGCGTAATCGGCGGTCGAGTAAAATCCGCCGTATGTATCATCCTTGAAATGCGCTAGCACGTGCTCGAGAAGCTCAAGCGCTGCTGCAAGGTAGCGCGTCTCAAAGGTGGTTTCATACAGTTCTGATAGGCCCCAGATAAGGAACGCGTAATCATTCAACGACGCGGTAACCCGCGCCTCGCCCTCCCGATAACGGTGAAGAAGCTGACCTTCACGGTCGCGCATACGCTCGAGGATAAAATCGGCCGCCTTCGCTGCCGCTGCGGCGTACGCCGGCTCCCCGAGAGCGCGTGCGCCTTTGGCGAGCGAGGTGATCATGAGCCCGTTCCAGTCAGCGAGCACCTTATCATCCCGCAGCGGATGTACGCGCTTCTCCCTCCGTTCATAAAGCCGCTGCCGGATTGACTCAATGCGGTCTCTGAGGGTTTCTTCGTCCATCTTGAGTTCTGTGGCGAGCGCCTTGACCGATCGCGTCATGTGAAGAATGTTCTTGCCGGTACGCTCCCCGGTGCTTTCGTCGCTGTAGTTGCCCGCGGACTTGAGGTTGAACACGATACGGGCGAGCTCTGTTTGCTCTTCAGTGAGCTCTCGCTGAAGCTCCTCGAGGCGCCACAGGTAGAACTTGCCCTCCTCTCCTTCGCTGTCAGCGTCTATAGCGGTGTAGAAGCCTCCCTCGGACGACGTCATCTCCCGCGACACAAACAAAAACACTTCCCGGACGACCCGTGCATACTCATCGTTCCCGGTTGCCTGATAGGCCTCAACGTACGCGAGCCCGAGGAGTGCCTGGTCATAGAGCATCTTCTCGAAATGCGGGACGAGCCATTCAGCGTCAGTGGAGTATCGATGGAAACCGAATCCCACGTGGTCGTAGAGTCCGCCGCGCCGCATCGCTTGAAGCGTCTTTTCCACCATCTGTATCGGCTTGCGCTCGCCCGTTCGCTTCCAATAGCGGAGCAGAAACATTAGGCTGTGAGGGGTGGGGAACTTCGGGGCTCTCCCGAACCCTCCGTGCACGTCATCGAAGAGGCAGATGAGCTCTTCGTACGCTATCTGAATCGCTGACGCGTCGATATCTCCGGCTGAGGGCTGGGGCGATGACGCACGGAGCACTGAAACGATCTCTGCCGCAGAAGTGTCGATCTCGGGCCTATTTTGGCGCCACGTCTCCTGTATGCGCGGTATGAGCTCCCGCATCCCAGTTCGGCCGAACCGCGTCTCTTTTGGGATGTACGTCGCCGCGAAGAATGGTCGGGCGTCAGGCGTCATTACGATGCTGAGGGGCCACCCTCGTTGCCCGGTCATTGCCTGACAGACTTCCATGTAGACGTCATCGATATCGGGTCGCTCCTCCCGGTCGACCTTGACGTTCACGAACGCGTCGTTCATCATTCGTGCGATTTCCGGGTCCTCGAACGACTCGTGGGCCATCACGTGACACCAGTGGCAGGTCGAGTACCCGATCGAAAGAAACAGAGGCTTGTCCTCGTGCCGTGCCGTGTCGAACGCCTCACACCCCCACGGATACCAGTCGACCGGGTTGTCAGCGTGCTGGAGCAGATACGGACTCTTCTCGGAGGCCAACGCGTTGCTCCGTTCCCCGTCCTTTGTGCCTTTGCGCTCCACAGGTACCTCGGAAGGAGGCTAGTGCCGCGGCGCAAATAGCTTTCGTTTGACTTGTCACTAGTAGTATTGATTTAAATCGGTCCGATCTAGCGAGTTAATAATTCGAGTTTAAACAGATAAGCTTCGGAGTGTGGCACGAAACACCCCTACTCTCTATGAAAATCCTTGTACACGTTGCCAAGGTTTATGCCAGCAATCGTCTTTTCGCGGTAGAACAGTTTCTTCTCGTCAACGGCGGTCTGCAATTGCGCATTCGAAATGCCGTTTTGCAGCGCTAAGCAAGCTTCCATAAAGGCCGCAAGGTCATCGGCAGCTTTGATGAGCTCGCCATCGACCGGATTGTATCGGTCACGGTTGTATGACGCGTTTATCTCGTCGGAGGTGGTGTTCTGCAGTTTCCCCTCGACCGTCACCTTGGAAGCGAACACTTCTTCGGTGAACTGTCGCATCTCAGGCTGCCACGCCTCCGGTATAAGCTTCGGTCGGTAAATCCGCCGTTGCATCTGGTCTCGTTCAAACTCTTTAACGAAGCGGTCGACACCAGTCGCGGCCCTCTTGACGGGGCTGATGATGTCCTTGGTGAGCACCTCAGGCAAATCGTGGAAGAGGCCGGCGAAGTAGTTGTTAGTGCGCCGTTTGGCAGGCGTCAATCCCAAGGGAAAACAGGTACGACAGGATGGCAACGATGAGCATGTGGCCCAGTACCGAGGTCCGCGGAACTCGGTACAGCTGCCCCCACCGCACCTGGAACCGAAGCCGTCCGCACAAGTCCACGAAGCTGCGATAGGTCGGAAACAGGGCGAGCTTCTATAGCCCTTCCACGTCAGAGAGTGCTTCCTGCCGCCGCTGCAGGCCGCGCTGGATCTCGTCGATCTCGTAGTCGTTCCAGTTCTCGTGTTTGATGATGTCAAACTCCCACTTGGTTGCGTAGAAGTGGGCGGCGTCGAGGATCTTTCGGTTGATGGAGTCCTGTGGATGGAAAAGATAGGCTTCGAATCGTTGATCCAAGCCATCTAAGTCGGCGATGAGGGGCGTTCATACCGATGTACCGCACCTTGTAATCCGTGCCGTTAATGAGTACGTGGATTATATCCCCATCAATGACGTTCGTCACCACCCCGACCGACGTGCTATCAGGCGTTTCGTGGACACACTGGAAGCTCGTTCCAACGGTGAGCGGCGCAAACGGCATCGGCGTGGCCGTGCTCCGGGCAGCTGTCGTCGGTGTTGCTGAAGGCTATGCGCTCGAGGCGGCTCCGTGTGAACCACTCGCAACGGAAGCTGTCGGGAGCTCCGACGGTGCGTTTGCTTCTTGAATCGTGAGGTTAACCACTCGCTGATCTGTGCATCCGCAGACAGAAATAATGAGTGCGACTGCAATTTCGCGTAAAAAGCGGGCTTAATGCCCCTCACAAATTAAAAAAGAACGGTCGATGGCTTATAACGTTTTCCTTTAGCCAGGACCGTCGGCTGGAATCAGTTCTATCGACGCGCAATCCTGCCGCTTCCGAATACGCTCGAGTTCCACCGGCTCCCGCGCGAAGTAAAGCCGCCTACAGCCCACCTCGTGTTCCGACCAACTTCTACAGGGCATACGAGCGGAACTCTGCTCTCTTGGTCCTCAGCGGTCAGCATCGCGATTGCCCCTGACAACGAGTCTATCTGATCGTCGTGTTCGCCGTCCGGGAACACTTCTGCCTCGTCGAGAAACGCCGTGATCCACTTGCCCTGAACCAACTTTATATTCCCAAGCTCTGCTGCGCTGCTGACAGGACGCGCTCTTGTCTCCTTGGACCCTGAGGTCTTGTCGCCCTTAAACGGGAAGCCTTGAAGGACGGTGCGCGCGTAGTGGTCGATCGTGCCCACCCCTGATGCCCCCGGTTCCTGCTCCATATAAATGGTCACGTCCCCTCGTTCTCGGTCCTGTTCAGCGGTCTGTCGTATACGCTGTTCTACGCCGGCAGGCGTCAGCCGTATCCGCTGCACGTCGACTATGTAATAGATACCATCTTTTTCAGCAACGAGCGCGCCTGCCGTGTAATCACCCTTTTTCGTTGCAGCCAAGTCCCAGTAGCGTACGTGATTCGCGTCGTCCGGATACTCAGTCACCACCTCAAACCAGTCTCTGCGAAACATCGCCCCCTCTTGCGGAATGGGCCGCTGTTGGTACATCGCCGACCACCAGCGCTGGCTGATCGTCTTTTTCGTTTCTGCTAGCGCCGCTTCATCGAAGCGCGCCGGCCATAGCGCACGACCAGGCTCCCTTCCGAGCAGATCGTTATCTTCGGCGATCGCCGGCAGGGAAACGACGTCCCAATGCTCGCCGCCGCTTTCCATCTGCTTGAGGAGCCTTCCGGCGAGGTCGTCAGGGTGCCACCTCGTCATTATGAGGATGATCGCGCCTTCCGGTTCGAGTCGCGTGTAGGCGGTCGTTTGGAACCAGTCCCAGATCTTTTCGCGGTAGGTCGGAGAGTCCGCTTCCTCCGAGTTCTTGATCGGATCATCAATGATCAAGACGTCGGCGCCTTTCCCTGTGATAGGGCCGCCGACGCCAGCGGTGTCCATGCCGCCCGCGTGACCCTTAATGTCCCAGTGGCTAGCGGCTGCGCTGTCCTCCCTGACGGCGACTTCGAATAACGAGCCGAACTCGGCGAGAGCATCCCGCGCTTTCCGCCCCCACGATGCGGCAAAGTCCGCCTCGTAGGAGGTGAGGATGACGCGCCGATCGGGGTAGAGACCGATGAGCCACGCGGGGAAATACCGTGAGACCAGTTCGCTCTTTCCCGAGCGCGGTGGCAGGAAGAGCAGGAGCCGCTGTATGTCCCCGGCCGCGACCGCCATCAGCTTCTCGTTAATGAGGCAGAGGTGATCAGCGAGCTGCCACCTTCCTCTAGTCGTCAGCAGGGCGAGACCTGCTGGACTCGTTTGTGCGATCAGCAAGGCGTCTGAGCGTTTCCGCCCAGAGCTTGCGCGCTTCCGGATCGGCGATGATTTGCCGTGCGACTTTGACATTAGTACTCACCTCCACGTTCACCGCTTCAGTCTGTGCACCTCTCGCGAGGCGCTCTGTCTTTACCCCTGTGTTAAAGAGGCGGTCTGCTTCTGTGGGACTCAACTTGTCTAACTCGCGCTCCTCGAGGCTTTTCACAGCGATATGCTGGAAAAAACGACCGTCTTCCGCCTGTCGTCGGTTCATCTCGAGGATAAGCTGTTCGTTGTCGACGCGTTCTTTTTCCGCTAGGTAGTCGTCGTACGCACGCGCTCGTGCGACCCACTGATACTTGCGACTGTACACTTTGAGATTGGCACGCGTAGCGACTCTGTTTGAATCGCTATCCTCGACGCGCGCCAGTCTCTCAAGTGTGCGCGTGGGCCCCAGATCTCTATACATGCAAAATAGGTGGTACGCTTTTGAGCGTTCATTTGGGAGCCTATCCCACGGGTTAATCATCTGTCATAATCCTCTTCATTCCTCCTTTCAGTTTCTTGCCGAAGCCATTCTGGCGGATGTCGCGTCACTCATGTTGACTCAACGTATCTCGTTCAGACCGCCGAGCTTCATGCGCTGGTGCACCCGTTAGGCTAATTCTTAGGCATACCGCCATGCCCATGCGTAATTTTGTCGGAAGACCTATATATTATTTGCTCGTTTAGATTTAATTTAACTCATTTAGACGAGCAAAAGATATATAGCAGTAGCGCAATATTCACACATATGGATTTTGAGGAACTCAGCGCCAGATTAGACGAGATTGGGATCTCTATCCCAGGAGGCACGATACGTCGTTGGCGTTGGCAAGGCCTCATCGAAGGCCCTGAAGCGAAATGGAAAGGACCTCACGGCGGTAGAGGACGATTCATGGAATGGCCGGAACGCGCAGTCGAGGACATCGCAGCGGTGTGGGCAGTGCGCCACAATGGCTTACACACCCGGCCCCCTTCCGCAAAAAGGATCGAGCAGATAAAAGGCGTAGTCCAGGGCTTCTATGCGTGGCCAGCAGCATTCTATACGCTCCCGCCCTTCATACTCGCAGGTCCGATGCGAGGGACGACGCTCAAGTTCAACGACATTAAAATGCGGCTTGCTAAAGACGAGCAATTGCACCATCTCGCAGTGAAATGGATCATAGCAGTCGAGAAGGCAAGGCGACGCTGGCACTTGGCCAGGCCTGCGAGGGTCGTTTTTCGTTGGATATCCTACAAAAAGGCGGAAGATGGTTCATGGAAAAGGAATCAAACGGGAGTTGGGAAGTGGAAGTTTGAATTGGCAGAAGAAGAACCTGTCCGGGTGACCAAATCCGCCGAGGACGAGTTAGTGTTGTGGATTGATGGCCACGATAGTCGCTCGTACCTCCCTGTTCGGTTCGAGCCTGGCTGATCTTACGTTCGCGTGTCGCAACCAGCTTTTGAGCGAAGGACGGTCATAACATCATGGAGGCTCATCTGCTAGGTCTCATCAGAGGTAGAAGTAAGAAAAGAAACCCTTCAGCTAAACGTTTTCGAGAAATAAGCGACGTGGGTCGGCGCAAGTGCGGTGTGCCGATCTCAGCAACAGAAGACATAAATATCGCGCCATCACATCGTTTTTGCAGGTGACTTTTGACACCTTAACAGGCTGGATGTCAAACATCTGCATTCGTGCTTATTTTGCGAAATTGGGTTAACGAGTATTTACGAAGCACGACGGTTCAACCGGTTGTTGTGGGGTATGAAATCGAGGCGCATGGGAGAGACATGATATATGACGTTTGCGATTGCCACGAGAGGGCTTAAGAAGGTTTACAAAGGCAGCGTTGAGGCGTTAGCCGGCGTCGACCTCGACGTCAAGGCTGGCGACATTTTTGCATTGCTTGGACCCAACGGCGCGGGGAAAACGACGCTCATGCGCATTTTGACCACTCAGTTCAAACCGACGTCCGGTGAAGCGCACATTTTCGGCCTCGACGTCGTTCGCGAAGGCGCAGAGGTCAGGAAAGTGATAGGCTACGTCCCCCAAGAGACGAGCGTCTGGAGCGATATCAACGGCTACGAGAACCTCCTCATCTACGCCAAGATATACGGTCTGCCATCACGGTCACGAAAGGAGGTTATCTATGACATGCTCGAGAGTATGGGGCTGCGCGCTGTCGCGGGGCAGCTCGTGAAGAACTACTCGGGTGGCATGATCAGGAAGCTCGAGATCGCGTGCGCGATGCTGATTAGGCCCAAGATTCTGTTTCTCGATGAACCGACGCTCGGCCTCGATCCCGCAGCCAGAATCGCTGTGTGGGAGAAGCTGACGTCCTTTAAAGAGGAGTTTGGCACGACCGTGTTTTTCAGCACGCACTACATGGACGAAGCGAACGCCTACTCAGACGAGGTTGCAATTATCAACGTGGGGAGGATGGTCACCTCAGGCACGGCTGAAGAACTTAAGCACTCACTTCGAGGTGAGCTCATCAAATTCAGCTTGTCCGATCGCCGCGTCGATGAACATACGTTGGGTCGGATACGAGGTCTGGAGCGCGTAAACAGCGTCGTTGTTACTGACTCCACGCTCAACGTGACCGTCGAGGACGCAGAAACCGCGCTGCCTGGCGTCATGGATGTGCTCAGAAGCGGGGAAATCTCGGTCGTTCGAATTGCGACCACGAAGCCGACGTTGGATGACGTCTTCTTGAGATATGCGGGAACGATGCGCGGGTCCGGCGCCGGCGCCCGCACGACTGGGCGGGTTGAGGGAGAGGCAGGAGGCAATCGCCGTGAATGACTCCTTAAGGGTCGTGCTTGCTATGATGGAACTCGAGCTTCGGAGACTCAGAAATGACCGGACGGAAGTGTACACAAGGGCCGTTCAGCCTGTGTTGTGGTTGGTGGTTTTCGGAACGGTCTTCAGTGAGATACACGCCATACCAACCAATGGGGTACCGTACATTGACTTCATCACTCCTGGCGTCATGCTGCAGTCAGTCCTATTCGTCGCCGTCTTGTACGGCTTGACGCTCGTGTGGGAGCGGGATACTGGTATCTTAAAAAAGCTTCTTGTCGCACCAGCTTCCCGCTATGCAACGGTTATAGGCAGATCGATGTCTTCAGGCGTCAGAGCAATCATCCAGGTACTAATCGTCATACCCGTGGCGCTGCTCCTCGGCGTGCGCTTCATCCCCAACCCTGCCTATTTCGTGGCAGCACTCGCAATATTGTTCGTCATTTCGGGGGGGTTCGCCGCCCTCTCAATCATCGTAGCATCGTTATTGAAAACCAGGGAGCGATTTATGGGGATCGGCCAGGCGCTCATTCTGCCGCTCTTCTTTGCCAGCAACGCCCTTTACCCGATAGCGTTAATGCCTCATGCCCTCCAGCTCGTCGCGGCGTTTAACCCGCTGACATATGCCGTAGATGCGGTGCGGGGACTGATGATCACTGGTAATCTCGCGCTCCTTCCGCTTGACGTTGCCGTCATAGCGTTCTTTGATATCCTCATGTTTGCAGTGGCTTCACTGAGCTTCCGGAAGATCATCGAATGATCAACTGATGATTCCCCTATCGGTCGCGCCCTGTTGATTGAATTCGCTCGCCCATTAGCGACCAGCCGGAAGCGTTGTTGCCCGTTATCGGGCACAAGTGAGCTGCGCCCAGGGCGGGACGCTCTTAGGAACGGGGATAATTCAAACGATCCATCGTCAAATATGGGACCGAGCGTCCCTCCGCACCCATTATCGATGCCGACGCGCAGCAATAGTGCCCTCATTGGAACCGTATAAGTGAGACGTGCTCGAATAAGTCTAGCTATGTGTGCCCTTCTGAAAACCGCGGTTTCTAACTGAAACGCGTGCTGTGGCGTAAACAATTCGACCATCAAAAAGAAACAGTATAAGGAGCAATATCGTGCAACTATTCAGTGTTAAAAAAACACTGGGGGATTCAGAAATGAGCAACCAACAACCAGAGCCGAGGAGGATATACGAGTCTATCGCCGTGCCGTTCGTGTGGCTCGTTTTCCTCGCGCTATGGCTATTCTATTATGCAAGCAGCTTCAGCATTCTGCAAAACATAGCGGTCATTCTGCTATCTTTCGTCGTCGCGGGGGTAATAGAGGTCATCGTGTGGGTTCCGTGGGCCATGAAACAACCCGATCGGGGTTAGCGCCGACGATCATTATCTCGTTCGATGGTGCCGCGATGCTTCCTGCCTGAATCGCGTGCGGAGCTCCGTTCGTACCGACGGTTGCCAGGATCTTCGAGTTCTTCTCATTGTTGATCGAGTTGAACACTTCATCAGGTATCTTGACCATAATTTTCACTTAGTCGCAAAGCATTCGTTGACAGTAAATAGGCACTCCTTGAGGAGCGGAGCCAGCTACGCCTGAACAATGGCACGATCTTGTAACTTCGCTTAGCTTCGGCTTATTGGTCGAAGGGTGCCCTCACGTGCTCACGGCATATGAGAGGAATGCGCACCGTCAGGCTCTGTCGGGTTCGACGTGAACCGTGCAATACTCGCACCCACCCTCGGTCGCTAGGCGACGCTCGACCTCATCGGCGATCTGATCCGCGTCTTCGATCGGTGTGCCCCGTGCTACGGCGACGTGCATCTCGAGGTGCACCATAGAAGGTCCGATGTACTCGCCGCGGAGCTCGTGTACCTCTCTTACGCCGTCGACTGTTTGCGCAATCTGTGCGATGCGCGTCAAGTAGGCAGCATCGGGCGAACGCCCGAGCAGGTATGACGCGTTCTGAAGGAGCAGCACGGCCCCACGCGCAGCGATGATCGTAGCGACGATGATGACGGCGATGGGGTCGGCGACCGGTTGTCCGCGGATAAGGAATACGGTGCCAATGAGCACGGCGACAAGGGCGAACTCGTCGTTAACCAAGTCGGTCAGCTGTGCCGTGGCCGCAGGCCCGCGATAGGTGTGTCTCAACAACCCGATCAGCGGCGTCGACTCGACAACCATCGACAGCACGACGATGCCGAGTGCGAGAGGGAGGTGCTGGTATGTGGTGGAGATCTGCCCGACGAGCTGGTTGAACGCCTCTTGGTAAAGCTGTACGCTCGTGAATGAGATAAACAGGGTCGCCGCAATGAGCGCAGCGATGTTCTCGGCGCGGGCGTGGCCATAGTGGTGCCCCTCGTCGGCGCTCTTTCGGGAGTATACGAACGCCAGTACGATGAAGGTCGCGATGAAAAGATCGGTGAGCGAGTGCACGCTCTCGGCGAGCAACGCTAGAACGCCGGTCAGGAAGTACGCCACGAGCTTGATGGCGAACATGAACACATACACGGCTATTGCGAACTGCAGCATCCTCAGCTCTCCACGTGAAGCGGGGGGGTTAACGTTCATCGCAAACCTACTATTGTTGCACATAGCGGACACTGCGATCCGATCGCGTGCCGCATCTGTGATTTAGATCGACGAAACGGGATTTTTTTGAGCGTGCATTCTTCGCGCCGCTTTCCCGATGCATTGTTCCATCCGAGCGCCACGTTGATGCTCCTTTGAGCGGAGTCGCCGTTTGGAAGGTGAAAGAGAACCGCGACCTTCGCAACCTGACGCGTCATTGACAGTCGGCGGCCAGGCGACTCTCTCGATTAAGGCGGTGCCGGTCTCCGCTCTTGTGTCGTCTTAGTGATAGCTATGTGAATGTGCGCCCAAAGGATAAGAGGATTAGCTATTTGCTTAGCCGCAAGGCAAATTGTCGGCGACGCGCCCACCACAAATGTAAGCGACCAATCGTGCGCCAGCGCACAGCAAAGCAGTTAAAGAGATTCGATGACACGCTCGTGCCATGTCAGATTGATTCAGCCGTTAGGTTAAAGAACCATATTCAGCCTTATTTCAGGGGTGATCAAATGGTCAACGTCCTCGTTGTCTATTACTCGCGCACAGGCAATACAAAAGCGATGGCAGAAATCATAGCTGAAGCGGCAGGCAAAGAAGGGGCGCAGGTTCGGCTCAAAGAGGTGGCCGATGCCTCAAACGACGACCTTATTTGGGCCGACGGCATCCTCATCGGCTCCCCCGTTTATTTCGGGCAGCCGGCAAGCGACATCAAGAGGTTTATCGACGACTCGATTAGCGTGAGAAAACAGCTCGAAAACAAAGTCGGCGCTGCCTTTGTGAGTTCTGGGCACCGTGCAGGAGGCAGGGAAACCACCATCATGGCGCTCCTGCAGTCCTTCATCGTACATGGCATGGTGGTGTGCGGCGATCCGATCTCCACGGGAGGCCACTACGGTGCCGTGGCAAGCGGTACTCCGGACGACCGGTCCTCTCAAGAGTGCAGAGGGTTAGCGAAAAAAGTCGTAGCGCTCGCCACCAAGTTGCAGAGCACATAGCGTTGGCGCGGCGCTGTGCTAGTGGTGGCAAGAGGGGCCAATGCGGGGTATCAGGCGACCCGCTGATGAACTATACGAACAAAATGATTGGAGGCGTTTCATTTGTCGGTCATCCACGTTGAGAACTTGACTAAATCCTACGGGAAAACGTTGGCCCTCGACAAGGTGGATCTCGAGGTTGAACAAGGTGAGGTATTCGGTTTTATCGGCCCAAACGGCGCCGGAAAGACCACGACTTTGCGGATCCTGCTCGGGTTGCTCCATAAGAACGCTGGGCATGTCAGTGTGCTCGGCGCTGATCCGTGGCGCGACGCGGTGGCGCTCCACCGTCGATTGGCCTACGTGCCAGGTGACGTGAGCTTATGGCCAAACCTCTCCGGTGGCGAGGTCATCGACCTGTTAGGCAGGCTGCGCGGCGGCTTCGACCAGTCGCGTCGCGACGAGCTGCTGGAACGCTTTAAGTTCGATCCGACAAAGCCATGTCGGACGTATTCGACGGGGAACCGACAGAAAGTGGCCCTTATCGCCGCGTTTATCTCTGACGTCGAGCTATTCATTCTCGACGAGCCGACGTTGGGCCTCGACCCCCTGATGGAGGCGGTCTTCCGCGACTGCATCGCGGAGGTCAGGCAGGCCGGCAAGACCGTGCTGCTCTCCAGTCACATCCTCGCCGAGGTTGAGGCGTTGTGCGATCGCATCAGCATCATCAATGAGGGCACGATCGTCGAATCAGGAACGCTTGCCGAACTGCGTCACCTCACGCGAATCTCGGTCTCAGTCGAAACCGCTCGCCCCGTCACCGGACTTAGTGAACTGCCGGGCGTGCACAACGTACGCGTCGACGGCGCCCGCGCGCATTTCACCGTGGATGCCGGTGCGATCAATCGCGTCATGGAACACCTCACCCCGTTTGACGCGCTCTCTCTCACGAGTGCCCCGCCCACGCTCGAGGATCTGTTCTTGCGCCACTACGAACTCCACACCGGGGACGACGCGCGATGAAGGTGAGCGAGTTTAGTGGCACTGGCGCACTCATTCGTTTGATCCTGCGGCGGGATCGACTCCTGCTGCCGATCTGGATCGCGCTGCCGCCCCTCTTCGTGATCCTCGTAGCCTCTGCATTCGTGAGTCTCTATCCCACCGCAGCGTCGCAACAGACGATCGCCGCGCAGATCGTGAACGGTCCGGGACTCGTCGCACTGCTCGGTCCCGTGTCTGCCCCGACCGTAGGTGCGCTGACCGCGTGGCGGTCGAGCATCTTCGCTGCGGTGATCGTTGCGGGAGCGAACGCGCTTACCGTCATCCGGCACACCCGCACAGACGAGGAGACCGGACGGTACGAGCTGCTGGGTTCGGGTGCAGTGGGCAGACGCGCGCCGTTGTCGGCGAGCTTGGTCGTGACGCTGGGCGCCGACCTGGCAATCGCCGCTCTCGTCACTGGGGGACTGGTCGCGTTCGGGCTTCCCGTCGCCGGGTCGGTCGCACTGGGACTGTCGTTCGCGGCGATCGGGTGGACGTTCGCGGCGATCGCCGGCGTGGCGGCGCAGCTGGCCGAAAGCGCCGGGGTCGCAAGGGGCATCGCAGGGGCAATCTTCGTTTTGTTCTACGTGTTGCGCGCCGCTGGCGATGCCAACGAGCAGAGCGGGCAGTCCTGGCTGTCGTGGTTGTCGCCGCTTGGGTGGATGCGTCTCGTCAAACCATTCGCCAGCGAACGCTGGGGGGTATTTGCGATCTTCCTCGGTGCGGTCATCGTGCTGATCGCGATGGCCTACACACTATCGTCACGGAGGGACGTCGGTGCCGGCATTCTTACGCCGCGGCTTGGCCCAGCTAGGGCATCGCCCCGGCTCCGCAGCCCACTTGCCCTAGCGTGGAGGCTACACCGGCTCACGCTGCTTGCCTGGGCTGCGATGTTTGCGATATACGGTGTTATGGTTGGCTATCTTGCAAAAACCACTGCGGACCTACTGGCTACCAACCCGCAGCTTGCAAACTTGTTTGCCCATTTTGGCGGCGCCTCGGCGTACACCGACTCCCTTTTTACCCTCTCCCTCACGTTCCTGGGATGGATCGCCGCAGCATACGCTATCACGGCCACGCTGCGGCTACAGTCAGAGGAGGTAGAGAGGCGTGTCGATCACGTGCTCGCCACTGCGGTCAGCCGGCTGCGGTGGGCGACGAGCGACCTCGCCCTCATGGTCATCGGCTCGGCGGTCGTGCTTGCGGCCTTCGGCCTCTCGGCCGGGCTCACCTACGGGCTGAGCACCGGCAACGTGGGCTACGAATTGCCGCGCATGCTGGTCGCCACGCTCGCGTACTTGCCCGCCGTCTGGGTGGTGGCGGGAATCGCGATGGCGCTGTACGGTCTCGTACCGCGGCTGTCGTTCGTGAGCTGGGGGGTACTGGGAGCGTTCGTACTACTCGAGCTGATCGGCGAGACGTTGAAGGTGAGCCAGTCGATCCTGAACCTCTCGCCGTTTAACCGCGTACCGGCCGTCCTTGTCAGCGGGGTGTCTGTGATGCCTCTAGTCTGGCTCACCATCCTCGCGTTGGTGCTCACCATCGTCGGCCTCATTGGGTTTCAGCACCGTAGCATTGGCTAACCGAAGGCTCTGATGCCTGCGGGATCATCGATCGTTGCTGTGTCGATACACTTTGATCTATGCGCAGCTGCGATGAAAGGAGCACAGCCGCAGGCGTCGCGCGAGTCCGGTGGCACTCCCATAACGCATAGGACAGTTCTGCTATGAGCTTTCCTTGAGTGTAGGATGAGCTGCAGAAACCCGGAAAGGTCAAACAACAAAGAAAAAAGACGATTCAAGCTGCTCGACACGCGAATGGAGCTCACATCGCAAATGCAGTGATTAGCGCGGAGCACGGGTTCGCCAAACAACGAGACGGTTGTGAGGTAGGCCAGACCGGCGACGCCCTGCTCCTGCTAATGTGCAGCCAAACAATCGGCATATAAAGCATCGCACCATTAGATTTAACGGTTCCGATTCGATTTTTTACCTCTTTTGGAAATTGGAGTCGAAACAAAGGTTCTTTACGGGGGTAAAACGGTTATTTTTTCGTGAGAGCGTCATTTTGGGGCTATTTGCGAGGCGACCTCGCGCCGCAAATGCCTCCACTGGAACCGATGAGTGAGAAACGCTTAAAATGCCGTTATACGGAATCTCCTTGTTTTATATGCGTTTGTCGACCGTCGCTGGGGCCTCACTGCGCCTCGATCGCCAGTGCAGCCTCTCTTTAGGAGACTCTAGATTGCTCACGTAACGCGGGGCACCCCGATGTGGGGCATCTTATATTTGCGCGGTTAACGTCCACCTGACGCGCGAAGGGGGCATTTGCCCTTTACGGTGACTCAAGGCGTGATCCGTAGCGACTAGTAGTGCAAATTTGTCCTTATTAGGTGAAATGTTGCGGAGCTGCATTTTAAAGCTCTGCGTTGGTAGTGACAGCTTATCTCGCTGCGGTTTGTGCAGAGTAACTTTTAAATATGATAGTCACATTAGGAATTTCAGTAGGAAGCAAGCATCCTACTTCCTATACATATAGCTTCCTACTAATAGCGCAGTACATAACAGTACCGGGCGAGAGCGCCTCGATCCTCTATGTGCGCTCCTTGCCCGTTTGTGTCAAACAGGCCAAAACCTGCCTAAGTTCCACGCAACGCGAGGTCTCAAAATGACATGGAAACCGAGTAAAAAATTGGTAATAAACTGCCTTTTAGTCCTAGTATTTTTAAGTTTGATGATGGCAAAATCGGGCTACCTCACAGGAACTGCCCAGCAACCTACAAACTCAGCACTAAACGCGTCAACGCCAGTTGCTGCTACGCAGGCGTTGTCTGACAGAAGTCAACCCGACGCAACGGGCAGCAGCATTGGTGCTGCCGGCGTTCCGGCAAACGTGACGGGTCAGCCGACGTTATCTGAGCTCGCCAGTGCTGTCGGCCATAATACAACAGCCATCAACTTCGTATGGACGCTAATGGCCGGCTTCCTCGTTTTCTTTATGCAGGCGGGATTTGCTCTCGTCGAAACCGGCTTCACGCGCTCAAAGAACGTTGCCCATACGATGGGCATGAACATATTGATCTATGGGCTTGGCGTGCTCGGGTGGTATGTCTGCGGATTTGCCCTCATGTTCGGCGGGTTGCCGTCGCTTCCCACCTTGGGCGGATTTACCGGACTTAACAGCGAGGTGACCGTCAATCTACTGGGACATCCGTTCGGACTGTTTGGTGCTCACGGTTTTGCCCTGGGCGGTGCCTATGACGTCGGCGTATTTGTCCTGTTCCTCTTCCAAGTCGTCTTCATGGATACCGCTGCCACCATTCCGACCGGGGCTATGGCGGAACGATGGAAATTCCTGGCATTCTGCATCTACGGTCTTTTCATCGGGACGATTATTTACCCCCTCTTTGGCAACTGGGTATGGGGCGGCGGATGGCTTTCGCAGCTCGGCACGAACTTTGGCTTAGGCAACGGATACGTCGACTTTGCCGGTTCGACGGTTGTACACATGATGGGTGGCACGATCGGCTTTGTCGGCGCTTGGATGCTCGGCCCTCGTATCGGCAAGTACGTCAATGGGAAGGTCCGCGCTATACCACCGCACAGCATCCCTATGGCCGTGCTCGGAAGCCTCATCCTTGCATTCGGATGGTTCGGGTTTAATCCGGGCTCCACGCTCGCAGGAACTGACCTCCGTATCAGTGTCGTCGCCGTCAACACGATGCTTTCATCGGTTGCGGGCATGGTGATGGCCACGCTCTGGATGTGGCGCGTCCGCAGCAATAAGCCTGACGTCAGCTTCATGTGCAACGGGCTACTTGCCGGACTCGTTGCAATAACCGGCCCTTGTGCGTTCGTTAACTCGCAAAGCGCTGTCCTCATCGGGGTGGTCGCCGGGATTCTCGTGGTCGAAGCCGCGCTTTTCATTGACAAACGGCTCAAAGTTGATGACCCCGTCGGAGCGGTGGCCGTGCACGGTGTGTGCGGCGCGTGGGGATGCCTCAGTCTCGGACTCTTCGCAGATGGCACGTACGGCGCGGGCTGGAACGGGGCTTCGGGCGCGGTAACCGGTCTTCTCTATGGAAATCCCAGTCAGTTCGCTGCACAATGCATCGGAGTGGCGACATGCGGCGTTTATGCAGCGGCGATAACCTTTGTGATCTTCACGTTCATAGACAAAGTTGTCGGACTGAGGGTCGGTTCGCAGACCGAAGTAGACGGCCTGGACGTCCCAGAAATGGGAGTAGGAGGGTACGATGGCGGCTACGGGCTCTGAGCTGCCTAGGCAGCTTCGAAAAAGAAGCTGCCCTCTTTGTCCGTGGCTGAAAGTATTTGCCCGCACCACGTCCGCGTGGACTGGGAGGGTAAGAAACGGCTTGGAGGTGAGTATATGAAAAGAATCACGGCAATCATAAGACGGGAAAAACTCGATGCTGTAAAGCACGCGATGCGCGAGCTCGGCCCTGGAATGACGGTTACGGACGTCAAAGGCCAGGGCAGGCAAAAGGGCATTATGGAGGTCTACCGAGGCAGCGAGTACTGCCTCGATCTCTTGCCCAAGACGCAGATTGACATGGTCGTCAAGGCAGAAGACGCTGAGCGTATTGTCCGCACGATCTTGGAAACTGCGACAACAGGCAACATAGGAGATGGCAAAATCTTCATCTCCCCTGTAGACGACGTGATTCGCATCAGAACTGGCGACCGCGGTATCGGCGCTATCTAGCGCGGCATCGCAGGCGGGGCGAGTGCCCGCCTTTTCTTTTTTATTCAAGCGTTAGAGAAAGCGGAGAGCATTTCCGCCGTTGCTTTAGTGAGAAAAAAGTAACGACAGAAAATCTTCGACAGAAAATCTTAAATATCATAATATCTTATAATATATCTAAAGATATATCGGAGGATTAAATGAACTACAACACATATCAGAACCCGTGTGGACCGTGGCATCACGTGCCGCATCTCTACAAAGCGTGGTTCAAACACCCGAGGAGAGAGCACGGACACTTGAAATCGCTGGTCCTACTCAGCCTGCAAGAGCGGCCTCTCAACGGCTATGAAGTCATTAAAGCGATCGAAAATAAGTATGGCCATGCACCGGGCCCCGCTGTGGTCTACCCGACGTTGCAGCTCCTCGAGGATCAGGGCTACGTGACCTCAAGCGAACACGAAAACAAGAAGATGTACGCACTTACGGAAGAGGGCAAAAAGTTCCTTCAAGAAAATCGTGAGCGGATGGACCAACTTAGCGCTAGCCTGGGGCAAGCCCCGTGGAATTCACTTCCCGGCATCGGCAAACGCGTTGCTTCGCTCGTTGGCACCATCTTTTCAAATTGCACCTACCTTGATGACGCTAAGACTAAGCGAATTGAGGACCTGCTCGACGAGACGCGAAAGCGCGTCGGCGACATCATTTTTGAAAATAAAGCGGATTAAAGGGGTCCATTCCATTGCCAATGCCACAACCAATACCACAGCCACAGCCAATGCCACAACCAATACCACAGCCAATGCCACAGCCAATGCCATTCCCACACGCGAGAGCAGAGGCAATGGGCTCTCAATTGCCGCGCCACATCGAGCAGCGCTGATCGAGTGACCTATTGGTTGAGCTGCTGCCTTGATGATAAGCCATCAAGGTAGCGCTTTCGCGTTAAGCAGCCCAAGGAGCTAACGCTCACCGCTATGCGTGGCGCGATCTGGTGTGAACTCGCAGCGCGCGGTCACGTCGTCAAGTGCAGTCGCCCTCGAAGGAGCGCGTGCTCAGTCCCCGCTGCGCGAGAGCTGAAAAAGTAAGCGAAGAAATCCCCGACCTAGGGTGCCTTTTTCGCCCCTTCTATGGCCTTCGCAGCAATTCCTGGTGTCGCCGCTCCGGGAATGACGGGCGTGAACTCTGGGTATGTGCCGAACTTCTTCGACACGATAAGCATGAGTTCCGTCATCTGTGCCTCAGTCAGGTCAGCCACCATGAAAATATCGCGCATGCCGGCCTGCGTATACGACGCCTCTGGCTTGAACCGATCCATGACATATCCGAGGATCGGCCCAGGCCCCCCTTCTTCGAAGTCTAAGCGATTGCCTGCTTCGGTCGGAATCTCAAAATAGACCAAGTAACGCACGATTGATCACCTATCGCATAAGTCAGCGTTCAAATATAAGTGCTTTCATCCGCGTTTGAGCGCTTGAAGGGCGCCAAAATGGCTGCAGGTCGTTCGGTAGCGTCATTCAGTTGAGTATCTATGGCGGAGCGTCGATGAGGTTGCACGCCCGGAGGTTTCAGAACAATCGCCTGCCGCTAAGGAAACCTAGGTTTTTGTGGCGTGAAGCACGTCTTGGAAGGGCAGTCGGTTCTTAACGAATACAATCAAAGCGAGCGCCAGGGACGTCAGCGCGATGCCGAGCAATTCGCTTTGTACGAACGCGGCAGGTGGCTCAGGAAGTAATACCACAGAGCCGTGGGCAATGAGCAACTCGTATGTGAAGCCAAAGGTTGTCCCTATGAACGGATAGAACAGAGGCACGCCAGCGCCGGTGAATAGGTCGAGCAACAGGTGTGAAAGCAGGAAGCAACTCGCGATCAGTGCAACGTTATACAATACGTCATTCTTTGCCCGAAAGCGTGCATACAACGCAAGGCAGATGAAGGGCACAAGGATGAAGACGTTGTGCAAAAGCAAACGGTGGTAGGGCGGCAGAAAATGATCTAAATCCGGCAACACAGCGAAGGGAAACAGCAAAAGGACGTAGTTTCGGTACTTTTTGTCCCAAAAAAGCCATAGTAGCGAAACGGCGACGATGATGTGAGTAATCGGATCCGGCATTGTATCTTTTTCGCTGCTTGTCGCGCGGTTTCGCGAGGATGTAGCGATTAGTTTGGCACTGCCAGTTTAAATATTTCCTCGTTGGCTGCGGCTTAGGCTTGTATCGCTCGCTCGTACCATTTTTTCAAACTGTACTACCTCGACGACGTTAAGATAAAGCGAATCGACCTGCTCTGCGAGACGCTAAAAGCGCGTCAGTGACATCATTTTTTAAGAATCAAACGGGCTAGGAGAGCAGCCGAAATGTGGCGTACGCAGCCAAGCTACCTCCCGCACGCCGCTCAGCCCCACTGCAGCACACTCGCGATCAGGTAGACTCTTGCAACGACGACAAGGTGCGCGCCACTAGATCAGCCTTCAATCTGTTCTGCGCGTTCATGAACATCTGCGTTTAAATGAACCAGCTTCTTGAAGATTAGAATTCCAGCCAAGGCAAAGAAGACCAGCACAATGCCCAATGCCTCGTAATTTACCCACGGCAGCAGCGTCTTTGGGAGCAGCACGACGGCATCTTCTGACAGGGTTCTGCTGCCTGAGAAGGCGAACTCTCTCTTCGTCAGCGGGAAGAACAGTGCCTCCCCGCCAGTAAAGTAATCAAGCATGAGGTGCGTCCACAAGAGGAAGCTTGCCATAAACCCGACGTCGCGTACCAGGGTTCTCTTCGTCGCCAGCCCATAGAGTCCAACGACGAGGGGGGGTACGAGCATAAACACGTTGTGGAAGTAGACCCTGGGGTCGTACAGAAATGCGATATGGAAATGATCGAGGTCGGGAAGCACGGCGAAGGGCAACAACAGAAGAGCCCACATCCGGTGGCGGTCGTCAAAATAGAGCAACAACGCCACCAAGCCGACTAGAAGGTGAATAATTGGGCTAGACATAGTATCTCTCCGCTCGCTTCTCGCTTGATTTGTTTAAGTGGTTGATCGCATTTTGGCGTTGCCTATTTAAATATTTCATCTTCGTAGGTGAAGGTTCGAGGCGTTGTGAATCGAATGGCCGTTCGAGTTGCGAAGTGGAGCATCTTTCGGCGCCGCGATCCGTCATGTCCTCACGCTCGTTTGCAACCGCTCTTAAACTCACTGAGTAATAATTCGAAGCCGGCCTTAGCTGTTGCCGCCGAAGCTTGTGAAATGCTTAAGTTTGATGGAGGATACAAGGAGCGATAGAGGTCCATGGTGAAAAAGAACCGTGCTCGAGTGGAAAACACGAAAGAGAACTACTCGGATTGCTTGTGCCATACAGAACGATGTCCGACGTACCATCGAAGCGGTCTTACGGGTGGACTGTTCTGCGCTCGAGGTAGAAGCGAAAAGACCCTTGAGAAAAGGGGATGTGTTTGCCCCTCTTGTCCGGTCTGGGCCGAATGCAAGTTGAACGGTGTATTTTTTTGTGTGTACGGCGCCGCTCAGTGATGCTCTCTCCAGAAGTCAAACGACCGGTTTAAGGGGCGAGGGTCTGACTCTCACTAGCCGGCTAGAATTCAGCTACCTTCTCAAGGAGTGTTACGGCATCTCGGACCAACGCCGGACACCGCGCCTTCACGGCGTTGTTCTTCTTCGCCTCCGCAACCTGTTGTGGGTTTGACAGGTTGTACCCGAGCAGGTCCGTGCAGGCTACCGAACCATGGCACGTTTTAAATTCCTGTAGAAACTCTCTGACCACTGCGTAGGTTTTTTCTTTCGCGGCGGCGTCATCAGCCCGTATGCGGCCGTATCGCAGCCCGATCACCATGATCGCACCAGAGAGCGCCCCGCAGATACCGTCCGTGCGGGCGATCCCGGCGCCAAATCCCTGCGAGATCCGAAGTGCCACATCCCGGTCAAGCCCGAAGTCCTGTGCAAAGCCCAAAAGCACAGCCTGTGAGCAGGTGAACCCCTGCCGAAAAAGGGCAACCGCATCTTCTGCTTTTGTCATAGCTAACAGTTGTGGGAAAGCGGTAATAGTTCTATTGCTCTTAATCTGACAACACTTGAACACGGCCGATAACGGATTTTTGGCAATGAGATGAAGAACAGCACGACCACCTCGAAATGGCGCAGGTTGATCGGCTTTTTGCGCTGCAAAAGAGTAATACAATAGGTCGACATTCTTGTATCGATAGTGATGAAGGCGTTACTCCTCCTGGGGTGTCCCGAGGTTCCTGTTCAAACCGGCCTCGCGCTGTACATCGGGAACGCTTTAAAAGCGCAGGGGTTTGAGGTGATATGTGCGGGAACACCGAGCGCTGTCAACTTGATGAAAGTCGCGGACCCCAAAAAAGCGTACATCGAATCGTACATGAACCTCGACAAGTGCATCGACCAAATCGCCGAGGGAACGTTCGACGTCGACCTCACGTTTGGTTTCATTCACAAGGACTCGGGCCTGCAATATCTGGCGACGATTGCTGCGCTGTCACGCAGCACCCCCGTAGCCGTTGTTTTTGGACGAGAGGCAGAGCCGCTCAGCAAAGAGGTTGGCGAATCGCTGGACGG
>JACTTZ010000017.1 GCA_015660915.1 Methanomicrobia archaeon | reverse complement strand
TGCGCACCACCCAAGATCGATCTTTGAGTGTGGCCTCAAGCCCCTTGAGATCGACGTCTTCGCTCCGTTGAATGAGGGCCGGGTAGATATTGCTCAATGCTTCGACAGTCGCTTGACGCACTGCCCAGTATTCATCATTGAGCCCGGCTTCCAAACGGGGCAGGTCTACCTCGACACCGGCCCTAATCAGCGCCGGGTAGATGATGCCCAGCGCCTCTATTGTTGCTTGCCGGATGTAATCAATAAGCCCGTCCAAGCCCATTTCAATCTGCGCTAAGTCAATCGCTTTTCCGTGCATGATGAGTGCCGGATACACAGCACTCAAAACGTTGGCTGCTGTCTTGCGGACCCCTAGAAACTCGCTGCTAAGAGCGCGCTCAATTTTTGAAAAGGAAGGCACTACCTCGTGATCGAGCAGCGCAATATAAACACTGCCGAGGGCAGTCACGAGCGCCATCTGGACTTTTTCGTCACGGTTTACGAGATGTGCCTCGAGAGCAGTGACGTCAACAACCTCGCCGCGCTCTATGAGTCGTGGATACACGTTACCCAAAGCCCCCAGAGCGGCACGACGAACCTCTGTGTCGTGATCGGTGAGGAGGCGCTCTAGAGGAGCGATGTCAATGCGCACCACCCAAGATCGATCTTTGAGTGTGGCCTCAAGCCCCTTGAGATCGACGTCTTCGCTCCGTTGAATGAGGGCCGGGTAGATATTGCTCAATGCTTCGACAGTCGCTTGACGCACTTCCCACGCTTCATCGCGAAGCAACGTTTCTAAGAGACGAATGTCGATTTGTCTTCCTTCCCTAATGCGGTCACAAAACAGAGCGGCAAGAACGGCGACAGTCGCTTGACGCGCCGTCCACGTGGCGTCAGTCAATTCGTCTTCTAATTCCTCCAGTATGATGTCGCGCAAAGAATTGTCAGAAAGCAAGCCGTAGGCGATTTTCCGCGCAGTAATCCGGGTCTGTTTGTTTGACGCACTCACCAAAGTGTTGAGCAAGCTGAGTAGCGCCTTGACGGAGGGACTTTCGCTATGGGTGACGAGAATCTCCAAGAAGGAGTTCAGACCCGCGGAAATAGACGTGACGAGTGCAGGCAGCCGAGGAGCCTGTGAGATCAGATCCCGGGCTTCGAAATCCGCCAAAACGGCTCTAATGTTTTCATCCTCTTCTATTATCGCTCGTATGATCGCTTCACTCTCTTGTTGTATCTGCGTAAAACCGTAGCGACACGCTTCAACGAAAGCGTCTTTTTCTGTTAACCCGGACTCCAAGAATAGCGTTAGTGCTTCAGTTGCCCGTTTTAGGTCTCTAATTGTGAACAGGTCGGGAAAGTCTTGCTTGAGTTTCAGGTAGACGCGAGCGACTAACACGCCGAGTTCATCGGTAAACCGACCTTCAGTGGTTTGAGAAGGCGGTCGAGCGTCATTTACAACGCTTTTTTTCAGCGAGTCATTATGACGAATCGATGGTCACCTCTTGCTCAAGCACACGGCCCAGTGTCAAAGGCAACTCGTCAACTGTCGCGACTTGTATCGGACGGTCGTACCGTGTGCGTATTGTCTTTGCCTGTTCCCCGATGCCGATCCCGATGACCTGTATCGATTTCGTAGCTGCAACGTCTTGCAGTTCTTTGAAGGTTAGGCCAGTGGTATTGACGTTTCCTTCACCGTCTGAGACGACGATTATGAGTCGATACACGTCTTCGGGTTCCTGTTGGAAAAGGTCAATTGCCAGCGCCAGAGCGTCGGCATCTGCGGTCGCCCCGAGCGGAATGAACTGAGATACGTCCTCAAACAAGTGTTCGCGCTCGCGCTGGGTGAAATTGGCACCAAAAGGCTTGTGGATAATAGGCGCGTCCGCGAAGCCGATGATCGCGTAATCGATTCCAAGATAATCGAACGCTTCCATAAAGAGTAACACCCCTTGTAACGCGGCAGTCCGTTTTGGCTCCTGCATCGAACCTGATTCGTCTAAGAGCAACATAATTCGATGATCGAGGTGGGTTGGCCGCCGGCGCTTTAAGAACACGTCGAAGTCTTTCTTAGTTGTTGGTAAACCCTGCTGTATCTTTCGCGTAACGTCCATCACTCGACGCAAATCTGGTTTCTGACCGGAAGGGTAGTAGCCTTCGTACTTAGGCTTGCGATTTTTGGCAAGCACATTCTCTAGCGTTCCAACGAGTATCTGCAGTAATCCTGACACCGCAGCATAGGTCCTGTGGTATTCGTTCGTATCCGCGCTGCGTTTTAGCTGGAGGCGTCGACGCTGCGCAATAAGATCCCGGCGGGTGAACTCAGAGTGCGGCTTTTCTGGCGAGATTCGTTCGTGTTCGATGCTATCTCTCTTTTCCGCAATTCTTTTTTTAATGGCATCCGCTTCAAGTGATTCGGGCGCACTGCGCTTTGCAGCCAGCCGATCGGCGAGTTCTTTTGAACGTTCCTCAAGAATCTGCTGTGCTTCTTGCTCCAGTTGCTGAAAATTGATCTCCGACGGATTTTCGCCTTCGCCTAGCGGTTGCTGCCCACGTTCAATCGTCTGTATAAGGTTGTCGGTAGCCTGTTTGAGCAGCTTTTCGTAGGGCTCTAGTATATGGTTCTGTATGTGTTCAGCTGCTTCGCGTGCATAGAGACGCTTATCTTGCTCTGACGCACGGCCAGGGGGATAGTGGTTGAAGATTGATTCAAAAAACTGAACGGTGGTTTCGAGGGCCACACTCACCTCTGGATTGATTAAAGAGGGGGGGAGCCTGCCAAACCTCCAAAAGTAAAGAACCGACAACAGATACTCGAGGTGTGGCAATACTTGGTAAGCTTGAGTCGTTGAATTAGAGCGTTTTTGAACCTCCTTCTGCAGTTTATAGCTGTATGACGTCGATTGCATGTCTTCAGAAAGCAGATCGTCATAAATTAAATCAAAATAGGGGGTTGTTCCAGCGAACGTGGCCTTCATCCAGTTATTTGCCCGTGGATCTTCGAAGGTATAAAGAAGCAATCGCAACGATTCGGTGGAAAGGAGGCGTGCGAACGTCGGATTTTTCTTGTCCACACGTGTTATCTGATAATGACCGATTTCGTGCAATAGCGAACCCACGATTTTGTCCGGTGGTGCTGTGATGAGGTCGATAAGGGGAAACGTTATAGTTTTGCTTTCATAGTCATAAGCCCACCACTCGCCGGGAGCGACTTTTATATCGACATCTTCTCCAAGTCCCGTTGAGATAATGGTGATCAAGGTGCGCATCTTCTTGAGGAGGATGGCCTGGTCTACCTTGCTTCTCGCGGCTAGTTCTGCTATCTGTCTGTGTTGCACCTCTGAGAGCTCAACGCCCCTCTCGTGCGAGGAGGTTATCGACCTGCTGGACGCAGCGTGCTCTGAGGCGGCATTCAACACCGCTTTCGCGCCTAACCGTGCACGTTTTTTAGTCAAATGCACGATTAAGGCGTCTAACCAGTCTTTTTTTGCAAAAACGGCGTAGCGCTCCGGCTTCTGCAGCACGTTAACCTGGTCAGTAAGAAGAGGCAGAGAGAGTTTCTTGAGAAGTTTGTCGCGGTTTTTGTTGTGTTCCTCTCGCGCCAAGCAGCCGAACATATACTCAAACACGCCGAGCCGGAACCCGACTGGTACACCTTCACGCAGCAATGCATAGCTTACATAAAGAACGTTGTCGTCTACGCTCGCTAAAGCGACGTTATCTGCTTCATCGACGAGAGCACGTGCATTAGCCGCAAGAACGACCTTCAATAGGGGCATTTGGGAAAACTGATCGTTGCTGAGTGCTGCCCACATAGCGAAATCGCGTTCAAACTGAGCAAGCGCCCGTCTTAATTGTGCCTGAAACTCTGATGGGAAACCTTGTAGGTCGTTATCACTGGAATGAAACTCCACGCGCGGACCGGTGAGGCTTATCCGCATGGATAGCTCCGGAAGACCTCTTTCTTCTTCTGTCGGCGTAGAAAACGCCGGGTAGCGCACCATTTTGGCTATCGATACTCCTGTTTCATTTGCTCAGTCAGGAAAAATTGCCGGTCGAGAATGACCAACAGTCTGGGCCACGCTATATTCAACGTCGCTGTGCTATTGCACATATATTCGTTATAGGGAATATAAGGATAACAAATCCTTATTTGCACGATCAGCTCGCATCGTAACTTAACGCTTGATCTTGTGCTTAAAAATGATGGCATGTGCACTTGCGGAAGCCCGTGCGTCTGAAAATATATACGTAGGTCGGTACGATAGCAAGAGCTCCTATCGCCCAATTCTAAAAAAAAGCGGTAGCGCTTTGCTAGATGACGGCCACGGCGCGCCGCTTACTGATGACCTTCTTCGGAGCACGTAGACGCAGCTTTCTTGCGGTTCTTTCTTTCTTACTTTCCTATGTCTTTGATGTCGACCTTAACGCTGCTCACCTTTTCGACCGGCTCTTTTCGGGGCATCGTGATTTCCAATACCCCGTTGTTGAATCGCGCTTTCGCTTTATCCGGAATTACGAGAGCAGGCAGTTGGATTCGTCGCTTATATGCCATGTCACGCCGCTCTCGACGAGCATAGGGTTGCTGTTCACGTTTTGTTCCAGCTTTTGATTCAGCGCTAATCTCTACGCTTTCGGGCGCGAGGTCGATGTCAATTTCCTCTTTCTTGACTCCTGGCAGATCAGCCACCAAGTGAATTTCTGTGCCCAGGTCGATAATATCTACGTCAGGAGTCCTAACCGCTCCTCGAGGCCTTGGCATTAGCTCAGGGACGTACGTTTTGTACAAGTGCTCAGCGCGTGTGCGCTGCGGCTCAGGGACGAGCGTCTTGTATAGATCTTCTGCAGTCGCAAGCATAGCATTGAGTGCACGTCTGATGTCAGCAATGGTATCCAGAACCCAATCTTCTCTTGTGGTCATTCTTCTCCCTCCTAGTTATTTGTCGACTCTATCTAGCCTCCTAGTAGAGAATAAGCACTTTTCTCAAAGAATTGTGCTTTTTTCCTATTTATATCCTCACCCCCATTCAAAAAAAGGGCGGCCGCATATTCGGCAGTTCGGCAGCCTAAGGTGGTGCGTTGGACAGACGACACAATATCAGCATACTCATCGCATAGATTCATCTGCGCTCAAAACAGGGAAATCGCAGCTACGAGTTCTTCGGTGCCCTTTAGCGCGAAAAAGAACTAAGTAATTGGCGGTCGATAAACTAACACTGTCGAGAGCTGAAGGAGTACTTTCTGGCAGATTCAGATCATCAGCCTAACTGCAGTTCTTCCGCGCAACTCTCGAATTATTAAGGTCGGATCCACATGGGACTAGATATTGCACTTATTCATCCCCCGTTTGGCAAAGGAGACGTTAGAAAGCTAGACATCTGCTCGCCGCCTTTAGGCCTCGCTTACATCGGCGCGTTCCTAAGACAGTCGGATCATCGCGTTTCTGTCATAGACGCCGAAATTGAGCGGCTGAATAAAGCGCAGATTTTGGATCGAGTCAACAAGGCAGACCTTGTTGGGATTACGACGACTGCTCCAACATATAACTCAGCTATTGAGCTAACGAACCTAATCAAACAATCAAATACCAACGCGACCGTCGTTCTCGGCGGGCCACAAGCGACTTTTTTGGACCACGAATGTCTTGAGAGATCAGCCGCCGACGCTGTCGTCAGAGGCGAAGGAGAGAGAACGATGCTGGATATCGCAACTTCTCTCGAGTCGGGCACTTTGCAAGACGTTGAGGGTATCACGGTGAGAGAGGGAGAGACTATAGTCAGAAACCCTGACAGGAAGCTGATCGACGATTTGGACGATATTCCATTTCCGGCAAGGGATTTGCTGCATATGGAAAAGTATTCACCCGCGAACAGCACCGGGGTCATATCAAGCAGGGGTTGCCCGTTTAAGTGTATTTTCTGTGCCTCGTCAAAGCTTTACGACAAAAAGTTTCGCTCGCGCAGCGCGCACAACGTCTACGAAGAGGTCGCTCAGCTCGTTGGTCAAGGCTACTCGAACGTCACAATGCTCGATGACAATTTTATTCTCAACAAAGAGCGCGCCTTTAAATTTGCCGATTTAGTGGAAAAGAACAACCTGAAGTTTGAATGGTCGTGTACAGGACGCGTCGACTTCATTGACGAGGATTTGCTCTGCAGACTGCACGAAGTCGGCTGCAACGGGCTCTTTTTTGGCGTTGAGTCTGCTTCGAACGACACGCTAAAGCTCATCAAGAAAGGGTTTACGACCGATCAGATCACCAACGCCTTCGACGTGCTCAAAAACTACGATTTTCCGACAACGGCGTCATTCATGATTGGTTTGCCTGGAGACGATCCAGTGAAGGTTGCCGACACGATCAACCTCGCAAAACAGATCAATCCAGATTTCGCAATGTTTTCAGTTACGACGCCCTATCCGGGAACCGAGCTTTATGACAACATCGACGACTACGACCTTGAGATTACCATAGATGATTGGACCAAATTCACCCTCACAAAACCAGTAGTACGTACGAGCGCTCTTTCGACAGCGGACCTGCACCGGTGGTTTTTGAGGGCATACTTCCATTTTTACGTACGGGCATCCTATTTGAGGCGGGCTGTCGCAAAAAAGCAGATGGGCTTCGTGTTAAGCCCAATAAAGAATACAATCGCCGACGCATTCCGTGGGGCAATTGCGCAGCACAGCATATGATTTTGGACTGCGTAGCGTGACTACATTCGTTTGATCGCGAATCCTTGGTTAAAGAGGATTAAGCGTAAATATCTTGCCCTATAAAATCTAAAGCTCCTTAAAACTACAAGGAGATGAGACGTATGGAAACGAACAAGGTCTATGTTCTGCCAGAATTACCCTACGGCTACAACGACTTAGAGCCCTATATTTCTGAGCAACAGCTCAGGATTCATCACGACAAACACCATCTCGCGTACGTAAACGGCGCGAACGTGGCTTTTGAAAAACTTGAAGCGGCACGAAAGAGCAACGCAGAGATTGACGTTAAGGCTGTGCTAAAAGAGTTATCGTTCAACATCGGCGGCCACCAGCTGCACAAGCTTTTTTGGCCAACGATGGCGCCTGCAGGCAAAGGCGGCGGCGGAGCCCCCATAGGGAAGTTAGCAGATGCGTTAAACGACGAATTTGGCAGCTTCAATCGGTTCAAGGCGGAGTTTAGCAAAGCCGCAGCAAGCACTGAAGGTTCCGGGTGGGCAGCGCTCGCTGTTGACATGCAGACAAAACGGCCTGTTATAATGCAGATTGAAAAGCATAATGTCAACGTCTATCCGAGCTTCCGCATCGTCATGGTGCTTGACGTTTGGGAGCACGCCTACTATCTCGATTACAAAAACGAACGACCAAAATTCGTCGATGCATTCTGGAGTATCGTCAATTGGGAGATGGTCAACGAGCGGTTTGAAGAAGTGCTCGAGTGCACGTGCGCGATCACCTAGTCTTGCTTATTAATGAAATTGCTGGGTGCTTGACGGGGGGGTTTTGCGCAATACCCTCCTTCTATTCGGCAACGATCTTCAGCCGCGGCTTAAACCAAATCATCCACGGAGTATCTACGACAAGAGTGGCTAGAGATAGATCTAAGGTCTGTCCATAAGTAGTACTTAGTGTGAGGTGGCTGACGCTCGAGATTTTCCAATTACTCGAGCAAGGTGTAAGAGAGAGTCGCTCAGAACAACAGTGCCGAGAAGCACTGATAAGCAGTTTTACTTAAGAAGCGGCGGTCCAATCTCACAATTCAACGGAGCTGCTGCTGCCGTTAGATCCTCTTTGAATTGTGATTTGTTGCCTGGTGTGCGAATGAAAAGCATCGTCGTGACTTATGACGATGACTTGGCTGAGTCCTTTAATTGCACCTATTTGGCTTGCCAAGTTGTTACGACGTTCCTCATCAAGATGTACTGTAGGTTCGTCAAGAATGAAAAGGCCGAGTCCACCGATAACTTCCTGCAGCGCTAGGCGAACGCTCAGGCACGCTGAAATTTTCTCGCCACCACTCATTTCGTACAGCGAGATTACATTATCGTTTATTGTTTTGAAGATCAGGTAATCTTCCTGCCAAAACAGTTGAGACCCCCCACCGACGAGACTTGACCAGTATCGTTCCGCGTGCTTACTTATCTCTCTCGTGTAGACGGGACGTAAAGAACTCAATTTCTTAAAACTAGCTCGAATCCCGTCAAAAAATGCAGCGTCGGATTCAATTTCTTTATGTTCGACTTCAGCAGTCATTAGCTCTTCTTTCTTCTCTTTAACGTCGCTTTCGATTGACTTTTCTTGATCAATCTGTTTGAGTAATTGCGTCAGGATACCTTTTTTTTCGTTGAAAACTCGCTGTTTCTCATCTAGCTCTTCAATGATTCGCTGATGTTCCTGTTTATCGTAGGTCCCCTTAGTTTCGAGAGCTCTCCTATCTAATTCGGCTCGCTGACCTTCCAAATCCTGAAGTCTGCTGCGTAGTTGATCGTAACTGGTCTCTATTTTTTCTAATTTCTCGGCGCTACTCAAAGACGCTAAGTAAAGATCATAAGCTGGTTTCACTTCTTGTAGTTCCTGAGCAAGCCTTGTTTCGTTTTCTTCGTTCCCACCTGCTTCAGAAAGCTTTGCCGTTTCTTCGTCAATTGTTTTGAGAGCTTGGACCAGTCGAGATTGCATTTCCTCGACGTTTACAATCTCTTTTAGAGTTGCATCTTCATCGAATCTTTGCACACCATACCATAGCGAGTTGAACTCGTCAGCGAGTGGTTTCAACTCCTCAATTTGCGCTTCTGTGTTTTTGATTGCTTCAGAAGAATCCCCTAAGCGGTCAATCTCGGCGACCAATCGCTTGATGTCGGCCTTGACTTTGTCCACTTGGTTCTTTAGCAGATCTAGCTCGTGCTTCTTCTTTTCGAGCATCCTGAGCTTCTTTTCTGATTCAGCTGCTTGCTTAATTGCTCCTGATTTTTTTTCTTTTTGTGACTCCAATTTAGCTAATTCTTGCTGAATTTGTTCCACTTTTTGCTGTTGCTTTTGTCCGAGCTCTAAGATTGATTCGCAAGTTTCGTGTGTGTATGGACAGATCCCTTTTAACAGATCTGCCAATTCCTTCTCAAGTTGCAGTTTCTGGCCATTTCGTTCTCCCAAAAGCGCAATCATGTCATTATAGTCTCTGTTTAAACCCTCTAAAAGATCGGCTTCTTTTTTTAGAGCGTCATAGCTTTGAAGTTGCAGCTCAACTGCTTTGATTTGAGAGTCGTATTCGTTGAGTGCTTCTTGAAGTTCATCCAGTTTTCCTAGAAAGGCGTCGTATCTCAGTTGGTTACTCTTCAACGCTTCTAATTCAGCTTGAAGCGTGTGATAATCGTCAGCGTGCTTTTTGAGCTCTTCTGCTTTACGTTTAGAGTTTCGAAAATTATCTAAGTTGGCTATTTTGTTTTGCTTTTCATTTCCGAGACGATCACATTCCCTTTGTTTGAGGGAACGATCCTCCTGAAGTTTCGCAATTTGTCGAAGATACTCTCGCACCGTTTGAAGCTCGCTTGAGATTTTGTCATGTTGTTGAAAAGATGGATAATTGGCTTCGACTATCTCCTTTGCGCGGCGACTCTCTGCCAGTTCTCTCTCGATATTGCTCTGATTGCTTTTCAGAGCATCTATTTGATTCGCAGCGTCACGAAGCTCGCTCTCAAGATTCCTGATTGTTTCACTGAGCTCGTCTAAAACCTCTTTGCGGGCCCCTATAGAAGTTATTTCTTTTTCGATGTCTTTGAGCGCGTTTTCTAAGATAATCGATTCATCTTCGTGTTCCTTCAAGCTCTCGATTTGTTTTTCCAGGTGTTCAACGCTTGACCTGAGTACTCTAACGTCGCCGTCCTGCTTAGTTGCCTTCTCCTTGAAGTTGTTCTTGACGTGCTTCGAATCTTCATAGGCTTGCCTGTAACGATATAGCCCTAGCACCCTGTCAAAATGGTCTTTCCGAGCTTGAGCGCTGTACTCGAACTCATCGATAATTTTGCCTTGTTGCACACAAATGACATTGGCAAACAAACTGCTAGCTGAATCATTGTAGACGCTGGAAATACCAAGCTCATCTATGATTCGCTGGTGGATCTCCTCCTTTCCGAACAGTTTGGCATTCCTTTCGTCGATATATAGCTCCCACGTTTGCGGCGCCGCACGAGATAGTCTGTTTACAACGCGGAACGCCTTTCCGTTGCTGGAGAATTTGACTTCAATTACGCCGTCAGTTGCACCTTTCCTAAGAAGATATTCTACCACGCCTTGCTTGTATTTCGTCCCTCTATGATCAATTACAGCAGACTTGATGCCTTGCGGGTCGAAGCCAAAAATTGCTCGCCCGATACAATCGACAATGGTACTCTTTCCTGCGCCGTTCTCCCCATAAATGGAAATCGTACCGTCGCCAAACAGGATTTCGCCAGAATCAACGAATGTCCTTATATTCCTAAGGCGAATGCTATCGATCTTCATAGGGTATCTCTTCGAAAACTGGAGACGTGCTGTGCTATCATTTCGGCGTCTTCGGCGCTTGCAGGACCCGAGTCGAGTATCTCTCTCATGATACCCCTCGCAAACGCGGCCACCTCTGGTGCTTGCTTATCGTAGCTGGAAAAAGTGTGTTGAAACATTTTGAGTTCGAGTTCATCCATCGAAGTCTCGACTTCAGCGAATGCGCCTTCGGGACTCGCCGTATTGTCTATCATCAAACAGTAAAGCGGTGAGTAGCGGGCCTCAATCGCTGCTTTTGACTCAGCCAAGCTCAGATTCGGAGGTGCTTGACCGCCGAACACCACCCTAACGAGAGAGTCGGCTATTTGATTGTCCGTATTCTCTCTGTCCAGCAATTCAAGGACCTTGTCAGTTGCCTGATCGGTGCTAGCTAGCTCGACGTTGAGACTAAATACGCTGCGAGCGCTGTGAACTTTGACTTCTGAAACCTCGGCTACTCCGTCTGCTAACACCACATCATAAAAAATCCTTTTGTAGTCCTGATCAGTGAATCTGTAGTATTCCGGGCTGCCCGGGTTGAAAATCCAGTCACTTATCTGAAAGTTGTTGTGAGCGTGTCCGAGCGCCAAATACGCGGCTTTTGGTCTGAGCATTTCAAGCTCTGATAATGAAATATCAGGATGCCCTTCGGCAACGTGATGCTCAACTGCAGCGTGCAACAAAATAATATTAGGCGCGTCCGGCATTTGACTGAAAAAATTCTCAATTTTTGACCGCAGATAGATGCCGTGATACCCGAGCCCTATGATATTTGTCCCGTCAATTTGCCTAATCGCGTTTTCGAGATTGTTCCCGTCTGGGCCAAGATAGTCGACCAGCTCCAGGTATTGGAGCACGTTATTAGCCGTGTCGCTCTGAGAGCCTTTTCTCCTATCGTGATTGCCATCGATCACGAAAAAGGGAATCCCGGCTTGTTTTAGTGGATTTAGTATTTTGATGGCGTGGATGAGGGTTGTATGGTCAACCAAATTTGAGTTAAAGAGGTCACCGCTATGTAGGACAAAATCAACCTCGTGCTTGACCGCGTAGTCGACGATTTCTTGTGTTGCGCGACTCCAGTCTTTCAGACGTTGTTTTAATCCGTATTGCCGATAGCCTAAGTGACTGTCGCTGAGATGTACAAACCTGAGTCGAGTTCTGATAACAAGCACCTCTTTTTGCTTGGACTGATTCACAGCTTCGAATAATCTGCTCTTATTCTTGTTCTGAATCGGTAGCTGCTTCAAGCTATCGTAATTGTGCGTTTAGGTGGACGGGATTTTTCCTTAATATTTTGGAGAGCACCTGCAGCAGCCTTTTGGACGCGCTGATCGGCATCTTCAAGAGCCTCGTTAAGGGGTTCCAACGCACGAGAGTTACCCAGTTGTCCGAGTGCCAAAGCCGCAGCTTCACGCACGTCGCTGTACGGATCGTCTAGCGCTTTTATGAGCGGCTCTATCGCTTGTACGTTGCCGAGTTGGCCGAGTGCCAACGCCGCAACTTCGCGCACGTTTTTGTATCTATCGGCCAGCGCTTCGATAAGTGGGGACACTGCTCGGGGATTTCCGAGCTGGCCGAGGGCTTCGACGGCAACCCGTCGGAGGTCACTATTTTCGGCGTATAGCACGTGGATAAGTGGCTCGACGGCGCGGGGATTTCCGAGCTGGCCGAGGGCTTCGACGGCAACCCGTCGAACGTCCGTCGGTCCGTCTTTTAGGACTTCTATGAACGGCTCTAATGAACGCAGATCGTTAAACCGCTTAAGTGCACACGCTGCTGCAAAGCTTACGTGCCAGTCTTGATCCTTTAGGGCGGCTATGAGCGGCAGAAAGGCACGCGGGTTGCCGAGCTGGCCGAGGGCTTCGGCCGCGGCTCGGCGTGCGTTTCTATTTGTCCCTTGCAGAGTTCGGATTAAGGGTTCTGTTGATGGTTCGCCGAGCTGTGCTAATCCCCCAACAGCGGCGATTTGGACACGCCGGTCATCATCATCTAAGATCTCTATGAGGGGTAGCACAGCACGGGTATTTCCGAGCTGGCCGAGGGCTTCGGCCGCGGCTTGGCGCACCCTGCTATCCTTCACGTGCAGCGCATTGAAGAGGGGATCGAACGCCTCGTGCCTCTTGAGCGCTGTTACAGCGTTCAAGCGCACACGCTCGTTTTCGTCCTGTAATGCTCCAACGAGAGGATCAATCGCTCGTTGATCGGTTAGGCTGCCAAGCGCTTCAACGGCTTCTCTGCGCGTATTTTCATCGTCGTCGAAATAAGGGCTGCCAAATTCTACTATGTGTGTTAGGCCTTCGACGTCGCCGTTGGCGAGCATTTTTGCAATATCGGGTTTGCTGTCAAAGAGTCTCACGACTGCCTACCCCTTCAAACGGTTCGCTGGCTTGACAAGCGTTTCGCCCATTAAAAGTCGTTTTGGGAGATTGTAAATCTTTTGAATCGCACTGCCCTGTGCCCTTAAGTCTGCAAGCCAACAAAGCTCGCTTATCATCTGCGAGATGTCAAGAAAGACTAAGAAAAACTGGAAGCTAGGGGCGTACTGTGACGACCTCAACGATCACTCTTGGCGCTGAGGACTGGAAGGAGATGCAGAGGCCTTATAGCCTATGTTCGACCCTTCCTTCAGAGGCATTCTAGCAGCTAGCTGGAAGCTCAAACGAAATACTTGCGCCATTATGCTACAGCTCGCATGCCTAACTAACGCCAAGACCGCAGAGTCAGGTTCAAGCGGCCGTTATCAGCTTGCTTTTTGTGAAGAGGCAAGCATACGCAGACATAGATCTTTGCCTTCGCGTGCTTCGCGATTGTCTGGCTCAATCTCTAGGGCCTTGTTGAAAGCCTTCAAAGCCGCGTCCCGCTCGCCAAGACGCCCCAAGGCGCAGCCTTTGTCACTCCAAGCAGTTGCGAGAGTTGGATCGGCTTCAGTCGCCTTTTCGAATTTACTTAAAGCGCCTTGATAGTCACCTTGTTCGTATAGAGCAACGCCTTCATTGACTTGCTCCTTTGCAGGGGATGACTCCGCCGCTTTCTGTACGGCCGCAGTCGATGCGCTCGCATCGACGCTGGGCCCTTCACTCACGGCGACCCCACATTCTCTGCAAAAACGCGCGGATGGGCTTAGGGTTGTTCCACAAGACTTGCACAACTTTGTATCGGTCATAAACTCGGTTTACAATATCGCAACAAAGCAATAAAGCTTGTGTATTAGGGTGAGCTTCGAACCCGAATCAAAAGTCTGTCGTCGAATCTTAAAAAGAGGAAGTTAAATGATTTCTGTCGATCTTTCGACTCGCTCAGCGAGGGAGTGTGTCGAAAGTCATGAACAATGCGATGCCGATTAGGGTGTTGTTTGCAGGCGGCCTAAACTCGCACAATCATTTGGACACGGGAGCTCCAAACCGTTGATGATTTAGGTGCAGTCTCTTAGCAAACGCAGTTTGCAAGACCAGCCAAGTGATCGCGACCTCTTTGGCTAGGCCAGTGGCCCCTCAAAAGTCCATCGCATTCAATATGCGTTTGTTAAGCCGCGCACATTGAGCTTTGAGGTAGTACTTGCTTTGTGCAATCTGCTGCCTGAGGAGCGCTTCCATCTCCTCAGCAGTACGGTACGTAAACGGATCGAGTTCCTTTAAGCGCTCTTGCGGCAACCCCTCTACGTGTGTTGGTACGAGCACGCTGTCGCCCCACAGAGGGTGCGGCTCATAGTCAACTGCGCCACGCGTCGCTTGAATCAAGAATACCTGCGTCTCTTCGATGGTCGGGCCTGTCCCCCCCACCGGCTTCTTTTTGCCGTTCACTTCTTCAAAAAGAGTCTTTGCGAGCCAGACGGGTTCGTCGCCAAGGTGTGTGTCGATCCAGACATACTTGGCGCCGATGCGTCCGGTCGTGTTGATGAGATACGATTCGATCGGATCGTCGCTTTGCGCCCTCTCTTTCATAAAAGCATAGAATCGGTGGACGTGAGCGGCATTCCCGACGCCCATCGTGAACGGCAGACAATACCTTGATTCATACTTCTCACCGCCAACGCCCTCTCGGCCTTGGGCCGGGTGACCAATCGTTCTGCCGTCTGCAAGCACCTTTGCAGCGAACGCAGGATCGTTTAGCTTCACCCAGGCATAGTCCGAGATGTACCCGGGGCTAATGAACACGGCCATGTTGAGCGGTCCGGATGAGTCGACATTTCCGTCGAAGTAGCCGGTGTCCTCCAAGAAGATGATGCTCCGTGCGTTTTGATTCAGTTTCCCGTGATACTGGAGTATCTCCCCGCGGAAACTCACATCGCCGTGCTCGTCCCATTCCGTGTTTTCGTGGAGCGCGTTCGGCGACGTTCCGGCGTTGTAGATAGCGTGCTGCGTAACGTCGACGTCCTCCGTCTTAGTCCAGCAGCCGCGTTCCGGGCTTACAACGCGGTCTTCAAACACCGCGACAACGTCGTCGTTTCGAATGAGTTGGTTAGATATGAACTCAAGCGGGTTGATTCCAAATTTGTCAATATAGATCTGCGCAATCTTGTCATCATAGACGTAGTGCCCGTGAGTAGATTTTCCGCTGCCTGTTAATCCCCACACCGACATCACTATTTTCTTGCTTGTACCATCAACGCGCTTGACAGTAAACTCCTTTAGCGAAGCGTGCTCGCCTGTCCCCCCTCTCTTATAGATCTCATAAATCCAATGCGAAAGAAAGCCCTTCTTTGCTTCGCCCATGTAGGACGATCCGACGACGACCGAGTAATCGTGGAAGGGAAACCTGATGACCTTAAGCATCTCGTTTTTCCCGGGCACGTTAGGATTCTCGAGGTAGTGAGGAATCATAAAGAGCTGCACATCAGGTGGTGCGTCAGGATCGCCCGGGAAATTAACCGCTTGCCAACGATACGCAACGTCAGGAAATTGCGCGTCGCAATAGAGCCGACATTTCATTTCCCCTTTTGAACCCTTTTGCCCGAGAGAGGCATCTGCCTGAATCAGCGGTTGATCAAGAACGTGTTCCAGCACGCGGAGCATCAGCTGCTGATGCTCGATGCGCAGATCCTCCTCGCGCTCAACGACGACGCTCCCTGCAGCACTTCGGTTCCAGATGTTAGACGCCCAGTTCCAAGATCCGTTCTTAAACTGCGTTCCGTAGAGTTTTGCTCGCTCTAAAAGATCCGATGGATTATTCTGGATGGGCGTCAAACCCACCTTCTGCTTGGTTTCTATTATCTGCTCAAACAGCTTGGGAAAACTCGCTATCGTTATATCATCGGTGGAAATTGGCATAAAACCTCAGCGCATCTAGTCGGCTGGCGCTTGCGGAACTCGTGCTTAGTACTTTACTAAAGAGTATATATCTTTCGTCAGCTGGCGCTAAACAGCTTCAACTACGCTTTTGACAGGCCCCATCGACTGCTTCAGCGTTTATGCGCTGCGCGGCTGAAAACGTCAACACCCCTAACCGCGACTTATGTCAAGTCCTGAGACAGGTGTGACTTTCATCCTTTCTTTCTGCATGGCAATCTCGTAAAGAAGGATGTGTTTTTGTGCGACGATAGACCACCCTATCTTTTTCTGAACGTACTCAACCGCCCGCTTAGAAAAACGCTCTCTCAACTCGTTGTCTCGAAGAAGTAAGAGCACAGCAGCCTTTAAATCTTCAAGAGATCCGAGCGGGACGGTTGCGCCTGCCTGACTTGCTTCGACTTCCGCCTTGAGGCCTTCAACCGCGGTCACCACTGCAGGCTTTCCTAAGGCAAACGCGTGTGCAAGATTCCCGCTTTGTGATGCGCGATCATAAGGCAAGACCACCAGATCAGCCAGGTTAAGGATTGAGTCGTACTCTTTTGGCGTGAATGCACCGGTGATAACCCGTATTTGGTCCTTCACTGGAGATTCTCGAATGGCCTTAAGCAGCTTGGGCTTGTAATAGAGCCCACTGGGCGACCCTGGTCGTGCGTCGCCTGCAATTATCAGAATCGCATTCTTGGCCTGTTCGAGAACGTCGGGCCATATGGTTACCACGTCTTCGAACCGCTTGTTTGGTTCCCACCACCCGATGCACAGGACGACTTTCTTGCCTTCATATCCTGACTGTCTCTTCGCCTCTCGAACGTCGGAGACGTCTGCAGCGACTGCGGTCTTTGCTCCGTGCGGGATGACGTAGACGTTGTTTGGAATCCTGCCTAAATTCGCCGGCAAAAAGATCTTCTGAAATTCTTCGTGCACGATGCCCGCGTCAACGATATCCAGGCTCAAACTCGTAAAAATGGCCTCTTCTCGACTGAGCGTGCTGTAGACCGAATGGTACGTGATCACGGTGGGAACTCGTGAGACGAAAAGCAGGAAGAGCAAATCGATGATGCTTATCCCATAGTCTCCCGCATTGGCGTATAGCCCGTATTCGTGCTGAATGTGTACGACGTCCGGTTTCAGTTCCATTATCTTGTCAAAAATGACGCGTTCCCAATCGGGCTTCGAAATATCTATGATGCCGAACACGTTTGGCTGTGATTCGTGCCCGCCCACGTGCTCATCCGTGTGACTGATCACGTAGACGGTGTGGCCAAAACTCTCCATCGCACTGATCAGCTCAGATGAGTATGTTGCGATTCCGTCTGGGCGCGGGGCAAAAGGAGTCACCATGCATACCCGCAACGGTGCCGCATCGTGCTCGCCCACATCTTTTGTAGCGATCATAACGTTTCAACTCTCGAGATTCGCATAAGGGTGCGCCCTCCGTCCGATTCGTGTTTAGCCCACCAGCATGACAGCGTTGATCCTGGAAGTATATTACAGTACGCCTTGCTCTCCTATGAAGTCACATTTCGCTGCAGCAGGCGTTTCTACACACGACATACCCGTGCAGAGAACAACAAGCCTGCTAGGCCTCAGAATCGCCGAGATATGGTGACGCACAACGCCTGCTTGAAAGCATAAAAGAAGACGGAACAGCGCGCTGGAGGAAAAAAATCAAGCGACTCCAACCGAAGACAATCAGCGAAATCAGCTTGTCTTGCGATTCAGCCAGTGACGCCCGATATTCGCACGGCCGGTGAATGCTACGCTGTGAGCTTACGTAGGTCCCACGGCGCTCGCAACGAGCGGTGCGGAACCGCGTGAGGTGACGAACAAAAGAAGAACGTTCAGCTGAAAAGATCTCCTTCGTACTTGGTAGCGCCCATGCCCAACGCCATTTCGACTGCCTCTTTGTCCTTCATGAGAAAAACCTTGTCGTCCCCCGTCTCTTCAACGTCGACGCTGTTTTTGAGAATCTCTTTGTGCTTCTGGAATCGGCCGATCGTTACGACGAACTCCTTAGGATTGTCGATGATGGTAATGTCATACCCTGCTGCCTGAAGGATGTCTTGAACCTTCTCTAGATCTGCCGCGGGGATTTCAAAACGATATTGTGCCCCGTTGTAGTAATCACCTAATTGCTTAAAGAGCTCACGATCGTTGAGGTACTGTTTGAAGACATAGTCGTTGTGGAGTTTAAACATGTTAATATTAGCCATTTTAACCACGAAAAGATACCCTTGCAAGTATTTAGCTCTACTTCTGATGGGCCCTTGAACCGTGCGGACGACGCCCTGCGGTGTCTTGATCGCTTTTTTAGTGATCCAACCAATACGCCAACACGAGAAAGGTTAACTGGTATCAACAACAATACCATCGATAAGCAGCTGCTTTGCTCCGTGCTTAACTCGTCAAGATGATGTAATGATTAGAGACATCAATGAGTACTTTGAAAAACTGGAATCTGAGCTTCAGACGTGTTTCACCATCGCCTCTGAAGCGCGGAAAAACGGCGAGGATCCTTCTCTTTCTCCTGAAATCCTACCTGCTCGTGACCTTGCCGAGCGCGTTGAGAACCTTATCGGCATCCCTGGACTGGCGCAACGCATACGGCAGCTTGACAAAACAATGTCCCGCGAAGAGGCTGCCCTCGCAATTGGTTTGGGCTTTGCGAACGGCGAATTCGGCTCTTACGAGAACAAAGCTCAAGTCGTTGAGAAGGCCGTCAGAACCGCGGTGGCAATGTTGACCGAGGGCGTTGTCGCAGCCCCCATTGAAGGGATTGCACGGGTAGAGCTCGGCAAGAATGACGATCGGACCGACTACCTGCAAGTATTCTATGCCGGCCCCATCAGAAGCGCCGGAGGAACCGCCCAAGCCCTCTCCGTATTAGTCGCGGACTACGTAAGACGCGCTGTGGGCATTGGCCGATATTTGCCGCGGGACGATGAAGTTGAGCGATATGTAGAGGAGATTCCTCTCTACAAGACGCTCGTGAACCTGCAATATACGCCGCCGGCTAGTGATATCAGAACCATCGTCACGAATTGTCCTATCTGTGTCAATGGCGAAGGAACAGAACAGGAAGAGGTTTCAGGCTACCGAAACCTTGAACGGGTGAAAACGAACGCGGTTCGCGGTGGCATGGCGCTCGTCTTGGCAGAAGGGCTGGCTCAGAAAGCGCCAAAACTGAAGAAGTACGTTACGCAGCTCGGACTAGACGAGTGGGAGTGGTTAGACGAGATTATTCACGTTAACGTGGCCGAAGAAGGAGGAGAGGAAGGGTCAAGAGTCGTTAAAAGGCGCGCCGGCGAGAGCACAATTGCCCCAAGCTGGAAGTACATGGAAGATATCATCGCGGGCCGACCAGTGTTCTCACATCCTTCGCGCAAGGGAGGCTTCAGGCTGCGATATGGGCGAGCACGCAACACGGGCTTTGCTTCTGCAGGAATCAATCCCGCAACGATGGTCGTGCTCGGCGAATTCTTAGCTCCAGGAACGCAACTGAAGATGGAGCGGCCCGGTAAAGCTGCAGGCATTTCCCCAGTCGATTCAATTGAGGGGCCGACCGTGAAACTGTATAACGGAAGCGTCGTCCGCATTGACTCGTACGACGCGGCCCTCAAACATCAAAACGATATCGACGAGATACTCGACCTCGGAGAGATTCTCGTCAACTATGGGGACTTCCTCGGTAATAATCACCCGCTGATTCCTTCACCGTACGTGCACGAATGGTGGATACAAGATCTCGAAGAGGCGGCAACGCGCTTGCACGAGCCGGTCCCTTCCGTAGATGCGAAAGAGCTCACTGCGTCAGCCGCGCTGGACCTTTCGCGGCGCTTCGGCATCCCGTTGCACCCAACGTTTACCTACTTGTGGCATGACATCACGCTCAAAGAGCTGGCGCAACTGGCAGAGTTTGTGAGCCAAAAGGGCAAGATAACGCAGGCCGCCTCGACAGTCGAGGTCGCTCACGATTCTGACGCGCCAGTAGAACTCATCGTGCCGTGTGATCCTAAAACAAAGGGGCTACTAGAAACGCTCCTCGTGCCTCACACCGTAGCTGAAGACAACGTGATGATTAACGACGCAGCGGCATTCATCACGAGTCTCGGGCTTAGTGAATCGCTGAGCAAGGAGTGGTTTTCGCTTAAAAGTCCGCGCGTTAAATCGACGATTGACGCGGTAACGCTCCTCAGCGGAGTCGAAATACGGAAACGCGCGCCTTCAAGGATCGGGGGGCGAATGGGACGGCCTGAAAAATCTCATGCCCGAGAGATGAAGCCGCCTCCGCACGTGCTCTTCCCTATCGGCAACGCAGGCGGGCGTGACCGATCCCTTCGAAGGGCAGCAGGATCTTCAAAAGCGGCCGCCGAAAACGCTTCGGAAATTGACGTCCAGTACCTTGGCATAATCGACGTTGACGTAGGCGTCCGCCGTTGTCCGACGTGCTTGAACACAACCTACCAAACGCGCTGCGAATGCGGAGCTTTTACGGAGCCCCTCACTTTCTGTCCTGCGTGTTCGCGCGATCTCCGGGACGGGACCACGTGCCCGAAGTGCGGCAGACAAGGGGTAAGTCATCGGATCCAATCCATCGATCTGCGAAAAGTCTACCAGCAGGCACTCACCCGGCTTGACGAAACGGCACGGTTCGAGAGATTTAAAGGCGTTTTAGGTCTAATATCTAAGAACAAGACCCCTGAGCCGATAGAAAAGGGTGTTTTGCGCGCAAAACGCGAAATCTTTGTGTTTAAGGACGGAACGTGCAGATACGATTTGACGGACCTGCCCACGACGCACTTCACGCCGCAGGAGATCTCAGTTCCAACGAGCAAGCTTTGCGAGTTGGGGTACGACGTGAAAGTAGACGACCAGGTCGTTGAACTGGCGCCGCAAGATATCATCCTTTCTGAGGACTGCGGGGAGTGGCTTCTCCGCGTATCCAAGTTCGTCGATGATCTCCTCGTCAAATACTATAAACAGCCCCCCTACTACGAGGCAGAAACGAAAGAGGATCTCATTGGTTCCTTGGTGATCGGACTGGCGCCTCACACAAGCGCCGGCGTATTAGGCCGCGTCATTGGTTTCACGCCTGCTTCAGCAGGCTTCGCTCATCCCTTCTTCCACGCTTCAAAGCGCCGAAATTGTGATGGCGACGAAGATTGCGTCGTGCTTCTTCTCGACGGACTTTTGAACTTCTCATTGTCGTATCTTCCTGATCGTCGCGGTGGCAAAATGGACGCCCCACTCGTCTTGACGACACGAATCGATCCGAAGGAGATCGATGCTGAAGCGCACAACCTCGATATAATCGATCGGTATCCGCTCGAGTTCTACCGCGCGACGCTTGGCTTTGAAGATCCGAAGCGAGTTCAAGTAGCGACCGTGGCGTCGCGACTGGGCACGAACGCCGAGTACACCGGCTTTCGGTTTACCCATGCGTCGTCGTCGATTTCGCTCGGCCCCTTGAACAGCGCCTACAAGGTGCTTGAATCAATGATGGATAAAATGGAGACGCAGCTTGAACTCGCTCGTCGGATCCGCGCCGTAGATGAACGGGACGTCGCAGAACGCGTTATCAAGACGCACTTCCTGCCCGACCTGATCGGGAACTTGCGAGCGTTTTCGCGCCAAAAGGTACGATGCGTGAAATGTAACTACAAGGTGCGACGGCCACCCATTAGCGGCAACTGTCCTAAGTGCGGCGGGAAGATCGTGCTCACCGTCCACGAAGGCACGGTAACGAAGTATATGGAACGTTCGATCAAGATTGCCAATGATTTTGGCGTCTCCAAGTACACGCGTCAGCGGCTTATGCTCCTTGAGATGTCGGTCAACTCGTTATTTGAGAGCGATGCCTCAAGACAGATGGGCCTGGTCGACTTCATGTAGACGCGAACGAGCGAGCTTGTGATAGCGCCGGCCGCGTTCTTGCCGCTCGCCATCCTTTTTACCAAGGCAAAGCCTTATCAAAGGACTGCAATGTAAACACTTCGAGCGAGGAGGAGCAGACAATAATGGCGGACTTTCCCAGACTGGTGCTAAACACCGGTCTACAGTTCCTGCGTTCGCCTGCAGGCCCCATTGACTGGAGGCAGGTGGCGAAAAACGCGGCAAACATCGGCGATGCGAAACGATGGGCCTATGCAGAAAAACAGCGGCTTCTGCCGACATACGAAGACTTTGTGAGCGAGCCCACACCGCAAATCATCGAGTTGACGGGGCTTCAGACACCGAGCGTCCGTCAAATACGGGTCTTTGACCGATATGATTGGATCAAGACGAACGTCACAGCGTTCGCGGATCAGCTTGCGCCCCTAGAGGAGGTGCTTATGATGCGTAAAAGTGATTCGCTCATAAGCAGGGGAGTGTATAAGTCGAACCAAGTCATCTCGACGGTCGGTTTCGGCCTTCTGCTCGGCTACATTGCAAAGAAGGTACTCGGTCAGTACGATCCAAGCCTTTTTGGTCGCGAGATTGTCAGTGGACAGATCTATTTTGTGGAGCCGAATATCGAAATAGTCGAGCGCCAACTCTCTTTTGCGGGAAATGACTTTCGACGATGGATTGCGATCCACGAGGTTACCCACGCTGTCGTGTTCGAGTCGGTGCCGTGGCTTAAGGATTACTTAAACCAACTCTTAAAACGGTATCTTGCGGCGACCAACGAGGGACTCACCTCAGATGGGCTCCAATCGCGAGCCCGCGCTGTGGCGAGTCATTACGTTGAGCGAAGACAATTCTCGCTCCTACACGCGGCTCTTTCTCGTGAGCAAGTAGGGCTTATAAATCAGATCCAAGCCCTCATGAGCGTGATAGAGGGTTATTCAGATTTCGTCATGGACAGGGTCGGCAAAGAGATGCTCACCACGTATGATCACATGAAGCGCGTGTTCGAACTGCGCAGAAGGCGCAAAAGCGGGAGGGAAAGGTTCTTTGAGCGCGCGACGGGGCTCGGCATGAAGATGGAGCAATATGTCCTCGGAGAGCGATTCGTCTCGCACGTGTGGACAAGTCGAGGGATCGACTTCGTTAACAGGGTTTGGCGCTCTCCAGGTGATATACCAACGCTTGATGAGGTAGCCCACCCTGAAAAATGGATCGTCCGACTAGAGGAGGCGACCTAAGGCTTAACAGCCGATGCCGAAACAAGAACAGCGGTTATGAATGAACGAGTACGCTGTTTTCGGTCCTTTGCGGACGATCACAGCGTTCGTCAAGTGAGCGGAACTTCTCCCGCCTTGCGTAGTAACCAGCACGTTCAATAAGTCCACGAAAAGTCTCACTTACCATCGATCTTCACCGAATGAGCCGACGTGGCTATAAGGGATAAGCGCACGCCAAGAGCGCCGCGAAAGTATTAGCACCTCACGTCTGTGATGCCCCTTGCTAGACCCGGTGAACGATCGGGAGGGACATCCTGTCCTTTTCATCCGCTCACGCTTCAAAAAATCCACTAAAATTGAATTTTACGCACATATGGCTTCTTAATTGGCGCCATTCGCCCGGAGCAGAGAATACCTCCACGTACTGCAGGATAACATTAAATAGCATGCAAATTGACCATTTAACGATCGACGTGCCTCAGAAACTACCGTCAAAGGACTTACTGCAGTGGGATCAAACGCTCTTCAAGGACGAGCGCTATTTTGAGTTAGACTACATCCCTGAGCATTTCTCCCATCGAGATACACAGATGCGCGCCCTCAAGATCGCCGCCCGACCAGCGCTGCGGGGTGCCCGTCCAATCAACAGTTTATGTTCAGGGCCGCACGGCACCGGAAAGACCACAGCAGTACTGAAGTTATTCGAAGAGATTGAAAACTACACTGACAGCGTTGTACCGGTATTCGTAAACTGTCAGATCGATGCGACCCGATTTGCGATATTCTCAGAAATCTACAAGAAACTCTTCAAGTATACGCCGCCCGACTCGGGGGTTTCATTCAAGCGCGTCTTCAAAAAGATTACCAAATATCTCATCGATCAGGAGAAGGTGCTCATCGTCGCGCTTGATGATATCAACTATCTGTTCTATGAAAACACGGTCAACAAGGTTCTGTATGCACTCCTGCGGGCTCACGAGGTGTCTGCAGAGGTCAAGGTCGGTGTCATCGCAATATCAAGCGACCTCTCGGTCGAAATGTCGAAACAACTCGATCCACGCGTGATGTCGGTTTTCCTTCCTGAGGAGGTGTACTTCCCGCTCTATACCCGTGCTGAGGTGCGCGATATACTGGGAGACCGCGTGCGGCGTGGGTTCTATGCAAACGTGGTGCCTGAAGACGTGCTCGAAACGGTCATTGATCTTGTAGAAGAATCAAGCGACTTGCGGGTCGGGATCGACCTCTTGAGAAAAACAGGACTCCGAGCGGAGATAAGCGCTCGAAGATCTGTCACCGCAGACGACGTGGTGCACTCATATGAAAGATCACGCCTCGTCCACCTTACGTATTCCATACACTCGTTGCGCGAAGAAGAGCGAGACCTCCTTAAACTGATCGCAGAGCAAGAGGCAAAGATAAAGGCCGGGGACCTTTATAAGAAGTTCAACGAAGAGACGCATCTCGGCTACACGCGATTTTATGACATTGTCTCAAAGCTTGATTCGATTCGACTCATCAATACTGATTTTACAGGTAAAGGAACACGCGGACGAACGCGAGAGATTCAACTCAGGTACGAGCCAGAGGATGTCTTTAGCGTGCTTGCCGGGATGAATACGTAATGCCCGCGGCAAAAAACGATAGAATTGACGCGCTCATCCAAGAGGTTCGCGAGCTCAAGAGCGAGATCAAAGAGCTTCGCATGCTTCTAATGTATGAGCTCTTGAAAAAAGAGGATCAGCGATCGCGCGGCAGGTTTAACGATACGCTCCTCGCTTTCACCAAACAAGCACTCATGGCGGCCGTTGAACAGCTTGCCGACCTCGAGCGCAAAACCGACACGGAGGCGCGAGATGTGCCACGACCTACCAAAGTGCCGGTCAAAACTCGCAAAGAGGCGCCAAAGCCAATGGTCGGCGTCAACAAGGAGATCGCAATTTTGAAAAACGAGATGGCCACGAGCCTGCGAAACGCTGCAAAGGACATTGAAGATGAGCACGCAGAACAGGAGAAGGAGGACACGGGGTAACCCATGTTGCTTACGCTCTTCGGCGATTACGAAGCGGGTGCAGAAGAGGATAAGGAGCCTACATGGCAAGAATTTGAGGAACAAATCCGCGACGTCCTTGAGTGCGCCGGCTTCTCGACCGATTTCAGGAAGGTCTTCGTGGCAGCCGGTAGGCGCCATGAAATCGACGTCGTCGCTCACCGCTTTGACACGACCATACTCATTGACGCCAAGCGGTACGGCAAAGCGCGGCTTAGAAGCTCGTCCATTCGGGCACAGGCGCGAAAACACCTCGCCCGCTGTGGCGAGTTTGAACGTGCGTTTTCCGTCAGCAGTGTCCCCGTCATCGTAAGTTGGATAGACGATGCGCTTCTCAGTGAGGGTGGTTGCTTCATCGTCCCTTTCGACAAGCTTGAGGATTTTGTTGTTCACCTCGAGCGCTACGTCGATTCGATTGGCGAGCTTGACGCCGGTAATTCCATAATTGATAATATCAACGAAAACGGCATCTTTTAATCGATGCCACTCATAAGGGCACTATTATAAGGTTCGTCAATACATCTCTATAATGAAGCTCACATGCCGAGGCTGAGTTCTCGAGCGACGAATCGAAGGAATTGAGGCACATCGATGAAAGCGTGTATCATGTGTGGCGGCGCCGGGACGAGGCTCAGACCGTTGACCTTCGAACGGCCGAAGCCTAGTATACCGCTCCTTAACAAACCGTCAGTCGGCCATCTCGTCGAACATCTGTCCGCAAACGGCTTCAATGACATCGTCGTCACCCTCGGGTACCTGGGACGAAACATCGAGGAGTACCTTGGAGATGGCGTGAAGTTTGGAGTGGAAATAAACTACATTCGCGAGAGAAAGAAGTTAGGCACTGCCGGGAGCGTCAAGAACGCTGAGCGCCTCCTCAACGACGGGCCGTTTCTCGTTGTCGGAGGAGATCACGTGATGGACTTTAACCTTCGCGAGTTTTATCAATTCCACCGAAAGAATGATAGCATACTCTCAGTGGGAGTCATGTCGATCGATGATCCACGCGAATACGGTATCCTTGACATTGACGTCAATAATCGCGTGCATCGCTTTAGAGAGAAGCCGAGTTCCGGTCAGATATTTAGCAACCTAGCAAGTACGGGCATCTACATGTGCGATTCTGAAATCTTCAGCCACATCCCAAAAGAGCGATTTGACTTTGCGAAGGACCTTTTCCCAAGGCTGCTGAGCTCAAGTGAGATTATGTCAGCGTGGATGGCGCGCGGCCATTGGACCGACATCGGAAATGCGACCGCGTATCGGCAAGCGTCGAGGTGGCTGCTCGATAACTTGCGTGGAACAGAAATCGTCGGACACTTCCAGATTGAAGACGCGCGCCTGAACGGCCCCGCATCAATCGGAAATGCCGTGTCGATCGGGTCAAACTCAGCTATAGTCGGTCCAGTCGTAATCGGCGCAAACACCGTCGTCGGCGACAATGTGCTAATCAGCCCCTACACGACTATCGGCTCCGACTGCGACATCGCCGATGATACGTCGGTGCTTTCCGCTATCGTGTATGACGATGTTAAGATCGGTGCACATACGTCCGTTTCAGGTTCCATTGTCGACAACGGAACGAGAATAGGAGATCATTGCGTTCTCGAAAACAACACCGTCATCGGCCCACGAGTCGTCGTGAACGATTTCGTTACCGTGCACTCGGGCGTCTCTATTTGGCCTGAGGTCGTCATCGACGGTGGCGAAGTGTTTAAAGATGCGCTTAATGCCGCGTACGACACGCACAAAGACGGGTCGTGACGGACAAAGAAATTGTTCTTAAGGATCTTTAATAAAGGTGGAATAGTGAAATGCTTGACATTCAAAACTTGCACGTAGACGTTGACGGTAAGAGTATACTGAAGGGATTAGACCTCAGCATCAATGAAGGGGAGACTCACGCCCTTTTTGGCCAAAACGGCTCAGGAAAGACCACCCTTGTACTGACGATTATGGGCTTTCCCCGTTACCGCGTCACCGAAGGGCGCATCCTGTTTAAGAAGAAGGACATCACCCATCTGCCCGTAAACGAGCGGGCGCGTCTCGGGATCGGGCTCTCATTTCAACACCCGCCGGCCATTCACGGGGTGAAACTCAAGGATTTGGTCGAGATCGCCGCACAACACGGCAACCGACCTTTCAAGACCGCAGAAGTCGCTGAGACCATCAATATCCCGCAGGACTTTCTCGCGCGGGACGTCAACTTCGGGTTCTCTGGTGGAGAGGTGAAGCGCACCGAGCTGTTGCAGCTCCTCGCGCAAAACCCGGACCTCGTGCTCCTCGACGAACCGGATTCGGGCGTCGATCTCGAAAACATCGAGCTCGTCGGAGAGACGATCAACAAGCTGCTCGACAGAGACAAGCGCTCGCGCGAGCGACATAAGGCGGGGCTCATTATCACACACGCCGGAGGCATTTTGAAGATCGTGCAAGCGGACAAGGCGCACGTTCTCGTTGACGGTCAGATCGCGTGTTCCGGCAACCCAGGAGAGCTCCTCAACGATATCTGCGAGCTCGGCTATGAGGAGTGTGTAAAATGTCCAAGGTAGATGAGCTGACCGAACGCGCCGAAAAGGCTCGCGAGAAGAAGGCGGCGTACGGTCCCGACATACCGCTTGAGAGTTACACGTCGAAGGCCCCGGCCCACCAGAAAGTGCAGACGCTTAAGATGCTCCCCTCAAACTACCAGAACCAGTCGCTCGGCGTCGGAATCGATGCGAAAGAAGAAGAGCGGTCAGGCTCGTTTTTTCAGCTCGATACGAGCGTCGTTTACTCCAAGGCCTCGGCACAGAACGTCGAGGTGCTCAGTGTGACCGAAGCACTCGACAAGTACGACTGGCTCAAGGACTACTGGTGGAAAGCTGTGGCGGTTGACGCTGACAAGTATACCGCCCAGGCTGCTCTTGAGTTCAGCAACGGTTACTTCATCAGGGCAAAGGCGGGCGCGAAGACCGTCCTGCCAATTCAGGCGTGCATGTTTCTGGCCCAAGAGAGCCTGTCACAAAACGTGCACAACATTATCATTGCTGAGGAGGGCTCGGAACTGCACATAATAACAGGCTGCAGAACCGCAGACGAGCTCTTACACGGCATTCACGTCGGAGTTTCTGAGTTCTTCATCAAGGAGGGCGCGAAATGCTCCTTTACGATGATACATAACTGGGGCCCTGAGGTGGCTGTTCGCCCGAGGAGCGGCGCCATCATCGAGAGAGATGCTACGTTTATCAGCAACTACGTCTGCTTGAAGCCCGTCAAAAGCCTGCAAATGTACCCCCTGTTCCGCTGCGTCGGCGCGAACGCCACCGCGCTATCGTATTCACTGCTGTACGCGACAGAGGGCTCCCATATGGACGTCGGAGCTCGAGTGATCATGGAAGCGGAGCAATGCAAGTCAGACGTGATATCACGGGCGATTACGAACGGCGGTGAGATTATCTCGCGCGGAAACCTTACCGCGCTCCACCGTGATGTCAAAGGACATCTCGAATGCCGCGGACTGATACTGGGTGACCACGGGAGGATTTTTGCCGTCCCTGAACTCGATGGAGCCGTTCCGGATGTCGATATGTCTCACGAAGCCGCAGTTGGAAAGATTGCTGAGGAGGAGATCACCTATCTTATGACGCGGGGGCTCAGCGAAGATGATGCCACGTCTGCTATCGTGCGCGGTTTCCTCGACGTCGAGATCAAAGGGGTGCCGCCTGCTTTGCAAGAAGAAATGCGGCGTGCTATCCATACCACTGAGGGCATTGGCCTGTAGAACCGGCCAGTAAAAAAGCGTAAAAAGACAGTGCGTCAGGAGCGAGCGAAGCTACCTGTTACTTCAAAGTAACATAATATAACATTCGTCGGTCGATCCGCTTCACCCAGCGCGCTTGGTAGATAGACACATAGAGCGTGTTCTTGCCGATGGGTATGGCGACATCAGTCTCTTTAGGCGGGCTAATGGAAGTAGGCAAAATAAGAGCGCCGGAACACGTTGTCGTCACTCGAAAATCTTTCCGCTGCTTCTTGATATAAGCGGCGACCGCCTCGTCAACTTCGATCTCATCTAAACTCATCGCTAATGCAATCTACGATGTAGCTCCGATTATGAATATATATCCATCGACGTGTAGCTCGGTTGCTTGAAGCGTTTTGGCGCCTAATTTTCTTGGCTGGGTGAGAGCTTGGCTCAATGTGCTTAACTTAATAAACATCTTCTGACTCACTGTGAGTTATGAGCGGCAAGTACGTGACGAGCTGCTTGGCGTGCACCATTAGGAACGACCTCGTGCTGATGGTGAAACAAGCAGATGGCTATTGGGGCGGCCGATGGATACTGCCCGGAGGCAAGCTGGAGCTGGGCGAATCCTTAGAAGACTGCGCTGCTCGTGAGTGTTACGAAGAGACGAACGTGAAGGTCGCTGTTTCTCGTCAAGTAAAAGCGTACGTGTCCCATGACCCCAACACGGAGTGGGACAAACAAGTTCTGCTCATTTGCTTCGAAGCACAGTACCTGAGCGGGTTTCCAACCGTTGGACAAGGCGTGACTGGTGCCAAATGGATCGCACTCAACAAAGTCAAAGAGATGAACTGGCGCGATCAAGAGGTCCCTGACATCATCCTTCGCATGATAACCGATACGTTGGCGTCGAGAGACCAAGCCAGAAGCGCTGAGCCCCGCTAAAGCACTTACGATAACGCTGACTGGGACCGGCGGATTTCTCAACCAACCGCTGTTATCCCTACCCTTGGAGCGCCTCGGTTATTTCTTTTCACAGAACAACGCTGCCGAACTGACTCTGATCGAGCTCGAGCAATAGCTTTCGATGAGCCAACGGGATGGCCTGAAGTTGCTTATCGCTTCTTTATTGCTTGGATAAATTCGTCGATCGGTATTGCAGGCATGCTCATTATCTCGACCGTGCCGCGAGACCCGAGCTCGACTGAGGCCTTTAAAATGGTTTCGTTATCGGGCGCTTCAACTATGTTCACAAAGTCGTATGGCCCCACGACGGCGTGCTGAGATATGACTTTCACTTGCAACGCTTCCAGCATCTCTCGATCGACTTCCTGAATGCGATTGGGTCGCTCCCTTACCGTCTTCCTGCCTTCAGCAGTGAGCTTGGACAAAAGAATGTACGTTGGCATCGAACCACCTCCCTCTATAAATTCGTGTGAAAGACCTTCTGTCTTTCCCTAAAAAAAAGCTGCAAAACGCTACGTTTTTTGTGAGGCGATGCACGGGCTCTTGCGTAGCGTCAGTTCCTACTAGAAACTACGCGTAAGTAAAGAAGATCGAGCATAACACGCTGCAGCCCTTCACAGTTCGACGAGCTCATATGAGCTTGTTCCGAGCCCGATCTCCTCGCCATACTTGATCTGTATTGAACCTTCGGTCTCACTCCAGACGCCTTTGAACTTGTCCTCGCCGGGTTCCAGATTGGTCACAAGGCGAGTGCCTGATATGCCCTGCTGGGCGTTCACCAAGTCTACGCTCGCCGCGTCAATGGCGACAGGATCCAAGGAGGCAAGAATCCCTACGTCCGGGACAATGGGGGCGTCACTAAACGGAACACAATCACAATCAGGCGTAATCTGCAAGAGGAAGTTGAGATACCCCACGCCGCGCTTGCCCGCTATCGCGCCAAAGGCGTATTCGGTCAGCTTCTCCACAAACCGTTGAAGATCTTTTTCCCAGTCAAATCCGATAGAGGAGGTCGTGCACATAGGAATACACTCGCCACAACCAACACAAAGGTCGTAATCGATGCGCACAGCACCACCCTCAATCGTGATGGCAGATTGCGGGCACGCCTCGAGGCATTCCCCGCACGCTATGCACCACTGCATATCGACGATTGGCGTCATTCCTTTGTGTTGGTCCGTCTTCCCCGCGCTCGGAGCGCATCCCATCGCCAGATTCTTTATCGCGCCGCCGAATCCAGCCATTGCGTGTGCCTTGAAGTGCGTCATGACAATCATGCTCTGGGCAGAGACGACGTCACCGGCGATTTTTACCGTTTCGAAGTGTTTCTTGTCGATTCGAACGTCCTGGTAGTGGTCGCTGACGAGACCGTCAGAGATGATGAGGGGCGCCCCTAATACTGCGTAGTCGAACCCGTGCTCGAGCGCGGTGGCGAGGTGGTCAACCGCGTTGTGCCGACTTCCTGAATAGAGCGTGTTTGTGTCGGTGACGAACGGCTTACCGCCGCTCGCTTTTACCCGCTCGACGACTTGCCTGACGAACTCTGGGCGAAGGTGTGAATCGTTCCCGCGTTCGCCGACGTGAAGCTTGATAGCTGTTAACGCGTCAGCTTCGATCAGCGTGCCAAATTGCGCTTCATCAAAGAGCTGTCTGACTCGAGTGACCGCGCTTTCATCGGCGCTCCCAGCCTTCATGCGTGCAAAATATACCGTACTTGCCATTGTTATCCCTCGGTTGCTTACGTAATCTCACAATGTAACACCCCACCGTCATCTGCCGCGGTACTGACGTTCACATTCGTTCTATCTTCGTCGCACACTCCGCAGGCGAAGACTGAAGCGAACTGCCCGCCATGTGAAGTGCCGCCTCAGCCCTGATCTCGCACAAGCGTGGTCCATTCGCCTATCTTGTCCAACTTCTTCTTAAGTGGCAGCGGATTATGGACGGCCGTCGCCCATATGACGTGCACGCCGTCCAGCGATTCGCCAACCTCTTTGCTGAGCGGCTCTGCCTCTCGTCCAAAAACAACGGCTACGGGGGTGCTGCGTGACAGCGCAGCAATCGTCGCCAGATATTGCAGGCCCGAGTCCTT
>JACTTZ010000005.1 GCA_015660915.1 Methanomicrobia archaeon | reverse complement strand
CTCGTCCCTCCCGCCGTCTTGGAGCAACTACATTCCGACTATCAGTCGAACGCAGAGCACAACAAGATGCTCATACGGGACTTGTTGACCATTGTAGAGCGCTTTAACCGTGAGGGCATCCCTATTATCCCCTACAAAGACCCTCTCTTAGCACACAGCGCGTACGGCAACGAGGCACCCCGCGTGTACACTGACCTCGACGTGTTTGTCCGCGAGACAGATGTAGCGAGGGCCACGGACGTGCTTAGCGCGCTGGGGTATGTGCACATCGCGCGGGTCGGGTCCCACAGCATCTTTGCCAAGGATCCTGCTAGTTACTATCGCACGTTTACTCCTGATCTTGTTTGGCCGTTTGACTTTGCCGATGACCGCACTAGGAAACTTGAGCTGCACTGGGGCTTTGTGCCGGGCCGGTGGTCTGTTACCCGGAACAACGATGCACTCTGGGCGCGGGCGCGGAAGGTACCCGTCGACGGCACAGACGTGTTGTCGTTCTCTCTGGAGGACAACCTTCTCCTGGCGTGCATCCACGGGGCGGCAATACACGGCTGGCTTTTTTGGGAGCTAGTCGAAGACGTTGCCACACTCATCACCTCCCACATCGACCTCAACTGGAACCAGCTCGTGACTATTGCGCGCCAGCGCGGCTGTCTGCGCATACTCACCGTCGGCCTCCTGCTGGCAAATGAGGTTGCAGGCGTCCCGCTCCCTGAGGACATCAAACCACGCCTCGATCACGACCCCCGCACACGCGCATACGTGGAGAGCGTTATCGCGCAAATTTTCTTTCACCGAGATGACACCTGGCGTTGGGGCATCATGGCAATGAACCTGCCTCCCGCAGATTTCCGTTACGTGGTGTTTATGCAAGAACGCGTGCGCGACAAGTGCCTCTCCCTGCTCCGCGTTGTGATACTGCCTGTTCCATCTGACATTGAAATGCTCCCCTCACTCGCGTCACGCAAGAGGATATTTTATCTGCTCCATCCAGCGCTGACAGTAGTACGAGTGCTAAAGTATCGGCTGAAGCTCCGCGCCTGAACGAAAACGCGCTTTCCAAGTCTGAAATCGATTTGTAGCTCTTAAAAGGGCTGCTCAAACACATAATCTGTTTGACTAGCAGGTGGGCGTGCCAGCGATGCCTCATTGAGCCGGAATACGTGAGGCACCTTACATTTTTTTAGTAAAGCTGTCCGATGCGATTCTGCTTTTGAGCAGGCTTAGCTAACTATTATAACTTGGCGCTTTTTTTGTGAGCAGCACGCAGAGCCGGTTAATAGCGCGATGTAAATCTCACGAGAAGCTTTGTAATATTGTTTCGGCAGTGTAGTTTGAAGAACATAACTTCGATCATCGTGCGTGCACAGCTCGAACGCTACATGCCACGTTCAGAGCAGTCGCTTTAACGCCGTTTTAGCTGTGTTGCCACGAAAGCGTAAAAAATATCGAACTCGAATCTGGTGTAGCTCCTATAACACCTCATCCAATCATCAAAACGGCGTTGCCAGTGTGAAAAATGTGAAAGTCACGCCCCCCCTTTACGGTTAGCCTCGCTTGGAAATCCTGTAATAATAGATTTTTTTACTTATCGCATCGCTCTTGGCTGCAAATCTCGGATGTTTTTGCGCGTAGAAGGACACGCATCTTTTTAAGCCTTGAACAACGGGATTCTTCGTTATCAATGAAACCCTCACGTTAGTGCAACGGCTGCATAGTGGAAGCGCTGAAAAATCCCAGTTTTGCAGCGCATCACGTGTTTTATTATATCTCTCCCCGTGCCACACCTCAGCTATAGTGTTGCGTCTAACATTGCCAAGTAGTTCTTTCCCTTCATAATCTACGCAACATAGAGGTACATCTCCGTTGACAAGGATAGTGATGGGCCTATACAATTCGTTGCAGTAGTTTGTCCTCGTGAGTGCAGTCACTAGCTTGTGCCTCAGCGTCGGATCTTGTTTAGTCTCTCCCATCTCCCATTGGCCCGCCCAGTTGGTCAAGCCATGCACAGCGACGTCATCCGCATCGCGAAATTCGTCCTCCAGCGCTCCAATAGTATCTCGATTCCGGGGAGACACGACCATGGTGATAGTTACTTCGGGGATATCCTTTCCTAGACGGTCCCTTAGTTCAATAAAATTATGCACATTTTTTCGCACTTCGTCAAATGAAAGATTACGCCGGACCGATTCATACGCTTCCTTTGTTCCGCCGTCGAAGCTTATGCGCAACAAGTCGAGCAGGTCGCCCTCTAATAAGATTCTCGCCAACCTTTCTGTAAGCTTTGACCCGTTCGAGAAAAGTACTATTTTGGCTCGGGGGGCCTTTGACCGTATCAGTCGCAGATAGTCGGGAAAATTTGGCACGAGCAATGCTTCTCCATTAAGGTACGGGTATACCCAGCCATCATAGCGCTGTTGTTCCAGCTCGCTAACAATTTTCTCGAAAAGTTCCAGTTCCATTATCCTAGGTTTTCGCTGCATAGACGATATAGGACACATAATGCAGCGTGCATTGCAAAAATTGCAGACTTCAATTCGGACTGCGCGAGGAAAATCTGACACAGAGGGTCTCATATTCGCGTGGAATGAATTTAATTTTTTAGTAAGACGAATCAAGATGAGGTGCTACGTTTATATTTTTTTTCTTTTCTCCTCCTGCTGAATGCGTAATTGGCTATTTTTGAAGTTTTAGAAACGTGCATAACCTTAGCTTTCGCAGCGCCTATATTCTTGTATTTGCGCGATATTCTGTAAGAAAAATCAGAGTCTTGTCCCTGCGCGTATCCTTTTAAGTTTTCATCATAGGCGAACTTTTCGAGAACTTCCCTATAATATGCGGTAAACCCTCCTGGAGCATTCTCAGTCTCACAGACGGAAACATCAGGATTTGAAGGATACGTGCAAAATCATGAAAGTCGAAATTTGCCCGTTTTTGTCCCCACTCCCTGTAAAAAAATATCGCGAGAAATAATCTGCTATTAAGTAACCTATTGACGCTACACCCTGGTGCGCTCCTCATTGACCAAACCAAGCCGCCGTTCAGGCCTGCACGTGTGTCATCTTCTTTTGGCCAGATGTGCTCTCCAAATACGCATCTGATTCTATCAAAACAAGGATTGTTGAAAACTTTTAGGACTTCTCTCACGTAGTCTTCATCAAGGACGACATCATCTTCGAGAACTAGCACTATGTCGCCCGTACTCTCCCGTACGCCAATATTTCGTTGGTGTGTGAGACCTGTCTCTGAACGGACGTATCTAATTCTAATTTCTGCCCTATTGTTCTTGATGACTGAAGCTTCCAATCCATCTTTATCACTGACATCAACGATTACAATCTCGTCTGGTTTAACTGATTGATTGTTCACTGAACGAATACACGTAAGCACGTCCTGTGGTCTGTTTTTTGTGGCGATGAGTACAGACACGGCGTCGCCGCGGACAGACGTGGTAGCATGATGCGGCATATCCCACTTTTTTCCAGATTTTCTAAATTAACATTGGAAGCGCTTTTTGTCATGGCTTTGACGTGCGATGGTGATTTGCAGTTTACAACACTATCGAGATAAAGAAAGCTACCCGTATGTAACCTCGCATTAAGCCACGATTGGCGAGTGTAAAAGACGATCCGGCGCCTTTAGCGCTTTTTTTGCAACGCGAACCGCGAAAGCTTATAAGCACCTACCATTGTGTGGGCGCAACGTTACGACTTGTGGGAGAGAATGTCACATCGGGAAGAACATCGATAAACTAGATACGATCATAACTGCGTAGCAGTATGCATAGACGGATATCTCTGTACGCTTTAAGGCTGATCAATCCGAATATGCGAAAAACTCTTGAGGCACTTGCAAGGCTTGCAAGGCAGCAGCATTCGCTAAGCAGGCGTTGCCCTGTAACTGCGATGAGCGCGATAATGATTGAATGAGGTGTTACGGGAGCTATTCAAAATTAGCACCACTCCCATATTTTTTTGCGCTTTGATCGTCGCAACACAGCTAAAACGGCGCGAATGCGACGGCACTGCACGTGGCATGCAGCGTTCTTGCTGTGCACGCACGATGATCGAAGTTGTGTTTTTCAAACTGCACTGCCGAAACTATGTAATAAAGCCCCTCGTGCGAAATCAACAAGGCTATGTTACGTTAGATTTACCTCAGACTCGTGAAAAAGTGTTAGGCACTCTGACATGACAAACGTGTACCGCACCGCTGAAGAAAGCGGGGCCTCCCTTGAAGAATTAATCGTCCTCTGCTGTATCAGGCTTCATGCAGGGACGCGCGAAGCAGACCAGCTCAACAAACTGCTGCAGAGTGGCGTTGAGTGGGATAAGCTCATACAGCTCGCTAGAGATGCAATCATAACTCCGCTGCTCTACCTGCAGCTCAGCACAGTGTGCCCAACACTCGTCCCCCCCGACGTCACGGAACAATTGCGCACCGACTTTCAAGCGAATGCACAGCACAACGCCATGCTCATACGTGATCTGTTAACGATCGTTAAGCGCTTTAATCGTGAGGGCATCCCCGTCATCCCCTACAAAGATCCCCTCTCGGCACGCACAGTGTATGGCAACGATGTGCCCCGCGTGTACGCTGACCTCGACGTGTTCATCCACGAGGGTGACGTCGCGAGGGCCACAGAGGTTCTCCGCACGCTGGGGTACTCACACATATCGTACATCGATGCGATCGCAGACGCGCTCGATGTGGCAATCGAGTACCATCGCATCTTTGCCAAGGATCAGGTCAGTTATGAGCGCATGTTTAGTCGTGATCGCGTTGGGCCGTTTGACTTTGCTAATGACCATGCTGGGAAGCTTGAACCGCACTGGAATTTTTTGCCGGGACGGTGGGCTATTCGCCGTAACAACGAGCCACTCTGGGCGCGGGCGCGGAAGGTTCCGGTCGGCGGCACGAACGTATTGTCGTTCTCTCCGGAGGACAGCCTTCTCCTGGCGTGCATCCACGGGACGGTAATACATGGTTGGCTAGCGTGGAAGCTTCTTAACGATGTTACCGGACTCATCAATCACACAGACCTCAACTGGGACCAGCTCGTGACGATCGCGCGCCAGCGCGGCTGTCTGCGCATACTCACCGTCGGCCTCCTGCTGGCGAATGAGGTAGCAGGCGCCCCGCTCCCCGAGGACATCATACCACGCCTCGATCACGACCCCCGCACACGCGCATACGTAGAGCGTGTCGCATTACAGTTCTTTCACCGAGACGCAACTTGGCATCGGGGTATCGTGGCAACGAACCCCGCTCATTCAGATCTCCGTTACGTGTTATTTATGCAGGAACGCGTGCGCGACAAGTGTCGCTCCCTGCTTCGCGTAATGATGCTGCCTGTTCCATCTGACGTTAAAATGTTCCCCTCACTCGCGTCACACACGAGAGTGTTTTATCTGCTTCATCCGGCGCTGATTGTTATAAAACTATTGCGGCATCGGCTGAAGCCCCACGCGTGAACGCACATCTCTGTGTGCGGCGACTGAAATCCCGCGGTTAATGTCGGTTGGTCGGTCGTTACATCACATGTAACTGGGCTTTATTCGTTTGCCAAGCGGTATATAGTGATTAATTCTTACGAGAAAGTTGTCCGATTGCTTGTGCGGAGACGAGCGATTTTTTTAGTAATATTGCAAAATGCGCATCGCTAGAGAGAAAGCCAGGGAATACATTTTTTAAGCAGTACCTCGTCTCCAAAGTTTGCCGAGCGGCTTGTAAAATGCGCCCCCCTATAGAATGAAAAAAGACATGCGTGGGCTGTTATGAAAATCGGCTTATTAAAATATGAACATTCGTTGCTCCGCGTTCGCGCACAAAATCTTGGAGACGAAATCCAAACCCTTGCTGCGTTGCAGTTTTTGCCGAGGGCAGACACACAGTTTAACCGCGATACCCTATCGAAAGCAGAAGCCGATGAACCCCACCTGCTAATTATGAATGGGTGGTTTTATCTTACACCAGACTCGTTCCCCCCCTCAAAATCAATATTACCGATATTCGTCAGCTTCCATATCGCTGACACAGAGAAATCAATCAGACATTTCTTGAGCCCTTCATCTATAGAGTATTTCAAGAAGCACGAACCTATAGGGTGCCGAGACAGAAAAACGATGGAGATGCTACAATTCAAAGGGGTAGAAGCGTTTTATTCTAAGTGTCTAACCATAACCTTTGAACGCAGACTAAAATCCCCGGAGAATGGGAAAGTTTTTCTGGTCGATATTGATAGGCGAATCCCAATACCTAGGCCAATCCGTTCAGGTGCTATCAGGGTTTCCCATCTCGTCCCGCCTGATGTTAGTGTTGAGACGAAATTTCGACTCGCTCGTGAGTTGTTGGACACGTATCGTGATGAGGCAAAGCTAGTCATCACGACGAGATTGCATTGTGCACTCCCCTGCATTGCCATGGGAATTCCAGTGATATTTTTTGGGGACCCTCGTAATGAACGTGTTTCAATTCTGAAGGATTTAGGCTTGATCATAAATCGATACGTACTCCCAAAAAGTAGAATCTTCAGATTCTTGCATCGGATTCGCCTTTTTACCTCAATGTTCAGCATCAATTGGGACCCAGACCCCATCGACATTGAGGCTGAGAAAGATGTACTATGCAAGCTAGTTAGAGATAGGGTTGCGCAATATCTAATTTGAGATAAGTGGCTACATTATACACAAGGCGAGCTTTTAGGCCTCATACAACTAATCCTTCCGAACTCTTGCAAGCAACTTGTTGGGTGCGGGGTTTTGAGACTGACGGCTTATGTTTGCATTATGGCCGCCTACAACAAGCGCACATCAAGAGTTCCAAACCCTATCTGTTGCAGCCAAATCGTTAGCACTATTGCATACCAGGTTCGAATAAGGCCCTCATTTTTGCCTTCCACGAGCTCAGAGTACGCTTTTCGTAATGCGACAAGATCGATGTAATGTCCGGCGCGCCGTAGCTCTTGACAGTTTTCATTCCGTTGAGATGTTCGGTCACTAGGCCGGAAAAGTCACACATATCCCTCGTTAGCGCACTGCCCCCTTTTGCGCGCAAATACTCGCTTCCCAAGCCCGAAATCGATTTGCGATTCTGGAAAGCACTGCTCAAACACGGTCATCCCTGTGCTGTGGCTCCTCCTTGCCTGCGCGTCCTTCACTGTTGCTGGACACGTTGAGGCACAGCAGTTGCGATCTTTTTTGCAACGCTGTCCGATGAGATTCTACTTTTGATCAGGCCCAGCTAACAATCAGAACTTATTGCTATTTTTTTCATGGGCGGCTCGCAGTCCGTCTAGAAATCCTTTTACTCCTTGCGAGTTATGCGTCATTGCGGCCCATACCAGCTCCCTCAAAAACAACCCGAGCACTGACATGTTAAAAGCAAAACGGTTTCTTAGCGCTTGGGGAAAATTTTTCTTGAACAGATAGTGGTGATGTTCTATTCTCATCTTGCTGTATGCATAATTGGCTATTTTTGAGGTTTTTGAAACGTGCAGAACTTTGGCCTTCGTAGTGCAGATATTCTTGTATTTACGTGATATTCTATACGAAAAATCAGCGTCTTCCCCCCAAGCGTATCCTTTTAAGTTTTCATCAAACTTGAATTCGTTGAGGACTTTCTTGTAGTATGCGGTAAACCCTCCAGGAGCAAACTCAGTCGCATAAACAGAAGCCTCAGGATTTGAAGGATACGTTTGAAATCCTGAAAGTCGAAATTTGCCAGTTTTTGATGCCGTTCCTTGTAAAAAAAACAGCGTCAGAAACAATCGACTATTAACCAAACTATAGATCCAGACGACTAGCGTTCTCCTTATTGAACAAACTAACGTTTCAGTCGCGCCATCACGTTTGTCATCTTTGTTTGGCCAGATATGCTCTCCAAATACACATCCAATTGCATCAAAACAAGGATTGTTGAAAACTTTTACGATTTCTTTGATATAGTCTTCATCCAAGATGATATCATCATCGAGAATTAGCACTATGTCCCCGGAGCTCTTCTGCACACCTATGTTTTTTTGATGCGTGAGCCCTGCCTCGGTTCGAACATATACAATCTTAGTTTCCCCGCCAGAGTCACTGCGGATCAACGCGTCTAATCCGTCTTCATCACTTGCGTCAACGATTATTATCTCCCCGGGTTTAACTGATTGATTATTGACTGAACCAACACACATAAGCACGTCCTTTGGTCTGTTTTTTGTAGGGATTAGTACAGACACAGCGTCGCCTCTTTGGACACAAGTAGTAGTCCGATGCGGCAAACCTTTTCTATCGTCTACATTTTCTAAATTGGTATTGGAAGTGCTCGTTGTCATAGCGTTGAAGTGTGACAATCATTTGGAGTTTACAGCATCATCATCGTACTAAAGTTAGGCTGATATAACCTTGCTATGAACGGAAATCAGCACGTGCAAAGAAGGGATTCTATGTATTTAACCTCTTTTTGTTGCGCGAACTGACAAAGCTTACAAGCAACCCCTTTTTTTTTAGTGGGGCGTACGTGACTTGTTAGAATATCACGTCGGGGCAAAAATCGATAAACTTGACAAATCCTTGCGCGGTGAGGAGACGATTTCTCTAACCGCGTGAAGCTGGTTAATCCGAATATGCGAAAAAACTTCGTCCCACTTGCAAAGCTTGTCGGGAAGCAGCATTCGCTACGCAGGCATTGCCTTGCAACTGCGATAACCGCCTGTTGGTGTTGCGGAGCGCATTCAGTATTGCTGCAGCGGACATAAAAATGATTACTAGTTGGTTGTCAGTTGAAGCAAGCGTAGCCGAGTCTTTCAAACCCAAGTGACGTTGCCACTGCAATCTCGGTAGCCAACATAACGACGGTTAATCAAGCTTCGCTAGTAGTGACTGTTAAGACTTCCGCTCCAGAGTGCCTCGCCGGCAAAAATGTTGGAAGGAGTGGTGACGGGAAAGCCCAATCGAATTAAGGAGAAGCTAGAAAAAAAAGTAAGATCGAAAATTGTCTTTAATTTCGAAGCTAACAAAAAACCCCTACTGTAATTACCACTCGCGTGATTTATCGTGAACGATATGCTGATATGGCCAGGCTAAGCGCTTGTCATCTGGTTGAAAAACTGGCTTGCGTACCGCGTCGGGTTAGGCTACGCGTCGATTTCTGTTGCCTAACTGAGCCCCCTTCTTTGTTTCCAAGCGCGACTAGCTTGAGCACTGAATCCATCTCAGCACAATGCACAAGCCAACTGTGACAACAGTCCTATGCTGATCCTACGTCATCGGTGCGAAGCGCGTCTTGTGCCTTGCACAACTCGACGAAACGCCCCGTCCCTGCGGCGGTGAGTGAATTCCAGTCACCAGTCTCTATTACGCGCCCGCTCTCAATGACGTAGATGACATCTGCGTTACGGATGGTCGAGAGACGGTGGGTGATGGCAAGGATGGTGATGCCGCCGTGGAGGGCCTCAATCGCCCTTTGAATGCGAAGTTCGTTCTCTGAATCAAGGTTGCTTGTAGCTTCATCGAGGATCAGCAGGCTCGGCTTCCTGAGCAGGGCCCGCGCGAGAGCGAGCCGCTGCTGTTCCCCGCCCGAAAGACGCACGCCCCGGTCGCCGAGCACCGTTTCCATACCCTCTGGAAGCTGCGAGACAAAGTCCTCGGCGGCGGCCATCCGAAGCGCCGTGTGCAGTTCGTCGTCCGTTGCATCGGGATAGGCCCACATCAGATTCGCCCGCACCGTGTCGTTGAAAAGAAATGTGTCCTGTGGAACATAGCCAATGCACGCCCGCCACGCGTGGAGCCGTTCGGCGTCGAGCGGCACGCCATCAATCAGCACTGCGCCTTCCTGTGGTTCAATCAACCCTATGAGGAGGTCGGCGATCGTGCTCTTTCCGGCACCCGACGTGCCGACGATTGCAGTCATTTCGCCCGCGTCGATTTTAAGATTCACGTCCTTAACGGCCGACTGACCGTCAGCGGCATACGAAAACGACACGTCGCGTAACTCTAGACTTCGTCGCAACGCAATGGCTTTCGACACGGCAACCTCGTGTTCTGCCTCCATTTTGCAACGTTCCTCGATATCAACGACGTTCGCAAATATCGGCAGCATGTTCACGGTGCTCTGATAGGTGAGCTGCAGGGAATTGAACTGTGGTATAATCTGGAAAAATAAGTACAACAGCACTAAGACGACGGCACCAGGAAGGTGCAATACCTCGATTAGCGCGATGACCGCCCCGGCCAGAACAGCCAATGAGCCGATGTTGTACAACGCCTGCGTGTTGTTCATGTTTCGCACGTACCCCACGTAGTCTTTCATAACGCGGGTACTGAGGTCGGAAAAGCGGGCCTTGTTGCGTTCCTGCGTCCCGTAGCTTTTGACGGTCTTCATGCCGTCGAGATGCTCAGTTACCGCACCGTACAGTTGGCGCATATCGGTTGAAAGCGCCTTGCCGTGCTCTCTTGACACCGAGATCTTGCTTTTCAGTCCGAAGACGAGCACAAAGCCACAGATAACGACCGCTGTTGCGGTCACCGCGGACAGGAGCCACGCCACGACGACGTAGGCGAACAATATCAGCAGGCCTGCCAGTCCTTGGAATATCTGCTGCGTCCCATTGCTCACGCGGTCGACCTCATAGGTCAATGCGGCGGTAAACGTGGAGGCACGATTTCGCGAGAAAAAGAGCCAGTTTGTGCCGACAATGGCGTCATAAAGCTTTTGCCGCAATTCGAGCCCGAAATCATACTGAATGGCATAACTGAGGTTGTTTTGCCAGCGCGTAAGGAGAAAGTAGAGCGTCATAATCACGACGTACACGCCCAGCACCGTCGCCAACGTAAGAGGCAACCCAACAAAGGCAAAGGCAGCGGACGCATACCTCCCGACGCTCGAAGACGTTCCCTGGCCCATGTTAAGGCCGATCAACTGGAGAAGCGGCAGTAGCAGGAGGAGTCCGATGCCTTGCGTCAGGGAGAGGCACACGGCGAGCACGACGGCGAGCGCCACCTTCGCAGCTCGGCCCTCGACAAGAGTAGATAGGTAACGCCAAAGCGGGCCGTTTTGCACGCGCACCGAGAGCGGCACGCGCAGTCTTTTGCTGAGGGGGAGCGTTTCGCCGGCCATAGTACATCCTTACCGTTAATCGTATAGCGCGATCCGTAATAAAGGTTGAAGGCGCTAAAAAAAGGACACGGACGACGGACGTACCCAATCAACAACCGAAATGGCACGAACAAGGAGCACCGTAAGGCGTCTAGGACGATCAACGCGTTTGGCGGGAGAACAATCGCGCGCCGCCCCATTAGGTCAGTTCTCAAAACAACGAGCTGCGGGAATGGAAAAGAGTACATGCAAATCGCTCGTGAAGCTCACATTGAGCGCACGCTTTTCGAGGGCGTGCGCGCCAACCTTCTCTGGGCATGTCCCGATGCAACGGAGGTAGAACTTTGGAAGGCGCTTCGGACGCCACCGCCGAGGACTTTGTAAAGCATCTTCCTCGTGGCGTGGCTGGGAGATCGCGGCGTGCGGCTATCGGGGGGAGTGTCAGCGCTTGGCGTTAGCGCGGGCCTAATTACGAGAACCAACGGTGTTCCTCCTCGATGAGGCAACGAACAACCTCGATTCAGAGAACGAAAAGCGGATTCGAGAGGCGATTGAGGCCCTGCACAGCGGCATCACCATCCTTGCCATCACCCACCGTCTCTCGACCATCCGTAACGCAGACCTCATTCACTGCTTGAGGACGATCACATCGTCGAATCCGGCGATTGGGCTGCGCTTACTGAAAAAGGCGACCGGTTTTTCCAGCTTTGTCAGGTGCAGGGGGTCACATAGCTCTGTTGGGGCGACCTTCACTTCAAATCTTAAGTCGAGTGCACGTTTGCCCAACACGCACCACGTAGCGGCAGTCGCATTAGTATATGTGCTACAGAGAGGGCCAAAGATATCGCTAGTTTGACCTCTCCTCAATAAACGCTGATATATAGGGCTCTAAAGAAGAGCCATTTCGATGGGCGGACTAGACGCATACACGAGCTTGACAACTTCAGCGGTCGCTGGCACGGAAAAAAGCACGTAGAGATCGCCAGTGAAGTTAGCGCTGAGTGTGCGGTTCTTGAGCACGTCCCCAGCGCAAATGCCAGTGCAAACGGCGTAATTGGCGTAGTATGTCCTCCCGTCTTGAGCGACGACTAAGAGACTCGTGTATTTGAAGGGGCTACTGGTTTGCTGAACATTTGAAACGGTTATGTTTGCGATAAGGTATTTGTAGCCGGGGGGAGGGGCCAGCGCAAAAGCATAGACGCCGGCTTGGCCGTTTGCTTTGATCCACTGGTTGGCCGTGGCGGGATCTGATGAATCGCTTATGGCGTTCACCTTCAAGGCAACGTGCCCGTTGGTAGCGTTCGCATATGCGGGCGCGTGGATTGTGGATGGTTGTTCTGTGTACGTATTGTGGTCGCCAGTGTCAACACCAGCGAACAGCATTTGCATACCTAGCAGAAGCAGGCCAACGGCGACGACTACCGTGACCGCCATAACGGCCGCGCGCTTTGCATTCACGTGAGCCCCTCCTAAGTGTAGATCACCTGCGCGTGGATGTCCTCCATGGAGGTCTGATTCACTCCCACATTTTCCGTCTTGATGACGGTTGAACCTTGGGGGAGCTCAACAGTTGTATTTAAGGTATACTCATTAATCCCGGCTTGTTTCTCGAAGTACAGATCGTAGTGATTTCCGATGCCGTTTCCGTGGACATTTTTCGGCAGCTTATAGACATACGTCACGCTTGCCGTGCTGCCGGCTAGTACCCCTAAGTGGGCGGAAAATGCGGAGAAGCCCGTGCCGTTCGTAATCAGCGGGCCCTCAAAAGCGCGTGTGGAATTTCGCACTGCGATGAGTTCAGCACCCGGAGGAACAAGGACTGTGCTAAAAACGTTATACTGCCACCAGCAATGGTTGATGTATGTTATCGTTAGGTTGGAAATGGTCGAACCATCGGCAAAAATAGTAACGTCATCACTAACTGTCCGATTCACGCCGAAATCTGCTTTGGCCGACCCCAAGTTGGCATCGATAATTGAGATGAAGTCTCCTGCGGGTCGCTTTTGTGCGCTTTCGAAGCTCTGCAAAAGGGAGTTCCCAGGTAAATAGAATTGAAGATGCCCCTCTTTCATCAGCTGTTGAGCCGTGGTGAGAAACGCAAGCTTCGCGGGAAGACTTGAACCGCGGACATCGCCGATGATGTCCAGCGCAAGCGCGTGCAACAGATCGGTGAGCGGGGACTTCTCTCCCTGTGATATGGATGAGTAATAATGCAAACGGTCAACGACGTTCTCGCTCGTTATAACATCACCAGAAACGATCATCGGTCCGGTTAACTTCATGAGCTCTTGTACTGCCGTGAAGTCGACGGCGACGGTCCCGTCGACTCTTTTACCCGTCAAGTTGTAGAGATTTGCCTGCACGACGGGGGCAAACGAGCTGAAGTTGTACTGAACGTTTGAATCAAACAGCCGCGCGCTTGTTACGTTGAAGAACTTGGTGAGACTCTCTGGACCATCGACCTTCACCGTTCCGTTCAGATATGTGCTGTTGGCGTAGAAGACCTGTAAGCTCGTGACGCTTCCGTGATAGACGGTCAGCAATCCCATACAAGCCATTATGCCGCCGGTGTTTCTAATCTCGGAGTTGTCCTGGAAGATGATGAGGTAAGTTCTCTCATTCGCATAGCCGAAGGCGTCCAGACCATCTAACAAGGGAAGAATCAGTGAAATTAGTAGGATGCCGAGCAGCGCAACAACGACGTATCGGGTAGTGGTGTGTCTCACGGTCGCCTATCTCAGTTACGCTATGCTGCCTCCTGCATTATAACCTTAACTTGCAGACACGTTCATACGCGCAAAGCCCTGTGTTTTTTCCGTGTATAAGCATGGCATTTGGTCATCGTATATGGCGTCAACGGGCAAACCTGTGAGTCGTAAAATGGCTCGGCTTTTTTGCGGCCGTAACGGTAAACTAGTTTAACGCGCCGTGCGCGGCAGGCGTAGGGCTTCAAACTGGGACGAAACCGGTTGGTCGCGGCACCAGGAACAAAGTTTTATAGTCTTGCTTGTCATTGTAGTAGATAGAAAATAGGAAGATCAGTGCTAGTCAGGTCTTTAAACGTGACGCACAGACCTCCGATCGTAGCAGCAAAAGCTAAAGGGACGTTAGAAATCAAGACCACGACTAGGATCAACTGATGGGGGATCAATGGAAAGAAGGTTGGTTGCAGCATCTTTCGTAATACTCTTTCTAGTTATAGCGGCGAGCGTTATAGCCGTGGATTACTTCCGCAGCCAGTCTGGCCCTCAGCCATCAGGCGCGAGTTTTGCACAGCTACCGAGTAGCGCCCCATCAGCGCCTAACGGCCCATCAGCGCCTAACGGCCCATCAGTGCCACAACAAATCTCGCGGTGCGGCTGTCCCGGGGGAGTCTACAGCCCTTACGAAATTAGTTTCCCGGGAACATAACGAGAGCAGTAAGAGCGGTAGCGAGATACTTACGGTGCGGTCAGTTGCTCTAGTCCGGCTCGAAACAATTCAAGATATCAAGTTGATTTTTTGATATGACGTTAGAAAGCGATTTCAGATCGTCTGTGTCTCACGGGGTACTCATTTGGGGGTACCCAGCCCCCCTACGGAGGCGATTCATTGGGCGAATTACGTTGACGCCGCGGTGGGGCATCATCTGATAGATCCTCTGAGAGAACCGATATGACCACAGAAGGTTGCTTTGGGCAACAGCGCTCACAGTCAACTTATGTGCTTACCTCGCTCATCTTGAATCCATAAGTCTTGTCTTCGACTGGCAAATGCAGCATCTTTTCAGACGGCGGGAACGGAAATACTATGTCCACAGCATCCCCTATAGCCTTACAGCTCGTACATTGTCCTTGCACCGTCGAGAAAGGAATACGCAGCGTGTAAAGTATTACACAATATAAATGGCTAAGAAATCGCTGTGTTGAAGAGAGTAGACAGTACCGTAGAACTGAAGATGAAGGGAACAAAGCGACCGCGGCTCGGGGGGACGAACCCCGTTGACGGACGTGAGCTCTTCTTTTGTCAGTGTGCGGACGCAGCGAAAGTGAAAAGTTGCTAAATAAGAGCAATATTGGATAAAAATATCAATCTTATATTTAAGTGTTGCGAAAATTATATAAATGACAAGCGATGCTTTGTACGCAGAAAAGGGAGGCGAAATAGAGGGATACGAATATCCCGGCCTGCACGACAGGGCTAAAAAGCTCCTTCTGGATGCAGCGTGGCTCACGCAGCGAGTGCAAAATGCTAAGCGAGTAAAAGGGGACCTCGTTGAAGATGCGTGTTTCTGCTTACCTTTAGCCACGGTGGTATCGCTGTACGATTCGAAAGTAACGCTCCTGTTAGCAGACGGCGATGACGAAGACCAAAGACGCCATGGCAGCGCGTGGGTGGACCTTAACGGCAACGATCGCCGTCATAGTGCTTGTCATAGTTGCTGCGATAGATGTAGCGGGCGACACAGCAAAAAAGGGCACTCCCGAGCTTCCCCCCAGCATTCCGATTCGCAAAGCCCCCCCGCCCTCATCACTTGTCAATCTCAGCTTCACGCAGGAGGCGGTCGGACGGCACGTCTTGTTTTTCGCCTCAAACGCAAGCGATCGGCTGCTAGCTCCACGGGCCTGATCGCGCCGCGTACGCAATCGAGCTTCACCTCCTAGGGCCGCACAGCGTGAGCGACAACGTTATCGCCACCCTGAGCGAGCCTAAAAAATGCAAAAGTCCACACGAGATGTGCGGCAGAACCGAGCTCGGCCTGAGTGGCGTTGCTGTGGATTCGGGCGAAAAAAACGCATAGTGGCCCGCTTCGAGAGCAATAACAACGAGGACAATAACGGCGATGATCGCGGCAGCCTGTCTCTCGTTCACGCGTCACACTCCGGTCTACGTGTACACGACGCTAACGTGTGCGTCGTCTTGCAGCACGAGATTTGACCCAACATTTTCAGCGTTAACCAGCTTCGCTCCGGGAGGAAGCTGGACGCTTGTATTTAGGACGTAGCGGTTGATTCCAGCTTGTTTTTGAATGGAGAGATCGTATTGGTGTCCGATCCTGTTTCCATAAACCATATGAGGTGTTTTGTAGATGTACGTCACGCTTCCGCTTGTTTCAGGAGGGGACCAAGATGCGCGACGAAAAAGCGGTAAAGCCGCTACCTGGCGTAACCTCGACGCCCCTAAAGGCATGGGTCGCGTTGTGCGCCTCGATGAGTTCAGTTCTGGCCGGAACAAGGGTGGTGAAGAACACGTCGTAATCCCTCCAGCCCCTCACAATGCTGAAAAGCAGCCCCCTCAAAGCGACAGACCAAAAACGCTGGCTACGGGACCAAGCAGGTCATTGTGCAAGACGGAAGCTGTGAGTGGCCAAGCGAAGAGCACGACCAGGAGTGCGACAACAATCCACTCCCCCTCCACGAGCGCATCAACTGTTTTTCGTATTTTGGCATCTTTCTTGCAGAAATGCAGTATGCATCCATAGCCATAGACCGTAGTACACGCCAGAAGGGTTAGGAAATTGTGAAACAACCCTTGCAGGCTCGATATAAGAAGCCAAGGAACAAACGTTGAATTCAAAACTAGAAGGAGGCCTCTCGTTTTATTCAGTCCGAGCGAAACCGGGATGGTCGTAGTGCCAGAACGCTGGTCGCCTTCGAGGTCGCGGACGTCGAACAGCACAGTATTGATAAAGGCTGTGAAAAAGACGAAGTAAGCTACGAGTGAAATCGCGATAAGACTGCTCAAATGCACTGCAAGTGGGACAAGAACTGCCCCGACGACACAGGTTCCTGCAACTGTGACGTTTTTTACAAGTGGAATCTCTTTGAGTCTGACTCCGAACAGTCGAGCGCTGTAAAGCGCACCTATGCAGAATCCCAAGACAACCGCGGAAATCGAATAGGGATTGCACAAAAAAGCACAAACGATAGAGGCGCAAAAGGACACCACAACACTTGTAATAATATAGTTATAATATCGCTTAACGAAGCGCACTCGTTCGGGCACGTTAACAGAATCTTCCTGTAAGTCTGTCAACTTGTTTAGGTTGTAAACTGCAACGGCAAGGAAAAAGCATGCAAGTACTGCTTGAAAGCTGTAGAAACCTTGAAGAAAGAACGACACGGCGAGCAAGCAAGCTATTGTTAAACCGGCAAAAACAGAGCTGATAGTCAGAAAAGAGAAAGCTGTGTCCAGCTTCGAGATGTAGCTCTTCAAATCGAAGGCGTTAGCAGACCCCACATTGGGACGTTGGCTTGCCACATTTGGAAAGGGAAACACACTATGGCTCCTGTTTCTGCGAGCAGTCACAGCGAGCTTAGAGCAAAAACTCGAACTTAGTGTTGCGCTGACGTTTTAATCGCTCAAATCGAACTCTTTTGATTCTTCTTTGTAGTAATCAAAAAGCTCGTTGCCCCACCTAATGCCCTCTTCGCTATAACTCAGCAGTTCGTCTGAATAGTCATAAGACTCGTCTAACCTGTTCCAAAGTCCTATCGTAAAGAAATAATCAGTTACCGTGAAAGCTGTTTTCGGGTTTTGTTCAATCACGAACAGCTTGAGATTTGTCTTAAGCGCGTTTTTGAGCGTGCTGTGGTCTGCAAGCTCTAGCGTTTTGTCGAGCACTTCGCGAGTAAAAATTAGCTCAATCGGTATGCTTTTTTCCGCGAGCTTGGCGAATGTGTCGACTAAGTCTGGCGTGAATATGGGAGAAACGCCCTTTATAAGTTTAGAGTTTTCAAGCAGGGTGAGAAAAGTTGAAAATGCTTTAAAAACGTCAGTAGGGGTACTCGTGAGCAGGTACGACTCTTCAAGCCATCCGATGTTCTCGATAGAAGCCTGCGGGATACCGCTTAAGTCGTGTTCAAGCCAGAACTTTCCATACTCGGTTAGTACGTTCGCTGTTTTTATGAGGCTCTCCAACTTCAAAGCGATAATTCTGCCGGTATTGGTGAGTACATAGCTGCGCTTGTCATCTTGGTAAGTTAGGTGCTCCTTTTCCAGCTCTCTAAGTGCGTGGATTGCGGCAGTTGAGCTAGCTCCTGTCGCTTCGCGTAAATCTGCAAGCGTGGCTGAGCCTTTCCAAAGTGAGAGGATGAGACTTTTTCTGAGCTCAGAGCAAACCAACAGCCTTAGCATCTCAGCAACATTGACATGCTCTTCCATTATTGCTTGTATAATTCCTTACCTCCCCTTTATAGATTCTTCTCAAGTTGTAATATAAAAGCAATGATGCAAATCCATATAAAGCTTATTGTACGAGTTCTATTCGGGAAAATAACTCCAAATATGCCTTAGATGACAAGGTTTACATTTTTTATCAATATTGCTAAATATGGACAATATCTACGATAACAACTGAGCATTTTGATAACAAGGCCAATGTGCAGGCCTGCCTCAGTTCAACGCTTACACTCGTGAAAAAGGGCGCAAACTAATGCGACGCTTCACATGCGACTTAACCCTATTATGCGTGAAGCGAGTTGCGTGCCTGTCTCATAGTATTCAGTAAGCTCCTTTTCTGACGGCACGTAGTTAGCTTCCAAATCTTGCAGCACCTCAAAGCCGCAGGCTGAAATGGCGTCTGCGAGCTTCTTTGACCCGCCGCCCCGCCACCCCATGGAGCCAAAAGTGACGGCTAGCTTTTTTTGGCCAGTCTTGTCAAATCGCAGCCCCCGAAGATAGTACACGAGGTCTCCGATGCTCGGAAACGGCTCGTTGTGCATAGTCGGAACACCAAACAGGACGAGCTTGCTGTCCAAGATATCCTTTACAATCTCACTTCTCTCGTCAGCGTGCAAGAAGTACACCGCGACGTCAACCCCCCCGGCGATCAGCCCCTCTGCGAGCGCGTGCGCCATCTTTTGGGTGGAGTAATGCATGGTGTCGTAGACGATCGTGGCCTTATTCTTAGCTTTGCCGGTAGCCCAGTCCGTGTAGGCGTTGATAATCTTGGCTGGATCGGTCCAGATCTGTCCGTGAGAAGGCGCGATCATTCGTATCTTGTCGAGCAACCCGAGCGTTTTAACTTCGTCCATTTTCTTGAGCACCAAGGGAGATAGCGGTGTGATGAGATTTGCATAGAACTTCTGAGCGGCCTGCATGAGCACGTATTCTGCAACGTCAGCGTCATATCGTTGCGCAAAGCACAGGTGCTGCCCGAACGCATCGTTCGAGAACAGAATCCCATCGTCTTTCAGGAAGGTGAACATGCTGTCCGGCCAATGCAGCAGTGGTGCCTCGAGGAATAAGCACGTCTTGCCCCCGAGCGCAAGCTCGTGACCTGTTTTGACGGCGGTAAATGCCACCTCCTCAAGTGAAGGGTAATGCCTCTTGAGCCCCTTTGCCGCAATCTCGGTGCAGTAAATGGGCGCGGTAGGAAACTTGCGGTGAATTTCGGCCAACGCCCCGCTGTGATCAAGCTCGATATGGTTCTGAATGACCATATCGAGAGAGAGCGGCCGCCTTTCCTTCTCGCACGCATCTCGAATCCGTGCCCACATCTGCGCGGATGTGCCAGGGTATGCATTGTCGATAAGGGCAATGCGATCCTCGCCGAAGATGAGATACGCGTTGTACGTCGTTCCGTGCAGCGTGTAGCCGTGATATGCTCGTAAGTCCCAGTCCAATACGCCTACCCAGTAGACGTGATCCGCGATCTTGACAGCGTCAGCTTTCATGGTGGTACCTGCTATTGCTAACATGAAACGCTCTGTTATTAGTGCTTCGCTGCGCGTTTTCCAATCGAGGACGACGTGGGATCTAAAAGCATGTTTTTTTATATTGCGAGCCTATACTGTTGACCGGGTGTTTGTGACGTTTCAGGCGCGATATCGCACGCAAAAGAACGCCCTTTTATCGATTTGAGTGACGGCGCATGGGATCTACGATAGTTGTTGGTGGCTTCTTCGGAGATGAAGGAAAGGGCAAGATAGTCTCGCACATCGCTTTTGCAGACAAACCTGCAATCATCGCTCGCGGCGGAATTGGCCCTAATGCCGGCCATACCATCGAGGTCAGCGGGCGGAAGTTCGGCGTGCGCATGATACCTTCAGGCTTCGTATACCCGAACGCGCGCCTGCTCATCGGCGCAGGCGTGCTTGTGGATCCGCGCGTTCTTCTTAGTGAAGCAGAGCTTCTTGAAGACGTGAAGCGCGTCGGCGTTGACTATCGTTGCGCGATAATCGAAAAAAAACATATCACTATCGATAAAGATGACCCACACCTTTCGCGCACGATCGGGTCTACCGGGACTGGATGCGGACCGGCTGCTGCCGATCGAGCGAGAAGAACGACGATCCAAGCTAGCGAGATACAAGAACTCTCACCGTTTTTGACAGACGCAGCTGCCGAAACAAACCAAGCTCTTGAGGCCGGGGAAAACGTGATTTTGGAGGGCTCACAGGGTTTCGGAATCTCTCTCTTTTACGGGACCTTCCCCTACGTAACGTCAAAAGACACGACAGCCAGTCAGATTGCTGCCGACGTAGGAGTCGGTCCGACGCGCATCGATGACACGATCGTGGTCTTCAAGACGTTTCCTACGCGCGTCGGGGAGGGGCCCTTTGAGACTCAAATGAGCGAAGGAGAAGCCAAAAAACTCGAAATCGAGGAATTTGGCACCGTTACCGGACGGCCACGGCGTATTGGCTGGTGGGACCCTAAAATGGCCGCTTATTCTGCCATGATAAACGGCGCGACGCAGGTTGGTATAACAGGGCTTGACAAGCTCGATCCAAACGTCAGAGGGGTTGACCAGTACGATGATTTGTCGACAAAGGTACGGACGTTCCTGCGCGAAGCTGAGAAGGAAGTGGGCGTTCCATTTACGCTGCTTTCGACTGGACCGGAGTTAGCTGAGATAGTCGACTTGAGGGAGGAGAAGCTCAAACGCGCGTGACAGCGCAGGGCGCATCGGAGGACGGCTGAAATGAAAAGTGAGCTGCTGAACATATTGTGCTGTCCTGTCTGCAAAGGCCCGCTCGTGCTAGAGGTCGAGAGCGAAGAGGCAGGTGAGATTATTAAAGGCACGTTCTATTGCGCGGTCTGCAACGTGTACTATCCAATAGACGAGGGGATCCCCAACTTACTGCCGCCTGAACTGAGGTGAACGTATGCAGAGCGTGTATATCAACAGGAAGGGATTGCAATCCATCGAAATCGACGAACCCTTAATTCGACTCCCGCTTAAGCCCGGCGGCAAGGCGACGCTCGACATCGACATAATTAATTTCGAAGCTCCCACCCACGTCTACCTCTCATCACGAGGCGCTGTCAAAGACAAGGTAACCTTTAATCGTAACAACCCGTATGTCGATGGTGAAGAACTGCTCACGGCAACCATCTCAAATCCTGTAGGCCAACAGGAGCTTTATGAGGGGGAGATAAGCATATCGACCGCATATGGTTCACGGGAGGAGAGCTTCATTCTGCAAATCGGACAACTGGAAAACGAACCGCCGCTTGATGCCATTGATGTCGATGAGGACCTCTCGCGACCGGATTATCGAAGCAAGGCGCGTCCCGTGACGGTTCGGCGGCCTTCAGTGCGCCTGCAGTGGCCCGATCTTCGTTTAGATGCAAAGAGAATCAGGGGGATGAGGAATCTTCCGTACATCCTCTTGGGAATCGGCGTGATCATTGCGCTCATACTCCTTGGCACCGGCGGCATCAGCTACGGCGTGGCGATCCTTGGCTTCATCGTCGTAGTGGTCTTAGCGTACTACACGTGGAGGCTGCTAGACTGACGAGTTTCAGGAAGAAGTGACCGCGTCGTGCGATAAGCGCCGCTAGCGGCGATATCGCGCACTTTTACCACCAAAAGCATTCCGCCGTTAGGCCGGGCATTATTCTGTAGTATAAATAGCTTTTCAGCAGTATATTAGAACGATAAAATCATCTTTGGCATTGTGGAGGGCTAAAGGATGCGATACGTCGTTGTCACTGGCGGAGTCATGAGCGGTCTTGGAAAGGGCATCACAGCCGCCTCAGCGGGTAGACTTTTGATTAACCGCGGGCACAACGTAACGGCGATAAAGATTGATCCGTATATAAACATTGATGCCGGCACCATGAATCCCTTCCAACACGGCGAGGTATTCGTGCTCAAGGACGGGGCCGAGGTTGACCTCGACCTTGGAAACTACGAACGGTTCCTCGACGTCGAGCTCACGGGCGATCACAACATCACGACAGGTAAGATCTACAAGTCGGTCATCGAAAAAGAGCGGCGCGGGGATTACTTAGGGAAAACGGTTCAGATTATCCCTCACATAACCGATGAGATAAAGAATAGCATCAGGACCGTAGCGGATAAGGCCGAGGCTGACGTATGCGTGGTTGAGGTGGGCGGCACCGTCGGCGACATAGAGAGCATGCCTTTTTTGGAAGCGGTCCGACAGATGCATAGTGAAGAGGACCACTTCGTGCTGCTCCACGTAACGCTCGTTCCGGAGGATATGACCGGCGATCACAAAACGAAGCCGACTCAACACTCAGTTAAGAGCCTAAGGGAGCTCGGACTTAGTCCTGACGTCATCGTGGGCCGTGCAAAAACGCCGCTCGGTAAAGATGCGCGGGCTAAAATCTCGCTGTTTTGTGACGTGCCTTTGAACGCGGTCATAAGCGCGTATGATGTGCCTGACATCTACCAGGTGCCCTCGCTCCTTGAGCTGGAAGGTTTAGGTGATTACCTTGTTGAAAAGCTCGGACTCGAAAAGAAGGCTGCGAGCCCCTGGGACGTGATGAAGAGCCCGCCTATATCGCGATCAATCGCTATCGTTGGCAAGTATATGTTTGAAGATGCTTATTTCAGCATCAAAGAGGCCATCAAGCACGCTGCCAGTGCTCTGGGCGGGGGCATCGACGTTAAACTCGTAGACGCAGAGGACCCGCACGCTCTCGAGGCGCTCAGAGCGGTGCACGGCATTTTGGTCGCACACGGGTTTGGTCCGAGGGGAAGCGAAGGAAAGATAGACGCAATTCGCTTCGCACGCGAAAATGACATTCCTTTCTTAGGAATCTGCTTTGGCTTCCAACTGGCAATAGTCGAGTTTTGTCGCAACGTTCTAGAGCTCGAAGCAACGAGCGCTGAATTGGATCCTACAGGTGTTCACGTCATCGATGTGCTGCCCGAACAGCTTGACGTCGATCACATGGGGGGTACTATGCGACTGGGCAACTATGACGTCATCATCTCGCCTGAGACGCGCGCACGTTCCATGTACGAAAGTCCCGTAGTGACTGAACGCCACAGACATCGGTTCGAAGTGAATCCGGACTGTGTTGAGCTTATCGAACAAAATGGAATGCTGTTTTCGGGGAAGGCACGAGACGGGATCCGAATGGAGATTGCAGAGATCCCTACAAAAAGATTCTTTGTAGGCACACAGTTCCATCCCGAATTCAAGTCCCGACCGGGCAGGCCATCGCCCCCGTTTCGTGAATTCGTGCGGGCCGTGCTCAATATGGATACTAGCGCGTGACGCAACACGTGACAGCGCGATTAACAGCAGAAGCAGAGAAACGATTCAACTTATGGTAGACAGCGAGAAGTTTATTGAGGACGCGATCGCAGAAATCAAGAAAGAAGTAGGAACTCAGCGAGCAATCATCGCTCTCTCTGGCGGCGTAGATAGCTCTGTGTGTGCAGCGCTTGCTTATCAAGCGTTGAGAGACAACCTGTACCCTGTGTATGTCGACACGGGACTTATGAGGAAGGGCGAGACTGAGAACATCAGGAAGGCGTTTCGGAACATGCCGTTGACCGTGATCGACGCAAAAGAGCGGTTTATCAATGCGCTTCAGGGAGTCTCAGACCCCGAAGAGAAGCGAAAGGTAACCGGCGAGATATTTATACGCATATTTGAAGAAGTGGCGAGGCAGAAGCAAGTTAGCTACTTGGTGCAAGGTACGATTTATCCCGATATCATCGAGTCTGAAGGGCAGATCAAATCGCATCATAACGTGGGTGGCCTCCCCTCTGTGATGGAATTCAACGGGGTGGTTGAGCCCCTCAAGTATCTATACAAGGACGAAGTACGTGAACTCGCTCGAGCACTTAAATTGCCGCCTGAAGTCAGTGAGCGCATGCCGTTTCCCGGACCAGGGTTAGCAGTCCGCATTATCGGGGAAGTAACCGAGGAGAAGATCCACATCGTCCGCGAGGCGAACGCAATTGTCGAGCAAGAGATATTAAAGCACAATCCGTGGCAGACTTTCGCAGCGCTGCTTGAGAAAGGAACAGGCGTCAAAGGCGATGTGCGTGTGCACGGTTGGATAATTGCAGTGCGCGCCGTGCAGTCGCGAGACGGGATGACTGCTGACGTGCTTGAATTGTCTTATGAGGCGCTTCGGACAATCGCCTCACGCATAACGAGCGAACTCCCAGACGTCGCACGCGTAGTCTATGACATCACGCCGAAGCCGCCTGCCACTATCGAATTTGAATAGCGCGCATGAAATCTATGTCTGCTAGAACTCTCTTAGAAGTTCGCTATAGGGTGCGGACGGACGCACTCTAGTAGACTCTGATTAGGACGTGTCAGAAATGCGGGTAAGCGGAAAAGAAAGGATAGTCGCTCAAGAGTTGCAGCATTACATGCCTGTGTTCTCGCGTCAGCCGCTAGTGATTGAACGCGGCACAGGTGCGATCGTTACAGACACCGACGGCAATGACTACATCGACTGCGTCGCTGGAATCGCAGTTAACAGCGTAGGTCACTGCCACCCACGTGTGGTCAACGCCATCAAAGCGCAAGCGGAGAAGCTCATCCACACCTCAAACTTGTACTACACAGAGATTCAAGCGCGTTTGGCCGAGCGCATGACAAAATTGACCGGTATGGAGCGCTTGTACCTAACAAACTCCGGAGCGGAGTCCAATGAATCTGCGATGAAGCTTGCACGGAAGGTAACCGGTAAGAAGGGTTTCATTTCGACCAAAAACGCATTCCACGGGCGGACTATGGGCTCACTCAGCGTGACGTGGAAAGAGGCAATTCGGCAACCATTCGAGCCTCTGATCGACGGCGTCACCTTCGTTGACTATGGCGACGTGAACGCTATCGCCGGAGCGGTTACCGCTGACACCGCTGCAGTCATCGTCGAACCGATTCAAGGAGAAGGGGGGGTTAACGTGCCTCCAGATGATTACCTCGCAGCGGTTCGAGAGCTTTGTACGGAGCGCGAAATCATCTTGATCGTCGACGAAGTGCAAACTGGCTTCGCGAGAACGGGAAAATGGTTTGCCTGCGAGCACGCTAACGTCATACCGGACGTTATGACGCTTGCGAAGGGCATGGGCGGCGGCTTTCCAGTCGGCGCTATGATGTCGCGCGAGTCATTTCAGTTCGCGCCTGGAGATCACGGCGGCACGCAAAGCGGTAACCCCCTTGCGTGTGCAGCAGCTCTTGCGACGATCGACGTTATTGAAAGCGAGCATCTCGTAGAGCAGTCACGAAGCAAGGGTGAGCTGCTGAAAAAACTGCTTAGTGGCATCGAATCGCCATACACCGTTGACGTAAGGGGCAAGGGACTCATGGTGGCGTACGAGTCGTCGCGATCGGTTGTCCCTGTAGTTGACTTTGCCAGAAAGAGTGGTGTATTGCTGAATAACACCTCAGAAAACGTTTTAAGGTTCGTGCCCCCTCTCGTGATTGCAAAAGAGCAAATTGAAACGGCTATAGCGGTAGTTGAGCGTGCCATCAACGTACATCCCCGGTAGGAGTGCTGAAGACGTAGCGCGAGCCTATGGTATCAATCTTGACCAGGTTATCAAACTAGGGTCAAATGAAAACGCCTTGGGGCCGAGCCCGCGAGCGGTTGAAGCGATTAAGCGACATTTAAGCGAAATAAGCGTTTACCCCTCTCTTGGGTACGGCGACCTGAAGGACGCCTTAGCACGGTACGTTGGGTGTGCGGCTGAGCGCATTATTGTTGGCAACGGCTCCGACGATCTCCTCAACACGCTCCTCCGGTATCTGCTCGTGCCTGACGATCAAGCAGTCATCCCTGTGCCCACGTATTCGTACTACGAGGTCATCGTAGAAGCAGGACACGGCACGTGCGTTTACGTCGACCGCGCGGCCGATTTTTCAGTCGACGTCGACGCTATCATCGGAGCACTTACAGATAGGACCAAGCTAATATTCCTTTGTGCGCCTAACAATCCGACCGGCAACGCAATCGAAAAAGCAGCGCTGAAGCGCTTGTTAAGATCAACGGAAGCTCTAGTCGTACTTGACGAAGCCTACGCTGAATTTGCGTCAGAGAGTCACATTGATCTTGTGAATCATTTCGACAACCTGATGGTCTCTAGGACGTTTTCAAAGGCATTCGGACTGGCCGGGTTGCGTCTTGGCTATGCGGTTCTTAATGAAGAACTAGCGCACTCTTACGATAGACTTATGCTCGCATTTTCGGTAAATCAATTAGCCGTTAAGGGCGGCATAGCAGCGCTTTCTGATCGCGCTTTTTTGGAGCGGACGGTCTCCATGGTTGAACTGGGGCGACAATACATTCGCGAGAAGCTCCCGCTAAAGACTTACCCAAGCGAGGCGAACTTCGTGTTCGTTGACGCTGCGCCGTATAACTCTCGCGAACTGTTGGAATATCTGCTGCGCAAAGGCATAATCATTCGAAACTGCGACACATTTCGTGGATGTTCCAATTCGCATCTGCGGATCACAGTCGGCCAACCGTGGCAAAATACGGCACTTATCGACGCCATCAACGAGTTCGTGACTTCAACCTGAGTTCAGCCCCTGCCTATGAAAACTGCTCTTACGGGAACTCCAGGAACCGGCAAGACGACGATAAGCAAGATGCTCAGCGACGGCTACGGCCTGGAGGTCGTGGACTTGAACGAAGTGATCCGCGCTCACGGATATTACACTGGGTGGGACGAAAATCGTCACTGCCTCATCGTTGATATTGAGGCTCTAAACGCCCACCCTTTTTCAGACGGCCTAGTACTAGAGGGGCACCTCTCCCATCACCTCCCAGTCGACCGTGTAGTTGTTCTCAGGACCGATCCGGACGTGCTTCGCGCGCGTCTAAAGGAAAAGGGGTTCTCAGATAACAAAATACGTGAAAACTTCGAAGCTGAAATCCTTGATGTAATCCTCGTTGAAGCCCTTGAGGTGCACAGGAACAACGTTTACGAAGTAGACTCGACAGGGACGCCGAGTATCTCGGCACGGCTCGTGTGGGAAATCACGCAAGGACAGGGCCTTGAGCGCTTCGCGCCTGGCCAATACGACTGGACTGGATATTTAAATGACGCTTGACGTATACCGGGGACCAATGGGGCGGATGTTAAGTCCGCTCGCGCTCCTGCTATATAGGCACGGCGTGAGTGCAAACCAGCTGAGCGTAATTTCCCTCGTTTCGGCAATAGTTGCCGGAGCTGCGTTTTATGGTCAAGTGCTTCCTTTGGCGATAGTGGCACTTGCGTGCAATGCGCTCTTCGACGCGCTTGATGGGTGCTTGGCGCGGAGTTCTAACAGCGAGTCGAAGCAAGGGGATCTCATAGACCACGTTGGTGACCGGTATTCTGATATTTTCATATTCGGCGGCATTACGCTGGGCGGATATGTGGCCTGGCAGATTGGTCTTGTCGCGATTTTGGGTGTCCTTATGACGAGCTACCTAGGGACTCAGGCGCAGGCGCTTGGCGTTGGCAGGAATTATCGCGGCCTGCTCGGCAGAGCCGACAGACTCGTCCTCGTATTTTTCGTCGCTTTGCTCAACTTGATATTTCCCGCGAACATCATCTGGTTTCCGTTGCTAGGCTGGATGATGGTCTTTGTGGCTATTGTGAGCAATATTACGGCCTTACAACGATTTTATCTAAGTTATCGCGAGATTAGCGGAAAAACGTAGAGCGCTTGCAGTAATTTTAGTCTGGAAACGTTGCTGTGAATTCACCCAAACGAGCGTCGACTGTTTTGGCTGTGGCGAGTAGCATCCGCTAATCGACAAACACGGTCGTGAGGAATGTCAATGAGCTACGCGAACATTGACTCCAGCTGCTGCGCCTCTGCTTTAGGCATGCCCATAACTTTGCGCACGGCATCGTCGAAATCGGCAACTATCACGGACTCGCGTTCCGCTCGGATAGCAAACATGCCGGCTTCCATCGCAATAGCTTTTATGTCAGCGCCGCTGGCACCGTCGGTGAGCTTGGCAATCTTCTCGGCATCAATTTCTTGAGCCAGGTTCATACCGGACGTGTGGATCTTGACAATTTCAACGCGTGCTTCGTAGGTTGGCAGCGGGATGTCGATAAGGCGATCAAAGCGCCCGGGCCGAAGCAATGCAGGGTCGAGTATGTCGCTCCTGTTGGTCGCACCGATGATCTTAACATCGCCCCGATTTTCAAATCCGTCCATTTCGGCGAGGAGCTGCATAAGCGTCCTTTGCACTTCACGGTCCCCTGAAGTCGCGCTATCCAGGCGCTTTGCTCCTATGGCGTCAAGCTCATCGATGAAGATAATGCTGGGGGCCTTTTCCCGGGCCATTTCAAATAACTCTCGAACGAGTCGAGCCCCCTCACCTATATACTTCTGCACGAGCTCACTGCCTACGATTCGAATGAAAACTGATTCTGTGTGTTTTGCAACTGCCTTTGCAAGAAGCGTTTTGCCGGTTCCGGGAGCTCCGTAGAGAAGTACGCCCTTAGGCGGCTCTATCCCTACTCGCTCAAATAGCTCAGGCTTTAACAGTGGGAGTTCTACCGTCTCTCGAAGCTCTTGAATCTGAGCGTCTAGGCCGCCGATATCATCGTAGCTCACCGTTGGTGTCTCAATGATTTCCATCCCGTAAACGGTCGGATCCTTCGATGGTGGCAAAGCGCCGACGATAGCGAGGGACTGTTGATTCAGCGCCACTCTGGCGCCGGCGATAAGCTCTTGCTCAATGAATTGTGAAGCGTTGACAACGAACTTCGGGCCGGTTGAGCTCTTGATTACGACTCGATTGTCGTCGAGCACATCCAGTACCGTTCCAACAAGCAAAGGGGGTCCCTTGAGTCGTTCAAGCTCACTTCTGAGTTTTCGGACTTCGCGCTCGTAGCGTACCTTCTGATTCTCAGCCGATCTCTTCTCGTTTTCGACTTTGCGATTGGCATCACGGAGCTTGAGATTACGTTCTTCAAGTTGACGAACGCGGTCCAGGAGGTATTCAGAAAAGTCGCTGCCCTTCTTTTCGCTTTCGTCAAAAGAGTCTTCCACTGTCGTTTCCTCCGCATGGTATTTAATATTGCATGCTATATATCCTTTTTTCGAGGAAAGCCATGCACTGCGAATTATGCGGGAAAGAAATCCTAGGAAGGCCTAAACGCGTTATTGTTGAGGGGGCGGAGCTCGAAACGTGTGCTGCATGTTCAGGCCTTGGCACGGAAATACGCCGTCCTCAAACGCTCATCGGACCGGCAAACAAAGTTACTGCCCATACCCGCACTAGGTATCGGGACATCTATCGACAAATGGCGGGCGAACTCGATCCCGACTTTGATGACATCGTTAAAAACGCACGAAAAAGAGCTGGAATAACGCAGGAGCAACTCGCAGCGAAAATAATGGAAAAAGCGCTCGTGATAAAGAAAATTGAGCGAAAGGAACTAACGCCTGACGATAAACTCCGAAAGAAACTCGAAAAGGCGCTGAACGTGAACCTCCTCATCGAAATCGGGCGGGAAAAAGCGCAGCGGGGCAAACCGTCCGGAAACTTGACGCTCGGAGATATAGCCGTCGTTAAACGGCGACACTGAAAGCTATAGCTTTTTTTGTGTGAGGCTTACTGTGGCCCCTATTCGGATTACGAGAAGTATAAAGGGCGCTGCTAACGCTATCAGGGCCGGCGGGATCGTTGCTTATCCGACCGATACCGTCTACGGACTAGGCGCGTTAGCGCTTGAAGAATCAACGGTCAGGAAAGTGATCGCCCTTAAACAAGCGACTTCGTCGAAGCCTATTTCGCTTGCTGTTTCTGAATTCGGCATGATAAAAGCCGTTGCGTACGTCGAAGACGTTAACCTTCTCCACCAGTTGCTGCCAGGGCCTGTCACTGTTCTCTTACGAAAAAAGGATATCGTTCCTGGCGTCCTTACGGCAGGCACAAACCTCGTCGGCATCCGATTTCCTTCTCATAAGGTAGCCCGGGCGCTGATTGATTATGTCGGGGCTCCGATCACCTCGACAAGCGCGAACGTGACAGGCGCGCAGCCTGCCATGTGCGCAAAAGATGTCAGCATCCGCGTTGGTTGCGTGCTTGAAGGAGGTCAGGTTACCTTAGGTCCTTCAACTGTGGTGGATCTCGTCAATCGCGTGGTCTTGCGCCGAGGTGCAGGGTACGACACCGTGTGTGAAATGACTGAAATCCCGCGTCAGATTGCGAACCGCAAATGATTGCGCCGCCTACTAATGCCGCCGTTTAACCTGAGAACTTCGCACGTATTTGTAAGTGCTTTTTACGCGTGGGGGGCATTTAGGGGGAGAAGCATCGCCTACCCATATTCCGAATTGGAGCTGGAATTGCGGCGGGACGCTCTGACGTGCACACGAAGAAAATGACCCTACACAGCCGATTCGGCCTGTAACCACTGATTAAGCGGCCCCTGATTAACCAAAATCGGCTGCTATGGAAAATGAAAGGAAATTGTTCCTGCGAGACCTTGTTAGGCACGAGCTTCGCGCGACAAACCCCTCATCGCAATCGAGGAAGCTTAATAATGGTAAAGTGATAACCCGATTGCGGGATGACAGTAAGCGAGCCTGTTCGCATAAGAGATTTTGTTATTACTAAAGAGAATTGGATCTTCGCGGTTGTTTCGTACGACAATAAGGCGTATATCCAAGGTTTTTTGCGCTACGTTCCAGACAAAAACGGCGACAGAGTGCGCCAGGATGGCAAGCGGTTTCGCAAAGTCGACTTTGATGAAGCACAACACCTGATGTACAAGTCCTATATGTATCTGAATGGACTCTGCGCAATTCCGTACGAGGACGTCGTAGAGCTGAAGCGTCCACAACAATGCATAGAGCATTGTGATGATGCGAGCGTTTTGAGAATCGTGGAGCTCCTTGAGGGGTATGGAATCCCTCGGCACCATATGGGGGTAACAGGTTCTCGACTTGTCGGGCTTGCGGCGGAGTCATCTGATATTGATTTTGTTCTTTACGGGAAGCCAAGCTTTGAGCGTGGGAGAGCCGCTTTGCGCGACGCCGTAGAGTGCGGATTGTTGCCGCCGATTGACAGTCGTGTGTGGCAGCAGATATACCAAAAGCGTTCCCCGGAACTGACGTTCGAAGAGTTCGTGCTGCACGAACAGAGAAAGTGGAACCGGGGTTTGATCGGAAAGACATACTTCGATTTGTTGTTCGTGCGTGGGCTCGATGAAATAGTAGCTGAGCCGCGAGGTATAGACGATGGGTTTGCGACCATCCGCGCCGCGGTGACCAACGATTGCTACGCATTCGACAGCCCTGCTATTTACGAAATCGAGCACGAAACAGTGAAGAAGGTACTTTCGTATACGCATACCTATGCAGGGCAAGCCAATGAGGGAGAGGTTATTGAAGCGAGAGGGACGTGCAATGAAGCGGGAGCAACGCGCTTAATCGTAGGCACCACGCGTGCAGCTCGAGGCGAATGGATAAAAAGCTGTACGCTGCTTCTTTCGCGAGAACACAGTGCCGGACCAGCCGAGCAGAGCCGCCGGTAGCGGCTCTAGGTGAATTAATTGCGGGTAAGGATTCAATACGACAAAGGTACCCTGCTGATTTGGGGGGACACGCGTGTACCAAACTCCCATTGGGACGCGCGTTCAGGTGCATACAGAGCGTTGGCATTGCACTACGCAGACGTCATTGATTACCTTGAGAACAGCCATATCGAGTACGTAGACGAGGCGCTCAAGCTGCTTCCCGTGCCACACCTGCAGCTACGCACCGTGCTTCGAGACTATCAACGAGACGCGCTGGACTCGTGGATGGAAGCGGGAAAACGAGGGACGGTTGTCCTCCCAACGGGCGCCGGAAAAACAGTTGTCGCGGTTGGGGCAATCGGCAAGCTGCAAATTCCTGCTTTGGTGGTCGTGCCTACGCTCGATTTAATGGAGCAGTGGCGTCGCGTGCTCGCGACTGAATTTGAGCTCGAGGTAGGTGCGTACGGAGGCGGTGACAATGTACTCTCGCCACTCACCGTTGCCACTTACGACTCAGCGTATTTGCGCGCAGCGGAGCTTGGCAATCGATTTGGGTTAGTCATCTTCGACGAGGTCCATCACCTTCCTGCAGCAGGTTATCGCCATATCGCTGAAATGTTTCTATCGCCAGCGAGACTTGGACTAACAGCAACGTATGAACGCGAAGATGGTCTACACAGCGAGCTCCTACGCCTCATCGGGGGAAAAGTCTATGAGCTGACTGTGCAGGACCTCGCTGACGAACACCTTTCCGGTTATGAAGTGGCGTATCGCTCCGTCGACTTGGAGCCCGACGAAGCGGAGGAGTATTCGCGGTGCTATGCTGTATTCACTAATTATCTGGCGCGCCGCAACGTTACGCTGCGAACGCCGCACGATTTCGCCACGTTCATCAGACGCAGCTCGTGGGATCCGGAGGCTCGAAAAGCGCTTCTGGCTCGGAATCGGGCCTTAGACATCGCTTTGAACTCACGCGCAAAAATGGAGGTGCTAAAGGAACTGCTTCTCGAGCACCCCTCTGAGCAGACTATCATTTTTACTCAGCATAATAAGCTCGTGCATCGCATAGCTCGAACCTTTTTGATCCCGGCAATCACGCACACGACCTTCAAAGATGAGCGCAGACAGATACTTACCAGCTTTCACGACGGGGAGTATCGCATGATAGTCACCTCTAAAGTGCTTGACGAGGGGGTCGACGTTCCCGATGCCTCGCAAGCTATTATTCTCAGCGGGACCGGTAGCTCCCGAGAATTCATTCAGCGCCTCGGGCGCGTGCTGCGTAAGCGGGAGGGGAAGCTCGCGAGACTCACTGAAATCGTCACGCGGGATACCACCGAAACAGGAATGAGTCACCGCCGGAAGCGAAGATGGAGGGCCGCGGAGAATGCTCCCTAGCAATCTCCTTATCACGCGCGCTCGCTCCGGAAAGATCAAACCGGTTTATGTGCCGATTGAAGGCCGTTACTTAGAACTGGCGTCGCGTTTGATCGAAACGTATGAAGCACACTTAAACAAGCGAAAGGGCGAGCTGGCTGACCAGTGTCAGCAGTTTGAGGAAGTCGGCTTTGACTTTCGACTGGTGAGGGGCTTAGTCGCATTGCTCGACCGCGCAGCAACGTTCAAACCGCGAAGTCACATTGATCCCAAACAAGCGCGCCGTGAAGTCTTTAGAGAGGCAAATCGGTATCCGCTCGTCGCGACCGACGAGCTGAGGCAGAAGGTTATAACTGAGGCAGCGTCGCAACTGGGTCTCTCGTCATTGCAGCTCGAGGCGTCGCTCTGGAGCGATTTCGAAGATGAGCTGGTGTTAGAACGCTTTGTCGCGCCCCATCCGCGAGACCTTATCCAGCAGTACAATTTAAGCTTGACACAAACGCTGCTGTTCAAGGCTGCCTCTCTCGAGTTTATGGTCGGGAGCAACTACCAGCGCATTTTCAGTCGGCTCAAGCATTTGGGTCTCATGTATGCGATAGAGCAAACTGACGGAGCTTATCGCACCATCGTTGACGGTCCTATATCGCTCTTCAAGCTGACCGAACGGTACGGCACGTCACTTGCGAAACTACTCCCTTCTATTGTCGAAGCTGACGAATGGCACCTCAAGGCACACGTTGTCGGTGGGGAACGACAAGCACCCAAGCTGTTAGAACTGGAGCTTGACAGCGGGAACGTGAGAGATCGGCTTCCTGGGCACGGTGCCGAGTCAACAAGAGAGCGATATGACAGCTCAGTCGAAGCGGCGTTCGCACACTCGTTTAAGGCTTTAAAGTTGGGTTGGAACCTCAAAAGAGAACCGGAACTGCTAGTTGCCGGCCGATACGTATTCATCCCTGATTTCAGCTTTGAGAAGAACCATCTGAAGGCGTACCTCGAGGTGGTCGGTTTTTGGACTGATGAGTACCTTAAGAAGAAGCTGGCGAAACTGCGGGAGCTCGACGTTGAGAACTTGCTGATCGCTGTCGATCGAAGCCTCAATTGTTCGCAGCTCGAGAAGGTCAAAGGCTTGGTCATCCTCTACGACAAGAAGGTGCCCGTGAAGCCGGTAGTCAAGTACCTGAAGCAGTTAGAGGAAACTGCCATCGTGCAGCAGGCCCAAACCATCGACAGCACACGGCTTGAACTCACAGGAGAAGTCATCGACGTAACACAACTGGCCGACGCACAGTCCGTATCGGTAGGGGCCCTCGTGCGATGGTTGCAGGCCAATCCAGCAGCGCACTACCGTCTTATCGGCACGCTTCTCGTAAGCGAGCGCAAGCTTGATACAATCGCAGAGAGACTAAAAGCGCTTGAAGGGGGGGTACTTCCTGCCGCGCTTGGTATAATCGAAGAAGAGGGTATTTCATCTCCAGAGAAGGTTTTGGAAGCTCTCGGTTATATTGTCGAATGGCGTGGTCTTGACCCAGATAGCGCCACAATTCGGAAGCCATGACGGCGCTGTAGAATCATTGCGGGATCGGAAGCGTTGATCCTGCCAGGTAGTGCTTACGCGCGGCACTTGGTGTCGAGACATCGAGTCTTGGTTTTCAGCTGCAGCTTCGGCAGCCCGCACTTGCACCGTCCAACGATCGTTGCGTTAGCAGGCAATAAGAAAGCGGTCTTGCACCCGTCATAGTACTGTGCACACCCCACAATGATCCCCTTCCTGCGCACGACGGTTAGGGGACCACGACAGCGAGGGCAGATGAAACCGCTTGTTGCGAAGCGCTGAGCAATCACATCATCCATGTTCTCGCATTGACGGTCAATGCACACGTCAACGCCAAAAAGCTTGAGTCTGAACTTTGGCAGCCCGCAGCTGCAAGTGCTTCCGGTGAGTTCCGCTCCGGTAGGGAGCTTGTAAAGAGCTCCGCAATCGCACGTTATTACGCTTTCAGCGCGGTTCAATGAATCGCCGCATTGCTTGCAGCGTCCCACGGATCTCAAGTGCACGTCTTTGTCCCCTACGTCCAGCTTCGTGCTCCTGCTCCTGTGTGAGGCGTCGTGGGGGGTCATGAGCGGCGCCTCCAACGGTCCTGCTCCATGCGCCTCTCTAAGCGCTGCTGGAGGGATCGAAAAGTGCGGTACTTCCGCATGAGCTTGTGGTCCATTACCAATAGTCACCGGCCCTCTGTCCACGCTACTAATAGCTGCTTTCAGTTCGCTAGGGAGATCGGTGATCGCTATTTCTTTCTGTCGGATCTGGGGAGCTTTGACACAATCGAGATGGTCGACTCGCACTTGGTACGTGACTCGTTCGTTTTGAGAGCCATATATGCCGATGGGAATTGATTTGGCGTATCCATTCGCCAGATAGAAGCTATCGCGAAGCATCTTGAGTCCATTGGCGAACACGGTTACCGACACACGTGTGCCTCCGCGAGCGTTTGTTACAGTTGCGTGGCACATAGCGCTTTGTCCAAATGCTATCGAATCGGGCAACAGCATGTCAATTACGATTTCGGGCAGTTTCCCTATTGACTGTGCGATACGCGTGCCGGCAACGAGTCTGGAAAGCACCGCTGGGGTAATGTCAAACGGCGACTTGATCCCTTGCGCATATAGCTGAGTTGCTTGTTTGATGCCCACTCCGTCAAGTTGAAGCAACGGGCACAGCTCCTCTGGCGCTCCGTATTCAAGTCGTAGAGCGAGAATTCTGGCTCGCAAGACGGTTTCCGGTGCGTTGAAGAGCAATAAGAACGCTTCCAGTGCGGACAAGAGCCGAAGCGCATTTTGTCGGATGAGCCATGCGTCGCTCCTTAGCACTTCGGTGACTTCTCCACGCTCAATATATGCGTCTAATATAGCGAGCACCTTGGACTTGTGTCCGTGATAACTTGGCTGCGTACGCTTTATCGCAGAGACCTCGTTCCGCCTCACCGCGATATCGGCAAATTCCTCGGCTGAGGCGACAGCGTCAAGTAGCTCCTCGTCGGTAGGCGACTCTCTCAACTGCGTAAATCCTCGAGCTGTGTTGAGGCGCAGGTAGTACTTCGAGGCGAGCTTGCCTAAATCAGTTGGAAGCAGGAGATCTTCTGCCTCGACGGCAAATCCTTGTTCAATGAGGGCGTTTACGTGATTGTCCAAAAGAACGCTCGACTGAGGGTGTTGCACAAAATAAAACGTTCCGCTAAACCACTGTTTGGCATGCGCGCGGCTCTTAATAGTGCCCATGCTGATTTCCGCATTCAAGTGCTCACTTAGTGTCTTGTGCAGCTGCGAGCGTATCGGGGGACCATTGCGCAACATCTCGACGAAGCCCGCTGCGCGGTCGCGCGGTACGATAATCCACCCGAAACCGCGTTCGTCATACTGGGGCCTGCCGGCACGACCGAGCATTTGAAGGAGATCGAGTGAGCTTATCTCCTCATCGATAGCCTCGTTTGCGATGTCTCGAATGACGACGACTCGTGCAGGGAGGTTAACGCCCCAGGCGAGTGTTGAAGTTGAGACCAGTATTTTGATGTGTCCGGCTTTGAAAGCCGCCTCAACAAGGTCCCGGTCTTGTTTCAAAAGGCCGGCGTGGTGAAAACCAATACCGTTGCGCACAGCATCGCTCAGGGATTTGCTCTTTATTCGCGCAGCCACTTGTGCCGACTCTTTGGTCGTGAGTGTCTTCCTTTTTGTCGCAAAGATCTCAACAAGCTTTGATGCCGCTTGTGTTGTGTCAGATCGGGTTGCTACAAAGATGAGTGCTTGGCCATCAGGGACGTGAGGCTCGATTAATGTGACGGCTTTATACAATCTAATATATTTGTCTAAGAACTTGTTCTTGCCGGGATTATACCCAAAAACATCAGCTTTGAGCGGGACGGGGCGGTAAGAATCGTCAAAGGCAAAAGTGTGCTCTTCTGTAGCTCCTACCCACTGAGCGACCTCGCTGACGTTGGGCATCGTTGCGCTAAGCGCGACGATCCGGACTTTGGTGTCTTTGATGCGCTTCATGCGCGTGATTAACGCTTCAAGCACGCCTCCGCGCTCATCAGAATCAAGGAGGTGTGCCTCATCGATGATAATTACTGAAACGTCTCTGACGAACCTGTGTGTCGTGCTGTGCTTTCTGCTGGAAGAATCCCATTTTTCCGGCGTTGATATGATAATGTGGGCGCTGCGTGCTTTTGACGGGTCTAACTCGCGCTCGCCAGAAACAACGTAGACCTCGAAGCCCATTGGCGTGAACAAGGTCTGCCACTCACCTTCTTTTTCATTGGTAAGTGCGCGCAGCGGAGCGAGGTACAGGATTTTGCCACTTTGCGGTTTTGAGAGCTCGCGAACCATTGCGAGCTCGGCGAGCACGGTCTTTCCAGATGCCGTGGGTGCTGCCACAACAACATCATCATCTGACCCGAGGAGGCTCGGCAGTACCTGCGACTGCATTGGATTAAAACACGAAAAGGGAAAGAGAGGTGCAAACTCCTCGCTAACTGCATCTGCAACTAAGAGCATCCTCTAAGCCTACCTCGCAACAATAGGACTCACACTAGGCTGCTATTTTAAGCTATGCATTCGGGGGAAAAAGTAATATCTCGTCATCAGCATTTCTAAATGACGGAAACGGTGCGGGACGATGGCGTTTGACATAAAAGGCGACAAAGTGGTGCTCTCGAGGAGGGACTTCGATGAGCAGGAGTATAGCTACTACGGTCGGCTGAAAGGAAACGCCCTCGAGCTATCACTCGTTGAGGCTGCTTATCTCGTAGAACGGGAGCGACTCGACCTCGGGATCACGCTGAAAGAGTTCTTTAAAGAGGCTTCAGGCATTCAGCCTTACTTTGACCTTAAGTACGTGGTCTATAAAGACCTGCGTGAACGGGGTTACTACATACAGCCAAGCGTGACTGACTTCAGGCTGTATCCTCGCGGAGGGAGACCTGGCGAGGGCCCCGCATCCGCATACGTTTACGTGCTTTCCGAACGCATTTCTGTGCCCTTCGCGGAACTCATGGAAAAGGTGCGGCTCACCCAAAACGTACGGAAAAAGATGCTTCTCGCGGTCGTCGATGGGGAAAGTGATCTAACCTTCTACGAAGCCAAAAGCGCGAGCATGCAGGGCAAGATGCCGTCTCTTGCGGTGGATCTTTCTAAAGCGGATGCCACCCTTCTTGATGATCGGGTGGTGATCTGGGATGAGCAGCACGCCGTGCCACTCTACCGAGCTGGCTTTTATGGAAAGCTCGTGGACGAGAAAATGCTCCAGCTCTCTCTTATTGAGTGCGCTTACCTCATGCAGCTTGGGTTATCGGTTGAGGACGGGGCAACCAACAAACGCTTCACCAGGCTGCAATTCATTCGCAGAGCCAAAGCTATTGAGCCGGAATTCTTGAAGAAGCTTGAAGTGTACACAGATCTGCGTGATCGCGGCTTCGTCGTGAAAACTGGTTTCAAATTTGGCAGCCATTTTAGGGCATATGAGCAAATCGAAGACGTCGATAGGATCCCGCACTCGAAGTACCTCGTGCACGCTCTCCCAGAAGGCTTCGTCGCGACCCTGCCGGAAATGTCACGGGCGATTCGTCTCGCACACGGCGTGCGTAAACGTATGATCTTTGCCTATAGTGGAAAAACGGGTCTCGAATATCTTGACATTGGCCGGGCAAAACCGTAACTCGTCTATCCATGAATTGCGCCCCTTAAAATACGCGCAGGCGGCCAATCGAGTCAGCGCTGCGAGACCCGCGCGCGAGATACGGTGTCTTTATAACCGCTGATGACTATCAATAGCCGATATAGGCAGAGGAATGAGGTCAGAACGCGATGCCAAGCGATTTTGTTGTCACACCGTGGGAAGTGGAAGGGCACGTTGACTACAACAAGCTGATGGCTCTTTTTGGCACGCAGCCCATTGACGACGCCATCTTGGCGCGATTTAAGAAACTTACCGGTTCAATCCCGCTTATGCTGCGGCGGCAGGTCTTCTTTTCGCATCGAGACCTCAACTGGATATTGGACCGGTACGAAGCGGGTGAGAAATTCGTTCTTTACACCGGGCGCGGGCCTTCAGGGCATACGCATCTTGGTCATCTGATGCCGTGGATATTCACGAAGTACTTGCAAGATGCGTTTGGCGCCGAGCTGTACTTTCAGATGACCGATGACGAAAAATTCCTACAAAAGGACGAGCTGAGTGCAAAGGCGACGCGCAGTTTTTCGTATGACAATAGCCTCGATCTAATCGCGCTCGGCTTTGATCCGAAAAAGACACGAATATTCCTTGACACCGAGTACGCGAGAACTCTATATCCGATTGCGCTAGAAGTAGCTAAGCGCGTTACGTTCTCGGCGGCTCGGGCGGTCTTCGGATTCGATGTGAGCACCAACATTGGAATGGTATTTTTTACGAGCATGCAATCGGCGCCAGCATTCTTGCCCACTATCTTCGCTGGCCGAAACGTTCCGGTATTGATCCCTTGTGCAATCGACCAGGACCCGCATTTTCGCATCACTCGTGATGTTGCCCCTAAGATGGGCTACTACAAGCCTGCGCTCGTGCACAGTCGGTTTTTCCCCAGCCTTTTAGGCCTCGACAAAATGTCCGCTTCACTTCCTGAAACGAGCATTTTCACAACAGACAGCCCAGAAGAGGCGCGGATGAAAATTGCCAACGCCTTTACCGGTGGACGAACGACGGTAAAAGAACAGAAGGAGCTAGGTGGCGTGCCTGACATTTGCGCAGTCTACCAGTACTCTTTTTACCTCTTTGAAGAGGACGATCAGCGGGCGCTTGAGCTGCGACAAGAGTGCTTGCGTGGTGCACGTGCTTGTGGCGAGTGCAAACAAGAGCTTGCCGATAGGGTCGTGCAGTTTTTAAGAAATCACCAGGCCGCGCGCGAGCGAGCGCGAGATCGGATGGAGGACTTTATCATCCGAGACTGTCAGCAATGATCTGACTAAGTCAGCTTCTGGCAGAAGACTCTTTGCACAAACAGTCCATCACTTCACGATTTGCGGAGGTTCCGTTCGCGGGCTTCCGAGCATCAGGTCTGGTAATGCGTACCTCGCGGGTGCTTTTACGCACCTCTTACGACCTGACCATATGCTTCTTTCGCTCGCTTGCTTTCCGTCGCGTGATCGACGAGAGGTACGCGATAGCCGGAAATTGCCACATCCTTAAGCTTGTCGGGAGAATGGATATGCGCTGCGGCGACAGAGCGTAACTCCGGAATCCACGCTTTGATGTAGCTGCAATGTGGATCGTATCGTCTCTGCTGCAGCCACGGATTGAAAATCCGAAAATATGGTTGCGCATCGCAACCAGTCGACGCGCACCATTGCCAATTACCGTTATTTACAGCGGGATCATAATCCACAAGCTTTTGGGCAAAATAGCGTTCTCCCTGACGCCAATTGATGTGCAGGTCTTTAATGAGGAACGATGCGACGATCATCCGGACGCGGTTGTGGTTGTGCATGAATCCGGTGGCGTTTAGCTCTCTCATCCCTACATCGACAATCGGAAACCCTGTTCTTCCAGCGCACCACGCGCCGAATTTCTTTGAGCTAGTGTCCCATGCTAAGGCGTCGTATTTGGGATAAAATGGGCGGCCAAAGACGTGGGGAAAGAAGTGTGCGATGTGCGAGTAGAAATCGCGCCAGAACAGCTCAGCTATAAGCTGGTGCTCATCACCGAGTTGGTTCACTACAGAATGGTACACCTCTCGTATTGAGCACGTGCCGAACTTGTTGTGCGCCGAAAGCCTCGTCGTCGCGCTTTTGGCGGGATAATCTCGCTCAGTCTTATACTGAGCAAACTGACTCAGGCCAGCAAGCACTTTGAGCGCTCGTGAGAGGCCGCCACGGATGAACCTGTGTGCGTCCCGATCGTGCAGATCACAGTCAAGCACCTCGTGTTGTTGCGAGGCGATGTGTATGCTTGAGACATTGTTGACTCTTGCAGCATTGACTGGCCGAACTGGAATCGAACGCGCTTTTCTGAAAAAATGAAAGAAGATCGTGTACGGTCTCCCATCATCTTTCAGAATGTCGCCTGGTTCGTGTAACAGCACATCAGAACAGCTGTGAAAGGCAACTCGTCTCTCTTCGCAAACTTTTGCTATCGCAGCATCTCGCGATCGACTAAAGGGGGTGTAATCTCTGTTTACGAAAACAGCCTCTACACCCTCTTCATCAATAAGGTGTCCCACAACCGCCTCTGGGCGTCCCCTAAATGTGGACAAGAAACCGCGTGCCGCTCCCACTTGGCGAGTGAGATCGTGGAGGGATTCGATCATAAACTAAAACGCGTTAAGACTGGAGTAGGGATTTCGCGCCGCTTGTCCCGGGTCAAAGACGAAAGCAGCTACCACTGTTTCAGAGGCCGAAGACGCCTCAATGAGCCCAGTGTTGTCGGGAACCCGCAAGTCCCTTCTGAACAAAAAAAGGGATGTCCTATACTTGTCTGTCACTACCTCATCTCCGCCACCGCCTTAGCACCTTTTGTGAGAGTGGCGCGCAACTGCTGCAGAATAGACTAAACAGAGCCCCAGCAAACCTGATTTGTGTGCGCGACAACGTCGTTTTGGCTTCCATATGGATTCTGTAGATAGGTAACAATAAATAATAATCGTGTGTAGCTGAGTAGAAATAGACGGTGTTTTACCCTCCTTAACGTCAGCGATTCGTATGGTGCAGCTATCTCACAACGACTGGGTGCTTTTACGTTCCCTAAGGCGAGCAAAACGAGCTAGAGTGGAACCTCTTTCGAGAGAAACCGGGCTGAAAATTGAAGCGGTTCTTCAGTCGGCGTATCTGCTACAAACAGAAGGGCTGGCTCGGGTCGAAGAAAACATCGACACTTCGTATGAACTGACTGAGGAGGGAGTTATATATGCGGAGAAAGGCCTTCCAGAGCGACAGGTTCACGACTACTTGCTTATAAACGGGCCTACCTCCCTCAACGATCTCCGAAGTATCTTTCCAGCGATGCCAATCGCCGTTGGATGGCTCAAGCGTAGAGGGTGGGCCGCCATTATGACTGCCAATGGCGATTCAATCCTATCGCCACTCACGGCTGATATAGTCCCCGAAGAGCGCATACTCCAGGACGTAAAAGCAAGAAAGCAGTTCACCTTGAGGGACGTCTCAGTCGAACCACAACAGGCAGAACACGCTCTCAAGGGGCTCATAAAGCGCAATATCGTGTGGGCGCATCAGATCGCGTCACGTGAGGTCATATTGACTCGTGCAGGCGACGAAATGCAACTGGATGCTCCGCGCGCGGCGGACCGTGACATCGCAGATCTTACTTCTGAACTTATCAGGACTGGGGCGTGGCGAGGGCGATTAAAGCCATATGATGTGCGGGCAGACACCATTCCACTTTATCCCGGAAAAGCACACCCATTGCGGCGCCTTATTGACGAAATGCGGGACATTTTCATTTCCATGGGGTTTACCGAGTTTAAGGGTCCAATAGTCGAAAGTGAATTCCACAATTTCGATGTGCTCTTCGTGCCGCAAGATCATCCAGCTCGCGACGAACAAGATACGTTCTACCTCTCTCGACCAGCCGCGCTTGAATTGCCTACTGACTTAGCTGCGCGCGTTGCAGCAGCACACACTTCTGGCTGCGCGGGATCTGTAGGCTGGGGGGGCGAGTTCGACCTCGAACGATCGCGTCGGGCAGTCTTACGAACCCACACGACTGGGTCCGCATTTCGCTACCTCGTACGCCATCCCGATCCTCCGGCAATGATCTTCGGCATTGACCGCGTGTTTCGACGAGAAAGCATGGACTCAACGCATTTGCCGCAGTTCCAGCAATGCGAGGGGACGATTCACGGCGAAGACTTGAGCTTGGCCGATTTGATCGGCGTGCTAAAGACGGTCTTTGGACGGCTCGGATTCGACCGCGTTCGATTTAGACCTGGCTACTTTCCGTTCACGGAACCGAGCCTGGAGGGCGATATCTTTGTGGATGGCAGCTGGCTTGAGTTAGTCGGGGCAGGCGTTTTTCGGCCTGAAGTGACTCAACCGCTTGGACTCAAAAGCGTGCTAGGATTCAGCATAGGTATCGAGAGGATAGCTATGCTCAAGATGGGATTGACCGATATCAGAAAGCTCTACTTGAGCGACGTCGCGTGGTTGCGCAATATGCCAAGCGTACTACTCTGAGGTGCCTGATTTGCCAGTTGTTACCCTGAATCGTGCAGAACTTGAGGAGATGGTAGGCACCGACGCTGATACGATCGTTGAGCTACTTCCGCGCCTCGGGGCGGATGTAGGGTGCGTCAACGACGAGATAGAAGTAGAATTTTTCCCAAATAGGCCTGATTTGTTTAGCGTTGAGGGCGCGGCTCGAGCAGTAAGAGGTATGCTTGGAATAGAGACGGGTCTCCCTGAGTACGTAACTTCAAATTCGGGCATCGAAATCGAAGTCGACTCATCCGTAAACGCGGTGCGCCCGTACGTAGTTTGCGCAGTAGTGCGAGGAGTTACGCTCGATGAAAGAACGATTAAGTCACTGATCGATTTGCAGGAAGACTTGCACTGGGGTGTGGGGCGGGATCGGCGAAAGGCATCGATTGGCATTCACGATCTCTCGCGGGTCAGTCCTCCTTTTAGGTACACTCTCGGTGACGTCGCCTTCGTACCGCTTGATTTTTCCGAACGAATAAGCCCCGCTGAGATTCTTCGCGTTCATCCGAAGGGAAAGGAATATGCGCACATCGTCGGCGACCGTCACCCGCTTATCCTAGACGTAAACGAAAACGTCCTCTCGTTTCCGCCCATTATCAATGGCGAACTCACTCGTGTGAGTGAGAAAACGACTGATCTGTTTATTGATGTGACTGGGCTCGACATGAAGGCAATACAAGACTGCCTTCACATACTCGTCGCCGCGCTTTACGACCGAGGGGCGACTATCGAGACGGTCAAAGTCGTTTATCGAGGCAACGGACAAGTGCTCAACACTCCCGACATGGGCGGTTCGACATTCGTAGTCACAAAGGGCGACATAGTGAAGCGTATTGGTGTCGAAATCGCTGAAGAGATAATCACAGCCTCACTTCAGAAGATGCGCATGGAATCAGTGGTCAACGCCGGTCGAATTAAGGTGTCGGTCCCGTGCTACCGAACTGATATCATGCACCCGGTAGACATCATCGAAGACGTTGCGATAGGTTTTGGCTACGAAAGCATTCCGCCTTCTTATCCGAAGCTTGGAACGATCGGCAGCAGGCTGGTTGAAGAGCAGCGATCAACCGTTATAAGGGATGTGTTACAAGGCCTGGGTTTCCTCGAGGTGATCACACTCATGTTAGCTTCTGATCCGAGCGAAGCGGTTATTATCGAAAATCCCCTGCTTGAGGAGCACATCAGCTTGCGGACGAGCTTGTTGCCTGGCTTGATAGACACGTTAGCACTCAATCAGCACCGAGAGTATCCGCAAATGGTGTACGAGGTGGGCGAAGTCGTCCGCCTTGTCGCCGACGCGGCTCAGGAACGTCGCCTTTGCGCTGGGGTTATCGCATCCAGTGCAGCCAGCTTTACGGAAATAAAGAAGGTCGTGAAAGCCGTTTTCCGTGAGCTTGACTGTCCTTTCGAGGTTAATGAGTCTAGCCATCCATCGTTCCTTGAGGGAAGGCGTGCTGCGATTCTCGTTGCTGAAGAGACTGTCGGGACTTTTGGCGAGATTGATCCGGATATATTGACTGAGCACAAACTAATCTATCCGGTCGCGGCGTTTGAGTTCCGTGTTTAAACGTGCGTGCGACGTCGCTGAAGCGCCTTGCCAGACGGGTATTGACGAAAAACATGCGGGAAACGGCTCGAAGCGCGCACCACAGGCGTTCGAAACCTGAGATGCGTTCAGTCGTGACGAGGTGGCACGCTAACGAAGGGCAAAATCTAAGTGCGAGCGCACGATTCAATTACAAAAGCGGACCCGGAGGGATTTGAACCCTCGACCGCCGGCTTAGGAGGCCGGTGCCCTATCCTGACTAGGCTACGAGCCCATGCATCGTGTTTAACCGTTATACAGCCAACGCTTGAGTCTATGGGGTAGGGCAGATTCGAACTGCCGTCCAAGCGTCCCAAACGCTCGAGGATGGACCAGGCTACCCTACTACCCCTAGGGCAACGTTCATGGGACTTTTAACAATAAAAAGTTGCCTAGAGAGACCCTAAAGAGCGTGTCAAACGAAGTGCGTTCCCAAACCGCGAAGTACGCGGCTTAGTCTCATAGCGCCGCCGAATGCTCGTAGATCAGCAAAAATCAACGCCGTTTTTGCTTAGGAGACCAGCTAGTCAATCCTGATCGCGAATCCTGTCTTGCATAGGTCTTCATGCTTGGTGGCAATGACTTAGCGGAATAGATGTTAAGCTCGATGCGGGCGAACCCGTGCATCACTGCCCTATCGAAGAACGGAACGTCGATACGCGACGTGTGTCTTCAGCGAGGGTTCGATCCAACGCGCGCTGCAGCGGAGTCGCGAATTATGCGAATTAGCGCAGGTCTTCTAATGATCTCATGGACCTCGTCGACGCTTATTAGCCCTGTGATCTCTTTTCGTCTCACATCACAAGCATCCGATCATCAGTCGAACAACACGACCTCTACAGGTTGACCCTCGTCGTACGCTTCGACGTTTTCAGGGATGATAACAAATCCGTCTGCTTTAGTCATAGAGCTGAGTATGCCCGATCCCGATGCCCAGACAGGTTCAACTCGTTCGTTCCGTATTGCTACGCGTGCATACGTTCGTGAACCAGGTTTACCGGTTACTTTGCTAGCCAGCGTGCCGGTTGCTGTCCGCTCAAATTCCCGTTCGACGTGTTCGAGTCGATGGATCGCCGGCTTAGCAAACGCATACGAAGCGACGAGGCAGGCGACCGGAAACCCTGGCAGACAAGCTATAGGAGTATTCTCAACAAGGCCGAGCGCCGTGGGCATTGCGGGACTCATCGCGATCCCGTGAACCAAAACTTTCCCAAGCTTGTGCACCGCTTCTGGAACGAGGTCCCGAATCCCAACGGATGTTCCTCCTGTGGTCAATATGAGGTCGGCATCCGTATCCCGTAACAAAGCGTCTTCAATGAGCTCCCGCGCATCGGTGACGATGTCCCGGTAGCGGTACCGTGCACCCCACTGTTCTACAAGGAGCGCGTTCATAAGGCCGTTTGTTTCGACTACCTCCCCTTCCGCGGGTTTTTCTCCAACGAGCTCTTCTCCGGTCGGTATGATCGCGACGTCTGGTTGCCGGTAGACGGTCACGTCGTGGACTTCGAGAGAAGCAAGCAGTCCGATGTCTGCTGGTCGCAGACGATGGCCGGGAGCCAACACGAGCTCGCCGCGGCTTACGTCCTCGCCTTTAAGACCGACGTTTTCGAACGGATGCACTTGCGCTCTAATTTCAGCGACGTCACCAAGACGTTCGACGTCTTCTACCATCACAACGGCGTCAGCTTGGTCCGGCATTTTGGAGCCGGTATGAACTCGCGAGGCAGCGCCGCGGCTCACCTCTTTGCCAATTTTGAGAGCGATCGGTGAATGTTCGCTCGCTCCTAGCGTATCGTCTGCGATGACTGCGTAGCCGTCCATGGCGGCCCGTCGGTAGTTAGGTTCGTCCCTTTGTGCAATGATCTGACGGGCAAGCACCCTCCCTCTGGCCTCTCGTATGGGCGCCACCTCGGTATCTTCGATAGGCACGATGGCTTTGAGAAACCTATCCAAAGCCACGCCAAACGGAGTTCGTGTTTTGAATATCATCGTTATGGTTAAATGTGCACATGCGCTATTATAGCTTACTAGCATGAGAATCAGACCGCGATTCAAGCTTTGGTTTGTCGGCGAAAATGGAGAACACGTATTTGGCCTTGGTACGATGCGGCTCCTTGCCGAAATAGAGAGACTTGGCTCCATAAGCGCCGCAGCGCGCGAGCTGGGAATGTCATACCGCTACGCGTTGGAACGCATAACCATCGTTGAAAAGCGGCTTGGTCGCCCTCTCGTCGAGAGGACGCGAGGCGGAAGAGCAGGGGGAGGGGCGAAGCTAACTGCGTTGGGTCGTGAGCTTCTAGAGGATTATCGAGGCATGGAAGGTTCGTTGAACCAGCTCACTAAATGGTCCGTCGACCTTAGTGATTGACGGTCGTCCGAGCTAGCCGCCTGAAACAGGCGGAAAGATCGCAACTTCATCGCCGTCAGACAGACTGGTAGCAAGCGCTTCTAAGTCGCGTATGTTCTCGCCATTGACGAGGATCGTGATGTAGGGGCGGACCTCCCCGTCTTCGCAGAGCAGCGGCTGCAACGCAGGGTGCTCTGATCGAAGTGCCTTTAGTACCTCGCGCATGGAGTTGGCCTCCAAAACGACGCGAGGATGCCCCACGATTTCGCGTAAATTTGCGAACAAACGAACGCTAACAAGCCCCATCACTTACCTACTCGCATAAATTCACTATAAATACTTTCTGTCGTCCTTGTAAGACCATACATATATATGACTAGCATCGTATAAAATAGTACAATCATTCAATCTTTGCCTACTGCTTGATATCGCGTTATTTCAAGGATAACAGAATGCGAAAGACACTTCGCCCGGCGCCCCCTCACTCTTTATGGGGTAGCGCTCATCTTCACGAGCACTCGGTGAGTAAACGCTTGTTGTGGCCGCATCCGGCATTGCATAGTAGTAAGAACACCGTGATGCCGGCGCAACCGCTGCGAGGCTTGTAGCATAAACCACATCGTATTCAGCTGCTTATGTTGATCGCTAGGTTTGTTCCGAAGAATTGTGTGGCATGCAAGTCGTGCGAGCTTGCGTGCGCGCTACGGCATAGCGCGTCAGGCGATATCAACACTGCGATGTGCGAGTATCCGCGCCCTCTCTCGAGGCTTACGATCGGATATAAGGATGGCAAGTTGCATCTTACGAGGTGCCTTCACTGCAAGCGGCCGAAGTGTGTCGAGGTCTGTGAAGAGAGTGCGATTACAAAAAATGACGATGGTGTGGTAACGATTAACGACGAACGCTGCACAGGGTGCTTTGAATGTGTTGACGCATGCCCATTTGGGGCGATACAGACGCGCGACCACGAAGCGGTAAAATGCGACCTCTGCAACGGTGCAGCGGAGCTATCGTGCGTGCTTGCGTGCAAGTGTGGTGCATTGATATATGGACAAGAGACGTAACAAAGCGAATCCAAAAGCGATGACGGTAGATCCTGCGGCACTCGAGATGTTGCCGCTTGCCGAGCAGAACAATATGAAGACGATGTGGGACCGAGCCGACTTGATGCAGCCACAGTGCGGCTTTGGCGAGTCCGGCCTGTGCTGTCGGATCTGCTTGCAGGGACCTTGTAGGATCAATCCTTTTGGAAAAGAGCCGCAAAGAGGTATCTGTGGGGCAAAAGATTACACAATTGTGGCGCGAAACTTGATCCGGATGATGGCAGGCGGCTGTGCGGCTCACTCTGATCACGGAAGGCACCTCGCGCATGCCCTTAAAGGGGTCGGCGAGGGTAAGGCTCCCGACTATCGCGTAAAAGACGAGACGAAGTTACGTACCCTTGCGGCAAAGCTCGGTTTGGAGAACGAAAAGAGTGTAAATGAGCTTGCAGTGGCCGTCGCGAATTCAGCTTTAGAGGACTTCTCAAGAAATGATGAGGACGGGTGTAACTGGCTCAAGATTATGCTGCCCGCAAAACGGCTAGAGCTCCTTGAGCGAAATGACGTCGTCGCGACCAACATTGACAAGGGAATCACCGAAGTCATGCATAGAACTCACATGGGATGTGATGCTGATCCGGTGCCGTTGATATTCGGTGGTATCAAGTGCTCACTCGGTGATGTCACGGGGGAGAACATAAGCTCGAACCTTTCTGACATCTTGTTCGGCGTCCCGCAAATGGTCGTATCCCAAGCCAATCTCGGCGCGCTAAAAAAGGATTACGTCAACGTCTGTGTACATGGACATAACCCTATTCTTAGCGAAGTCATTTGCGACGCTGCAGATGAGCTACAAACCGAAGCCATTGCCGCAGGAGCAAAGGGAATAAATATCGTCGGCATTTGTTGCACTGCCAACGAACTGCTGATGCGGAGAGGCATCCCGATTGTCACAAATTTTGCGAGCCAAGAGTTGGCAATAATGACCGGCGTCGTTGACGTGATGGTCATTGACTATCAATGCATCGCGCCTTCGGTCGGATTCTGGACACAGTGTTTCCACACGAAGCTGATATCAACAATGCCGATCACCCGTATCCCCGGCGACACACATATCGAATTCAATGAAGCAGCGGCGCGTGAAGGCGCCAAAGAGATCGTGCGCGTCGCTATTGAAGCGTACAAGAACAGAGACCCCACAAAAATCTCCATCCCTGATATTTCGAGTAAGGTCGTCGCAGGATTTAGTCTCGAGTACATAAAGTCGTTGTTGAGCACCTTTGATGAAAAGGAACCGCTCAAGTATCTTGCTGATAAGATACGCAGCGGAGAGGTCCAGGGCATCGCACTTATCGCAGGGTGTAATAATCCCGCTAAGGCTGAACACGACCTTTGCCATTTGACGATCGCTAAAGAGCTAGTCAGAAACAACATACTGACGCTTGTAACTGGTTGTGCAGCGCAATCCCTTGCGAAGCACGGCTTATTGACACCAGAAGCGGTCGAGGAGCACGCAGGCGAATCCCTCAAGGCGTTCCTCAAAGATGTCGGGGAAAAGACCACCGGTGAGTCATTGCCGCTCGTGCTCCACATGGGGTCGTGCGTGGACAACTCACGCGTGGAAAACTTCGTCAGTGAAATCGCCCAGGTGATGGGCGTCGACATACAGGATCTCCCCATCGTCGCGAGCGCTCCAGAAGCGATGAGCGAAAAAGCGGTGGCGATTGGGACGTGGTGCGTCGCAACGGGATGGCCCACCCACGTTGGGGTTTATCCATTCATCAAGGGCAGCCCTCTTGCGGATGAAGTCGCCCAGGCAACCGCAAAGGACGTCTACGGCGGTCACTTCATATTTGAGCCTGATCCTGTGATTGCGGCGAAGACGTTGGTGAACACCGTTCAGTACCGCAGATGGAAGATGAACGCGCACAGTGAACTCGATGGGGGGGTCACGTACTGGAACGGAACCACGCCGGACGTCACGGCACCGCCGCTCTCGAATGAGGCCCTCTACAAGAAAGCGATCGACGGGGCCATCATCGCAACTGGGTATGCAGATCAGCTACTCAACAAGGCGATACGTCAACACGGTCGTGATAAGGAGATCGGATACCCGAGCACCGGGTATTATCTTCCGTGCATCACCGCATGGACAGGTGAACGCGTGACGAAACTCGCGCAGCTGCCGCGGCTCCTCGGAGAAGTGAGAGGAAAGATTAGAGAGGAGTACACGTTTGACAATGCTGTGGCCTCAGGCGAAGCAACGATGATCGCTGCAGAAATCGTTGAGGCCCTCAAGTACATCGACAATCCCGACCCTTACGCGGATACTCCGTACACAGGGTTCGTCGCCGATGAGGTACTCCGCCGGTTGGGGATCTCGTTCGTCGATGATACCATACCTGGGGTTCTTGTGTTGGTGGGAAAGGCGAAGGACCCTGCGCTGCTAGCAAAGATCATCAGGGACTGTCAGAGCAAGGGCATGCTTGTAATCCCTACCTTTGATACTATACAACAGATTGCCGAGGCAGGCATTGAGATAGGCGAGCATAAGGGACTTGACCGGCTGCTGTTTTGCGTGGGCGAATTTACGCAAGCGATTCACGGGCTGAGCTTTGCGATACGTGCCGCGCTGACCTTCGGGAACGTCAAGCCAGGAGATCGGAACGGACTCTTTGAGTACCTAGCAAAGCGGCCGAAAGTCGTCATCGTCCAGTTAGGTCCAATTGACGACATTAAGGCAGCGATCGAGTTCGCTGTGCTGTTTAATGGCTCACCAACGATCACCGATCAAGATGTAGATGAAGTGCCGGGCAAATATGAGGTAGAGAAGGACTACAATCAGATCGTCGCACACGCGATCGAGATACGGAACATGAAGGTGACGTTTGGTGAGGTCTCATTACCGGTCGCCTACGGGCTTGCCTTCGAGGGAGAAACGGTACGCAGGCCGCAAACCTATGTCGAGTGCGGGGGTCCAACCAAGACAAAGGTGTTTGAGCTCGTTAAGATCCGCGATGCTGATGCGGTTAAGGACGGCCAGATCACGCTCATCGGGAAGGATGTCGATGAGATGGAAGAGGGCAGCGTGTCGGCGCTGGGGATGCTTGTTGAAGTGTACGGAAAGCACATGAAAAAGGAGTTTGAGCCCGTCGTCGAGCGACGCATCCACCAGTTCATCAATTACGCGGAAGGTGCGTGGCATACGGGTCAGAGAAACTTGCTCTGGGTGCGACTAAGCAAGAACAGTGTGGCCAATGGGTTACGCTTCAAGCACTTTGGTGACATCCTTTACCACAAGATGAAAGAGGAGCTCGGGGGTATCATCAGCCGGATACAAGTTACGATCATCACCGACGAAAAGGAGGTGGAAAAGCACCTGCCAGAGGCTATGGAATCGTATGCAGATCGGGATCGGCGGATTGCAGGGCTGACTGACGAGAGCGTTGACACGTTCTACGCGTGCACATTGTGCCAAAGCTTCGCCCCGAGCCACGTTTGTATCATCTCCCCCGAACGTCTGGGGCTGTGTGGCGCATTGAACTGGCTTGATGCGGCTGCGGGATTCAGCATCGATCCAAATGGGCCAAATAAACCGGTTGAAAAGGGCGCTGCGATTGACGAGCAGAAGGGCCAGTGGTCAAACGTAAACCAAGCGGTCTGTGAGCTCACGCACGGCCACGTCGAGCGGATGAATCAGTACACGATGATGGAGGATCCACAGACATCGTGCGGATGCTTCGAGTGTATCGTGGCGATCAGCAGTGACCTGCAGGGCGTGATAGTGGTCAACCGCGAATATACCGGCATGACCCCCATTGGCATGAAGTTCTCAACCCTTGCGGGATCTGTCGGCGGGGGTAATCAAACGCCTGGATTTATTGGCGTAGGCAGGCAGTTTATTACGAGTAAGAAGTTTATCCGCGCGGATGGGGGGCTAGCGCGCGTCGTATGGATGCCGAAAGACCTCAAAGCGGCGCTACGAGAGGATCTTGAGAAGAGAGCAAAGGAACTGGGTTTACCGGACCTGGCGGATAAGATCGCCGACGAAACTATTACGACGGATGCGGATGAATTAGCGGAGTACTTGGCGAAGGTCGAACACCCTGCGCTGCGCATGCCGCCGATGGGTATGTTTTGAACGTAAAGTCGTGAGAATCTCTGGGGTAACGGCGATGGTAGCAATTCCAAAGGAAAGTTGGAGCGGAAAGATAAATGAGATTACAATCGGCGCAACAGATAACGAAGGGGGGACACGGGATAGAACCGTCCGTTTAGGCGGAGAAGCATCCCTTCCGTTTTTGGCGTTCGAGGGGAAGGTTTCGCGACCGGCTATCGGAATGGAGGTGATCGATCGCGTTGGCGAAGATTACCCCCAGATCATCATCGATGAGATCGGCGACATCATCAAGGATCCTGTTGCGTGGGCGGACGCGTGCGTTAACCTCTACGGTGCAGACTTCATCTGTCTGAAGCTTCTGAGCACCAATCCCGAGGAAGCAAACGTCAGCGCTGAAGATGCGGCCTCCCTCGTGTCGACCGTGCTTGGGCAAGTGAAGGCTCCGCTGGTAATACAAGGAAGCGGCGATTATGAGAAGGATGCCCGTGTTATGGAGCTCTGTGGCGATGCTGCCAAGGGAGAACGGTGTTTGCTCGCGCGCGCGGAACAGGACAGTTACAAGTCGATCGCTGTTGCTGCCACTGCAAACGGCCACGCGGTCGTCGCGTTCTCAAACATCGACGTGAATATCGCCAAGCAGCTCAATATCATGCTCACCGAGTTTGGGGTGCCGCTCGATCACATCGTCAGCGACCCGCTTATGGCGGGAATTGGCTTTGGGATGGAGTACGCCTACTCAGCGATGGAGCGGATTAAGCTCGCCGGCCTTGTGGGAGACAAGATGCTCCAGTCGCCGATGATCGCCGACATAAGCGTGGCGTGGAGCGCGAAGGAAGCCTATCGCGCAGACGCCAAGTTAGGCGATGAGAGGGATAGGGGGATCTTTTGGGAGGTGGCCTCGGCGCTGGCGGCTCTAATGGCCGGGGCGAACGCGTTGATATTCCGGCACCCAAAGTCTGTAGCGATCGTAAGAAAAGTTGTCGACGAATTGGTGGGATAGCACCATGCCGATGACAGCGCTCGATATTTTCAAACTGTTGCCCAAAAAAAATTGCGGCGAATGTGGGGTCCCTACGTGCTTGGCGTTTGCTATGATGTTGGCCAACAAGCAGGCAGAGCTCACGAAGTGTCCGTATGTATCACCCGAAGCGGTGCAACAACTCGAGAGCTCCGCTTCGCCGCCTATGCGCACCGTTAACGTCGGTGACGTCGAAATCGGAGGCGAAACAGAGCTTTTCAGACATGAAAAGAAATTTTTCAACCAGACTGCATATACGTTCATAATCGAAGACGACCTCGACGACCAGAGCGTCGTGGAACGGGCCAGGAAGCTCGACGCGATGAAATACGAGCGGATAGGCATTATCTCAGGCGTGGACTTGATAGCGGTCAAAGCGACAGGGGACGCGCAACGGTTCTCTGATGTCGTGACGCTCGTGAACGATAACAGCGGATTGCCGCTAGTTTTAATGAGCAATGACCCCAAGGTCGTTGAAGCTGGCCTCAAGATCGTGTCGAAGGCCAAACCGTTAATCTACGCCGCCAGTGCCAACAACTGCGCCTCAATGGCAAACCTCGCGCAGCGGTACGCGTGCCCACTCGTGCTGTACGCAGATGACGTCGATGAGCTCGTGTCGCTGTCGGAAATAGCAAAGAGCGAGGGCATAGAAGACATCGTTTTAGATTTAAATCTAGGGGCTAAGCCCTTGGGCCATGCATTGGAATGGTTGACTATTTTGCGTCGGCTCAGTGTCAAGAAGCTTTTCCGGCCGCTCGGCTACCCCGTTATGGTAAACTTAGACAACGGGACGGACGTCGAAACGCAAGCGATAAGGGCGGTGATAGGAACGCTGAAATACGCCTCGTTGATAATCTTTAGTGACCTCGACGCCGCTCGGCTGTACCCGCTCACCACGCTGAGGACCAACATCTTTACGGATCCTCAGGCGCTCATACAGGTCAATCCGGGTCTCTATGACATAGGAAAGCCGAACCGCAATTCGCCGGTCATCGTCACGTCAAACTTTTCTCTCACCTATTTCACCGTCGCAAGTGATATTGAGGCGAGCAAGGTTCCAGCGCGCCTTCTCGTGGTTGATACCGAGGGATTGTCGGTGATGACGGCGTTCGCTGCTGATAAGTTTACTCCAGAGAAAATCGCGCAGGCGCTTAAGGAATCCAAAGTTGCAGAAAAGGTAGATCACAAAAAGCTCATAATTCCCGGCATGATTGCCATGCTGAAAATGAAACTTGAGGAGCTCACGGGCTGGGAAGTCATAGTCGGCGTTAAGGACTCATCTGCACTTCCGAAATATTTGAAGGAGCTTGCCAGCGGATAGGGCATTCACGGCGCTACCGAGCGCTCCGCAATTTCGCGAACTGCATTAAACGCTGCCGAATCTTTCGGCAGCTCAAACAAAGACCTTCCCCCCAACGCATACTCTTCAATTAAGGCGTCTGTCGGAATGGCGCCGATGAGATCTAGTTGCTGTTGTCGGATTTGGCTCATGATGCCGTCCGGCACGCTGTTCTTAACTTCATTCAGCACCAGATACGTTTTTCCTACGACGAGATTGAGATCCTCAGAGAGCTTCTTGATTCTACTCGCGGTGGTTATGCCAAGCGCGGTGACGTCACTCATAATGAACAGAACGTCAACGTCTCTCGTCGTCCGTCTTGAAAGGTGTTCCATGCCCGCTTCGTTGTCAATAACCACGTAGTCGTAATTGACGGAGAGCCTGTCCAGGACATCCCGTAACACGTTGTTGATGTAGCAGTAGCATCCGGGTCCTTCCGGCCGTCCCATGGCGATAAGGTCGAACGTGTCCCCCTCTACGAGAGCGAGTCGTATCTGGTACTCGATAAGCTCACTTTTGGCAACCCCTGCGGGAAAAGACTCTTTGAGCAAATCCTCTCGCAAGTCGCCAATTGTCTGTTGAACGTGAAGTCCGAGTCGCGCATCCAAGTTAGAGTTAGGATCTGCGTCTACCGCCAAAATGGCGCCGTTCTCGGTACTCAGATGTTTGACAAGGAGCGAAGCAAAAGTCGTCTTGCCTGTTCCGCCTTTGCCCGTTATCGCTATGGTTTGCACGCTGGTTCTCCGTTGCTTTATATAAGGGAGTTACGGCCCTCACTGCCTAGAACTATGCTGCTATGCTACTTAAATGGGGCCACGCTCGCGGCGTCTCTCTTTTTTATCGCTGGAAGCGAGGCGTTTATCTTACGAAGCCGGTCATCGGACCGACAATCACTCACATCGCGGCATATGACTTAGTGGATGCGCTTGAGTTGCCTACGTGTGGACTCGTCGGACAACGTGGGGAAACTGGTCAAGTTCAGTGTGCGGAATGAACAATGCTGAGGTAAACTCTTTAAAGAACATGCTGCTGACGCTCAACTCGATGTGTGTCATATTTTCGACGATTTCTGCCGCTTTGTCTTGCAGGTCACGCGACAGCAACACCATTCGTGCCCCCCCAAGAGCCCCATTGCCGATGAACCTGAACGTGTCGAGCGGTAGATCAGGCAGTAGTCCAATAGTGATCGCTTTCTTGACGTCTAGGTAGTTGCCGAAACTCCCTGCGATGAAGACATTACACAAGTTGCTAAATTGGTAGCCAAACGTTTTAAGCAGCACGCTACAGCTCGCGTAGACAGCGGCCTTCGTTCTCAATATATTTTGAATGTCGACATCAGTCATCACGATGTTTTTGTCGATAGCTGTGTCCTCTTTGAACGCAACAACGAACTGGTTGCCGTTGCTGCCGACTTCAGTCCTGACGCTGTTATTGTCCAGCTGAATCTTCCCCGTTCGGTCAATTACGCCGCTTGTGAAGAGCTCCGCGATGAGTTCGATAAGGCCAGATCCACAAATGCCCTTTGCCTTTGCGTCGCCGATGGTCGAGTACTCTACTAGGCCGTTGTTGATCCACACTCGCTCAATTGCGCCGTTCATCGCCCGTACGCCGAACTCGACTTCACCGCCTTCAAAAGCCGGACCGGCTGAACAAGAGCACGACACGAGGAAGGTCTCATTTCCGAGCACGACCTCCCCGTTGGTGCCGACGTCGATGAGCAAAGAGACGTCCTTATTGTCGCTCATTCCTGACGCAATGACGTCAGCTGTAACGTCGCCGCCGACGTAGCTGCTCCGGCACGGAAGCGCATAAATGTACGCGTTTGGGTTCACGCTCAGCCCGAGCTTAACTGCCTTCATCTGCGGAACGAAGGACATCACTGGTATATACGGCTCGTGGCGTATGTATTTGGGATCCAACCCATAGAAAAGGTGCATCATCACGGTATTGCCTGAAAGAACCGCGCGGCAAATTCTCTCATATCGCATGTGATTTTCGATAACGAGCTCTCGTATGAGGTCGTTGATACCGTATCTAATTGTGCTCGTTAGCTTCTGGAGGCCATCTTCGTACTCCTCAGTGTACATCACTCGAGAAAGGACATCCTCGCCGTACACGACTTGCTTGTTATAGTCGGATCGCGCGTCGATCACCTTGCCAGACGTCAAATCCACTAACTCGACGACGATCGTCGTAGTGCCTATATCCACTGCGATCCCGATTAGATCGTTGTCTGAGGGGGGGCCGATGTCGATAATCTCCTTTCTGTCCCAGAGATCCATCAGCGTCACGTTCACGTTCCATTGGTTGTCTCGGAGTACCTTGCTCAACTTCTTTAAGGTCGGCAGCCCGATCGTAACTTGCATCATATCGTGATTCCGCAGCGCGTGCGTCACTCTGTCGAGGTCGCTTACGTAATCGGCCAACGAAGGCGGGGTGAGGGAAAGCGGTACCTTCAGCACGGGCGGAGCAATCGCTGGCAAGGGCGTCACGCTTTTCATGAGAATTTGGTGCGACTCCACTCTGCTTTCTTTGGGCACGGTGACCTTCAAATTGCCAGCGACTCGAGCCAAACACGCCAAAAAATAGTTGCGCGCTTTTTCTTCAGCGGTAAGTAGGTCAGTTTCGTCGCTCTCGACGTTCCCGTCTATGAGGACCTTGCACTTGCTGCACTTGCCCCGGCCTCCGCAGATGCTGTCGATATAGATGTCAGAGCTCGTGGCCGCATCAAGTACGGTGGTGCCTCGTTCTACCTTGACGGTTTTGTGATCAGGTTCAAAAACAACCTTGAATTCTTTCTTCAAATTGCCCCAAAAGCCTCACATTGTGTTCAAAATGGACGTGTCGTTATATACTATGTTTTTATATATAGGTTGCGAGAAGGCTAGCTTCGTGCGCGCTCATCCGAAAGCGTTAAAGTGTAACGCACATTTAGTCACTTTGCACGCGAGCGACGGGGGATATTAATGATAATTATTGGCGGCAATATCAACGGCTACTCAAAATCCGTCGGAGCAATCATCGATAGACGAGATACACAAGCCGTTCAAGACCTTGCAATTCAACAAGTCGACGCGGGGGCGCACATCATCGACCTCAACGTCGGGCTTGGAAGGAACGACGCAATTGAGCTCATGAAATGGTTAGTGACGACCGTGCAAGATGTAGTCGACGTCACGCTTTCCGTCGACACGCCTAAAATCGAGGTGATGAAAGCAGGCATCGATGAGGTTCAAGGACGGTCTATGATCAATTCGATCTCCGCTGAACAGGAGAAGATGGCCACGCTTTTCCCGCTTGCCGCGGAACACGATTCAGACATTATCTGCATGACGATGGACGAGAAGTACATCCTCGGTGATGTCGACAAACGAGTGGAACAGGCGGCGACGCTCGTCGCAAGCGCTTGCGAGCACGGGATTGATGTAGAGAAGCTGTACGTCGACCCCGTCTGTTTGCCGGTGAGCACAGCGCAAGATCAAGCGCCGGTAGTGGTTGAAGCGGTGCGGCAAATTGGCCTGCTTACCAGTCCCGCGTCAGTGCTAAAGACGACCGTTGGCCTCAACAACATCTCGCACGACACCAAGAACCCACGGCTCATAGAAAGAACGTTTTTGGCGATGTTGATCGGCGCTGGTCTTTCATCAGCAATAATAAACACCGAGGATCGAGACTTATTAGACACGATAAAAACGTGCGACGTGCTGCTTAACAAGGACGTATACGCCACTGACTATTTGAAAGCATAAACTGAACGCGCTGACGGGGCAGTTGGTCAATTTAAGCTTATAAAGTTGCTTAGTGCGTGCCTCAACTTTTGCTAAAGCTTAAATAGCATCCCTCTTTATTATACCGGATGGGTTTGGTCACATGAAATCAGAGGTACTATCTGAAATCAAGGCTGCTGAAGCGGAAGCCCAGCGGATGATTGACGAAGCGCAGACCCAAAAAGAGGCCACTATCGAGGACGCAAAAAAGAGATCGTTTGAAATCGTCGATGCGGCGGAGAAGGAAGCGAGTAAGATAGTAGAGGATTTGAATGCGAGCGCTGATTCAGAAATAAATGAGGCCACGCAAGAGATCCATAAGGCAGGACAGGTAAATATTTTAAGCGTAAAAGAGCGCGCAGAGAAAAAGCACGCTGAAGCGCTCTCTTATTTAATAGAGGAGTTTAAGAGGACGCATTATGTTTGAGCCGCAACCGATGACTAAGGTCATCATTGCCGGATCGAAAGACTATATGAACATCGCTGTCGACGCGATGCACAAACATGATGTCGTTCACATTGCTGACTTCGTTGATGAAGATGAAGACTTCAAAATCGGCAAGCCGGACGAGCGCATCACCAATCTCTCAGAGCGTGCAGTCTCAATTCGCTCTATAGCCAGTTATCTCAACATCAAAGGGAAGGAAGACATTCCGAACAAGTACCCCGAAGGCGCCATAATCGATACGATCGATGCAAAAACTAAGCAGCTAGATTTTGAAGTCAAACAAGTGACGAACAGTATTAGCGAGATAGAATCCAAGATTAAGGACGTCAAGGACAAAAAGCGGTTGCTCGAGCCTCTTAAGAGCTTCGACCTGCCCCTCGACCTGTATACTGGGTATCGATCACTTGCGGTGTTCGTAGGGACATTGAAGGGGTCTCTAACGATCAGCGACATCACCAGCGACTATGAGTTAGAAACCGTCCCCTATGGGCGGGGCCATGCGATTGCTCTTTTTGTTCCTCGGGAATTTGAGGACGAGGTTCTGAAGCGCTTACAGGAGCAGAGCTATGCGGCTCTTCCGCTATCCGAAATGGAGGGCATTCCGAAGGACATACTCGCAAATCTCGATGCTCAGCTCACCGAACTTCAATCGGAAAAGCAAAAGCACGAAGAGGATGTGGCAGACGTCCGCCAGAAGTACATCGAGTATATCCTCGCCTCAGATGAGTACCTCTCTATAGAAACGCAAAAGGCAGAAGCCCCGCTGCGCTTCGCCACAACCAAGAACGCGTTCATTGTAGAAGGTTGGGTACCAACGAAGGATCTCGAACCGGTCCAACGCGATATGGACCGTGCGACAAACGGACACGTTATAGTCGCCGTTGACACGTCTGAAGCCGAGGATGTGGAAAAAGTTCCCGTTGCGCTCAAAAATCCGCTGCCTTCCCGACCGCTAGAGGTTCTTATAAAGGCTTTTTCAATTCCTAAGTACGACGAGATCGATCCGACGACGTTGATGACGTTCATGTACCCGTTCCTCTTCGGCATAATGCTGGGCGACATCGGTTACGGTGCGGTAGTTATCGCGCTCGGCCTCTTAGTGAGTCGAAGAGTTAAATCCAAGGGCATTCGCGATCTGGCAGTTATTGGTATTTATGCGGGAGTGCTCTCTATTATTTTCGGATTCATTTTTAACGAGTTCTTTGGGGTAGAAGTTTTCGGGAATAGGGGGTTACTCACGTTCATTCAGTATCCGGTAATCCCGCGTCTGGACAACGTGCTGATTCTGCTCATAGCGACGCTGGTTATAGGCCTACTAATGTTATCACTCGGGTTCGTTCTGGGCTTTGTTAATGAGTACAGACAGCACGGCTTGAAACACGCAGTCTTTGCGAAGGTAAGCTGGCTCTGCATGCTATGGGGGGGTGTCTTGGTCATCACACTCATCCTCCCGCCGCTTACGTCTAGGACGGGCATTCAGCTTTCTGTTGGGCTTGTAGGAGGGCTGGCCGTCGCTGTCATTGGCTTCGTCTTGTTGATAATGGGCGAAGGCGTCATTGGCATTGCTGAGCTGCCGTCACTTCTATCAAACGTGTTGTCGTACTCCCGATTGCTCTCAATAGGCATCTCGTCGGCGGGTATAGCCCTTGCCGTGAACAAGCTATCTTATGCACTATTCTTGTCGAAAGGGGGTGTTTTTATCATTTTTGGGGCGCTCATGCTGCTCGTCGGTCACGCGGTCAATACGGTGCTGGGAATTTTGGACTCTGGCTTGCAGGCTTTGAGATTGCATTACGTTGAATTCTTTACGAAGTTCTATCGTGGAGGGGGCATCAAGTACAAACCGTTCGGTTTTGAGAGAAAGTACACGGAGGAAAAATAAAATGGTAAATCCAGAAGCAGCAGGGCTGATCGCACTATCCGCAGCGATAGCGGTCAGCGCAACGGGAATCGCAGCCGCCTTAGGCGAGCAAGTTATCGGCTCAGCAGCCATAGGAGTTATGGCGGAAGACGAAGGCTTCTTTGGGAGGGGTCTGGTCATGACCGTCATACCGGAGTCTATTGTCATCTTCGGGCTTGTCGTGGCCTTGATATTGCTGTTCGTAGCTTTGCCTTCAGTCTGAGGACCTATGGGCTTGGAAGTCGTCGTCAAAGACGTCCTAGCACGAGGGAAGGGGGAAGCTGCTCGCATCAGCCAAGAAGGGACGGACGAAGCGAACGCAATAATCGCTGGGGCTGAAAATACGGCAAGTCAGCTTCTTGAGGAAAAAAGAGCGCAGACTGCCGAGCAAATTGAGCGCCGGAAAAACCGAGAGATCTCAAGCGCCAATCTTGAGGTCAAGCGGGCCATCCTAAATGCTAAGAAGGAATTGCTCGATCGAGTATACGACGAAGCGATCGAGATGCTAGCGTCGCTCCCCGAATCAGAACGAGAGGGCATCATTAATAAAATGCTGGAATCACAGACAGACTCTACTCGAGTGTTTTCGAACAAAAACGACGAATCCATAGTGAAGCGAATTAGCCGCTTGGAATACGGTGGGACGATTCGCTGTTCAGGCGGCATAATGTTGGAAAACGAGGATGGCACGGTCATACACGACCTGACATTTGATACCCTCCTAAAGAGCGTGCGTGAGCAGTCTTTGAAACAGCTTTTAGAGATTTTGAATGTGTGAGCACGGATGAAAGCGCCAGCAAAAAAGCGCAGGTATGCAGGATCCGCGGTTAAAGCGAGATACGCTTATGGCACGGCACGAGTGCATGCGATGAAAGTCAAGCTGTTCCCGCAGGAGACCTACACAAAACTGCTCGTAATGGCTCTTCCTGAATTAGCGCGCTTTATTGAGGAGTCAGAGTATAAGACTGAAGTAGACGAACTTGCGAGGACGTATTCCGGCACCGACTTGCTTGAGTTTGCCACGCATCTCAACCTGGCGCGAACCTTCGTCAAGCTTACCGAGATGACGATGGGCGAACCTCACGAGCTAATAGTGGAGTACCTACGACGCTGGGACATTCGGGAAATCAAAACCATACTCAGAGGAAAGTTGTACGGGGCCTCCGACGAGGAGATACTAAGGGTTCTCGTCCCTAGCGGTGAGCTCTCCCTCGAGTTCCTGCAAAGCCTCGTGAGGAAGCCGAGTATTGAAGAGGTGATCGAAGCTTTGAAGGGCACGGTCTACTACGAGGTCATCAAAGACATCGACTATTCAGAATCCTTGATGAAGCTGGAAGATGCTCTGGACAAGTTCTATTATATGCGGATGGTTGACCTCGTCTCAAAGATAAAGGGCTCCTCGTTGTATTTGCGCGTCGTTCAGATGGAAATTGACATCGCAAATCTAAAAACCTTGTTCAGGTTGAGAAATGCAGGAATTTCGGGGGGGCGAGCGCTCGAATATTTCGTGCCTAATGGGCTGTACCTCTCCGATCAAGAGATTGAAAAGATGGCAAGCGCGCCTTATGAGGAATTTGTCACTCTGCTGGGCAAATATCCGTACTGGAGTGCTATATCTGACATCGTCACTGACCGGATGGAATCCCTGAGCAAGATCGAACTGCGGCTTGACAAGTTCTTGAACGAGCACGTATGGAAAGCGTCGACGTTCAATCCGCTGACTGTCCTCCCGATGCTTGGGTATATGCTAAGCAAGGATACGGAAGTGGGAAACATCCAGGCCATAGCGCGAGGAAAAGAGGCGGGGCTTTCGGAAGACATCATCAAGGATCATCTGACGCTATAGTAAAACGCAATTCTAAGCACATAACGATGCGGTGGTTCGCGTGGAAGTTGCAGTTGTTGGCAATGCGGATTTTGTGACCGGTTTTCTCCTGGCTGGCGTACGAAAGACTTTCATCACAACTGATGCCAGTTTGGAGCCGACGCTTAAGGAGGTCTTAAAGGAGGAGGACATAGGGATCTTGATCATGAACAGTGATGATGTGGAAAAACTGTCGACGCCTTTGCGAATAGCGTTGGACGATTCGGTCGAACCCACCGTCATTTCAATCGGCGGCGCGGCAGATACGCGTACCCACCTGAGAGAGAAGATTAAGCGATCTGTAGGTGTTGACTTGTGGAAGTAGAACAAAAAGGAAGGATTTACCGGGTTGCAGGGCCCGTCGTTACCGTTACTGGGATCGAAGCAAAGATGTATGACCTGGTCAAGGTCGGTGATGAAGGCTTAATGGGAGAGGTTATCGAGATCGACCGGGATAAGTTCATCATTCAAGTTTATGAAGATACTTCGGGCCTCAAGCCCGGAGAGCCCGTCGAAAACACTGGGCTCCCTCTCTCGGTTGAGCTCGGGCCCGGTCTGTTAGGTTCAATTTATGATGGTATCCAACGACCGCTTCCGGTGTTGAACGCTCAGCTGGGCGACTTTATCGAGCGGGGAGTCGCTGCCGCGGGACTCGACCACTCCAAGAAATGGGATTTCGTGCCCGAGGCGAAAAAGGGCGAGGACGTTCGGGGAGGACAGTCTATCGGCTACGTGCAAGAGACCGCCAACCTGAAGCACAAGATTATGGTCCCGCCTGGCATAAGCGGGACGATAGCAACCATCGAGTCAGGCGAACACACGGTGGATGACGTGATCTGCACCCTCGACGACGGAACTCAACTTAAGCTCATGCAGGAATGGCCCGTTCGCGTGTCGAGACCGTCGGTTGAGAAGCTTATGCCTGATGTCCCACTTGTTACGGGGCAACGGATTCTGGACGCCCTGTTCCCCGTAGCGAAAGGCGGAACCGCCGCTATCCCTGGGCCATTTGGTTCTGGAAAGACGGTTGCGCAGCAGCAACTCGCGAAATGGTCTGACACGCAGATTGTCGTATATATCGGCTGTGGGGAGCGAGGCAACGAAATGGCCGACGTGCTTACCGAATTCCCGGAGCTCGAAGACCCCCAAACAAATGCGCCGCTTATGGACCGAACTGTGCTTGTAGCGAATACCTCAAACATGCCGGTCGCAGCTCGCGAAGCGTCCGTTTACACAGGTTTGACCATCGCCGAATATTTCCGCGACATGGGGTACGATGTCTCCCTTATGGCGGACTCAACGTCACGCTGGGCCGAGGCGATGCGTGAGATCTCTTCGCGTCTGGAAGAAATGCCTGGCGAGGAGGGATATCCGGCTTACCTTGCCGCTAGGCTCTCAGAGTTCTATGAGCGGGCAGGGCGTGTCAAGACGCTCAGCGGTGACGAAGGGTCAATCACCGTTATCGGGGCGGTTAGTCCTCCCGGAGGCGATTTCTCAGAGCCCGTGACGCAAAACACGCTTAGAATAGTAAAGGTGTTTTGGGCTCTTGATAGCAAGCTCTCACAACGCCGTCATTTCCCGTCGATTAACTGGTTGGACTCGTACAGCCTCTATACACAAAACCTCGCGGAATGGTTTGTAGGCCACGTGGCGGGCGACTGGGAAGAGCTGAGAATGCGAGCCATGGCAATTCTTCAGAAAGAAAGCGAACTGCAGGAAGTCGTGCAACTTGTGGGATCTGACGCGCTCCCTGACGATGAGCAACTGACGCTCGAGGTCGCGCGGATGATTCGAGAGTACTTCTTGCAGCAGAACGCCTACCACGAGGTTGACACCTACTGTCCGCTTGAGAAGCAACATGACATGCTAGCGGCCATTATGGTGTACGACGACCTTGCGAGAAAAGCTCTTAACATGGGCAGACTCGTCGATGAGATCATAAACGTCCCGGCAAAAGCGGAGCTGGCACAAATCAAGTTTGAAGCAGAATACGGGACGAAGCTCGAAGAGGTTGAAACGGCCATGCGAGCGGAGCTGGCGTAGGGTGAAGAAAATGAAAGAATATCGAACAATAACGTCCATCGCGGGGCCCCTTGTTTTCGTTGAGAAAACAGAGCCGGTTGGGTATATGGAGCTTGTCAACGTCATCCTAGACGACGGAACGATAAAGAGAGGGCAGGTTCTTGATACGTCCGAAAAGCTCGTAGCACTTCAAGTGTTCGAGACGACGGCGGGCATTGATACGCACTCGCGGATACGGTTCACCGGTGAAGTCATCAAGATGCCCGTGTCGAAGGAAATACTCGGTCGCATACTCTCAGGATCAGGGGAACCGTTGGATGGCGGACCAGAAATCGTGCCTGAAAAGCGACTCGATATCACCGGTGCGGCCATTAATCCCTATGCTCGGGACAACCCGTCTGAATTTATCCAAACCGGCGTTTCCACGATAGATGGAATGAACACCCTCGTTCGAGGTCAGAAATTGCCCATTTTCTCTGGATCGGGTCTCCCGCACAACGACCTCGCGCTGCAAATCGCTCGGCAGGCAAAGGTATTGGGCGCAGAGGAAGCCTTTGCGGTCATTTTCGTGGCTATGGGCATCACCGCAGAAGAGGCACAACACTTCATGAACGACTTCGAGAGAACTGGTGCGCTCGAGCGGGCCGTTGTATTCTTGAATCTAGCGGACGACCCTGCTATCGAGAGGTTAATTACTCCACGACTTGCGCTCACGACGGCTGAGTATCTCGCCTATGAGCACGACATGCACGTGCTCGTCATACTTACTGACATGACGAATTACTGCGAAGCGCTACGACAGATCGGTGCTGCGCGCGAGGAGGTGCCGGGCAGGCGTGGGTATCCAGGATACATGTATACCGACCTCGCGTCAATTTATGAACGCGCGGGACGAATCCGCGGGAAAACAGGCTCAATCACGCAAATCCCGATTCTGACCATGCCTGGTGACGATATCACCCACCCCATACCCGACCTTACGGGGTACATAACGGAAGGGCAGTTCGTGATCTCTCGTGAGTTGCATCGTCGGGGCATCTATCCGCCCGTTAATGTGCTCCCCTCGCTCTCTCGCCTTATGAACTCAGGGATTGGAGTTGGAAAGACGAGGGAAGATCACAAGGCCGTTTCGGACCAGCTCTACGCGGCGTACGCTGAAGGCAAGGATCTGCGAGGGCTGGTTGCGATCGTTGGCAAGGAGTCACTGTCAGACCGCGATAAGACGTTCCTCGAGTTTGCAGACGCTTTCGAGGACAAATTCGTGCGGCAAGGCTATGAGGAAGATCGTGGCATTGAGGATACGCTGCAGCTCGGCTGGAACCTACTTGCGGCGCTGCCTGAAGCACAACTGACGAGAATTGACAGGAAGCTTATTGAGAAATATCACCCAGCACACGTCGCAAAAAGGACAGAGGAGCCAGTACCGGCAGCCTCCTAACAAGGGGGCGCCATCGCGTCGCTACCCGATGAGCGATGCGAACGTGCAGTACTATAATCCTCGACCGACCAAGGAGATCACATGGCTTTAAGGGAAGTAAAACCAACACGATCGGAACTGCTCGAGATCAAGAAGAAAATCCGCCTCTCGGAGTCAGGCTATAACCTGCTGAAGATGAAGCGGGATGGACTCATTCTGGAGTTCTTTGATGTCCTTGAAAAGGCCAAAGACGCGAGCATGGATTTGGCGAATACATATAAAGTCGCAAAAGAGAAGATCGATGTCGCTAAAATGGTCGAAGGCGTGATCGAAGTCTATTCTGCCGCGTTTGCTCTAAAGCACAAACCCGAGGTCGCGTTAACGAGCAGAAGTTTGATGGGAGTCGTCGTGCCAGAGGTGTCCTTCACCAGCATCAGTCAAAGCATAGATGAGCGGGGGTACGGAATCATCGGGACATCATCCGCCATTGACGAGGCTGCCGCGGCGTATGAGGAGTTGTTGGATAAGGTCATACGCGCCGCCGAAGTAGAAACCGCGGTCAAGCGACTGCTTGTGGAAATTGAAAGGATAAAGCGTCGTGTCAACGCTCTCGAGTTTCGAGTCATACCCGACTTAAAAGAGGCTGAGGCGTTCATCGTCTTCAGGCTCGAAGAAATGGAACGCGAAAATATCTTCCGACTTAAGAAGATAAAGATAAAAGCGAAGGCTGCTGAAGCCGCGTGATATCGGCCTTTTTCGTCCGAGCCATGTGCCCGTTGCAATTGTTTCCTGCACGATTGGGGGAGTGTAATGCCTGAAGCCCGAGACGAGGAAGTTGGAAGACGGCTATTTCAGATACACAAGGAAAAAGCCGTTGAAGTTGCGCTCGAAAAAATGCGGCGGAAGATGCCGTCAGAATGGAAGTCATTCACTTCAACAGACATCGACGTGCTCAAGCACATCCTTGGTGAAGCGTGGGTATGTATAAAGCGGAGCGACTGGGAAGGTATCTCTTTTGCAAAGCTGACAAAAGATGATTTAGAGGAAATTATAGTGGTCGCAAAGCAAGTGAGTAGCAAGGAAAAACCAGAGAAAACAGCGGTCGATGAAGTTTGTGCCGCGATAATAGCTAAAGAGTAATTTGTTACGGGATCCCAAAGAAGGCACAATGGTCGTCTTTTACTAAGGGATACCTGCTGACTGACAGGAATTACGCCGCGGCAACAGAAGCCGCTGTCTGTTTCTTCTTTTTGGCATTCTGTTCAATAATCTTTTTGACCTTCTTCAGTCGATATAGATCCTCTCTTTCTCGCTCTCCGATGGCTATCTTGATGTATTTTGCTTGCCTTTTAAGCTCGGGTATGAGCACTTGTTCGAGGGCGTTTACTCGCCTTCTATTCATCTGAATTTCGTCGCCGAGCCTTCGGAGAGATGTCTCAGTCTCTGCAAGCCCGATGATCAGATCTAGTTCTGTTTCATACCTCTCTGCCGTTTCGTCTATCCGCCCGCTTGTCCCTATCATACTGTAACCACGTTCGAGGACACTTTTTGTGACGGTCTTTCGTTCAACGAGTGGAACTGGAACCCCCATTATGTTTTTCCCCCGAATATCAAGGGTTAGGGCTCGTTTTGTCGCAAAGGAAGCGGATTTCAGAGCTGTAAGATCGTCAACTGCTTCAGCGACGCACAAAGAGCGTTGGGCAGCTATGGCTGCGATGTCCAGTTCTTCTCGCGATTTGGAAACCGAAATCATGATGTGAAAAAACTCTTGAATGAGGGCGTCCATCTTTTGGCGCAAGAGGTCCCTTCCCTGCTCGGCCAGTTTTATTTGGCCATTTTTTTTGATCAGTTCCATTCGAGTGGGGTGAACTTGTTCCACGTCAGCTCCCCTTATGAACTGGATGATATTTTTGAATATAGTCTAGTTTTATCCTTTTTAGCTCCTCCTCGGGAAGCATCGAAAGGACATCCCAGCCTATCCCGAACGTCGTTTCAATGTCTCTGTCTTCATCTCCTTGAGATATGAATCGTCGTTCAAATTCATCTGCAAATTCTAAGTACTTCTTGTCGAGTTCGGTCAGCGCCTCTTCGCCAACAATGGCAACCAAGCGTCTCAAATCCCTGCCGTATGCGTACGATGCGTAGAGCTGGTCCGCCACATTTCGATGATCTTCTCTGGTTTTTCCCGGCCCTATCCCCAAGTTCATCAGTCGAGACAAACAGGGAAGCGCGTCAATAGGAGGATCTACTCCTCTTCGGTACAGGTCTCGGCTTAACACGATTTGCCCTTCAGTGATGTAGCCAGTCAAATCGGGCACAGGATGCGTAATATCGTCGTCGGGCATGGTTAGGATCGGGATTTGCGTGATGGATCCCCTTTTTCCTTTGATCCGTCCGGCCCGTTCGTAAATAGACGCAAGGTCGGTATACATGTATCCCGGATAGCCACGCCGACCAGGGACCTCCTCGCGCGCGGTGGAAATTTCTCTCAAGGCTTCACAATAATTCGTCATGTCAGTGAGGATGACGAGCACGTGCAAGTCGTGCGTGTAAGCGAGGTATTCTGCAACAGACAAAGCACACCGTGGTGTGGCAACACGCTCAATAGTAGGGTCATCTGCTAAATTCATAAAGAATACCACACGCTCCAGTGCCCCGGTACGTTCAAAATCCCTCATAAAGAATGACGCATCTTTGTAGGTAATCCCCATTGCTGCAAAAATGACGGCGAAGTTCTCCCCCTCGCCCACCACTTTCGCCTGTCGTGCTATCTGAGCTGCAAGCCGGCTTGCCGGCAAGCCAGAGCCTGAGAATATGGGGAGTTTCTGTCCCCGAACGAGCGTGTTTAAGCCGTCGATCGCTGACATGCCCGTTTGGATAAAGTCAGCCGGCTTGTCGCGGGCGTACGGATTTATTGGCGTTCCTGTGATATCCACGCTCTCTTCTGAAACGATTGCTGGCCCACCGTCTCGTGGATTGCCGACGCCATCGAAGATCCTGCCAAGCATGTCAAATGAGACGTTTACTTTTGGCGGCTCCCCCGTAAACCTGACGCGCGTGTTGAGATCGTCGATCCCACTTGTCCCTTCGAACACTTGCACGACAGCGAGCTCTCGAGAAACGTCCAAAACTTGACCGGTCCGCTCTTCTCCATTGGGAAGCGTAATCTTGGCAGTCTCCCCGAAAGAAACGCCTTTCACGTTCTCGGTGAATATTAGCGGCCCAGAAACGTAGTTAATTGTTCTGTACTCTTTCGTGAGTAAACTGTGGGATGTCACGTTGCTGCCTCCAGAGACCCCACACTGCTGTCTATTACGTCTATAAGGCCTTTTATGGCATCCAGCTCTTCCTGTTCCTTCATGCGCGCAATAGCTGTTTTTACTGGCAAGGCCAGCACTTGTTGCAGCGAGATCCCCCTGCTCAACGCCTCGGTTGTCGCATCGTTGAAGGCGAGGATCGCTTTCAACATCCAGTACTGCTTTTCAAGAGGGCAAAAAGAGTCAATCTCGTCAAACGCGCTTTGCTGTAGGAAGTCCTCGCGTATCATTCTCGTTACTTCTAAGATCGCCTTTTCAGTCTCTGGCAATGCATCGGGACCTACCAGTTGAACGATCTCCTGCAATTCGACCTCCTTTTGCAGGAGAAACATGGTCTTGTCGCGTAGGTCTCTCCAATCGTAAGCGATGCTGTCAACAAAAGACTCTTGGACGCTATCTAGATAGAGCGAGTAGCTATTTATCCAGTTGACTGCGGGAAAATGTCTCCTGTACGCTAAGCTAGTGTCTAGAGCCCAGAATGCCCCAGCTATGCGCAGCGTGTTTTGAGTTATCGGCTCTGAGAAATCGCCGCCGGGCGGCGACACCGCGCCAACGACTGTGATTGATCCGGTGCGCCCGTCTGCACCTAGACAAACAACCCTGCCGGCACGCTCGTAAAAGGCCGCCAACCGTGTTGCGAGATAGGCGGGATATCCCTCTTCTCCAGGCATCTCTTCCAGTCTCCCCGAAACCTCTCGGAGCGCTTCTCCCCATCGTGACGTCGAGTCTGCCATCAAAGCGACGTCGTACCCCATGTCCCTGTAGTATTCAGCCATGGTGATCCCTGTGTAAATGGAGGCTTCCCTAGCCGCAACGGGCATGTTCGAGGTGTTTGCTATCATGATGGTCCTTTGGATCAACGGTCGCTTCGTACGAGGGTCAACCAACGCAGGGAATTCGGTCAGCACATCAGTCATCTCATTGCCTCGCTCTCCACAGCCGATGTATACTATAATCTGCGCATCAGCCCACTTTGCGAGCGTTTGTTCCGAGACGGTTTTTCCGGTGCCAAATCCACCGGGAATCATGGCAGTGCCGCCTTTTGTCACCGGAAACATGCTGTCAAAAATGCGCTGTCCGGTAAGCAGCGGCGACGTGGCATCCAGCTTTTTAGCGTACGGCCTGCCAATTCGCACCGGCCATTTCTGCATCATCGTAACGTTGGTCTTGTTATCTAAGACGCACACGGTATCTTCTACCGTGAAGTTTCCACCTGCTATTTCAGTTACCGTACCTGATACATTTGGAGGAACCATGATCTTGTGCTCAATATGATACTCGTGTACCGTTCCTACGACATCTCCTGCTACCAAAGCATCGCCTTGCTTCACTGAAGGGGCGAACTCCCATTTTCGATCTCGGTCAAGCCCAGGCGCCGTTATCCCGCGCGAAATGAAATCTCCACTTTTTTCCATCAATATTGGGAGAGGTCTCTGAATGCCATCATAGATTGACGATATTATACCAGGACCCAATTCGACGCTCAGCGGGCTCTCGGTATCTACGACTTCCTCCCCGACCTTCAGTCCTGACGTATCTTCGTAGACTTGGATGACAGCCTCATCTGCGTCTAATCGTATTATCTCGCCGTTGAGCTGCTCGTGACCGACTCGCACGACGTCATACAATCTCGACCCGCGCATTCCGTGAGCGTAAACGACCGGACCTGAAATCCGTGAGATTAATCCCTGCAGCATATCCTATCTCCTCACAACGATATTGTAGCCAATCGCCCTGCGCAACATCCTTTCTATGTAGTCGGTGCGATCAATTTGTCGCGTTCTCGACGGTATGGGAATAACTATCGGCCTGTGCGTCTTTTCGATTTTCTCAATGAGCTTTTGATCGAGCGAATCCATTAAATCCTCGTTCACCGCGACAATGCCGGTATCATCCTTGTATAACAAGGACGGGATTATGTCCTTCGCCTCTTCTACCGTAGAAGCCTCGAGCACCTCCACTCCGGCGAGTCGAAATCCTGGTGCAGTTTCAGGATCGGTAATGACTATAAACTTATACAAACACCAGTTCCTCCATCAACTCCTTTTCTGGCACATACTCTGTCTTGCATAAGGCTATTATACGGATATTTGCGATCTCGTTTAACTTAGCCCACAGATAGCCTATGGCCAAGGCGATGCTTAACGGATCTCCAGTGAACAGGCCCAGCGCTTTGTGCAAGAGAAACGTGTCGAGCTCTTTTTCAAATGCCGAGATCTTCTCCATTTTGACGTACTCGTCGGGAACACTAGCGAGAAAATCATAAGAAGTGCCGGTCAATTGTTTAATAACTCCGTCAATCGTTCGGGTTGCGCTTAAGGCCGACAGCTTGTTGACATCTAACTCTTTTCCACCGCGAATGAAGTAGTATTGGGCATCTTCAAGTTCGACTTTGTCTCGTATGATCCGCAAAACACTCTTTATGTTTGTTACGTCTATTTCTCTCGTTAGCATTCCTCGAATGATCCCTTCGTCGTACGATTCACCCGCCGCGACGGACAAAGCGTGTTCGTAGTAGAACTTGTCCAACGCATATTCTAAAACAACGAGATCTTTTCTTTCGCTATATTCCTTAAAATGCTGCGTTAGCGGGCGTGAATACTCGATCCCCCAGGTTGCAAGTAAATCTATTACGGCCTTAACGTCTAGTTGCTTGGTTAGCGCAACGAGCGTCGCGTCGTCAAGTGCGCCTGCCGGTGCTAGACTCTCTAATATCTCGTTTGCCGGCTCGTGGATGTTTTTTCCCCTCAAGATCGTTTTTATATTTTGGATATCCCACCTGTTGAGGAATATCTCCATAAGGGTCTGCGTGTCTTCTCCCTTTACAAAACTCAGAATTAAACGAAAGGTATTACTTAAACTCTGTCGAAGCGCATATTCGACACAAGCTATACCCGTATATTTTACACTCGCGCTCTCTATGTCCTCTCGATATGGCGTCTCCTCCAATTGATTGATCACAGACTCAAGGTCCAACTTGCCGGCTAGCTCCTCGAGTTCTTTCCGGTCAAGCAGGCGACTTTTCATAGCCCTGATTCGCGCATTCGCATAATCGTACTCCACGCTAATCACCGTAAAGAGTGGCAAAAACCTGTCGTTCTAGGAACTCTTTAGCCCTGTCGAGTCTTGACTCAATTGTATTGAATACAACAACTTTTTCGTCTCTGGTGCTGACGTTTAACCCTCCTGCAGACGTTAAATCAACGACGATCTCAGAATTCTCATTCAGCTCATCTAAGATTTGCTTGCAGAGGTTTTCATCCCTCATGTCGATATGAAGCCGCGCCTTCTCCCCCCCTAGTTCGTGCATCGCTTCTTGGATCATACTCTTGAAACGTCCTTTGTAGCTTTCGTGATCTCTAAGATCGTCTAGACTTTTTTTGGCTTCAACAAACGCGCTTTGTATCATCTCATCCTTTGCTTTGATCACGTCCATTTTAATCTCGGACTTGGCGTTGTAAATCAGTTTGTTCCGTTCTGACTCAAAGGATTTTTCTGCACTGTCGAGGTACGACTTTTTGATCGTCTCTGCCTTTTCTTCAGCAGTTCTTTTTATTTCTTCGGCGTCTTGATGAGCTTGCTTTATAATCTCGTTAATTCGTTCTTCAGTGCTCTCCTCCATCGCTATCAGCAAGTCAGTCAACTGCTCTGACATCATTTGCATCAGCACCTTTTTTCGGCTTTTTCTTTATTCAGTACCGTTTTTAGAAGAGAGGGATTAGCGCCTGCAACAATGGTTTGAGACTGTTTGGAAAAGTCGTTGTAGAGCTCAGACGAGTATATCCCGCGCGAGCACTTAAAGTTCTGAGCGTTCATATGTCAGACTAGAACGAAAAGGATAATCGCTGCTATGACGAAGCCTAAAATGACTAACGTTTCTGGAAGCGCTAAAAAAACGAGCGCTAAACCGAACAATTCTGGTTTTTCTGCAATCACTCCTGCTCCCGCTGCACCAATCTTCGCCTGTGCCATCCCGGTTCCGATTGCACCTAGCCCAAACGCTATTGCAGCACCAATCGGTATCATTGGTTCGACCATTTTTTATCAACTCCTTACGCATTTTCTGTAACTCACGTTTTTAGGGCCCTGTCACCACTAGCGAGTTCGAAAATTCACAGTAGTCTCTCTGTGGATAGCGTATCTGTGCGCACATTTGGCTTGCCTACACATTGCTCCGCCGTTGCACGCGGGTTGTTTACGAATCATCTGGGCCTCATTAACAAAACAGTTATGGTATCGTGCGGCGCGCAGCCTGCATCTCTGCTCTCATTTTGCCGTTCCTCGTTTGAACGGATCGTACTGTCTGCCTCCGCCCTCATAGAACTTTGAATAGAATTCTACAACATGTAACCTTAGTGATTGGATCGACGGACTAAACATACACAGAACGACATTTACCGCGTGAAGCAAAACTGCGACCAAAATTCCCACCGCCAAAATTGACATTGAGCTTCCTAGCTTATTGGCTACAAGCGCCAAAACTACAGAAGCCATGCCGATGGCCATAATCCTGGCGTACGACAGGATGTTTGTTAGCGAACTCATAATGTCTATTGCCGCGACTATCCCCCCGCCATAAAAGACTAATGGAATTCCTATTAAAAGCATAACGATGCCAGGATACAAAAGTAGAACTGGAATCACCGCAACAGCTGCGAGAAGAACCAATAGTATACCCGTTATGCTGAGCAGCATACCAGCTTTTTCACCCATGAGTTTTTTATGTCTCCGTCTCACGGCGTTTACCATGCCTAAGCACAGGCCCAAAAGGATCATAAAAGCCCCAATGGCGATCGAGAAGATAAGAAACGGCACGATCATGTTCATCCTATCCAACGTCATTCCATTTATGGTGACCGGCGCTATCCAGCCCATCATTTGTCCATAATTTCCAAAAAATTCGCCGTAGAGATAGCCAAAGAACATGGTGGGAAATGAGGAGATGATCATGATGTTCGCCAATTGCTTTAAGGCGTTGATGCGCTCGCCGTAGAGTCTTCGCACGAAGAGGGCAAAAACAAGTATGCAGATGCCATATCCGATATCGCCCACCATAAGGCCGAAGAAGATTGGGAAGAATACTGCCATCAACGGAGTTGGATCAATCTCCCCGTATCGTGGCGCGCTCATCAACCCGCTCAGAAACTCAAAGGGCTTGACAAGTCGCGGATTATCGTAGAAGGAGGGCGCATTATCGCGTTCCTCTTTAGGTACTATGAGGTCGTTCACAATGACTCTTCCTTTAAACGCCTCTTTCAAACCCTCTCGTGCCTTCTTAAGTTGCTTTTTCGGCACCCAACCCGTTATGACAAAAGTAAAGTCAGTCTCACCAAATTTAGAAAAAACACTAAGCTCTTCGTTTCGGTCCTCAAGCACCTCTTTGAGCACCGCAAGTTCTGGATGCCATTGCTTCGACAGTTCTGTCAAATCTTCATTTATGGTATCCATTTCGGCTGCAAGCTGCTTTCTTTGTTGCTCTACTAACGTAAGGACCTCGTCAAACGGCTTACCTAAGAATTCAGACGGCAACCGGACCTCATTGACGTTTTGAGACCAAATAAATGAATGCACTTGGTCGGAAGAATTCTTGTTGAACACGGTCACCGCAGCCGTCGTCACATCGTCGATGTCGGCGGACATGAGCTCAAACTGATTATGCGTAATCTCAACGAGTGCTGACCGGATAATGTCTAAGACGTCCTTGAACTGTCTGTTTATAAGAATTACAGTGACCTCAAAACCCTCTAGGATTGGGATTTGAGATTCTAAGGGCTGCAGTTTCTCAATAACTTGTTCATAATGATTCAAATTGGTGAGGGTAAATTCAATATCGCTTTTTCGCGTTGCAAGCTCTTTCGTCGTTGCCTCAAGCTCGCCTATGACGCGACTTGCCTCCGCTACAAGTTCTTCGTCATTTTTCCATCGAAGGTCGCCATAGATCTGAGCCTTCAGCTGTTCGTGCACAGGCAGTTCGGGCAGCAAATTGACCATGCCGTTAACCCTGATTAATACGCTTGCGACGTCAGCTCTTGGCCCTTGCTGTGAGCGCCGCAACATTGTATCGCCCGGAGAGATCGTCTTTGTCGCGTCCTCCAAATGAACCGATCCTAGGTTGTATAGAAAGTCAACTGCGCTGTGTAGGTCGTGTTTTGGTCCAATGACTTGGATTTTGGCCATCTTCTGAAGCATAGGGATCTAACCTGAAATCACGACGTTTACAATTTCGTCGATAGCCTTCGGCAAATTTTGTTCTCCTTTCAGTCTTGCAGTTTTTACCTCATCCTCACCGGATCTGTGTAGTTTATCGACTTCTTCAAGGACGCTCGCTAGCTGTTCTTTATGCCACCTTTCTGCGTTTCTTCTTCCGTCAACCTCCGCATTTTTCAAAATGTCGGCAGCCTCTCTTTTAGCATCTGCGACGATCTGTTCACCGTCTCTTCTGGCCTGATCTGCTCTTACGCTTAATTCGACCTCTTTTTTCCTTATTTGCTGCAAAACAGAAGGTTGTTCTTCAGGCATTCTCTATATCCACCACAGTTTTTGTCTTACAGCCCGCGGCGCTCTTTTAAGTGCGCCGCTATCCCCTCGCGTGAAGGACGTTTTTCGATGTATTGTTTTTGCTCACCGTATTTCGTTTTTTCAGCCGCGCGCAGAACGCGCTCTCTGCATCTGTCGACCGCTCCGTGTTTGAGTTTGTCGATCAGCTGTATAACATCGTTATCCACATTGTGTCACCAAGATGTTACACTTTCTTATGATTAATTATGATGATTTAGTATATAACACGATATATTTTGTGGTTCAATAGCAATACTGCTCAAAAAGAAGATTCTTGGGCGTTTAGCAAAAAAGAAACCGTTCGCGGCAGTTTTTCACTCATTACTTTTTTTTGTTTTAAGAAGAACGGCGCTAAAAATTAAGATCATGGAGCTTGCTAAAGTTGCCGATTTAGCCAAAAGTGTCTACATCTATCGCTATTGCGCGTCATCAGTGCGAATGGATGTGCCGAATACCGTGGCATACCCCTTGCAGCCGCTGACTCACCTTTTTTGGCCTTCTTACGTGCCTCGCAACGCATCCGAGCTTTTATGTACAGAGGTAGCGCAATAACACACGGGTGAGTATTATGAAGCGACTCAAAGTGAGGGACGTGATTGCACAAGAGGTGGCGACTATTGATCCTAGCCTTTCCCTCCTCGACGCTGCAAAGCGCATGGTGGAAGCAGGAATAGACGCGTTCATTGTGTCGCCGCTCGAAAAAGACGAGCCGTTCGGCATCATTACCCAGAGGGACGTCGTTGATTTGTTTGCCGATGAAGTCGATATAGGTAAGGTGACGGTAGGTGAGGTGGCCAACAAGCCGCTCTTCATCGTATCCCCAGGAATGCCCATACTGTACGCGGCCAAGCTGTTTCGAAAAGGCGGGGTGAACCATCTTGCCGTCTTTAACGGGCAAGAGATCCTCGGCATAATCTCATGTAGCGACGTCCTGAACGGGCTGCCGAATCTGATGGAGCAAATCTACAGCGAATTTGACTAACTAGGCACCGAAAACGAAGTTACGCGTGATCGCGCGGCTAGACTACGGATTACGTCTTGAATTCTGCAGAGCAAAGGTCGAATCTGGGGCTCAGCCGCTTTTTTTCCAAAACTATTAAGTAGATATCGTGCAACCATGTAGCGATATGGCTTAATGCATAGACATCGATGGAGTCTATCTGTTATATTGAGGCGATAATAATGGCGGAACAACCCCCTAAGAAACCTGTATTTGAGGACTATGGTATCGATCCCGCGATCTCTGAGATCCAAAATTTCAAAGCTGAAATCGTGTTCGAGTTGAAGAAAGCCCAGGTGCCGTTTCCGATAACGAGTCGCGAGCAGCTGATGACCGTGTTTCCGAAGGGCTGGGCTATGCAGTGCTCGATGAAAGGTCAAAAAGTAGAACTTCACGAGTATGTTGCCAAGATGAAGGCCGACGAGTTTCCAATAACGACAGCAGGCGACGTGGCGGATAAGCTCGCGTCGTTTTGCACGATGTAACTCGGTGTCATATCGCCCTCGCTACAATATCCTTTCCCGGTCCAAAGAGCCCGTTTTCGGAGCTTTTTTGGACACACACTTTTTTTTGAATATTCTTATATAATTGAGCGCCCATAAAAGACATGTTAGGCCGTGATGCCGTTTGGCGCTGGTGGGCCTATGCGTGCAACAATAACACCTAAAGAATGGCAGTTTGAAAAAGAAGTCGTTTGTTTTTACTGCCAAACGAAAGCGACGCAAGTCTTGCGGATTGGGGACGGACGGGGAATCGTCACGTGCTTGACGTGCGGCGCTCAGCGTCACTATGTGATACGAAGCGTGATTTACGGAACGGATACGCCGCCGATGTCCCCACTGGGCATGAAATATGATGCGTGGGACTTCGAGAAGCACAGTGCCTGCGTGCACTGTAAAGAGCAGGCCGTGCATACGGTTCATCTGGACGAATACAAGATGAACGTCGTCTGTGACGAATGCGGCTTCTCGCGTGTGTTCAAGCTCGATCATCTCATCTTGACGCAAGAATAAGCCTTGCTGAAAATGAGCACGCAGTTGTACGTCTTTCACGCAGAGCAGTGTAATCCAAAGAAGTGCACAGCGAAGAAGCTGGCCAAATTTCATCTAGTGGATCTTTTTTCGACGCCGCGTTCCTTGGGACGGGCGCATACGGTGCTGCTCGACCCATCGGCCCGCGCGCCGTTATGCCGCGCGGATCAGGTGGCCGCGCTGGTCGCTGTTGACTGCTCCTGGAAACAGTGTGAGCACGTCTTCCAATCGCTTCGCGCCCGTTGCAGACGGCGACTTCCCTATCTCATAGCGGCAAATCCTGTCAACTATGGGCGGCCGTACGAGCTCACGACGGTAGAGGCGCTCGGGGCCGCTCTCTATGTTTTTGGCGAGAAAGAACGCGCAAAAGAGCTGCTAGGTAAGTTTAAATGGGGCCCAACCTTCCTAGCCTTAAACGCCGCCCCCCTCAACGAGTACGCTGAAGCGAGTACTGTCGCCGACCTTCTTGCGTGCGAACGCGCCTACGAGCGAGGCTAAACGGCCTCTTGTTAACGTTTTTGCGGTTATCGTGAACAGAAAGATTAAGTGTTGTTAGGTGTATGTTGCTCCGAAGTGAGAGGTACATCTGATGGCACGTTTTCCAGAAGCTGAAAAAAGGCTGTTAAATATCAAAATCTGCATGCGATGTAACGCGCGCAACCCGCCAAGGGCGACGCGTTGTAGGAAATGCGGTTATAAACACTTAAGAGTCAAGTCCAAGGAACGAAGGGGTTAGGCGGTTGACGATTGAGCAGCAGCTTCAAGAGGCGATCACTAGGCAAGGAACGATACATCTAACGCTTGTCGATCCCGACTCCCAATCGCCAGAGGAAGCTGCGGACATTGCTCGGGGCGCGACAGCGGGAGGCACGACCGCGATTCTTGTTGGGGGTTCTGTCGGCGTCGGCGGCCGCGGTCTAGAGTGCACGGTGCAGGAAATTAAGGGCAGCACGAAAGTCCCCACGATCATCTTCCCGTCGGATGTTGGCAGCGTTAGCATCGCCGCCGACGCGATCTTCTTCTTGTGTCTGTTAAACTCGAGAAATGTGGCGTATCTCAGCACAAACCAAGCTCTCGGCGCCGTTTTTATTAAACGCTACGGAGTGGAGCCGCTTCCGGTGGCGTATATCATCGTCGAACCGGGCGGCACTGTTGGCTGGATAGGTGACGCACGGCTAGTTCCTCGCAACAAGCCTGAGATTGCTGCTGCATACGCGCTCGCTGGAAAATACATGGGCATGCGGTGGATCTACCTTGAGGCAGGTTCTGGCGTCTCAGATACGGTGCCGCCCGTAATGGTCAAAGCGGCAAAAGCAGCCATAGACGATACGAAGCTCATCGTCGGCGGCGGGATACGGACGGATAAGCAGGCCGCGTTGCTCGCGCAGGCCGGGGCGGATGTTATCGTAACGGGTACAGCAATCGAAGAGGACGCGGACATCGAAAACAAAATCGCAAGCTTTGTCCGCGCAATACAGCACTAAGCGTTTTTCAGTCGTGCCCCGGATGTGGTTGAGTGGTCTCCTTCCTTTTGTTCTTTTCCATCCAGCTGCTATAGTTGCATTGTGGGCATCCGAGGTCCCACAATCGCTTGCCAGTCTGCACTTTGATTAGTCGCATGTCGTGCTGCTTGCACTTGCGGGCAGTGATGCGAAGCCTCCCCGTTTTGGGCAGTGGGAGTCCGAAGGTGCAGTTTGGATATCCAGAACACCCTATAAACCGTCCGCCACGTTTCGAGCGGCGCACGATAAGGTCCGAGTTGCACTGAGGACACGTTCCGACGGTCGCGTCGCCGCGCAGGCCCGTTTGCAGCGACGCGCAGATCTCTTGGTATCGCTCATCGAGTGTGTTTAAGACCTTATCAAGAATGTCCCTCGAGTTGACCACGACAAACTCCTTTGAAAGTGCGCCTACGGTGACCTTCTCCATTTCCTCTTCGAGCAGGCGGGTCATCTCCGGTTTCGTGATAGTCGGTGCGTAGCGCTCGAGTGATTCGGTGACGCTACACGCGATACCGGTCGGACGTAGGGGACTGACGTCGATATAGCCTCGCTGAGCGAGTTTCGTTATGATCTCGTGTCGTGTGCTTTTCGTTCCCAGTCCGAGTTCTTCCATCTTTTTGATAAGCTGGCCTTGTCCCCATCGCTGGGGGGGCTGCGTCTCCTTTTCGACGATCTGTTTGTTCGTGACGGTAAGGACCGTGCCCTCGTGAAGATCCGGCAGATGTCGCTCTTGCGTCTGCGCATAAGGATAGTGAAAGCGCCAGCCTCGGTGTGACAGCTCGAGCCCCGTCGCCCTGAATAGCTCTCCGTGGGATTCCAGCGTGACCTTTTTCGTGCACCAACGGGCTGGGTCAGAAAGCGTCGCAAAGAACCGTCGCACGACGAGTTCGTAGAGCTTCCAGCTGAGTGGCTCGAGATTCGATTGAGTGGCGCGCATCGTTGGATGGATCGGCGGATGATCGGTCGTTTGCTTTTTTCCTCGGGTGGCGACCAACCGTTCTTGTTGGAGCAGCAAACGAGCGTTCTCAGCGAACGGGCCGCTCTTGAACATATTAACGGTGAGGCGGAGATCGAGCTCATTCGGGTACACCGTGTTGTCTGTACGCGGATAGCTGATCCATCCTGCAGTATATAGGCGCTCGGCAGTATCCATGGCGCGGCTAGCCGAAATGCCGAGCGCGCTTGCCGCAGCGATAAACTCCGTGGTATTGAAGGGCTTTGGTGGCGCATCCACTCGTTCTGTTTTGGCAAACGTTACGACGGTAGCCGTGTCACCGATGTTTTCACCAGCAGCAAGTGCACTTGCTTTTTCTCGAAATCGGTCGGTTTGATGTTTTGCGTGAAACGTCTCGCAGCCGGTGTTAAGGTCTATAAACACTTCCCAGTAAGGCTCAGGCACGAATTGTGCGATCTTACGCTCGCGATCGACGATCAGCGCCAGCGTCGGACTCTGTACTCGTCCTGCAGATAGAAAGCGGTTCCCGAGTCGCTTCGCAGCGGTAGATATGAAACGCGTAAGCGCAGCGCCCCAGATAAGGTCCACAGCTTGCCGTGCCTCGCCTGAACGGGCGAGGTTGAGGTCGATTTTCGTGGGCGAGCGAAACGCGCGTTTGACCTCGATCGGCGTCATCGCGCTAAATCGCACGCGCTCAACCTCGACGTCTTTTACAGACTTAATAATCGTGCACGCCTCTAAACCAATAAGTTCGCCTTCTGTGTCAAAATCTGTTGCGATTGTAACTCTATCGGCGTCCTTGGCGGCCTGTTTAAGGCCTGCCACGATCGTTTTGTGGGTTGGAACGGTGACAATGTCTGCCCGTATTAAGTCGTGAAGGTCGACTTTCCAGTCCCTGTACTCATCGGGGAAGTCAAGCTTCACGATGTGGCCCTTGAGGCCTAGAACGACCGTACTGTTAAAACGGTATGCGTTGGCGCTCGAGACTTTCGTAGGCGATGCCGCCCCGTCTGAGAGAATGTCGGCGATCCTCTTCGCTGCGAGGTCTTTTTCGGTGACGACCAGATGCATCAAAGCTGCTCCTGGATAAGACGGTTGGTCAGAGCGGGGTCGGCCCGCCCCCGCGTCTTTTTCATAACCTGACCCACGAGAAAGTTGAGTGCGCCTTTCTTCCCGCTTTGATAATCTGCTACGGCTTGTGGGTTCTCCTCGATCGCTTGCTTAACCGCTGTCGTGATCTGCTCGGCTGGTGCAGTGTGGAGCGCTTGCTCGTCGATGATCTCGCAAGGGGTGCCGCCACGGTCGAGAACGATTCGTATGACCTTGACTGCTGCCTTTTCGGTGATGTGTCCATCGGTCACGTTGGTAATGACGTCGACTAAGTAGGCGGGGCTGAACGCGTCAAGGGTAAGGCCGCGGTAGTTGAGCTCGCCTTGGAGAACGTCTACGACCCAGCTTGCGGCCGCCGATGGGTCGACGAGTGCGGCGACCGTTTCGTAGTAATCGGCGAGAGGCTTCGACGCGGTGAGCACTTTCGCGAGGTAGTCTGAAATGCGGTACTGCTCGATAAAACGGCGGCGCTTAGTGTCAGGGAGCTCTATTTCCACTTGCTGCGGGAATTTTTTGACCAGCGGCTCGGGGTCGACTTGAGCCAGATCAGGTTCGGGGAAGTACCGATAGTCGTGCTCTTGCTCCTTTGAACGCAGCGAAATCGTGATGCCGCGCGCCTCATCGAAGTGTCGCGTTTCCTGTGTGATGTGGATACCCCTTCGAAGCAGGTTTCGTTGGCGGGTTATTTCAAAGAGGAGCGCTTTTTCGACGCCCTTGTAGGACGAGATGTTCTTAACCTCAGCACGTTGCCCGCCGGCGATCGAGACGTTTGCATCGACCCGAAGCGATCCTTCGAGGTTGCCGTCGAAGACGTCGAGATACTCGAGGATGTTACGCAACTTATTGAGAAAGCGCCTAGCCTCTTTGGGAGTCCGAAGATCAGGCTCGGTTACCACTTCGAGGAGCGGTACGCCTGAGCGGTTATAATCAATGAGTGAGTATTGGGCTTTTTCGATGGTGCCGCGGTACGTCAGCTTCCCAGGATCCTCTTCCAAATGCACCCGCCTGATCCGGATCCTTCGTTCTTGGCCCTCGCTATCCACCATCAAGTAGCCATTTATGGCGAGCGGAAAGTCATACTGGCTGATTTGGAAGCCTTTCGGCAGGTCGGGGTAGTAATAGTTCTTCCTGTAGAACTGCGTCCGTTGGACCGAGCAGCTGAGCGCTTTTGCGACCCGTTCGGCGTACACGACTGCCATCTCATTGATGACTGGCAAACTGCCCGGAAGGCCGAGGCAAATCGGGCACGTGTGGGTATTTGGCTCTGAGTCTTGATAGCGCGTCGAACATCCGCAAAAAAGCTTCGAGTGCGTTGTCAGTTGGACGTGTACTTCGAGCCCTATGACAACGTCGGTTCTTTCCGTGATCATGTGTGAACGTTTCTGAATCGCGGTCGCCTCCAACTGGATGAAACCCGCCGCGACCACGGCGTGCCAATAAGCAGCTCTGATTACCTGGATATTTCGTCGATTTAGGCTGGGAGCGCCTTTAAGTTTTAAGCCACCTGATAGCCCAATCTCCAGCTATTAGTCAGAACGATGCTTTTTATAATTAACTGCGCGGATGCGCTCGCTATCTCTCAATCTGACGGCCGTTTAGGGGGATTCTCCCAGTGGCAGAATCCTCCGTAGCTAGTTTAGAACCAATTGAAAAAGTTTATCTGGTAATCGGCAGCTCGTTTGTAAGAGGTATCCACATGAGCGCGCATAAATGGGCCATCTTATTACTTGTGAGTTTGCTCGTGCTAACATCAGTTTGCGCTGTTGCAAGCGCACAAACGCAAGGAGGCACGGTGAAGATCAACTCGCCATCTAATAATGGCAAAGCTGGTCCTACTCAACCTGTGAGTGGCAAAGCACAACTCGCAAAGGGATATTCGCTTTGGATAGTGCCCTACGATCCTACCGCGGGCATATACTATCCGCAAGCCCCCCCGATCACGGTGGGGATTGATGCGACGTGGTCAACACGTCTCTCGGTAGGCAGCACGTTCGGCGTTGGCAAGACGTTCCAGATCCTAGCGTTCACCGCCAATCCAAGCGCTAGTAGTGCCCTAAGTACAGACGCTGCGCAGCGAACGGGAATAGCGAAACTGCCATCAGGTGCGCAGGCCGTTGACGCGGTCACGGTAACGCGAGTCGCAGCAAACGTCGCTGGTTCGGCGTCAGCAACTCCATCACCAACTGCGTTGCCGACGACGTCAGCCGCTACTTCGAGCGTGACTGCCAGTGCAAATCCTTCAACGACGAACGTCGCACAAGTGAGTTCCGCAGCCAAGAGCCAGAATCCGCTTCCCGGATTCGAGGTGCTATATGGACTTGGAGCTCTTGCGACAGTGTTTGTAGCGCTTCGCTGGACGCGTCAGCGCGGAGGTAGTTAAAGAACAATCATCACCCCCATGACGTCTTGAGGCTGAGTCGTCGAACGACGAATAGGGCCCCCACAGCTCGCCATTTTGAATATAAGCCCCAAAATGAGCTTATTTCCTGACTGTCCGGCGGAAACTCACGCAGGGTCGCGGGTTGATTGCACAGAAGCTGCATATCATCAAAACAAGAACTTCATACTGACGCACGGGGTTTCTGGGGTGGATTGGCGGTTTTACAAGCATCCGCTGCCTGAGCACGTCTACGATGTGTATATGAAGTATTGGAGAGAAGTCGAGCTTTCACGTTAGGAGGACTTGTCGGAGATCTATGAGCGGGTGCCGTTTTAACGTGAAGTTACGAATAGACCTCACGCACGTAGCCAATGCCTTCCATTTTTGGACCTCGTTTATTGCTCTATCAGGCTTGTACTTTTGGCCGGGAAACAGCTTTTTAAAACGAGCAACTGGCTTTTCTTGGTCAGATATAAAAAAACTCAACAAATAGTAGTCTTCAGTTTGACTAACATCATAGCTTTCAAGGCGTAGCGGCAATGTTTCCTTATCGTGCGAGAAAATAATCTCTCCCAGCTCTTTAATAGCTATTTCATTCAGCCTGTCTATTTCAGCGTCCCACTCGGCTTTGTCCTCAGCTGACTCCTGTTCGACTTCGTTAAAGCGCTTTTGAAGATATGTAGTAGCCTCTTTAGCCAACTGTTCTAAAAGGGCCGTGCGAGCTTTTACTTTCATATCAGTCATGCGTCTAAATGTTTCCATGACCTACCTCTCTAGCTCTCCTCTATTGAACTCATCTTTGTGCTTCTCTAAGCAGGTCAGGGCCAACCTGACTACATCATCCTGTGAGAGTTCTTGCGTCTTGACGCCTATAAAGTCCATATTTTTTCAACCTCTTGCTTGTGCCGTTCTAAGCAAGCGAGTGCTAGCCTGATAATAGCGTCTTGTGATAGCTCTGTCATTTTGGCTGCCTGTATTTCAAGCTTCAGCATTATGAGCCATTCCCGCGTATCCTTTGAGACAGTAATGGTTGTTTTTTCTTCAGCACTGACCATAGTCTTACCAGCTTTAACTATAATGTAATGCTAGCAATTATTATAATGCTATAGCTCTAATAATCTCCGATTCTAACCTACAAGGCCCGTCAAGCACGGCTAGAAAGAAGAAAGGAAGCGCGAACGCTCCCGCAATACCATTTATGCGCGTCGTTACGGGCTCCGTACGACAACCACGGCACCTTAGCCTCACGTATAATTTTATCAGTGACGCTGCCAATGATTAGGCGATCCAGACCTTTACGTCCGTGCGCACCCATAATGATGAGGTTAATCGCGTGGCTTTCAGCATATTCGACTAGTCTCTCTGCAGGAGAGCCTTCGAGCATCTCAGTGATAACACGTTTTCCTCTAACCCCGCGCGCAGTTAGCTCTTTCTTAGCGTTAGCGACAATCTCCTTGCCTTTACTGAGCAGGGTGTAGTACATGCTCTCCATTCCCCGGGTACTCGGATATTTGGTAAACCACGCGTCTAGAATGTAAACCGTATGTACCGTTGCATCCGCAAGTTGTGCCATGTAAGCACTGTGATCGTAGACGGGTCCCATAAGTTCCCCGCCGTCGGTTCCTAGTAAGATGCGTTTGTATTCCATAGAGTTCACCTCATTAGACCGTTGATGCCGCCTCTTCAAAAGCCCTCCCCACAAAGCAACTTCGCAGAGAGAGCGACACGAGCACGAGCAGAACAATCAGTCGTTTCATCATTAACGTCATTTTCTCAGCGACAGCACGTGCGTGCGAACCTCCCGCTGTAAAAACTGCTTAATATAACGTACTCTTTAGATAAGGATTGCTGAGATTCTAACCTGCGAGGCAAAAAGCAACTTAGCGGGCGGCAGAAAAAGAATAAGAATATTTAAGTTAGGACTCGCTTCTTGAATAACTGAGAGACGAAGAATTTAGTCTTTTCAATTAATAAAGAGATTATGACAGATAAGAAACTTTGCAGATTTTGCCACGCAACTGTGGAGCATCATGGAATGTTTTGCATTAACTGCGGTGCTCCTGTCGAGGAGCCATCGCACGGTGACAATGAAGCGAATAGACCCACAGCGCTACAAACGGAATACGTACTCGATGAAATCAGAAAACTAGAGGCGCTGCGTGATGACGGTGTCGTTACAGAAAAAGAGTTTCAAGAGCAAAGAAGGAATTTAATCGGAACCCTAACTACGGATCAAAGTAAAAAAAGATTTGACCCGCGTCGTTTGTAACTGCTGTCTATTTCTTCGATTTCCTTTAATACTCAGGCCATCGAATCTCAAATCGCAGAGCTAAAATCACTTATTTTTCAAGGCGGCAGCGAAGCTGACGTTAATAGAGAAAATCAAAGGCCGAGGGCGAGATTCGAACCCGCGTCGTGGCCTCCACAGGGCACGGTATCGCAACGTCAATACGGTTCAGGAAACTAACACTGCGTGTTTGAATTTCTCAGCGAGTACGTTAGAAGTTACGTGAAGTTCTGATAGCGACAACTGCCTTCTCTCTATCAAAAAAAGCGCGTGAGTCACTGGACTTATACGCAAACATAGCGCGTTAGGTGCTCGACGTGGGTTACCGTGCGCCGTGGACACTGTCAAATATACCTAGCGTCCAGGAATTACTCGCTTCGCGCGAAGTATCACGCGCGACAACCACAGTACTGGACGCCGCTCGGGTGCAGCACTTGGTTTACAGCGCACGTCAGACGCCCTGAACACTCTTTGCATTCGGGGGCCTGAAGTTCGTTTAAGCGTCCAACAAGACGCGCGTAATAGATTGCCGTGTTTTCCGCCGCCATAATCTTTCCCCTCCCTGCATGACAGCGTGTGCTGGGTGTGTTTAAGCTCGCGTGACCACTTTTTGTTGTCACACCGCAGTGCGAGGTCGCATCGCGCGTGACTTCATGTATCCCAGAGCAGGCGCGCTGAATGAGCGCTAATCCTTGTCCTACCCAATTATCGTTTCATCGCCCGCTCGAACGCGAGGAGCGCCGCTGACAACAGAACGATCCCGAAACCGAAGAGTATGATGATGTCCCTTGAAATTTCTGGTACGCCCGCACCGAGCACTACCACTTGTCGTAGCGCGCTAATCGTGTAGGTAAGCGGAAGGAACTGTGCGATGACCTGCATAAATTGTGGCATCTGCGATATCGGAAAGAAGACGCCGCTGAGGAACATCATGGGAAATGTGAGCGTCATCATGATCATCGTAGCGGTCTCCTCGGTACTCGTGAATGAGGTGATGAGAATGCCCAGGCCGACGAGGCTGAACACGCCTAGGAGCAAGATTCCCAGGATGAGCGCGATGCTCCCTTGTATGACCACGCCAAAGAGAACGATTGAAAGAATAAGGACCATGATCCCCTGCATCATACCGCGGGTTGTCTGGGCGATGACCTTTCCGCCCAGTATTGACATCCGGTGCACCGGTGCGGCGAGCATGCCGTCGAGGGTACCCATCTCCCGCTCGTAAGAAATGGCGTGTGGGAGGCCGGTCATCAGTGACATCATGACGACCATCCCCATGATGCCGGGCGCGACGAACTCGAAGTAGCTGGTTTGTCCTGGAACGATGCCCGTCGTCTGGACGTTGTATGGTGCTACTTGGGCTAGCGAGTAATTCAGCGGCGTTTTATACGTCTGGTTCAGTCCGTACGTGGCCGTCTGTGTGCCCATTAGTCCAATGGCTTGCGTGAGCTGTGTCTGTATGAGAGATGACATCTGAGGGTTTGATTCATCTACGACAATGGTCACATCTGCTTGCTTACCGGTTTTGAGGTTAGATGTGAAATTGCTTCCGATGATGATTCCCGCGCTCTGCTGCCCGTTTTGAATGTTCGACTTGACATCGGCAGCGCTGCCGACCGTCGAGAGATCCATCATGCCGGTCTTGTTGTTCAGAGCCTCAAGCTGTGCGACGAATTGTGTGCCGAGGGACGTGTTGCCCTGCGCTGCGTCAAGGTTAGCAAGCGCGACTGGAACGTGAGACATGCCGCTGTTTGAGGGGAAGATGTAGCCGACCATGCCCATCATGAAGAGAGGCATAAGGATGAGCATCACAAGACCCATGCGATTCCGACTGAGGTCTAACAAGTCTTTCCACGCGATCCACAGCGCGTGACGAATACCACTTCTTGCTCCCATGGTTCAACCCCTTACCGTATCCTCGATCGCGCTCTCCGTCCGTGCCGCCCTTCCTGTGTGGTTACTTTATCGGCGACCTGCTCCCTTACCACGTGGCCCGTAAGATAGAGGAACACGTCTTCCAGTGTCGGCTCAACGTTATGAATGGAACGAATCTGTCCTGCGCCTGATCGCACCGTATCAATGACGTTGTCGCACGCCTCATCGCCCGTCGCGTGAACCCTGATGTGCGTCTCGTCTTCTACGGTGACCGTTTGCGTGCACGACATCGACTGAATGTTCGAGACAAGCGTTGGCGTGATGTTTGGAACGTCGAGCTCAATGACGCTCGTATCGGCACCGGTGATCACTTTTTTCAGATTTGACGGCGTATCGAGCGCGACGATCTTCCCGTAATCGATGATACTGATCCGGTCGCACAGCATGTCCGCTTCGGTCATAGCGTGCGTTGTTAAGATGATCGTTGTTCCAGCATCATCGTTGATGCTGCGCGTAAAGTCGCGGATCTCGTTCGTGGATTGCGGATCAAGACCGAGCGTTGGTTCATCCAAGAACAGGATCTCCGGCTCGTTGAGGAGAGCGCGGATCACATTGATGCGCTGCTTCATCCCGGTCGAAAACGTGCCGATCTGTTGGTCTGCCCACTTTTCCATATTAACGACCCGGAGCAGCTCACCGATGCGTTCACGCAGGGCGTTCCGCGGGATATCAAAGAGCTCGCCGAACAAGCGCAGGTTTTCCTGCGCTGTGAGCCGATCATACATAATCATTTTTTCGGATACGAGTCCGATGTGCTCGCGCACCTTATTACCCTGATGAGCAACGTCAAAGCCGGCAACGGTCGCCGACCCTTCAGTAGGGCTACTCAGCGTGCAGAGCATCCGAATCGTCGTCGTCTTGCCCGCACCGTTTGGTCCCAAAAAGCCAAATATCTCGCCTTTGTTTACCTCAAAGGAGAGATGGTCGACGGCGACGAAGTCGCCGAATTTCTTAACGAGGTTTGTAGCTTTGATTGCTACGTCGTTCATGTTAAGTCACGCCAGTTAAATGATATATCTAAAGATATAATATAAGACATTTCAGTATTTGAACGTTTCCCAAACAGAGATCTGGAGAAACGCACCCACGCAATGAGAACTTCTGTCAGTGTCAGCAAACCCCGCTACGTGATTCTGGCATCGTTCATCCCTTTTTAGATCTTCCGTCGTTTGGCGACTCACGCGAGGTCTCATCTCTTCCTTCCCACCCAAGCACTTCTTCGAGTTTCCCGCCAAAAATGCCTTGGACGACCTGTGAGAGCACGTCGGCTTTTACCAGAAGGAGCCCCCACCCACGCATTCGCTCGCCCCCTATAACGAGAAAGCGATCTCCAGTTTCGATGCCAAACTCCTTGCGAAGTTCAACAGGAATAACAACTTGACCTCTCTCGCCGATGACCGTGTCACCGTAGTACTTCATTTTTTTAAGTACCATACCTGTTATGACCTAGCTCTCCATCGCGTTTGTTCCAATCTTATTGATCTTACCAATCGTACTATTCTTACTTGTACTATATAAACGACTAGGGTCGGTGAGGTTGCTCTATTAAGCGCTTGGCCTACGGCACCTCTGTCTTCGCTTCGACGGCGTTGCGCAGACCCATCACCTTCACATAGGGCCTTGTTGATGCGTTGAAAAAAGAGCGATGGGCAAAGCTCAATCGCCCGGTCGTTCGCCATCTCTTAGTGAAAAGCCCCCCCTCATTACCCTGTGGCTGCCGTCACAGAAGGGTTTGCTTGAGGAGATGCCGCAGCGACAATTGAGAGCGTAGCGGCCAGATTTAGCAGCCTTGCGTTGTTCGTAGCCTCAAAAGCGGTAACGCGTTATAAAAAGGAATAGCCTTTGCACTCGCGCGTCGAACGCTCACCGAAAGACACTGAGGCCTTAAGGGAACGAAGAACATCATCGAGAAGTCTGCCAACAGCAACGCACCGACGACGCCTCCTACGAGCGTATGCGTGACACAATTCGCTCCCGGTGATAAATGAGGTAAGCAACTAGCGCTATGATGCCCACAACGACCGCAATATCGAGATATTTGAATAGCCCTTCAATGTTCTCCCAATGAGGGCCTAGTAGGACCCCAATATAGGCAAGTGCAAAACACCACGGAAGCGATCCCAAGACTGTGTAAAGGGAGAACTTCTTTACGTCCATGTGGACGATACCGGCGGGGAACGAGATGAAGGTGCGGACGATAGGGAGCAGCCTGCTGATAAAAACGGCGCTATCGCCGTACTTTTCAAACCATCCATCCGCCCGATCGAGCTCACTTTTACGTATGAGCACGTATTTGCCGTAGCGTTCCAGCAGGGGTCTGCCGCCCCACAGGCCGATATAGTAAGCTATTAAAGAGCCAGCGAGGCAGCCGAGCGTGCCTGCAAGGGTGATACCGATAAGGGTTAGTTTGCCTTCCCACACGACGTAACCGGCAAAAGGCATGATGACTTCGCTTGGGATTGGCAAACCGGTGCTCTCCAGCATCATGCCCACAAAAACGCCACCATAGCCGAGTTGCTCGATGACGGAGATAACGAAGTTACTGAGTGTCCCGATAATATTAATGCTCAAAATCAAGATGCCCTGCGCCAGTAACATGCACCATCTCCCACACAAGGGGCATTTAAATAGGTATCGTCGTTAGGCGAACGTTCGTGTTATGCTGCGCTACTCGCGCCTCCTTATTAAGGCGTAAGCTACCCGAAGGAGCTGCGTGATGAACGTGAGTGGCAGTTTGACGAAACCCTGCCAAGTCGTTGGCGGAGGCGGCGTGTTCGCGATGCTCGTGACTTCTCCGTCGACGCGTTTCGCAGCACGAGTGACGATAATGCTTATTGAGATACCGACGAGCGCGCCGCCAATGAGGTCGGTAACGTAGTGAAGCCCGAGGTAGACCCTGCTAAAGGCGACAAGCAAAGCCCACGCAAACATCACCACGCTGAACTTTCGATGATAGGCCGAAAGCGTGGTGGCGAACGCAAATGCGTTCGTGGTGTGACCACTTGGAAAAGCAGGCTGGGCTTCAGGGGGTACGCCCAAATCGCTCGGCCGTGGACGTGCAATAGTGTATTTTAATCCGAACGCAACCGCATTCGCTATTATGAAGACGAGCGCGAAGACGAGCGCTTCCTTACGGGCACCGGCGAGATAGAGCGCGATCGTGATGAGCACCATGAAAGTGATGCTCCCTGTGAACGTGACCCACCAAAATAGCGTATTAAGAAAGCCGCCATCGTTGAGTCCTCGGATGAAATGCGTGGCATTGTAGTCGAATCCGCCGAGATAGGCAGCCGCTATCGGCGAATGGACAGGCGGCAAAAAAAGCAGCATCGTTGCCAAATGCATAACTCACGCTATATAGTTTATGTAGGGGGTCCCGCGAGATGGTCGATGCGGGCTTAGTATTGCTCATATAAGAGTCGGTGGTGAAGGCGCCTACCGAGAAGCAACGGTAAAAGAGCGGCTAGGTTTAGCGATCAGGAATCACAAATTCGCATGCGATGAAACATCTGGCTGCCTTGAAAACGATGAAGCCGTGGATAGAAAACTCAATAGCGTCAGTCGTCTCGGTGGCATACGTCGGCGACTACCTTGATCGGGCAGCCACAACCTGCGATGAAATTAAAGCCCGATTGAGGTTTTTTTGCATTTGCTGAGGCTTTCAGAGCCGCTTTGCAATTTCAGGCCAATCCTTCCCCTTGGTAAGAAAGCTCTCGTCGACGTTCGCTTCCATCTCGAAGAACCGTTTGAAGGGCACGCTAAAGGAAAGCTCATTTTTATCGAGGTACTTGCGCGCGGTTATATCCGTGAGGCCAATCACTGCCTTTGGCATTTCGGCCCGGCCTTGATCGAGCACTTGCATGACCAGACTTCCGCATCCAGAACCAAAAAGCGTCGAGACGTTATCGTTGGTCGGCCGGTCGAAGTTCGCCAGAGTCGCGAGCGCGGATAGCTGGTCGGCGTTCACGACGAAGACGACGATTGCCATCTCATCAATTTCATTGTCGGTGACTTCACCAAGCGGCTTCATTACTACGTAGCGCGTCGGAAGGGCGATATCGGGGAGGTTTTTTATGAATTGTCGTACGAGCTCAGGTGTTTTCTTTCGGTATTCGCCCTCAAATTTTCCCTCCTTTCCCGTTGAGAGGAAGTAGTCGATCCAGCCCAGCTGGTAGGGGCCAAAGCAGAGCCCCACCTGCCCGCCCGGACAGAGAACAGTCTCTTTTTCGAGAACCGCGGTGCGCCCGTTCACGGCGGCAACAAACAACGGAATGATGCAGCGGTTCTTTTTTCCGTCCTCTTCCGTGAACTCCAACGCATTTTCGGGTTTGTGATCGGTTAGCAGAATGGCGACCGGTCCGCGGTGCAACTTGATGGCGTCAGCGATTTTACTGTCCATACACTCATTCCTCAATTATTGACGGGGTTGCTGTCTAGACGTATAAGCTTTTCACGCGAAATTACTGACAGGTGTTGACCAAATGCAAGTGCGCTACACGTTGACAGCGCGGGCTTCTGGGCTTCCTTTCTTTGCAATCGCCAGCCTGTTACTCCTTCGAGATGGACGAGAGCCACGCTTGGATGCCGCCTGGCAATCGTCGACTTTCCATGTGCGCCGGTCGAATGTAATTGATGTGCCACGTGCGGTTGAACGCGTTCCTGATCTCAGCCTGCGTAACCCGCCGCGGACCGTATGAGCCAGGTTCGAGCTCGCTGAAACAAAGCATGAAGTAGGTTCCGTGGCGGCAAAGAACGCTCGCAAGACTGGTAACAAAGGGGGAACGCTCTTCATCGCTCAACACGTGAAACAACCCTGAGTCGATGATGGTATCGAAAGTCCTGCCAAGGGTATGCAGGTCCAGCACGTTCTGCGTGAGAAATGTAACGTTGAGGTTACGCTCCGTCGGTTGTCTCGTGCTCTCTTGATCGCATTAGGAGAGAAGTCAACGCCCCACACCTCGTGTCCTTGTGCCGCAAGAAACAGCGCGTTCTCTCCGGTTCCGCTTCCGACGTCGAGGACGGATCCGACGATTTCACCGGCCTTTTCTAGCTGTACGAACTCTTTCTGCGGACGGCTAATATCCCAAGGCGGGTCACCTTGGTACACCGAATTAAAGTCAACCACGCAGACACGGTCTTTCCAGGAACACGATAAAAGTATGTTTGCTGCAAGTCTGAAACATTAATTATAGCACGAGGCGCATATCGTACGTAATCGAGGTGCAACGATGAAAATACTCGGCATAAACAGCAGTCCCCGTGGGAAGAACAGTCGGACGCGTGCGCTAGTAGACGCAGTCCTAGATGGCGCGAGGCAGCGTGGGGCAGAAACGGAACTAGTTGATATCGGCGCACTGGACATACGGTATTGTCTAGGGTGTCAGGTTTGTTACGCTGAAGGCGAGTGCGTTCAGGAGGACGATCTCTCTGACTTGTGGGAAAAAATGATGCGCGCCGACGGGATCGTTATCGGCTCACCGGTGTACATCAATGGCGTCACTGCTCAACTCAAGACGGTGATCGACCGCCTGGCTGACGCAATCCATTGCCAGATGCTCGTGGGGAAATATGGTTGCGCTGTGACCACGGCAGGGAGTTCGGGCATCAGCGAAGTGCTTGGCTATATGAAACTTTGGCTGAACGAGTTAGGTGCAGTGACGGTTGGAGAGGTCGGCGTAGCCATTGGCAGGAATCCTGCAGCGCTCGATGCGGCGATTATCGAAGCGCGCAATCTCGGGCAAACTCTAGCGGACGCAATACAGAGCAAGCGTCACTACGCCGATCAGGAAAGCGCGATTGCCGAGAGAGCTGCGTTTTTCAGGCAATTAGTGAAAGCAAATAAAGAGGCTTGGAGCCATCAATACGACTATTGGATGGAAAAGGGCTGGATGTGACTCTCTCGTCCTACTTGGACTACGCTGAACGGCCTAAGCTTACACGTCCATGACCTTGATTTCCAGAAAAAGTATAAGTTCATCGTGGAGAAATAGGAAATTCTAAAAAAGGTTGATCATGACGAAAAAAGCCGAACTGTACTCGAGGAGAAGGGAGATGTATCGGTTGTACATCGCTCGGTTAAACATGTCCGACATCCTCGAGAAGCTTTCTTCAAAGTATCGCGTATCCAAACGGGCGCTGTGTATGGACTGGCAGAAACGGACCCAATGGGTATACGACGTCTTTGACCTTGAACCGGCCCGCCCTGCGTGAAGCTTCAGACGTAAGCGTTGCGCGCTGTGCGTCCGTGACAATTACTTCTTGTAGCTAAAGCTGACGTTAGGGCCCATTCCGCGCCGTGCTACATCTATTTTTTTGCTATCAGGCTCGCTTATCGTTTTCCCCGCCGACAGGAAAGGGATCTCACCGACGGTCGCTGACTTGTGGCGTTCTTTCAACAACGGTGCCTTAGCCACAAAAATTCTCGTACGACAAGGTGAATGACCATTGTTCGAGTTGGAAACTGGTTTCACACGTATCGAAGATAAGGTAGAACGCCGATATTCGTCCAAGGCAGTGCAGATGGGTTTGCTCCTGACGCAGAACAGGGGTGAGTTGCTCTGCGGTGCCGCAGCAGAAGTGATGTGAGTCGCTTCTGCGCAGATGAGGGAATGGAGGTGAAAACACACGAAGAAACGCACATTAGTTGTGAGCGTTCTCGTTGTGCTCATCGCGTCAGTAGCATTTGCAGGCGCGGTCTACGCACAGACGACGACTTCGACGACTTCGACGACTTCCGGAACGAGTAGTTCAACGGCTACCACCACGACTGCCAACAGCGCAACCGCCGAAAACGGGCTCGTGCCATTCTTCGGGTCATTGCTCGGCAAGACGAATCAGAATCAGAACCTGAACACTGTTTGTCAAGACAGAGCTGTGAGGCATGAAGTCATCAATTGGTACCAGCAACTTCCGACCGACCAGAAAAACGCCTTGCAGAACAACCTGAAGGAAGCGATTACCAACTGGTACAATCAGTTACCACAGGACCAGAAGGACAACCTTCAGAGCATATTGAGCCAAACAAACGAAACTGCGTAGAGAAATGGCGAGGTGAGGAAGCTTCAGTGCCATACCTCCCCCCTTGAGCTCCTTAGAAGGCTCCTCACCTCACTTTATTCCCTCTTTTTTTAGCGAACGCTAAGCAATGAAGTGAGTATAACAGGTGTGAAACAGGGTTGGTGTGAAACGGATGTCCCATAACGGCTTTCGATCCGCGAAAACAGTCACGTGAAAGCAGATGAGAGGGACAGGTCAGCATGCGCTTGAAACTGCAGAGAAACGTCGCAGGCACGACGGTCTGCCTTCGTGCTCATGAGCTGAGATCTTGGGCAAAAAGTTATTATAAGCGACGCAAGAGTGCTACGTGATTGTTCGATAGGACTTGACCTTATGAGACCACAACGTGTGCTGCCTATTCTGTGCATTCTTCTGCTATTTTCGGTCGCTACTGCGGGATGCACCGTTAACTTAAACCCCGCCAATGTGCAATCCAACGCTTCTCAGGCTCCATTAGGGACCAACTCGAGCGGAACAAGCAATGGCACGGCGCATATGCTCGCGGTGGAGCAAGCGGATGACAATAACAGCTACCAGGGCGCTTTGTCTGACGTCACAGTCTACACGCAACCCGGAGCTGGTCACGTATTCGTGGAAACTGCGCCACTGACTGGTGTTGATTTTCAGGAGACGGCGAGAACTGCTGTAAACGTTGCAGCTGAACGGGCAAAGGTCGACGCAAGCCAACGAGACTTCGAATTCGTGTTGCATGTGCCTACGGGTGTGGATGCGGTCGATGGGCCGAGCGCTGGTCTTCCTATGACCATCGCGGCATATTCCGCTCTGACAAAGAAGCCGACCAGCCCTTACGTCTACGGCACAGGTGCTATTGAGAGCAACGGAACGGTGAGCAACGTCAGTGGTGTTTACTTGAAAGCACTAGCAGCAGCACAAAGCGGTGCTCGGGTCATCGTTGTTCCGAGCGGTGAGACTTTTGTAAGCACGACTTCTCCGCTTTCTGAAAACGCAATAGCGAACGTAAACTTGCAGGCACAGCTTCAAAAGGATGGCTATAACGTGACTGTCGTCGGCGTCAAGACATTTGACGACGCGTTGCCCTACTACTTCACCTAAGGCAGCCTTAAGAGTGGTCTGGCAAACCGTAAAAATCCGCTCGTAGGCACCTGTTGAGGAAGCATGAGGTCAAGCGTGATTGAAGTCAAGGGGCCTAGACAGAGGGAGCAGCCTCTTAGGATGCGGAGCTTGAAAAAGCGAGGATGAGACCGACTAGCGAGAGCAATCTTGAATCAAATCGCGTACTTTATGCCAGAAAATGGCCAGTTTTTTAAACACATTGCATTGAGGTAAAAAGACAATGGAAGCTGCGCTAAGGCGACGATTGGCGTTGCTCAGCATTTTGCTCATTTTGGGGGTCATTGCCGGGGCTGCCATCATCGCCCTCGGAGCAGAAAAGGCGATAACAGGGACTAGTAGTGATTACATTAGTGTAGTCAAGCCGCCGCAGACGGCACAATCGCCCGACCAGCGAGCTACGCAGCAGGCGCAGTATGAAGCCCGTTTGCAGAGCTTTCTTGCAATCGCGAACAAGGACGAGAGCGTGCAGAGACTCGTCGCAGGAAAGAACTACACCGTATTGGCTATCGCCCTAATAAGAGGGCCAACAGTGCCACCGGGGACAAACCCCAGCAACTACGGTGCCTTGGTGTTGAGAGTCGAGGGCAAGTTTTACAAGATCACCATTGATATAACGCATGAACAGGTTATCTCGATAGAGCAGCGCGTGTGTTACGGTCCGGCTTGCAACGAGTGACCGACAGCCGCACGCCTAGAGCGAGGAGCACATATGGCTAGGGGGGGAATTAGCGGAAAGACGCTTTTTGCAGCAGTCGTTTTTGTCGCTTCAGTCCTCGTACTCGCGTTCAAGCTGCTTAACCCCACGCCGGTGCAAATCCTCGTTGAAGGCGATACAGCCATTATCAGTCAGGTCCCGGGGTTATTCACCTATGCCGATGTGTTTGAGATCGCTGTCTCGTCAATCCTGATGAGCGTGAGCGGCACTTATCTCTTATTGCACGATTCGATTGGTGCTGCAGCGCCCGCGCCCGCTTCCGCCGGGAGTATCATCCTCGAGGAACGCCGACAGCAATGGGAAGAGATTGCAAAAACTCTCAAAAACGATGAGCAGACCCTCTATAAGGCGATTATCGACGAGGGCATCGTCAATCAGAGTGCACTCGTCGAAAAGACCGGTCTCCCGAAATCGAATGTCAGCAGAGCGCTCTACGGGCTGGAAAGCAGAGGCCTCATCGAGCGCAGGCGGCGAGGGATGGGCAACGTGGTTCTGCTCAAATAACGCTCACTTCTTAGTGCGACATGTCGGGTGAGTGAATTCTCGCGCGAGCAACTAAGAAAGGAAAACGCCGCAGCGAAAACTCCACAACTGCGGTTGTCAAGTCGAGTGCGAGCCGTAAGACTGCAACATCTAGCGGTCTGCCCTCGCGAAAGGTCCCCTCAGCCGGATACAAACTACGTGATATTAGCCAGCAGGCTGACGAAAGCAAAGCTCATCTTCGGAGAGCTGTGCATCTGTGGCGTAGGCGACTGGTTAGGGGTGAAGCCCTTGAGTCACGCGAGCACCTAATTCGCGATCTGCGTTAGTAAAGTTATCTACCATCCGCTCTTGTATTGGCTTGTCGGCATTCTCTAGTGAGTCGACAATATTGTCAATCAGGTGGTCTTGGTTGATCGAGTCGAGTGATCGATACCTAGCACCCGCCTGCGCAAAGTCATTTGTGAGGCTAATCTTTCGTCGAGTGATTTCCCCGTCGACCCGATAGGGGGACGTTGGGCTGGGAGGCGCTTCGTTTGGCATACCGCCACCAAGACTGTTCGGTTCGTAGTTGACCGTTCCGCTGAACGACCCTGATTGCATGGCTGCGTCGCGTTGGTTGTTGTTGACCTGTACGTGCGGTCGGTTGATGGCGAGCTGCAAGTAGTTCGGCCCAAGCCGATGCCGCTGTGTATCTGCATAGGAGAAAACGCGGCCTTGCAGGAGCTTGTCGGCGGACAACTCGATTCCTGGAACGATGTTGGCGGGGCAGAACGCGGCCTGCTCCGTTTCAGCGAAATAGTTCTCTGGGTTGCGATTCAGCACCATCTTACCGATCGGCATCAGCGGGAATTTGTCCTCGGGCCACGTCTTGGTAGCGTCGAGGGGATCGAAGTCCTGTTCGAGCTCTTTCGCGATGTCCATCATCTGAACGTTGAGTTCATACTCAACTTCTCCGCCTCTAGCGATCGTATCCCAAAGGTCCCGGGTTAGGTAGTCCGGGTCGGTCCCCGCCAATTTCGTAGCTTCATTACGGTCGAGGGAATGGACGCCCAGCTTCGGTTTCCAGTGGTACTTGACGTAGCGAGCTTCCCTTGCCGTGTTTACCCACTTATAGGTGTTGACGCCAAATCCTTCCATCATCCGGTAGCTCTTAGGGGTCCCACGGTCCGAGAACAGCCAGACGATCATATGGGTCGATTCAGGCGTCAAGGAGATAAAATCCCAAAAACGGCTATTTGCTGAGGAGCTCGTTGGAATGTTGGAATCTGGTGAAGGCTTGAAGGAGTGTACCATATCAGGAAACTTGAGAGCGTCGCGGATGAAGAAGACGGGCAGGTTGTTTCCCACGAGGTCGTAGTTTCCCTCTTCAGTGTAGAACTTGACCGCAAAGCCACGCGGGTCGCGTGCCGTGTCGGCGGAGCCTCGAGCGCCGACGACCGTTGAAAAACGGACGAAGACGGGTGTTTGCTTTTCTGGCTCTTGGAGGAACTTCGCACAGGTGTATGGTGCCATACTCTTGTACACTTGGAAGTAGCCGTGAGCACCGGCCCCTTTGGCGTGTACGACGCGCTCCGGGATGCGCTCACGGTCGAAGTGTGCAAGCTTTTCGATGAGATGTACGTCTTGCAGCAAGACTGGTCCGCGCTCACCGACGGTTAGCGAACTCTGGTTGTCTGTGACAGGAACGCCTTGATTCGTGGTGAGGTGTTTGTCGCTCATAAAAGTAAGTTTGAGTTTGCAGCCTTAAAGCCTTTGCGAACGCCATACCCTTGTCAGGGCGGTTGTGTGGTACGATTGCGCTTTTTGGTTGCGCTGGGGGGTGGGGGCGTCATAGGCGGGCTGCCTTAGTGCGCATTCTAGTCAGTCAATTTCGGCGGCCGTGAGCGACCATTCGCTCCACAGAAAATGTGGTAGCATCATCCCACGGAGCAGGGAATACATACCGTCTCTCCGTTTTTGAGTCGCACTCTGTGCTCTGAAACCAGCTCTCCGCATTTGTGACACGTTACCGAGCGAAATATGCGCGCTTTTCTAGGAACATCGGCGATCTCGACGTGCGTGACGTTAAACAAATCTTCCTCTGGCATATTCATGAGTTTTTCGGCGATCCGATCTGCACGCTTCCTGAAGTCTTGTTCTTCTTCCGGCGTGGCAGATCCGGCTGTAACCTTTGTGCGCAGCTGGCTCCACGCTGGATCCATGTGCTCGAGATCAACTGAACTTTTCAGCGAAATTCGCAGCGCTTCTCCCGTCTTCCTGTTTATAAACGTATACACGTGCTTCCCGTGGTCTTTAAAAATAAGGTTACCCTTTCCGAAGGTGCAGCCTGTCACAACCTGTATGGCATCGACGCTACAGCTGTCGTTTTCGACTATGGCTACCAATTCCTCGTCGACTGACTTTTCAGAGGAAAACTCCCGTGTCGCTATCTTTGCAGCACGGTATCCTATGACTGTCCCAGGACAAACGTGCCCGTGGAACTTCGTGACGTCCGGAAAAGAGGTCTGCTTTGCGGTTTCCATCTTAATCACCTGTCCGTGTTAAAACCCACGGTTGACATCCTCTTATCTGCTATCTATATTCATAAGTTCCTGCCAAAGCATTGCTTTCGAAACGCTTCCAGAAAGCTCATATTCGCCTCGCACTACAACCTTTGTGATGCTATGCTAGCCGAATTGCCGGTATGGAGACGGATGAAAAGCTGGTTAAGCTTATCTTGGGAAGCGAGCGCTATCGGGCTGTAATGCTCGATATGACCGGTGCTATCGGCGTTCACCGCTGAAGCGTAAAACAAGGAAACACGTTTATAGAATCGGAAACGCACGAATTGAGATAGAGGATTGGAACCGTGAGTACGAACAAAGCAAACGCAAGCTCGTTAGCATACTGTGGTCTTCACTGCGGTGACTGTCCAAATCACTCCGGAGAGATTGCTGATTTAGCGCGCGATTTGCGTAAGAAGCTGCGCGAGTATCATTTCGAGCAGGTAGCTCCGGGGCTTGCCACGTTCTTCAAGCCATTCGCCAACTATGAGCCGTGTTACGAGACCCTAGGGGCGATGGTGAAGCTTCGGTGTAAACGCGGGTGCCGTGACAATGGCGGGCCACCGCAGTGCAAGATTAGGAATTGTTGCAGGAAGCGTGACTTTGACGGCTGCTGGCAGTGCGCTGATTTTGAGACTTGCGAGAAACTTAATTTCCTAACGGCGACGCACGGAGATGCCCATATAAAGAACCTCGGAACAATCAAGAAGCGCGGGGTCGATGCGTTCCTCACGGGAAAGAGATATTGGTGAATGTTGATGCGCTCGGCGATCCTAGTCTCTTTAGCAATCACGATGGAGTACTTTATGCGCATGTACGCGCATACAAATCGGCTGAAGCGCTCTTTTTTTGCGTTCATGGCCCACACTTTGCAGGCGAGAACCAAGGTGTGCTTGTTTAAAAGGGGAGATGGCGTTGTTCGGTAGTTGTCCTGGGACGTCGCACTTACGAACGCCAACCCTAACAATCAAGAAGTGCCCGCGGTGTGGAGAAGACGTGGAGATTTTTTCTTCAGACGTTAAAGTCAAATGCAGCAAGTGTGGGCTCACAGTGTTTAATGACATAAACTTGTGCATTCATTGGTGCGCCTACGCGAAAGAGTGCGTTGGCCCTGAACTCTACGAGCAGTTAAAAAAGGGCGATAAGGAGCAAACTAAGCAGCCTTAGCGTTGTAAGTTGCAGAAACAGCAGGCTGCGGCAGTTTTTCACGGGTGAAACCTTATATTTGCGAAAGCTAACGTTTGTTGGCGACTAGACATTCGATTCCGACTGTTGTTGCTGGGGATAAGGAAGTGAACGAACCGCGCAGCGATGGATCAACAGAGCGCTTCGAGATGGTGTCAGCCTTTCTCAACGCTTTTTCTGACGCGGCGCTGCTCTTGGATGCTGACGGCATCATCCTCGCTGTTAATGATATAACCGTCGAGCGGTTTAGCACCAGCGCCGCCGCACTCATCGGCACCTTCGCGTACGATATTCCGCCTGCCGATGCACTGCATGCACGCCGGAAGTGGATAACAGAGGTAGTCTCCTCAGGCGCGCCAATGCACGCTCAGGAACTATACGAAGGACGGCGTTTTCGAGTATCCCTCTATCCTGTGGCAACGAGAAACGGCTCAGTCACGCGCGTGCTCATGCTTAAGCACGACGTGACGGAGGAACGCGATGTCATTGACGAACGACAGCGCCTCGCCCTGCTTGACGCGGCAAATGATGCGATCATCATCTTTGATCTCGATGGGCATATCAAGTATTGGAATAAGGGTGCGGAACGGCAGTACGGGTGGAAGCAAGACGACGTACGTGGGGAACTGATCCATTCGTTACTGCAGACCGTCTTTCCATCCCCGCTTGAGGACGTCACTGACCACCTCTTCCGCGTGGGACGATGGGAGGGAGAGCTGCGACATACCACTCGCTCCGGCGTCGCGGTGACGGTCAAGAGTCACTGGACGTTACAGTACGGCGCACGGAATGTACCGGAGGCAATTCTCGAGACTGCACGGGACTGCACGGGACATTACCGAGCAAAAGCACGTTGAAGACAAACTCCGCGCCGCCTCTCTCTATGCAAGAAGCCTTATCGAAGCGAGTCTTGATCCCCTCGTCACCATAAATGCTGACGGAAAAATCACAGATGTCAACAAGGCCACTGAGGAGGTAACCGGCCTTTCCCGTGAAGAACTGATTGAAAGCGACTTCAGCAACTATTTCACTGAGCCGGAAAAGGCAAATGCGGGCTACAGGCAGGTCTTCACTGACGGTTAGGGACTACCCTCTGGCTATTCGGCACAAGTCAGGCAGAATCACGGATGTGTTGTACAACGCGACTCTATTCAAGAATGAATTGGACGAGATTCAAGGAGTTTTTGCAGCTGCACGGGACATCACCGAGCGGAAGCAGGTTGAACAGCAGCTGAAAGAGCACGCGCAGCGCACTTCGGTGCTCAACGACATTATCCGCGTCATAAACGAAGCGAGCGACCTTCCTACTTTGTTTGGACCAGCCCTCGCAACGACGTTTGAGCGGCTAGGGTTTGCTGCTGGATTCATTGCCACGGAAAACGAAAGGGGGCGACTACAGGTGCGCTATGCCCATAACCTGCCATGGACCTTTGTCGAATCGCTCGATCGGGTGGATATCGACACCAACCCCTACATAAGACGCGTGCATCGGAAAGGCGAGCTTATTGTCTGGGACGAACTCCCTGTCGACGCTCTCGCAGCTCGCTATGGATTGAAGGGCGGGGCGGTTGTGCTGCCAATCTTCTCTGGGGGGGTCCCCATCGGGGAATTCGTAGTGTACGCTATGCGTCCACTTTTGCTTAAGCCCGAAGAGCGAAATCTCCTTCTCACGATCGCTACAGAATTCGGCACCGCGCTATCGAAGCTCGAGGCACAGGAAGCAGTCCGCCACTACGCCGACGAGCTCGCAAAGTATTCAGCACATTTAGAGGAGCTAGTCGAAGAGCGTACGGCGCAGCTAAAAGATGCTGAACGCCTCGTCGGAATCGGTGAGACCGCCGCTATGATAGGCCACGATCTGCGCAACCCCTTGCAAGTACTCCAGTACATCGTTGATCTTCAGCGGCTCCGCTTTGAACGCATGTCACCTAGCGAGCGCAGCCTTGACGAGTGGGAAAAAGAACAAGAGCTCTTTGCGAAGATCAGCGAGCAGGTTTTCTACATGGACAAGATTGTTGGCGACCTCCAAGACTATGCCCGTCCGATCGTGCCTGAGCGCGAAGAAATCGCTATTAAGACACTGATCGAAGATGTCATCCAATCGCTGCCAGCGATGGATGGGGTGCGTATCACGATGGACGTTGAAGGCCTGCGAGTGGAAGCCGACTCACACCTCATGCATCGTGTATTTGCCAATCTCTTGCTCAACGCCGTGCAGGCGATGCCGGACGGCGGGACGCTCACCGTCAGCGCAGTCGTAGAAGACGGCTCGGTAGCGATAAGCGTGCGTGATACGGGGACTGGCATTCGCACAGAACTCCAAGATAAGCTCTTTAAACCGCTCTTTACCAGTAAGGCGAAGGGAACCGGACTCGGTTTGGCAGTCGTCAAGCGGATAGTGGAAGCGCACGATGGGCAAGTTACCGTAGAGAGTGAGGTTGGTAAAGGGTCAACATTTACAGTAAGGTTGCCCGCCACTGAGGAATTGAAGCGCGAGCGCGATTCGTCCTCATAAAAGCAACCAACTTCTAGAGCAGCCGCAGCTGCTAGACGCCTTTTTTTCCTTGGTTTTGGTTTTTTTAAAGCGAATTTTCATTGTGGAAGATTCTTATTTCCACTGCTGAACCAGTTATAAAAAGTGATCTTCACAAGGTGCAGTTCTTAGTGATGATACGCGTTTAGAGTATTGTCTGCGCTGAGACCACGCGAAGCTTTCGCAAAGTTCGGTTAGCCACTTTCGCGCGCGAGAGGAATGCACCAAATGGAGCCCCGACATGGACCGGCACCAGGCAGACACGAATCAAAAAAAGCGCCGAGACAAGTTCTTCTGTCAACTTGCGCGGCGCTATCTTGAAGAGGGCCAAAGCGGTAAAACTGGCTGGCTGCCCGTTCCCGAAGCAATGGGGGCAGCAGGTTACAGTGATAATGAAATAAGACACTTTGTCGAGCGCCTCACCGAGGATGGGTGGATCGAAATCAAGGACCACGCTCAGGCTACGTCGCTAGATATACGATTGACATCAGCTGGTAGGGCGCGCGCACAAGTGATGTGCAAGGGCGCATCGTTTGCTTGACAATACGGCGCAAAATTTCGTGTTTTGAATGACATCGGCTTTTTAGGCACTTTTAGCTATAATACGCAGATTGAGCTTAATGTAGCCCTTTTATCTACAATCGTTTCATGGACAGCGTGATTTTTCGATACGCACGGCTCACATTCGATCTCTAATGAGGTGTTGCTTAAGCTGCGCTACGCGTTTGACGTCTATCCTAACCTCACGATGACGTCGAAAAATGCTTATTAACCGGGAGAAAAATCTCAACTTCAGGAGAAACCTTCTGCTAAAAGTTATAGTGGTGTATGAGTCCAGATACGTCAATACTAAGCTGGTGGCGGAAACAATTGTTGAAGCGGAGCTGCCCAAGTGTAAGGTCTTCGGCGCCGCGGTAGCGACAGCGCTGACGCCCGCATCGTAGCACGCTTTGCTGTCGCGGAGTATCTCTAATCGACGCTGACAGCCTGAGCGGGACTCTCCACCAGATAGTTAAGCGATGAGTGCGCACGAACAAGCGGTTGATGATCCCATGAACTTCGACGAATGCATGTTGTTTGCAAAGGACCACCCTATGTGTGCCTTTGCTACCGTCGACGGCGACCAGCCCCGGGTTCGGATGTTGGGAATGTGGTTTGTGGATAGAAAGGGCTTTTATTTTTCTACGGCCAAGGTGAAAGAAGTGCACCGACAACTGATGGCAAACCCCAAGGCTGAGCTTTGTTTCTACGCTCCGCCGACGCGTTCGCTCGGAGAATAGGGAACCATGGATATTGGCAAGGTCCTGCGGGCTTCCGGCACCGTAGCTTTTCTTGGTGACCCCGAACTCAAGGAGCGGCTCTTGGAAAAACGGCCGTTTTTGCGTCCTAATGCTGAAAATATAGCTATATTTCGCGTTGAAAAGGGCGAAGCATGGTTTTGGACGTTTGTCGATAGCGGGCATGAATCTGCTATCGAACGGATCAAGTATTAAAGCGGGTAAGGAAACGAAAGGAGGGAGCAACCTACGATGGCCGCGCGAAATCTAACCACTAAAGACGCTATTGAAAAAAGGCGCAGCATACGAAAATTCAAGAGCGATCCCGTTCCTGATGAACATATAACGGCATTGATTGAAGCGGCGAGGCTAGCGCCATCAGGTTCCAATACGCAACCGTGGCGGTTCAAGATCGTTTCAGACGACGAAACAAAAGCGAAATTGGCGGTAGCGGCCTATCACCAATCATTTGTTGCGCAGGCTCCTGTCGTGCTCGTGTGTTGTGCGGACCTCCACGGCTATTTTGAAGGCATCACTGCCAGAAGTCAGGATTTTGGAAAGGAAGGGGCTCTCGAGGAGACTATGATGCGCGTCCTTCGTGATCGGGCCGAACAACTGAAGATGATGAATGTCCAAGATCTGGCGCCTGGCATCGCTTTCAACGTTGCGATTGCTGTAGAGCATATCGTCTTGAGGGCCTTGGATTTTGGTTTGGGAAGTTGTTGGGTGAGAATGATCGACGAACAGAAAATCAAGGACATCTTTGGCTGGGGCAACAGTATGCACGTGGTTGCTCTGCTACCGGTTGGTTACCCTGATGAGGCTCCTGCCCCGCGAAAGAGACGGACCATCGAAGAGATTATCCTCGAGTAAAAAGCTGCGACGCAGATCCCGACGTCTGTTGCCAGATAGCTGCTAGTCGCAGCGCTCTCGCATCTATTTTTTAAACGCCAACTCTCGTTATGTTCGCGTGTCTGAGTAGCTGCTTAAATGGCTTTATGATTGGTTATAGACCCAGCCGTACTCGTGCTGTTGATGCATTCGCATTCGTATCCTGTTTATGATCCGTCGCAGTTGTTGCCGTGCGCTGTCTGGAAGCCACGCGTCGTACACCCGGTCTTGCAGATACTGGTAAGCTTCCCAGGAACGCGAGCACATACGTAGCAGCTTTTCGGCCGCCATATCGGTGTAGTCGTTTTTGTAGTCCGCTAGTTGCAGTATAAGCTCATCGACTTCCACGCACTTGCTGTTCATAGCAGAAAACGAGTTGTGAATCTGGATAGGTGTTCGCTGAGAGCGGCGCGCAAGTAGTCTGAGTCTCACCGTTTGTGAATCTCGTCGACTTACACTCAGGTGTGACACAGACACGCTGTCACGCTTTTCCACGAAATCGCTGCCTCACGCGGCCATATGAAGCCACTCCGTATAGTCTCGATCGGAGATGAGCGTGATGGCAACAAACGTAACGACCATAAAAAACGGGGCCTGCGTATATGGCCTCCGTTTCGGCTGCGTAAACACCACAAACGATCCGAACTGCAACAAGTGCGCCGAGCGCCTCGCTAGTGCGGTGAACAGCGTGCTTCGCCCCCGGCATATAAATTAACGAAATAGCGCTGTAACCTTCGCAGCATGCGTCTTCTTTTTTAGTCACGAATGCGACAAGGCTGCAATAAGCTCTCTTGGAAATAGACGTGACCACAGCATTTCTAAGCGGTCTTAGGGTGCTTTTTCCCAATTTTTAAGAAATTTCTGAACAGCGGCACCAAAACTGAGCGACAAACCGTGAATGTGCTTAGGCGCTATCATATAGGTAGCCGATCTTCAGAACCTCTGGTTCACATTGAGTGGAGATACGAACTAAGTGAGAGTGTGCTAGGCCAAGCTATCGTCAGTTGGTCACTAGGGCGATGGCAAGTATTGGAAGTATTGATAGTCGCCAATCCAAACGTATTGATCGGTCTGGACAATCAGGTTGGCGACCGTCCCTAGTGAGGAACCTGTGTCGTAAATGGCATAAACTGTCGTTCCGTTTCCTTTCGCCCGCTGATTCGCTTCGGGACTGAGCTTGTTCGGATACGAGGTCGCTACTAATCGATAGCCTGCACTCTGGCTGTTAACGAATGTTGTCGCGGCCTCAGGAGAATTGAACCTAATCAGCGTGACGTTTTCACTGTAAGTGACGCTTACCGCACTGTTTGTGGCCGACGGGTACGTCCAGGCATCCTGTATCTTCGCAGATGTCGCATTTATCGGGGTGACACGCCACGCCGTCACGTTGTTCGGGTGTTCACTATTTAACGTGGCGTTATATTGCGCGATATATTGCGCCAGCTGCGCGTCGGGGGGCGTCGCTGGCGCGGTCGTGGCCGACTTCGTGCAGCCGGCGACTGATAGAGACGCGATAATAAGCACCGCAATGACCGCTACCGCTTTTTTTGCCATCCGTTTCGCCTTCGCCAACGTCCTGTGATTTTAAAAGAATTAATCAAGTACGTTGCATGGGCGAGAAGAAACTTAAGCCTTTCTGAGCCGGCGTCCAAGCGCAGCAAAAAGTAAGCGGCTTGCGCCACAGATTGTGGTGGTTGCTTAGCGACCCGATCGATATCAAAAACTATAAAAGAGTCTCAATTAAAACCAAAATGGGCACAAACCGAGTTGGAAACTAGTTTCGTACGCATGAAAGATAAGCTAGACAATCGATTAGTTTGCAGGCTGTGGAAGCACCCCATCATCCACGATAGGCCGATTGACCGGCTACTGAACTTTTTAAACCAGGCCCAGGGCAGATAGAACAGCATGACCGATGCCATCGTAACAGAGAACTTGCGCAAACAGTTTGGCCAGTTCGAGGCACTGAAGGATCTGAACTTGACAATAGAGCCAGGGGTCTGTGTGGGATACCTCGGCCCGAACGGCGCCGGCAAGACCACCACAATCAAGATTTTAACTAGTCTTCTTCGACCAACTGGTGGCAAAGCGTTCCTCAACGGAATCGACGTGGTGCGCAACCCTAAAGAAGCGCTTGCAAGCGTTGGTGCTGTCGTTGAGACGCCACAGCTTTATCCGCAGCTCACCCCTCTGGAGATTCTATCGTACTTCGGGCAGTTACGTGGCTTGGACAGCGATGTGATTCGAGAGCGCTCGGTCACTGTGCTCGACGAGGTAAAAATGTCGGACTCAGCCCACAAGCGAACGGGGGAATTCTCGACCGGCATGAAGCAACGAGTTGCGATAGCCCAAGCGCTCCTGCACGATCCCTCCATTCTGATATTCGATGAGCCAACTATCGGACTTGACCCGCGCGGCATGATAGAAGTCAGGGAGCTCATCATGCAGCTCAAAGAGAGAGATTTTACTATTTTCATGAGCTCCCACCTCCTTAACGAGGTGCAGGAAGTGTGCGATAAGGTCGCGATCGTTGACAAGGGGACGCTCCTCGTCTATGATACCGTCGCCAACCTATCGAGCGTAGGCGAGGGCGGCGTCTCGCTCACCGCCGTCGAGCCCATAACCTCGGAACAATGTAACTCAGTGCAAGCTCTGCCTAGCGTGAGATCGGTAAAGCGAGTCGCCACGTCAGAAATCCTCATAAATGTCGAGGGCGGATTGGCCGAGCAGTCGGACCTGCTCGACGAGGTAAAGCGTATCGGCATACGCGTAGCGTTCTACAGACCTGCTCGGTCCGCTATTGAAGATGTTTATTTGAGGCTTGTGCCAGAGGAGGAGTCATAGTGCCGCCAAGTGACCTCAGGCAGATGGCGGTTGTGACAAAATACGAGCTGCTTAAGTATCTACGCGGCAAGAGGCTGCTCATCATAATTGCACTGATTGCCATAATCAGCGTCCTTGGCCTCGTCGTGCCTCTTATCACAGGCTCTGGATATGACCCTGATCCGACGATATTTACGTCAGGTATACTTAGCGAAGTCGGAATCCTCGTGGTGCTCTGTGCAACGTTCTTCGGGGCAGACACAATCGTGTCTGAATTTGAACAAAAAACAGGCCTTCTGCTTTTCCCGAACGCGGTGAAGAGGCACGTGCTTGTGCTTGGCAAATTCATCGCAAGCGCAATGATATCAGTTGGGGCAGTCGCGCTTTACTACGCTATTGCCGTAATCGCGGTGGTTGTAATTGACGGGAGCGTTGCGGCGAACACGAGCCTCTCATTTTTGTATGCCTTAGCCTACTTGTTCGGGATATTGGCGATCGCTTACTTCTTTAGCGCCATTTTCAGAAGCTCAGTGTATTCGGTCGTCCTCACGTTTTTTACGTTTTTTTTGATACTGCCCATAATTGACCGTGTGGGGAGCAGCGTTGCACACTTCAAGCCGTGGTTTTCAATTACCTTTGCATCGGGCATTATTCTCGATATCTTCCAGCAGCCCTACCCTGTGGATGTGGTGCGCACCGTAGAGCGGACGTTTCGTAACACTACGAGAACCCTAACTGTCGCGCAGTACAACCCCTCGGTGGCGCAGGGTCTTGCGGTGATTTTTGTGTACTTCATAATTGGTCTCATATTAGCCCTGTACATAACGAAGCGACGGGAGATGTGAACATAAGAGCAACCGAGACGCAGCTTAATTGGTCGCTTCCCAGACGTCCGGAAAGCCACTGACCGCCGCCGAATCGCTTGTCGTCGCGGGTCGGGCCGTCTGTGCCCTATTCTTAGTTGTTAGGGCAGTGATTTTTTTATGAGCGAACGCCTTTGCCGCGCATTTTGTTAAATGATGAGCAGCGCGAAATTGACGCTATCTGCGCTAGAGTCAGCGTCGGGGCGTTACCAGTCGTAACAAGTATCCCAGAAAGACTCGCTGCGTGCGCGCAACTCGTGCAAGCACAGCCTCTGTGGAATAAAACGTCGCTTTAACGACCCCTATCTCACTCCGTGGTGAATAGAACGCGTAAATAGGAATCCCTATTGCAATTGAGATGAGTCCTAAAACGACCGTTGTTATGCCGCTTTCGAAGATCAAAAGCGCCGACAAGAGTATGCCGGCGACAGGGAGAATCGGTCCAGTCATCTTTTCAAGGACCGTGCGACCCGCTTTAATCCGTCCGCGCTCTCGCAGCGCAAGAACCACTGAACTGGTGACGAGATACACGAAAGCGAGATTAAAAGTCGAAAAGAGGATGAGCTGAGTCAAGCCCCCGAACAGCGAGAGGCTCAACGCGAGAACGCCTTGGGCGATGAGACTTTTATACGGCGTACCGTATCGCGGATGAAGGTCGCTAAAAAAACGTGGAAAGAGGCCGTCGAGTGAGATGGCATAGGACAGGCGGGACGTCGACAGCGTGCCCGACTCATCGGACCCGGAAACAGATATGAGCGCGCCAACGCCGAGTATGAGGCCGCCGACCAGCGCCAGCGTGGGCGTCAGAGAAAACGCCACGCTGCCAGCGGTGGCAAGGGGCGCGGGATCGAACTGGAGCGACGTCCAGTTAACAATGCCGATAATGACGAAGTTCGTTAAGAGGTAGAACAGCGTGACTATCGCCATTCCGACGATGATGGCCTTGGGTATCGTCCGGGTCGGGTTTTCAATCTCGTTTGACGGAATAACTGCGAGTTCAAATCCAGCGTACGCCCAGAAGATCAAAATGAGCGCCTGTCCAAAGTGGCCGAAGCCGAGTGGGGCAAAGGGCACGAAGTTCGCATAGGTGGCCGCCGGATTAAATGCCATATAGATCAAGCCAGCGACAATCAACAGCAGAAGAGGGCTTAGCTTCGCAATCGTGAGAACGTCATTGGCTCTTCCTGCCATCTTCGCCCCGCGTATGTTGACGTAGGTGATGGACGCGATGAAAAGCACTTTAATGGCCGCACCTTCTGCTGTGGTGAGGGCAGGGAAGAAGAACGTGAAGTACCGCACGAAGGCAACGGGAAAAACGGCGAGCGCCGCCACCTCGGCGAGCCAGAGCGCCCAGCCGACGGCAAACCCTGCGAAATCTCCCCACACCTCCCGCGCGTACGCATAGGCGCCGCCGACCCGTGGCACGAGCGTTGCACATTCGGCAAAGTTGAGCGCAATGATAATGGCGATCGCTCCGGCTGCAATCCACGCAACAAGGCTTGCAGGCCCGAGATATTGGCTCCCTAAGGAGGCAACAACGTAAATATCGGCGCCGACGATGGCTCCGACGAGTAAATTGGTGACGTCAAAGAAAGTGAGCTTTTTGAACGGTGCGCTTGGTTGCATGCAGGGAAGCTAAGTGGAACCATGACTACAACACCTAGGGGGATGGTTTCACTCTAGTGTGAATGAGTTCATTATCGATCGTGCCTGCGGCAAGTACCTATTATAATCCTTAGCGAGAGCTTTGTATGTAAGCGTAAAAACTCGCGCGTTCTTGACGGTCCACGTCTGGTTCACCTTAAGCGTCTCTTCTCGAACAGTATTTTCGTCGTACTGCACAGGGATTGAACCTCTGTAGATCGCACGAAATGCAGCGTGCCGGCTCAGAGTCGTGCGTTCTTTTGAGAGTACCTTGAGGTCTTTGTAAGCGCTCGTTATGGCGTCGGCATACCTCTCCGTGACCGTATCAAGCGTCGCGTACGCGTCGAAGCTATCGTCCGTGCTGACGGTGACGGCATCGACGGGCGTGTTCTCTGCAAGGTAGACGTAGAATTTTACTAAAGTGGTCTCGCTGTGGTCTATTTTGCACCGCGTTGGGTACGTGATCTTAAATCCACTATCACTTTTAAAAACATCGTTAGCTCCCGCTGCTGCGAGTACCAGCATGGAAGCAATCGAGCGTTGCAGATTCACGAAAACACTTCCTTTCGCTATAACGGCGCGTTATCTGAAGAGACGCTGCACTAAAGATAAACGTTTACATGCCGTAGAAATAGCCCTGCTTAGGTCGCTTTGCCAAATTCTCTGCTCTGTTTGGTTTTTGACGTGACTGTCGCACGCGGAGTCAGCAGCGGGGTGCGAGAACAACGGGCAATCCCGTTCTCGAATGGCGACGCTGATCGATAGAGGTGTTACCTCTCCGCGAGTCGGGGACCTGCGACCGCGTATTGGTCAAAAATGACTTTTTTTGGCTCCATCTCGACTTAATAGTGTTCGGTTTGGCGGAGCTCACAAGCTCGCTTCTTTGCTACGCTTCATCGTTTATTGATTAGGACGTCGGCTATGAAATCGACCGCACGGCGTGCATAGTCCTTTGATACGCTTCGAATCGTTTCAGTATGTGATGTCAAAGAAAAAATTGCATTTAAGCCGCTCACTTTCAACATAGGGGCTGCAAGATCGCCTGTTTCGATGTAAGTTGACTTGTCAAACAGTACACAAATTTCGTGGGCGGGCACCTCGGTCATTTCTGCTAAGTAGTATTCGTGAAGAACCTCTCGAACGGTCTTAGCAGCGCAGTCCTCATCAAATAGGTGCGTTCGTTCGTCGGTCCCCCCCAGGCTGACTGGCACGGGGGTCCCTTCTCGGAGCTTAGGTTTTAGGACTTTTTCTATCCACTCTTCATCAAAAACAGGTGATACGTCCTCAAATGTGGCGACAAAAAAAGTGACGGCATCGTTCATTGTTTCGATGGTGAACGGATAAGTCCACACATCAATGCCGTGATGCTCTGCGTAAGCACGCGCCCCTCTCTTGAACCCGCTCGACGCCAGAAATATGCCAGTTGGAGCCTCTTTCAAATCAATGAGAGCTTTTTGGAGTCTGCCGAGATCTTGTAGACTGACAGGTTTGTCCCAGTGTCTCGCTTGTATTGCGTATCTGTGCGTTTGTACTCCGGTCTGAACCTCCCAATAGATGTCGAATTGGTGAGTCGCTCCGGAAGTCCCTTTGAGGTTCTTGTAAGGTTCAACCACTAAGGTCTGGACGGAGTCCTCCTTGTTGATCTGGTCAACGAGCTCGGCAACGATTGCTTCGTGCGCCTTGTCCCTGTTGGTCATGCAAGCGATAGATGACGTTCTTGCGCGTATCAAGTTTTCTGTTCGAGCCTATTTCTGGGGTCCGATATCTGCGGTTGCCCGAATTGGAAAAGAGCGTACAGTCAGCAGCATGCCGCTCGATGTGCTTCACGAAACGTCGACTGCCGCCTTTTTGCGGCATTCTGTGAGAAGACAGCTGTGCGCTTATGCGTGACACAAAAAAGTTGTCACGCTTTCGCACGAAAAGTCTGCCTCACGCGGGGTTAAGAAAGTTTCTTGCGAGGTTTGAGTCGGAGGTGAGCGTGATGGAAAAAAGGAAACTAACGAGACATGAACGCCAAGTCGTCGCCATCGTTGAACAGACGCTTAACACTTTGATTCAGACAGACTTGACCGTAGCAGAGATCATCGACGCTGCGGCTCAGAACACCGAGCTACAGAGAAGCGGCGCTACCGCGATACCATGACTGCAGAAAACGGCGTGTGCTTCTACGCACTTCACATTGGCTGCCCGAATGTGGCCGATTCGCACTGCAGACGGTGCGCTGAAGGCTTGACGAACGCGGTGAATCAGATACCTCGGCCGATCGCCGATAAGAACTAGACGGCGATCGGTTGGGTTATGTGAACTGCAGGCAAGATGAAATCGAAATGACAACCACGAACGTGAGGAGCGGGGCTATTAAGGCATCTAACGGTCTACATTGTCGGAGATCATCGTGAGCGTCGTCTTCGCGCGCACCTGTATTATGTCGACCAATCACGTAAGCAGTGAGTGCGTAGGGAGCGACAAGAAAGGAGATACTCCACACGAGCGTTATGCATGAGTCACGAACTCCGCACGGCGTGAGCTGGTCGCCGCACGGCTCTGCAGTCGAAGCTTAGATAGAGGTGAACCAAGTCGGGTCGGCCACTTTGTCGCGCGGCAGAGAACAACTCTTTGTTTCGGTATGCGTGAAATCGCGACCCCACTTAACCGGGGTCCGGCTTCGAGATGCCAAGTTCTTTCTCGATGGCGTTAAACGACTTCCCTTGACGTCTCAGCTTAACGGACTTTCGTATTACCTTGTAGTCTTTCATAGTCTAGGCGAAGCATCGAAACGTTAGAGATTGTCAAATGGCACGCTATGTAGTCTAGCCGTTTGAGAGCCCTACCTCGACTCCTTGTTGAAACCTTAAGCGCGCTCTTCGTAGCCGTTACCGCTGGCTGCTTCTGCGTCCGTTCGTGTGCCGTCAGCGAGGAGTAGCAAAAGGCGGCCCGCCATATGAGTTTGGCTTGCAAAAGATTCCTTCACAAAGCCATTTTCATTGCGCAGTTGTTCGATGAGAGCATCCTTAAGCTCTATCTCTCGTTTCAGTTGTGAGACCTCGTTTTCGTTGTCAGTCAGTGCATAGTTGATGAGCTCAGCAGCGATGCGCGCTTTGGATTTGCCCTCGGTTTCAGCACGGGTGATGATAGCGCTAAAGTCTTCTTCACCCACTGCCGCACAAATCTGAGGCATGTATTATCAGGCGGCGATAGTGCTATAAATGGCTGTCGAATTGAATCGCGATCGAAACTAATGGCATCAGCGATGCTGTTTCATTTTTCTAGGCTTGCCACAATTTAGAAAAAGAGCTTAAATCGAATTTAATTGAAATATATAAGCCTCAAGGCGAATATAGGCGAGAAGCGTTTTTATTCGCTCCTTTATCGGGCATTAATATATATTCATGGAATGCTAATGTTATAATGCTCGAAATTACATGGATCCGAAGGATACTTGGCGAGCATGAAGTACTTGTGTCAGCTCAACAGTAGTTCGGCTGAACGGTGGTAATAACCGATAGGAGGGCGAAATAGCAGAACCGGAGTAAATACAGCGCAAGTCAAACAGTAATGGCCAAGAGGCGAATGTGCGGTCTACAAGTGGCGTGTAGGCGAGTTGCGGCAACGGTGTGGTGCGCCTTTTTTCGAAGAAACGGCACCTCTTTGTGAAGAGTCAATCACCTGCTGCGCGTGGGCCTCGTCTTCTTTACATGACACCTCGGTAACTTCTAACTTGTAGAGCGCCACTGGACAAATGTGCATCCGCCCTGGCCATTGGCTTGCGTGGTCTGTAATGACTCTGATCGACCCTTTCACAAGTTGATGCGAGGCGAGAAAATCACTCAAAAAGACGTTTCAATTGCTTGAGGAAGAAACTAGAATGACCGTACCGCGTCTGCTATTTCTCTCTGTGATGATTGTTGCCGCGTTTTTATGCCTCTCTGTGGTTATTTCTGGGCTGGTTACAATCCGCCCAGTTGCGGCTGCTGATGACAACGCGTCGGCGCCAGCGTCGGGAGGGAGTGGGCAATCCACGTCAGACCAGACAGCATCAAATCTTACGTCGGCCCCGACGCAAAGCACATCGACAACCGCGGATCTACAGTCACAAACGCCTACGATTTCGTTAGTGCCCTATCAACTCACCGCTGCGAATCAAACGGTTTCAGAACCCTCGTCATCGAGCGCGTCAGCGACGGTCGGGGCAAATGAAACGGCAGGGGCTCCCAGTGGCGACACGGCGTCGGAAAACGCTGCGCCCCCTGCGGATGCCGTGACCACAAACGTGACGCAGCCGACGGCTGAAAACGGGTCGCTTGTGACAATCCCGGTTTCAGCAGGAGGTGGGGGGAGCGGGCTCATTTTTCTCACTTTGCTGAGTTATGGAGCAGCAGTCATTGTCCTTGGCGTGATGCGCTACTGGTCTTTTTCGTTTGATGAAGGGGCAGAGTCCTCTCCTGAATTGAACAGCGCGAACGTTGTTTATGTGCGAGGCTCCGCGTACTCGGCGCTTGAGAACGTCGAATATGGGCGCACCGCAGAAGGGCCGTGACGACGACAAGGCTAAGCTTTTTTTGCCTTAGAGCGAAGATCATGGAACTTCTGCTTCGCTGCGCAGCCTTTTACCACAAGACAACACTTTTATTCTAAGCTAGTTTAATGCTCGAACGGAGATCTGGTAAGATGCGTGCATATTGCCTCGTTGGTCTGACAGCGCTTTTGTTTGTTGGGGGAGTTCTTTCTGCTGGCTGCACTGCTCCAAGTGCAAATACCAGCTCGCCGTCGCCTTCAGCGACAGCGCAAGCGGCTGAACAGCGCGATCCGTTGCTTGAGAATTACGTAAACTCGCTGCATCTTGAGCTTGGCGGCACCGCACTCAGTGCGTGGCAAGTAACGTGGGAAAACGGGTCGGCGGTAAACGTGCAGCTGCAAAGAGAAGATGCAGTTTTGCATCGCAACGTGACCGAGAACCAAACTATCCTCCGGTTCAAGTCGATTGATGAGGCGTCGAACTACGTCGACAATCTTGACAAAACGGGATACACGGCGACTGCGAACGTGACATCAATCGAGACGAAAGTCTACCAGGGCATCACGGGGGCGACTCCGACCGTGTACAAGGATTATGTGCAGATCAAGCTCGCTGGCCCTGCATACAACAACATCAAACAGATCAATGATATTGTGGTCTTGCAATCGGTGAGCCTCGCCAAGACCTGATTGGCAGAACTTGCGTCTAGAGCGCACGTGGCGCGTCAAGGCGCTTGTTTGAACGGTTTTGAGTTGCCGGATGAAAAATGATTTTTACGGAGTTTTCCAAGCGTTCACAGCCGGCCGTTGACAGTGCTGCCCTCTGCAGCGCCCCGGAGACAGGCATGACCGAAAAAACCGTCTTGCGATCAGGCGGGCGCTTGGCCGCGCGGTTTGCGTGCCAGGCTTTGTGAGGCTCAGGCGGGCGCGAACGGCTAACCTTTATCACGTCAGAACACAGACTATTATAAATGCTGAGAGATTTTATTCACCGATTGCCCCCGATCGAGCTATAATCAGCATACCGGGGTTCGCGACACGAGGCTTAGAGAGACATATGGAACCTGACGAAAGGGACGACATCGTTTTTCACGGGACCTTGCAGCAACTCGTCGAGAAGGTCGAACGGGGCGAGATGGTTCCCAAGCTGCAGGCATCGCATGCGCCGATGTGCAAGTTCTTCACTTCGTTTTATGTCATCAGCGGGATTCGGCACGTGGTCCCCCTTGTCCACGGTCCTACCGGATGCCCCCTATGGGTGTCAGATATCGTCCGGACGAGGGAGTGCTGCGAGTTCCGCGGGGTCCCCCTCGAGCCAACCGCCTGCACCTCCCTTGATGAGACGAACGTCATCTACGGCGGCGAAGGAAAGCTGCTCGAAGCGGTCAAGGAGGCGGACGAGCGCTACCATCCCGACCTCATCGTCATCCTCTCGTGCTGCTGCTCCGGGATCATCGGCGACGACGTCGAAAGCGTCGCCCGTGAGGCCGAAAAGTTCGTACACGCTCGGGTGCTCGCGCTTCGCAGCGAGGGGTTTGGGGGCGACTTCCGCAGCGGATACGAGGACGCCTTCGAACTCATCATGGATCTGATGGAGCCGCCGAAAACGATCCGGAAACGTACGATCAACCTCATCGGTGCTCGAATGGGCCCCTCGCTTACCGAGTTTAGCGACGACCTCGACGAGATCACAAAGCTGCTCCACGAGGTGGGCGTCAAGATCAACGCAGTCATCGCCGGCGGGTGCACGGTCGAAGAGATCCGTCGGGCACGCGAGGTCGAACTCAATGCCTCGTGGTGCTACGATTGGGGACAAAAGCTTGGCGACGCCATGGAAGCGCGCTTCGGCATCCCGTACAGCAGGACTGGGCAACCCTACGGGCTTAAGGCGACGGAGGAATGGCTCATGGGCATCGCGCGGCCGCTCGGTTTGGAGAAGGAGGCTGAGCGGGTGATACGGGAGGAGACCGAACGGATACGCCCGGACCTTGATTACTTGCAACGCACACTTGAAGGCAAAACCGCTATTATCGAGATTTCAGAGTTTCCCGGCCCCATTCGAGCCCTCTCCCTCGCACGGATGGCCGAAGAGTGCGGCGCCCACCCTGTCGTCATTAACGTGCACCCGTACACGATTAAGGAGCGCATGCCGAGCATCAAGTTCCTGTTAGAAACCGGCGTTAATCCCGAAGTAATTCTTACCAAAGGCCTCTTCCGTTTGGGGAGCTTCCGTTCGTCGCGCGAGACGGAGCGCGAGCTCGAAGGAATCGTAAGCAGCTTTGACGATCCGATCTTCTTCGGCAACGCAGCCCGCTATCCAGGGTGTCCGGTGGTAAATCTCACGCTTCTGAACCCTGTGTACTTACCCCACTACGGCTTTCGGGGCATTCATAACATCGCCGCGCTGCTCCGACAAGCGATGGAAAACCAACGGCTCCCACGCTCTACGCTCTTCAGAGGGATGCTCTACGGAAACGAAACAAGCTGACGAGGCGTGTGCGGTGCGCACGATGCCCACCGACGCGTGCCTTGACCCATATGTCAGGTGCGCTCTCAGCGGCGCCGCCCAAACAGCACTCGGGGTTAGCGATAGTGCTGTTCTCGCGCACGCTCCGCAGGGGTGCAATTACCTCGTTGACGGTGCTTTTTCCTGGCAGGACTGCGACTACGCCCAGACGACGACGCTGTGCACGAAGTTGTGTGAGGACGAGATCGTCCACGGGGGCGAAGAGCTCCTCGCGCGCACGATCCTCGAGGCAAAAGAGCTCGACATCTCGGCACTCTTTGTGCTGAGCGCCTGCGGACCAGAAATCGTGGGCGACGACATCGTCGCTGTGTGTGAGGATATGCAGCCTAAGGTTGACTTCAAGATTATTCCTATTGAGTGCGCGGGGTTTCGTGGCTCGCAATATGACGGCATTGACCTCGCCCTCGACGCGATGCTCCGCACGCTCGCCGAAACGCGCCCAACGATCCCAAACTCGGTGTGCCTCGTAGCACCGCACGCCAACGCGAATCCGACGTGGATGGCCGATCTTGCGTGGGTAAAAGACGTACTTTCCCGACTAGGCGTTCAGGTGGTGGCAACCCTCACGCACGCCACCCCCCTCAGCGATTTGGCGGACGTCGCCGCCGCTGAGGGCGTGCTGCAGTTGAGCCACGACGCAGGCTACAGAGCCGTCGCGTATTTGGCGGACACCTTTGGGGTCGAACCGCTCTGTGCGGAGTTGCCGTTACCCATCGGCATGACCAACGCGCGGCGATGGCTCACCTCGCTCGGCGAGCGCTTCGACGCGGAGCCGATCGCAGAGAACATGATCGCAGACGGCGAACGGATGGTCACCGAAACGTGTCGCCGGCGGTGGCCTATGGCGCGCTTTTTCTATCGGACCCCCGCAGCCATCGTGGCCGACGCCACGATCGGTATCCCGCTAGTCCGTTTTGCCACCGAGGAGATGGAGCTCACGCCCGCGCTCGTTGCCCTTCGCTCTGCAAATCTCGACGCAGAGCGCCTGCTCGAACGCGAATTGAACGAACTCGGCCTTGCGCCCCAAGTCGTGTGCGGGACCGACGTCTATACGACGAGGAGGAGCCTCGAGGCGGTGCGGCCGCGGGTCGTTTTCGGGAGCACGATCGAGCGACACGCGAGCGAGGGGCTTGACGTGCCGTACATCTTCGAGGTCGTGCGTCCGGTCAGGCAGTTCCGGTTGCTCAATCGGGAGTACTTCGGCTATCGCGGTATCCTTAATCTGCTCGAGTGCATCCAGAACGAGTGGAGCGACCGTTGGCGGTCAACGCAACGGCGGTACGCGGCACGTTGGTAGAGGAGACATCACAATGAAACAAATTGCAATCTATGGTAAGGGAGGAATCGGAAAGAGTACCATCGCTTCGAACATCTCAGCGGCTCTCAACGAGCAAGGGGTCAACGTCATGCAGGTCGGCTGTGACCCAAAGCGAGATTCAACAAGGATCCTCGCGGGCGGGCACCTCATCCCCGCCGTTCTGGAGATCTACCGAGACAAGCTCCGCCACGGACAGGACGCGCACGCCATTTCGCTCGAGGATATCGTCTTCAAGACGCCGAGCGGCATCTACTGCGTCGAAGCGGGAGGTCCGGAGCCGGGAATCGGCTGTGCGGGGCGCGGGGTTCTCACGGCGCTCCAGATTCTGAAAGACCTCAAGGCGTTTGAAACCTACGCGATTGACGTGGCCATCTACGACGTGCTCGGCGACGTCGTGTGCGGCGGGTTTGCGATGCCCATCCGCGAAGGATTTGCGAGCGAGATCTACCTCGTTTGTTCCGGAGGCTTTATGAGCATCTATGCGGCGAACAACATCGCGCGGGCGGTGCAACGCCTTGCGCGCCGCGGCGACACAGGCCTGTCAGGGATAATCTGCAACAGCAACGGCGATGATGCGTTGGAGCGGGCCGTGGTTCCCGTGTTTGCCCAGCGTTTGGGGACCTCGTTTGTGGAATTTGTTCCGCGCAGTTCTGTCATTCAGGCGTGCGAACTCGAAGGGCGCGCTGTGGTCGAACACGCTCCCCAGTCAGATGAGGCGGCGATTTTCCGGGATCTTGCGCGTAAGGTGATGGAAAACGATGTGAAGGTGATCCCGACGCCAGTGGAGGAGCTGCCCGAGCTCGAAGAGCTATACCGGAAAAACTTGGTAAAGGTTGAGGCCGTGTGACCGGCGTGGTGGCCAGACCATTGTCCGCTGTGTGAGGCGAACGTGAAAGAAGAAAAAAACGTTCCGCTGTGCCTGAGTTGCAAGAACTACGTTAGCCCCCGGGTCTGTCAGGTCTTTGCTATGATACCTCTGGAGATATGGGAAAATCGCATTTGCCATACAGAGCCTTACCCCGGCGACAACGGCAAGCGTTTCACGCCAAAATTCGGATAATTCAGCGTGCACACCGTTGGCACGCACCTCGTTGGTCGGATTCGGTAGTGCTGTTACGCACATAAACATGGAAGCGCCACTTTGCCGTGGCTGAAGGGTGGTCTGCCGAATCGTGTTAACAGAGTCCGCTGATGCCGCGGGCAAAAATGATGTGAAGAGAAGCATAACCATGTATGGGCGCCAGGCGCCTGTAAGGAGAGTGAGGAAGCCATGTGTTCGGTAGGCGGTCCGTTCGGAGACGAAGAGATCGTGTGGCCGAAGAACTATCGGTGCAGTGCGTGCGGAAAGAAGTTCAAGGCGGTGGGCGAGGACCCCGCGTGTCCCGCCTGCCAATCAAGCGATCTTGAGGAGCTTCCCGACGATTAATTAGACGCGCTCGCGGTGTGTTTTTTGAGGTCTCGCAGCGATGCTGCGCGCAATGAAGAGAAGTCTTGATCGCCCGCTAGAAGCCTCCACAGGAGCGCTCTTGCAAGAAGTGGGCATTTCACGTCGGCCTGCCCCTCATGCCGGCTAATTGAGGCACTAGATATGAATAACTTTGATCCTATGAAGCAGATCGAGATTGACGAGATTTACCGAAACACGCCTTTGGAGCTGATTCCTTGGAACATAGAAACACCGCCTGCGGCGCTGGTTGCGCTCGTCGACAGTCGAATCGTCACTCCGTGCCGAGCGATTGATCTCGGCTGCGGCGCCGGCAAGTACGCAGTGTGGCTTGCGAGCCGGGGGTTTGATGTCACGGGAGTGGATAGTGCTCCGACGGCGATCAAGCGCGCCAAGGAGCATGCGACGAAAAAAGGGGTCAAGTACACGTTGCGATGCCACGACACGAGCTGTGCGCTCTGAGAACGATAAAATAAAAAAAGAAGGGCGCCGGCCTTACGACGTGATGAGCACCGAATAAACGACGGCGTTTGTTGTTTGGTTCGCTGGGCTTATCTCACTCAAAATGATGCCACCGGTTCCCGTCTGAGTTGCCTGGAAGGTGAACAGGTCAGTGCCGCCCGCCCCAACAACTGTGCTCGAGGTACTTACGTTGCTCGCAAACGTCTCATTGACGAACTTAAGGGTAGAGTTGTCATAGAGCGACAGCTCCCAGTGGTAGCCTGTCGACGGATTCGATGGCAGCGGGATTGTAAAGTCCTGGCCCTGTGAGACGAGTACCCCGTTCACATTATACGAAACGATCGTTGTAGAATTTATGGTGTAGTTCACGCTGTTTGTTGTTTGGTTCGCTGGGCTTACGTAGTTGAACGTGATGACACTGGTTCCCGTCTGAGTTGCTAGGAAGGTGAACAGGTCAGTGCCGGGCGCCCCAAGCGCTGATATGTTGCTGGCCACGTACGTTTGATTGACCAACGTTATGGAAGCGTTGTTGTAGGTCGGCTCCCACTGGTAGCCTGTCGATGGATTCGATTGCAGCTGGATCGTAAAGTTCTGCCCTTGCACAACGGTGAGGTTGGTTGCCTCACGAAGCGCGGTTGCGTTACTTGTGTTACCACCAAGCGCGGCTGATGCGTTACTAGCGACCGCTGTGCTAACGGCCGCTGTAGTTGTACTTGGGCTCGGGCTTGGCGTCGTCGACGAGGTACACCCCGCGCACCCTACCGCTAATGCGAGTGAGATTACGACGATCAAACTCGCTGCTACAGTCTTTCTCATTTTCATACTCCCTAGAAGTTATTCAGTAAGGTACGAACGAGCTGAACGCACTTAGTCGTTTCCATCTGCGCGTTTTTTAGACATTTGCAGCGGAAAAACCGGGGCTTCACACTACTGGTGTTGTGATGATGAATTCCCTCACGATGCGCCACCAGAAGACCGGAAGGGCGGAGGGCGCCGTGAGCAAAAGTGAAAACGACACCCGGGGACGATCCATGATCGCCAAACTAAGGCGGTCATAGCGCTTAAGAAGCCATTCAGAGTCACTCACGGTTTTATATATCTGAGCTTTATCCTGTGAGCGTAAGCGAATCATAACGATTAGGTGTGCAGCGCCGCTATGCACGGATTATGTTTGCCGTAGGTCATTACCCAGATTTTCATCCTGATTCGGCGATCAAACGCGCCGAGGAGCATGCGACGAAAAATGGGGTCAAGTGCACGTTTCTCGTTGCCGATGTGCTCGGCGATTTAGAAAACGTCACGGAAACGTTTGATTTTGCCTATGATTGGGAGCTGTTGCATCACATATTCCTTGAGCAGCGCCAGCAGTACGTAGCGAACGTGCACCGCCTCCTTAATCCAAAAGGGAAGTATCTCTCGCTGTGCTTCAACGAGAGCGATCCTGCGTTTGGCGGCGCAGGCAAGTATCGAAGAACGCCGCTAGGCACTGTGCTGTATTTCTCGTCCTTGGGCGAGCTGCGCGCGCTTTTCGAACCGTGCTTTACGATTCTCGAATTGCGAACCGTTGAAATCCACAGCAAATCCGCGTCGCATCTCGCCAGCTATTGCTTTATGGAACGGAGGGAAGTGAATGGACCGTAGATGGCACAAGAATCGTGGGTGTATCTCTCGTGTGAAATTAAACGTAATGAGGTGTGAAACCAAAGCCGCTAACAATGGTCTGAAGGCGTCTGAGGAGCGTAACGTTTCAGCGGTGGAAAAACTCGGCAGTCAGAAGCACAAAAATAGTATCGTCGCCGGCCTGCAGCACTGGACGGAACTGTTGTGTCACTGCCAGCGATTTGGAAGCTGTATACATATGGAATTGGTACTCTTGTCAGAGTTTAGGCACAAACGTTTGACAAGGGTAATCTACTTGCTCGTGATCTAGCTGGTTGTGACGTCGCCTTCACACGGCGGAGGTCGCCGGTTCGAATCCGGCCGAGCCCATCTGTTTTTGCTTGATTTAGAGAAAAAGAACGCCGCTGCTGTTTTTTCATTAAAAGAGAGCAAAATGATTATCATAAAGAAATCAAGAGTTGAATCCTCCAGTTACTAATTTGATTTGCTATAGCGTAAAGTGGTAGCCAATGCTATCTAACTAACCAATGCAAACGCCACAGCCTTAATACACGTATTAATGGGCCTATTATTTTATAAAATCGCCATTTTGGGCTTCTTCGTGAGTTGACTTTATATAGTACCTCATGGCCAGCTTTATTTAGGCGTAATTTTGGCTCAGGAGAGCAAAATGGAACTCGATTATCAAAACGACAGACTAATACTTGAATATCACAAAAAGAACGCTTCCGCTCGCCTGTGGGAACGGTTGGCTTTGTTCGACATTAAAACGGGACGTGACGCATATTCAGATTGCATGCTCCAACTAGCTACCTATGCGCTCGCCTGGGGGGAGATGAAAGGTTGTCTTCCACAGATTTGCACGGACTTACACTTTAAAACCGGCCTCACCGTCGCGGAAGCTCCTAGAGTCACGGCCACCGAGTTGTTCGCGCCCTTTCAAACCGTCCTAGTAGCGAAACAACTGTCAGAGAGAGGCTTTCCGAGCAACAAACTTCAGCTCGCCAAAATGCTGCAGTTGCACCCTTCGGTGTCGCTCTCAGCAGCAACGGAGGACCTACCTAATGACTCGCTGTGGTTTTTGCACGCACCCGAAACGGGAGGAATATGAGCGAAAGATCGTCTCTAAAGAGCTTTCGATGTCTAGGGTAGCACAGCTGATGAACTGCAACAAGTCGAGCGTATCACGACACATGAGCAACTGCTTCCCGAAAAAGATAGCCGAGTGGGTCAAGCCCGAGGCAACGAAAGAGGAGGCGCTCAACGTCATAAAAGAGCTTGTGCGTTCACACAGAGATCTTCTCGATCTCTATGAAGAGGCACGAGCAACAGGGAACATAGACGCTGCTATCAGGGCGCTCGGGGAAGAACGCAAACATCTTGAGATTGTAGCGAAGTTAACCGGCCAACTACAGGAGCGGTCGAGCGTCAGCATCTTCTTATCGCCCGAATATTTGGAGCTAAAACAAGTTATTAACGCCACTCTCGCGCCATTTCCAGAAGTAAGACAAAAACTCGCCGAGGCTTTTTCTGAGATTGCTAACGATGGTGGCCGACAATGAACGATATTCGTAAGGCTTTTTTCGCTGATCTCGCCGCGAGCGTAGACCCGGTGACGTTCGCACGATCACTAGGCATAGATCCCGATTCTTGGCAGCGTGATTTATTGCTTTCTGCGGATCCGCGAATCATCTTAAACTGTGCACGCCAAAGTGGAAAATCGACGATCACGGCGGTTCTCGCCCTGCACCACGCCCTCAACAATTTCGCGTCGCTGGTGTTAATCCTGTCCCCGTCGCAGCGGCAGTCGTCAGAGCTCTTCAAAAAGGTCATGGGATTCTATGTGGATTTGGGGCGGCCTATAGTGTCCGAAACCGAGACGGCGCTTACACTACAACTAACGAACAAATCGCGTATAGTCTCGCTGCCGGGGAAAGAGAAAACCGTCAGAGGATACAGTGGGGTCTCGCTACTCATTATTGATGAGGCGGCACAAGTCGATGACGATCTATATTATTCTGTGAGACCTATGCTGGCCGTTTCGCAGGGCAGACTCATCCTTCTGAGCACACCGTTCGGGAGGCGGGGGTTTTTCTTTAAAGAATGGTCGGAATCAAAAGCATGGAAGAAGATCAAGATAACGGCGTGGGAGTGTCCGCGCATCGCTCCTGAGTTTCTGGAAGAAGAGCGCCTCGCGTTTGGAGAGTGGTGGTTTCGCCAAGAGTTCGAGTGCGAGTTTTCGGAGAACCTCAACTCCGTCTTCACATATGACGAGATTATGGGCGCGTTTGATGATGATGTTAAGCCGCTTTTTGACAAGAATGGAGGACTCAATTTATGACTCAGACCTTGAATCAGACAACGAAACGTAGCACCAGTTTGAATCAGACAACGAAAAGTAACAGCAGTTTTTATTTGGGGGCCGACCTTGGACAGATCCACGACTATACAGCGCTAGCCGTACTCGAACAGTTGAAAAAACAACCGAGACTGACGAGCGAAAGCACGAATGGCATCTGCGCTACGTTCAAAGGCTATCCCTCGGCACGAGCTACCAAGACATCACCAAGCGCATCAAGAGTATCATCAGACAATTCGAGAGCAAAGGAAGAGGAATAACGCTTATAGTGGACGCCACAGGGGTAGGGAGACCGGTTATTGATCTCCTCAAAGAAGAGGGCTTAAAACTTGTCCCTGTCACGGTTACAGGAGGGCTGAATACGAGCTATAGTGATAGCGAGTGGCACGTTCCGAAACGAGACATAATCAGTTCAGCAAAGGTGATGTTCGGAAAAAAGGAGTTGAGGATCGCGCCGGACATCCCGTTCAAAGATACATTGGTCACGGAGCTGCAAAATTACAAAGTCGAAATTAGCGACACCGGGCACGATTTATATGCGGCATGGCGTGAGAGCGATCATGACGACCTCGTATTTTCAGTGTCACTCGCTTGCTGGTATGCCCTTCGTAAGAAGAAGGACACGCTTAGCATAGACGCAAGCGAGGTAATGACCAACACTTCCGAAGGAGCAACTCATCTGGAGGATTATTACCGAATCGGATGGGTGCCGGCCCGAGATGAAGAATTTGGAGCACTTGCGGTCTACAATATAAACCATTCATCAGTCGTCCGTTTCGAGCACCTTCAAAGCGAGTCGATAGAAGAGCAAATTGACAAGGTCTTCAAAACAGCAAAGCACTACGACGCTGTAGTGAGAGCACAAGCTGGGACAGATGGAGCGATACTCAAAACACTTTCGCGCAGAGGGGCTTCCGTCGCACGCGTGGATTTGGCCCAAAAGAAAGGGGAGCAGGCATATGAAAACTTGTCTCTTCTAGTGAGTTATGGCCAAATTAAATTGCCCAGCGACCCTGAGCTTATATCCGAACTCGAGATTGGGCATAGCAGTTCGGTTGTAGCGCTCTGTCTAGTAACGCACGATGTTCACCCTAAAATAGCTGCCAAAAAATACAACTTCGGCGGATATGATGAGCGTGAGGTCCACTCGTGGCTACCGCCACCTTGTGCCCAGGAATATAAGAGATATTTTGATGATGATTATGGATTCGTATTTTGAACTCCCCGGGCTACAGAGCAAGTTGTAGAGTGATGGCATAGAAAGTGACTCACAATCACGATTACTCATACGCCCTACCATATTCGCGACTCTGATGCAATCGTACCCTTATCTTTTTGATAATTCGTCGGACCTGTTGCCGTGCATGATCCGGAAGCCACGCATCGTGCACACGGTCTTGCAGGTATAGTACGCGTCCCAGCTTGTAGAACACCTCCTCAAAAGTTTTTCGGCCGCCATATCCGCGTAATCGTTCTTGTATCCTGCTAGTTCCAGTATGGGTTCATCGACTTCTGCGCAATCAATGTGCATGGCACTTTGTTGTAAAGACTTGTCCCTGTTGTACTCATCCCACATCCTCCACGTCCCAGTAGACCAGTCGTAGAAGTTACCACAATAGCCCTTATCGTCCTCATCTGACGGTAGGGGTTCTTCAGGGTCCACGTCGTAGGTCACGAGGCACAGCTCTTCCACCCACGACTGCTGTGCGACTTGGAGGCTGTAGTCAGGAGCCCCGCTGAAGGTGAGGTCGGACTTGAACACGTCGAGTTCCGCGATGAGCTCGGGACAAGGAGGGTACGAGATGGCTCACTATAGTCGCGATCCCGAACTATCGATTACTGAAGCCACGGTGACGCCGAAACGAGGATTGAGGCGCAGAACTGGCCGTTGAACAAACGTGCGTATGTCAGGTATCCTCTACCTTCAATGGTTTCAGATCGTTTATCAGCCCCTTTTTTGAATTGAAAGCTTTTTCACACATTTTCACATCATGCAAGCGAAAAGAAGGCTTGAAATAGTAAAAGCAGCACAGCCTTAATAAAGGAGGTGAAACACATGGACGAAAATCTCTGCGCACAATGTGGCACTGCGACATCACCAGGCGCGAAGTACTGCGTGAGCTGTGGCGCGGCCCTTACCATACAAGGGACGCAACGGCCAGCACAAGCCCCTCCAGTCTACCGAGCGCCTGCATATTACACGGGCACTCCGACGCCCTACCAAGGCGTTGCCATTCGTTTTGTCGCCATCCTTATTGATTACGTTATCATCGGGGTCATTTCTGTAATACTCGCGCTCCCATTCGTTGGCGCGGCCATTTTAACAGCAAATGCCGGAAACCTATCGGCACTGTCAGGCGCGTCTATTGCGGCGGCAGCCTTGATAGGACTCGTCGTTTGGTTCCTGTACTTCACGATGCTCGAGGGACACTATGGACAAACGATCGGCAAGATGGCGCTCAATATCAAAGTCGTACGCGAAGCGGACGGCGCTCCGATCGACTACGGGGAAGCGGCAGTGCGGACAATCCTTCGCATTATCGACGGCTTGTTCGATTATCTTATTGGGGCAATCTTTATCTGGACATCCGATGAGAAACAGCGCCTCGGCGATCGCGTCGCGCACACCGTCGTCGTAAGCAAGTGATCGACGGCGCTTCTCTTTTTTGTGCCGAAGAACACCCCGCTACCCTCCGCGAGATAACGATGGTCATTGCGCAGCTGTTGACGGACCGACTGTCATCGTGCATTTTTTATTATAGCGGGACGAAAGCCGATAACTAATATCGCACATTCTGCGATAAAAACCGCAACGATCGAAAGAACCGACGCATTCTTGATCACAATTCGCCAAAAGAGACACAATCGAACGGTAAGAAAGATTAAAAAGGGATGTTTTCCCTATGGCTTACCAAAGGAGGTGAAACACATGGACGAAAATCTATGCGCACAATGCGGCACGGCGACATCGCCCGGTGCCAAGTACTGCGAGAGCTGCGGCGCAGCCCTTACCGGTCCAGCAGCCAAATCCGCACCTGCGCCCGCACCTGCGCCCGGGTATCAGGCCCCCCGTGCTTACGTGCCTTACGCCGCATCGCCCTACCAGGGGGTCGCCATTCGCTTTGTCGCAATACTCATCGATACCATCATTATAGTGATCGTCGCGGCTATACTATCGGCTCCTTTCAACGCGTTAGCCGTTATAACGAACAGTGCAGCGGGCACGGTCACATTTTCGTGGGCCAGTGCTCTGGGCGGACTCGTTTCGCTCGCCGTGTTCATACTTTACTTCACGTTACTTGAGGGGCACTATGGGCAGACCGTCGGGAAGATGGCCGTCAAGATCAAAGTCGTACGCGAAGCAGACGGCGCTCCGATCGACTACTCACAAGCGGCTGTCCGAACGATTCTGCGGTTTCTCGATGAGATTCCGTACATCATTCCCTACCTACTCGGTGCAATCCTCATCTGGTCTTCTGAAGAGAAACAACGCTTGGGCGATCGCGTAGCACACACCGTCGTAGTAAAAGCGTGATAGGGGCGTGAGCCCCTTTTATTTTATGTTCGCCGGTGAGCGCAGAGCTTGGCCGACGGGTCAATTTCAGTAACAAGCGGTGGCGCCGGTCGCATCAGTATCCATCTGAAACGAGAGCGAACAGAGCGTTGCGATTCTGGAGCTCATGGACGCGTCGCTTTCGCAGCGTGCAGCTGGCAGGTTTGTGTGCAGAATCATAAGGAAAGATTCAAAAGGTATGCTCACTTTAATCCCAACAAAAAAGGAGGTGATAAACGGTGGATGAAGAAAAATGTGCACAGTGCGGCACTCCCGCTGCACCTGGCGCAAAGTTTTGCGAGAGCTGTGGCGCACCGATGGCCGCCGCTTCACAACCAGTTGAAGGCCCAGCTATGGCGGAGCCTGCTCCGTCTTATATGCCCAGCGCCGAAATGTCCTATCAGGGCGTCGCCATTCGTTTTGTAGCGTTTCTCATTGATTACATAATTTTAGGGATAATCAGTTGGATACTCGTTGCTGTCTTTGCCGTATCAGCGATTTCGGTCGATACCTCAACTGGTGCAGTGTCGATTGGCGCGGCGTACTACGCAGTTATCGTTCTGGTTATCTTGCTCGAACTGCTCTACTTCACGCTTCTCTTAGGGCATTATGGGCAAACGGTTGGCATGATGGCTGTGAAGATAAAAGTGGTCAGGGAGGCAGACAGCGGACCGATCACCTATGGAGCAGCGTTTATACGCACGATTCTGCTGCTCATCGATGAGATTCCGTACGTCATTCCCTACCTGCTCGGTGCGGTCCTCATTTGGACTTCCGACAAGAAACAGCGTCTCGGCGATCGTCTTGCACATACTGTCGTAGTGAAAGCGTAATAGGGGCGCAAGCCCCTCTCTCTTTTTTTTGGCAGAGTCTTGAGACGCGCTGTGCGTCAGTATTCCGCACGAAGGGCATATTTTAGGCGAATCACAAGAAAAGATTAAAATGGCATGCTCCCCCTAGGGCTTAACAAAAGTGAAGGAGGTGAAACACGTGGACGAAGACAAATGCGCTTTGTGCGGTACTCCAGCGTCTCCCGGTGCCCAATACTGCATGGCCTGCGGCGAGGCGATTATCCGCCAAAAGCAAGCGGCTGGGCAGCAGCCCGAGGGGGCCCCCACATACGCACCTTCATTGGAAGTCGAACGGGCTGGCGCAACTCTCTCCTGCCAAGGCGTTTCGATCCGTTTTGTTGCGCAGCTTGTTGATGTAATCATCCTCGGAGTCGTTTTTTGGATACTGGGCTTCACAGGCGCGGGTACCATTACCGTCGATGCTTCGGCGGCGCAGGTTTCAATAAGCCCGTTCTTTGGGCTACTTATCGTGATCGACGTCATTATTGCTTTCCTCTACTTTACGCTACTCGAAGGACGAAACGGGCAAACCATCGGCAAGATGCTCGTAAAAATTAAAGTTGTAAAACAGACTGACAACTCATCGATTAGCTACGGTGAAGCTGCAGTGCGCACGATACTGCGCATCATCGACTTGATCCCGTTCATCTTTGCTCCATATCTGCTCGCAGCGGTTCTAATTTGGTCATCGGAGAAAAAGCAGCGTTTAGGAGATCGAGTGGCACACACCGTCGTTGTGCAGTCGTGAGAGTCCGGTGTGAGTGAGCCTACGCTAGTGCATGTGCATGACGCGCGAGCAATTATGATCAGCAGGCGCATTACTTCGACGGATCCTGCGGGTAAGCGTCTCTTGCTGACGGCATATCGGTGACACGGAGTAGGTGTTCATAGGCCGCTTGATATGTAGAGCGCGGAAAGCGGGAGCTTTGCTAGTTGACGCCTAGCCACGGCATCAAGATGCTGGCTAGCCACGCTTGCGGCAGCAACGTTGGTGCCTAGAACTCAAATAGAGTGACTTATCTATGTTCGGTTCGTAGGTAGAGCACGCATTGTAGGAGGTAACATGAAGGTCTTAGGCGGTCCCGCTTCGCAATTGCTTGGTTCGCGCGTCGCACGAGAGATCGGGTGCGAACTGGCCATCGTTGAATTCAAGCAGTTTCCCGACGGCGAACTGTATTTGCGCGTTACAGAGGAACTCGACGGCGACACGCTCGTCGTGCAGAGCACAACGAGCAATGACGATATCGTCTACCTTCTGCAGCTCATCGACGCTGCCTCTGACGGCTATCTGAGGGTGGTCATTCCGTATTTTGGGTATGCCCGGCAAGACAAGCGATTTAAGCTCGGAGAACCGATTAGTGCGCGAGCCATCGCTCAAACGATCGGCGCAGACGAAGCTTATGTCGTCAATATCCACGATCCCGCCTCGCTCGATTATTTTCAACTCAGAAGTGGCAAAAAAGCGGTGAGTCTCTCCGCAGCGCGCCTTATCGGCACGCATTTGAAGAGCATGGAGTTCACGTCGCCGCTGCTGATAGCCCCGGACGAGGGCGCCACTGCGTTAGTAAGCGACGTCTCTCAGGCTATGGGGTGCGAGTTCGACGTTCTGGTAAAGAAGCGGGTCACGTCTGAGCACGTCGAAATACAACCAAAGACCGTGGACGTTGACGCGCGAGAGGTCATCGTCGTGGACGACATGATTTCAACGGGGGGCACCATGGCCGAGGCCATCAAGCTTTTGCGGGGACAGGGAGCGCGGCAGGTGCACGTCGCGTGCATCCATCCCGTGCTCTCCCTGAACGCGCGGCTTCGCCTATATCGCGCAGGGGTCGACAGCATCATAGCGACCGACACTATCGAAAAAGCCGAGAGCGTCATCAGTGTCGCACCGTTAATAAAGGACGGCATAGAAGGACGCTAGCGAGGTCGAAGCGCATCATGTACGATCTGTGCGTGGTCAAACGCCAGCGGGGGCAACTTCGTTATATGCCAAAGCATCGCTTTCTCCGCGTCAGAATCGCCAGCTAACACGCCCCCGACGATCGTAGCTGTAAATGCGACGGACACGACATGTCCACGCGGGTCACGACGTGGGTCCGAATAGACGCCGACGAGGGATACTATCTCGACGACGAGTCCGGTCTCCTCAAGGATCTCCCTCCGGAGCGCAGCTTCAACGGTCTCGCCGTATTCTACAAATCCGCCGGGCAGTGCGTATTGTCCTAGAAACGGCTCTCCCTTCCGCTGAATCAATACAATTTCGCCATCTTTGACGATGACGGCGTCAACGGTGAGCGCGGGGTTTTTGTGCATCAGTGCATGGTGCGCGGTTCGCTACTTGAGATTGCCGATTGACCGCGAAAGCCTGCGGCGTCAGCAAGAGACTGCACGTGCGCTGTGCCCCCTACCGCAAAGACTATTCTGCTCACCCACTATGTACACCTGATGTATGACGTCTACGCGATACGGAAGGATTTCCCTGTCCTTAACAACGTCGTTTATCTCGATAACGCTTCTACGAGCCAAACACCAAAGCCCGCGGTTGAGGCGATAAACGAATACTTCTTCACCTACGCAGGTAACTACGGGCGGGGCGCGCATCGCCTGGCCCAGCAGACGACCGAGCACTACGAAAGCGCCCGCGAAACGGTGGCTGAATTTTTCTCGTGCGAGCCCGGGAACGTTATCTTCACGAAGAACACGACGGAAAGCATCAACATCGTCGCGCACGGTCAAGAGTGGGCGCCCGGAGACCACGTCATAACGTCAGTGATCGAGCACCATTCGAATTACCTGCCGTGGCTCTCTCTCCGCACGCAAGGCGTCGTACTTGACCTGGTTGAATCGAACAATGAAGGCGTGATCGATCCAGCCAAGATTGAAACGGCAATCACAGACAGCACCAAACTGATCACGATCTCACACGTTTCAAACGTCTTTGGCTCTGTCCAGGACATAAGCCGTATCATCAAGATTGGGCGCAAAAACGACATACCGGTGCTGATAGACGCAGCCCAGTCCGCCGGCCACATGCCTTTGTCCGAAAAAGACTTGCGTTGCGACTATCTAGCGGTGCCCGGGCACAAGGGGTTGCTCGGCCCGCAAGGGACGGGTATCCTAATCCTGCGTGATCCTGCGGAGCTGCGGCCTACCACACTGGGCGGAGGCGCGGTTGAATGGGTGCGCGGCTGCGAATACGAGCTGCTCGAACCCCCCGCCCGATTCGAAGCGGGCACCCCTAACATGCCGGGCGTTATCGGCCTCGGGCGAGCGGTCGAATACGTGACCGCTCTTGGCGTTGCGAACGTCGAAAAACACGTTGCGATGCTAGCGAGAGTCGCCGCTCAAAAACTCGCCGACATCGACAATGTGACGGTCTACGGGCCAAAGGACCGCGCGGGGGTGGTTCCCTTCAACGTCGGACAGCTGAACCCGCACGACGTCTCGATGATCCTCGATGAGACGAGCAAGATTTGCACGAGGAGCGGGTACCACTGCGCCATGCCCGCCTTGGAGTTTTTTGGCATCAATGGAACCGTACGGGCGTCATTCGGGGCGTATAATACGGCGGAAGAGGTCGAGGTGTTGGCAGAATCGGTGAAGTTGATCGCGACCTCGTTTGTTTAGTCCTGTGCTCTCAGTTCAAGGCTGAAATCTAGCCACGGCGCCGAGTGAGTCAGGTAACCAAGTGAGAGCACGTCGACCCCGGTAGCCGCGTACTGCGTGACGTTTTCGGGTCTGATACCGCCAGACGCCTCAAGTAACACATTATCGCGTAGGCCCAACTCCTTCAACTTACTGATTGCCGCCGTAATCTCGTCGACGCCCATGTTGTCGAGCATAATGACATCTGCTCCAAGCTGCGCTGCTTTAACGCACTGGTCGACGGACTCGACCTCGACCTCCACTTTCTTGGTGAAGAACGCCTTTTTCTGCAAAGCGTCCTCCATAGACATCACTCGCAGGTGGTTGTCCTTGAACAAATACGACTCCGAGAGGGTGTAGCGGTGCGGGTCCCCTCCGCCTATCACCACAGCCTTTTTCTCATAACGCCGAAAGCCCGGCGTCGTCTTGCGGCTTGCGGCGATCGTTACGCTACCAGCGGCTTGCACACAACGGCGCGTAGCGGTGGCGATCCCACTCATGCTGCACAGGAAGTTAAGAGCGACCCGTTCAGTGACGAGGATATCCTTGACGCGCCCTACGACGTGCATGATCTTATCCCCCTTTTTGATAGCGTCTCCGTCGCAGCACAGCGGTTCCGTGACTAGATTGTGGTACGTGAAGATGCTTTCTGCCTCTGATAGCCCTCCTACGACTCCGTCTTCATGCGCAATGATGTCAGCAGACCCCTCGACGTCGGGTAGGAGAGCGGTCGTTATGTCGCCAAATCCTTCATCCTCAGCCAAAAACCTCTGAATATCGCGCGAATTCAAGGGATCACCATATGCTTTTCTATCTTAACTACCTTAAAGGATTTCAATATGATCATTGGAATCGTTGGATGTGGCGTCATAGGAAGCGAAATTTGTCACGCGTTAAGCGCTGACGGCTTCCAGGGTGGACTGCTCTTGATGGATCGACACTATGATCGCGCACAGCATCTGGCAGATGGGAGTGTCGCCGCAACTGCCGTCGTGTCGCTGCAACAGATCATAGACAGCTCTGATCTCGTCGTGGAATGTGCTTCCATCGAGGCAGCGCGTGATATTGCGCTCAGCGTGTTAACCAAGGGTAAGGATTTGATGCTACTCAGCATCGGCGCGCTTGTTGACGCAGACTTTCGCCAAAGGGTGTATACCGCGGCGCGTGCAAACAAATGCCGCTTGTACATCCCTTCAGGTGCCATCGGGGGCGTTGATGCACTCCTTGCGGCATCGCAGGGAGCGATCAAGCGGGTGACGCTCACGACAACCAAGCCTGCTGCAGGGCTTGAAACCGCGCCTTACGTAGTAGACAACGACACGAATCTAACCCGCCGCGGCCTTATATTCGAAGGAACCGCTGGCGAGGCGATTGAAGGGTTCCCGCAGAACATTAATGTCTCGGCGACGCTCGCGTTGGCGGGAGTTGGATTTGATCAGACGATCGTTCGCATCGCGGTTGATCCTACGCTCACTCGAAACGTGCACGTAGTCGACGTTGAAGGGGATTTTGGAACGTTTACCGCCCGATTTGACAACGTTCCGAGCGAAAACGAACGCACGAGCAAACTCGCCGCGTACTCGGCGGTCGCGACACTGAAAAAAGTCGCTGATGCGGTTAAGCTTGGAACGTGAGAGTCACGCCGATCGAACGGGAATCTGGTTTGCCGGGCCTATGCGAGCACGAATCTATGCACTTGTCGCTGAGATACGACCTCTGAACTGCTTGATGGCAGCATTTGCCGCGCTCATCGGCATCTTTGTGAGCAAGGCGACGCTTGCATATGGAACCATCGGTACCATCCTTTTAGCGTTTATCGTCGTTTTCCTCGTGACCGCAGGCGGGAACGTCATCAACGATTACTATGACGTCGCTATTGACAAGGTCAACAAGCCTCGTCGAGCCCTTCCAAGCGGACGGATCACGCGGCAGACTGCTCTCTTCTACGCGCTCACGCTTTTGCTGCTCGGCGTTGCAGTCTCAGTGTTTATAAACCCCGTGTGTTTCGGGATTGCCACGTTGAACGCAGCGCTTTTAGTACTTTATTCATGGAAGCTGAAGCGCTCCGCCCTCATCGGCAACCTATTAGTCGGATACCTGACGGGGTCAGTCTTCCTCTTTGGCGGGGCAGCTGTATCAACCATTTTCATTCCGGGGGTGCTCTTTTTAAGCGCGACGTTAGCAATCACCTCGCGCGAGATCGTCAAAGATATCGAAGACCTTACGGGAGATAAGCGAGCGGGGGCATCGACGTTGCCCATTCGATACGGGCGCACCGCTTCGCTCACAGCGGCTGCTTTTTTTATGCTCACTGCAGTCGCTATCAGCCCGCTTCCTTTCATCATCTCTGCGTTAGGTTACGCGTACCTCGCAATCGTCTTTGTTGCTGACGTGGTCCTGCTGTACGGTGTCGCGATGTCGCGGAGCGCGCCTTCAACGGCATCAAGTGTCATAAAGTATGGGATGCTCGTCGTTTTGGTAGCCTATATCATTGGAGGAATCTGAGCGAAAAAAGGAACCAAAAGATAAATAGCTCTTCAGCTGAACTTACGTTGCTTCTGTCAGACGGGCGCCCTTAGGACGATTGTTAGGGATTATGAAAGCGGACGATGCGGGACACGCGATTCGAAAGCACGTGAAAAGCAACACGTACATCATAAAGAACGACACCTTTTTTGAAAAGAACGTGCACGTCAGTGGCAACCTTATCACCGGCACGCATGTCGGTTTTTTGGGGGATCTTATCGTGGATGGAGCGCTCAGTCTGGGTAACAGCTCGACCGTGCGCGGGAACGTCCGGGCTGAAAGTGCCTTCATAGGCAACGACGCTGAGATCGGTGGCATATTAACGACGATCGATGATACGACCCTTTTGGAAGGGGCTCGCCTTCGGGAAGTAGATAGCGGCGGAAGCGTTGCAATCAAGCCTGACGCGGTGATCGACCGCATCGTCGCAGAAGGAAACGTAGAGATAAGCGGTAAGGCGAGCATCGGATTTATCTCGACCAAAGGCAAAGTTATTGTGCGAAAAGCGTAGAAGCCGTACCGCTGGGGAATGAGCGACGGGTGAAGCCACGGCACAGTCTTGTGGCAAATTCACGTATCGAAAAGCTTGAAACTGTAGTTGCCGCTTTTGACCATTGCAGTGAGCACCGCTTGGCCAAAAGAAACCCCCCCGTCTCCCCGAGGCACCTTTGTGTTGGTAAAGAGGGTGAAGCCGTGCGCGTCGCACACCTCGGCCACGGTCTTAACGATCGCTTTATTGTAAGCGACGCCTCCCGACAATCCTACGTTCTTCGTTCCCGCCGCTTCTGCTGCTTCCACGGCGATCGTCGCGATGCCTCGCGCAAGCGTAGCTTGGGCGGAGGCGGCAATGCTCTTAGTGCTTTTGTGCCGCTCTTTCGCGTGGAGCACGCCAGCGAGCAGCGGTCGCGTGTCGAGGACCGGTCGTCCACGGTAAGTCCCTATTTCGAGGGGCAACGCGACGTCCGGATGTCCGTAATGTGCAACGCCCTCTAATCTCATGGCAGGCTCGCCATCATACGTCCTTTTTTGGCACACGCCTAATACTGAGGAAACTGCGTCGAGCACTCGCCCCGTGCTAGAGGTTATCGGCACGTTCACTCTTCGTTCAATTTGCTCGAGGAGAATCGACGATTCGAGCTCACTGAGGCCTAACGAGGTGAGCGTCGCTGCGAGCTTGCCATCTTCGTAGATGCCGTGAAGGATGCCGGCGACCATACGCACAGGATATCGTGTGGCCAAATCACCGCCCGGCATCGGGACGGGCATGAGACTGCCAATCCGTTCAAGCGTCGGCGAAAATACCTCCCCACCCCAGATCGTATCGTCGTATCCATAGCCGATGCCATCAATGGCGATGCCTATGAGATCTCTGGGTGCTCCCTCACCAATGAGCGAAGCAATGTGCGCTTGGTGGTGCTGAACGGCGTATGTCTCTCCGAGCTCGGCAGCGAGACGCGTTGAACGTAACGTCGGATGATAGTCGTGCGCTATCACACTTACATCGACACCGCTCATGGAAACGAGGTTGTGGACCGAGGCTTCGAGGTAATCGAAGGTCTTCGGCTTGTCGATGTTGCCCACGTGTTGGCTGACGTAGCATCGTCCGTCTTTGTAGGTCGTCACCGTCGCGTTCATCTCAGCCCCCAACGCGAGAACGTTCTTGTCGTACTGCACGGGCACTGCAAAAGAGGTGGGAGCATAGCCGCGCGACATCCTGATAAACGCTGGTTGGTCGAGCACTCGCAATACCGAGTCGTCACAGCGGTTGACGATGCGCCGATCGTGCAGCAGGAAGAAATCTGCTTTTTGACGCAAGTTGGCGAGCGCGTCATCGATGGCGATAATCATCGGCTCGCCTGGCGTATTCGCGCTCGTCATAATAAGCGGTTGATCTACGATGTCAAAGAGCAGGTGGTGCAGGCCGCTGTAAGGAAGCATTACGCCCATATTATGGAGATTCGAGACTTCAGCGAACGTGCCTTCACTGCGCTTGTCGAGCACCATTATGGGCCGTTTGTTTGAGGTGAGAAGGGCTCGCTCTGCGTTGTTCACGTGGAGATTGTCTTCCACCCACGCTTCATTTGGCGCCATAATTGCAAGGGGTTGGGTCTGTCTGCCAAGACGTCGCTTGAGTTCGACGGCGGAATCGAAGATGCACGCGAGATGAAAGCCGCCAATCCCCTTTACTCCCAAAATGTCGCCCGCAAGCAATAATCGTCCGGCTGTGCGGATAGGCTCATCCATGCGCTTCAAATTAGTATCGAGCAGCGTTAGCGTCGGGCCGCAGCGTTCACACGCGATGGTTTGAGCGTGGTGCCGTCGGTCGTGTGGGTTGCTGTACTCCTGCGCGCACTCAGAGCACATTGGAAAGTCCACCATTGAAGTCGTCTCACGGTCGTATGGGAGCCGCTCGGTGACCGTGAATCGTGGGCCGCAGTTGACGCACGAGGTGGCCCAGTACGCTTCGTACCGGCTGCTCTCTCTCAAGTCGCGGAGACAATCGTCACAGATGGCGATGTCCGGCGACGTGAAGCCAAACTCGCCCTCACCACTTGACGCAATCGTAAATTCGGAGTATCCGCGCGGGCGATGCCACTCAACCTGCACGTCATCGATGCGCGATATGGGTGGACCTTGTTTGAGAAACGCGATGAACTTAACGATAGCGGCGTGCGATCCCTCAACGTCGATGTCGACGTGCGCGCCGAGGTTCTTGACGTAGCCGGCCAGTTGTAGCTCGACGGCGTGCTTGTACACGAAGGGCCGAAAACCGACCCCTTGCACAACGCCCTTCACACGGATTTTTGCTCGTGCGCGCTTATTCGGTTGTGGTCCCATAGCAATCAAATTACCGCAATTCGTGTTGCATTCTATAAACGCGCTCCTAACTAATGTCTATTCCGGAGTTCAAAAGGTTTAATTACCTTTGCCGCGTTCTATACTGCGAGGTAGTCACATGAACAACAGGACCCGCATCGTCAATGACCCGGCTGATCTAGTCCCGCTCTTGCAAGTTTTTAAGTCCGACTCCCACAAGAGGGTCTTTAGTTCACTACTCAACGGGTGGCGAACCGAGGACGAGCTCAAAGAGATGTTGCAGGAAGACATCTATTATAGCCTCGATATACTCAAAAAAACAGGTCTCGTTGAGAGCAAGTGGCGCATGCCCGAGCCAGGAAACACGCCGCAGGTTGAGTACCATACCTGCTACTCGAAGCTTCGAGCCGACTTTCAGTGTTCTATCTCTGACATGTGCGACCTTATTCGTATCGCGATCACTGATGATGAGGCTTTACGCGACGTCGCAGACACGATGGAATTCGAGGTAAAAAATGGTAACAGTTCCGTGCAAAACCTTTCGCGCACGTTGAACCAGAGTCCGACTTTTCTCAGGGGCATCGCCAAACGATCGCAGAATCTCGTGGTCAAGGGTCATCGATTTGAGCTGTCAAAAAAATAGTCTTTTTTTGCGCCGATGAAGAAAGGAAAGAGCACCAAGATGCAGGTGCTTGTAGAAGTAGCAGCGCTTCAGCCAAAAATCAGGCAGAAAGAAGTTGCTGACCGGGTCGGGGTAACTCCTCAAGCGGTCTCCGAATATCTCAAGGACCTTGTGACTGATGGCTTTGTGAAGTTTAATAAGCGCGGACAGTACGAGGTGACTAAGGCGGGCATTGAGCTCATCATCGAGTGGACAAACGAGCTTAACAATTACATACGGTACGTCACGGAAGACATCGTGGGAAAGGTGGCCGTTTGGACGGCCATCGCGGAAGAGGACGTCGGCAGCGGGACCAGCGTCGGACTGAGGATGCGTGATGGGATCCTGTACGCGTTTCATTCAAACAGCAAGGCCTTCGGTGCACGCGGCACTACGATAGGCGATGCGCGCAAAGGGGACGACGTCGGGGTGGAGCATTTGAGTGGGATCATCCCTATGGACCGTGTCCACGTGACGATCGCAATCGTCCCGCGGGTGCAGCGCGGCGGGTCAGCAGCCGTAGACCTCGAAGCGCTCAGGCAGATAGTGGATAATAAGCCCGTCGCGGTTCTGGGCTTGGAAGCGCTCGTCTCCGTAAAAAAGGTGGGCATATCACCACTGATCCAATTTGCTGCTGCAGAGGGCGTCATTGAAGCTGCTTTTCGCGGACTCTCAACGGTGGTTGTCGCGGTCGATGAGGCAGTGCCGCCTCTAATCGCTGAGCTCATGTCTCGCGATATTTCTTACGAATCGGTCGATCTTAGCACAGGAAACCAATAGATGGCTCATTTGATCGCCCAAGTGCAGCGCTTTAACGTCAGGCTTTTTTCGGCTGAGCCCGCACAGTGTACCTTAGACGCAACGTTGACGCTCAGTGACACTTCCAAGGGCCCGAGGCCGAAGCGCTTTATGATTATCCAGGGTGGGAAAGAGGTTCCTAAGAGGCCGGCTGAGGTCGTTGGGATTTTGCGACAGCACAACGTGACGCTTGCGGAGCGTGACCGCTCCACGCTAGGCGAGCAGAAGGTGCTTGAGGACCTCATCGCGTTGTTCGAGGCGTACCAGATTTCCTACGACCGGGTGCGTGTCTGTGGATTTTGCATCGGAAAGCGACGATACAAGCCGATCAACTCGAATTTTGTTCGCCACGACGGGGAGCGCATCTGTATGGACTGCGCCCAAACCGAACTGCGGAGAGAACTAAGTTTTCGGGGCTTTGTGCGTTATAATCACTTCTACGCGCTTCTTAACAAAGTCCGCGATCTCGATCGCGTCATCCGTTTCCTCGGTTCTGGCGTTGATTCTGAATTGACGCGATATGACGTGCTTTCGAGACGAGTCGAGAGCTATCCGAGCATTGCGATCGATGAGCTCGACGTAGATGATAGGCTGAAGCAGCTGCTTAAGAAGCGTCTATCAGAGTTGCTTCCGGTCCAATCAATGGCAGTGGAGCGAGGGCTTTTTAAGGGCAAGGATCTGCTTGTAGTCTCCGCAACGGCAACGGGAAAGACGCTCATCGGGGAGCTAGCAGGCGTCAACAACCTCCTCAACGGTAAGGGAAAACTGCTGTTCGTCGTTCCGCTTGTCGCCCTAGCAAATCAGAAGCACAGTGAGTTCGATATGCGCTACCGCAACCTGGGCCTGAACGCAAGTATAAGGATCGGCGGCAGCAGGATTCGGACTCGCGACTGGACACGAGTGGAGCCCGATTATTCAGCGGATATTCTTGTTGGAACGTACGAGGGCATCGATCAGGTGCTCCGCACGAACAATGCTGAGCTCCTCGGCGATATCGGGACAATTGTCGTCGATGAGGTGCACATGCTGGAAGATGAAGAACGTGGAAGTCGCCTTGACGGGCTCATTTCGCGGCTTAAGACGTTAGCGCCGCGATCACAACGCATTTACCTTTCGGCAACTGTTGGTAACCCTCGCGTACTCGCCCGTGAGCTCGGTGCGGAGCTCGTTGAGTACGAAGAGCGCCCGGTTCCCATCGAACGGCACCTCGTTTTTGCAAATGAGCAAGACAAGCTTGCCATTATTAACAAGCTCGTCAGATATGAGATTAAGAGGACCTCGAGCAAGGGGTACAAAGGCCAGTCGATCGTTTTTACGAACTCCCGGGCGCGCTGTCACAGGATATCCAAAGCGCTGTCTGCAAAGAGTGCCCCGTATCATGGAGGCCTTGCGTATAGAGAAAGAAAGAAGGTCGAAACGAACTTTGCCAACGGCGCTGTCGACGTCGTCGTAACTACCGCGGCACTCGGGGCAGGCGTCGATTTTCCCGCATCGCAAGTCATATTCGAATCCCTAGCGATGGGCATCAACTGGCTGACCGTGCAAGAGTTCTATCAGATGCTCGGTCGAGCAGGGAGGCCTGATTATCACGACGTCGGCAAGGTGGTGCTGCTCGCTGAGCCCGACAAGAGATTTAGGGGGTCCGAGACGGAGGATCAAATTGCGATCAAATTACTCTCAAGCTCTATTGAGGGTGTTGATATCGCTTACGATGATGACGCGCAGGCGGAGCAGGCACTCGCGAACCTCACTTTTGGTCGGCCTGTGAAGATGCTCGCCAGCTACGATGTTAACGCTCATCTAAACCGGCTCAAACGTTTAGGCTTTGTTTCCGATGACGGTCGAGCGACCAAGCTAGGATACGTCGTCTCTGGAGATTTCCTCACTATTGCTGAAGCGGTTCAAATGGTCGAGTCCGTGAAGAAGGGCGAATCTCCGTCAGATATTTTACTCAAACTCCACGTTTTCACCACAGTGTACCTTAACGATGTTCAGCGCTTCGCGCAGGCGCTCGGCGTAAACGTATCGCCCAACGTATTCAGCGGGGCAAATCTTGAGATGTTCTTTTCAGGAAGCGGCGATGAGCTGACGTATCTTGACCAGAAAGCGCTTGAAAGCGTCCTTGCTTTTTCAATCGCCTTTGTCGATTGTGACTGCAAGGAGTCGCCATTTTGTGGGTGTCCTGAGCGGAGCTTCTCGAGGTGGGTCCTCGAGCAGCGTGTGAGCGGACTTGATCCTGCCGACATCGTTGAACGGATGTCAGAGTTTGGCGTTCACGCGTATTCTGGTGACGTGCTCAACTATCTCGATCAAGCAGTGCGCTTGATGGAATCTATTGAGGCCATGGCTACGATTTTGAATAAAAAGGACGTTGCGCGTCAAGCTCTCCTGATCAAGTCGCAGCTCGAAGGCTAGCGTCACGTGGTATATTGGGCGTTAAGATGCACGTAGTCGTCCGTAAGATCGCATCCCCAGGCTGTGGCCGATGCAGCACCCACGGCCAAGTCGATCTGGATGGAGATCTCAGCGCTTTGCATTATCGCCGCAAGCGCGTTCTCCTCAAGTTTGCCTGCCTCTGCAGTGCATATGAGCCCGTTTTGGAGCAACACAACGGGCGCGCCTTTTCCATCTGACAGCGACAAAGAGATAAGTGAGGGGTCTACGAACGCTTCTGAATAGCCGACAGCGGCAACGATTCTACCCCAGTTCGGATCTGCCCCAAAAAGCGCGGTTTTTACGAGTGGCGATCGCACCACAGCCTTAGCCGCCTTCACTGCATCTTCGTGATTTCGTGCCCCTGTAACGGTTACTTCCATCATTTTTGAGGCACCTTCGCCGTCGCGCGCGATCATTTTTGCAAGCGTAACGCACACAAAGTTCAGCGCGTTTTGAAACTCATCTATTTCAATGGTTGCGGCGCTCTCGCCTGTCGATATCAGAAGGACGCTGTCGTTGGTGCTTGTGTCACCGTCGACAACGACCATGTTAAAGCTAATGTCGACTGCCCGCTTGAGACATACCTGCAACGTTTCAGCGCTGAGCCGCGCGTCAGTATAGACGAAGGCGAGCATCGTGCAAAGCTTCGGTTCGATCATTCCTGCTCCCTTTGCTATGCCGCCTATCCTGACGTCGCCGAATTCGACAGCAATATGCTTCGGTGTGGAATCAGTGGTCATTATTGCTCTTGCTGCTGCAAGACTACCATCTGCTGTGTCAGCTAACGTTAACAGAAGGTTTTCGAGCTTCGAATCGATCCAGTCTTTATTGAGGGGTTTGCCTATGATGCCCGTTGAGGCGACCGCGACTTGCGAAGCGCTAATATGTAAGCGTCGCGCGAGCGATTCGGCGACGCATTTAGCATCTTCTATGCCTTCTGGCCCGGTAAAAGCGTTCGCGCTTCCGCTATTTGCGATGACCGCGAGGATTTCATGATTCAGTGCGAGGTGTTCGCGTGTGACAATTACGGGAGCTGCCGTGACGTTATTGGTAGTGAATACCCCTACCGCTTGTCCGCCACCAGTGATGAGCGCAACGCCGTTTCTGTCCTCTTTGACACCGCACGCTTTTACCCCACGCACCGCGCAGACGCCTCCTTGCACGACGTGCATTAACTGCCCTCAGCAATTCCTTTAATTACGTCGCCGCGCGTGACGATTCCGATCAATTTGCCGGCATCATCAACGACAGGAAGTCGATTGATCTTGTGCCTCATCATGTGCTCGGTGGCAGTTTCGATATCGGCGTCGCCGTTTATCGTGTGAACCGGCTTCTTCATGACGCGGTCGACTCTCCACTCGCCGACATCTTCGCTTACTGAGTCTCTCAGTTCGAGACGCTCAACGATTTCGCGCACGGGTACCTCAATGATCTCCAACGGGCTTGGCAGCCAGTAGCCGGTGTGTTCAGGTATTTCGAGCAGGGAGAGTATGTCGTTTTCCGTTACGATGCCGACGAGCTCTCTGTCAGTCATTACCGGCACGCCGCTTATCTTGTTCTCGCGCAGCACCTTGATACACTCTCGCACCGTCGTGTCGGGCTTCACTGTAATGACGTTTGGATTCATGATGTCTATGACTTTCATACGTGGTACCTCAGAGCGATAGTGCAGGGGACCAGAGCCCTGTCGTTTCATCGAGGCCGAACATGAGATTCATATTCTGGATGGCTTGGCCTGATGCGCCCTTGACCATGTTGTCGATGGCAGAGACGACGACGACGCGGTTCGACGCGTCGTCTCGTTCAATGAAGAGGTCGCAGAAGTTGGTGCCTCGGACCGATCCGAGTGAGGGCACGTTGAACCGAATGAAAGGACTTTCGGCATAAAACGTGCCGTAGAGTGATCGAATCTGGTCACTATCTAAGTCCTCGTTCACGAAGATGTGTGCGGTCGTCAGAATGCCTCGTATGGACGGAATGACGTGCGGGGTAAAGTCTACGGCCACGGTTCCCAGTCGCGCGAGCTCTTGGACGATTTCGGCTTTGTGCCGGTGTCTGGTCAGCTGGTAAGGCACGACGTTCTCCGCCAAGTTAGGATAGTGCGACGTCGCAGTGGGGGCGGCTCCTGCGCCTGAAATGCCGGACTTTGAGTCGAATACGATATGATCTGCTAATCCTGCTTTGACCAGAGGCGCTGCGGCTAGTATAGCCCCCGTAGGATAGCACCCTGGGTTGGCACACAGGCGTGCACTAGCTACTTCAGGGTGCAACTCCGGCAGGCCGTAGACAGCGTCTCGAGGATCCGTGTGGGGGCCGTAGACCTCCTCGTAGTGTCGGCCGAGTCGATAGTCTGCACTGAGGTCGATTATGCGCACCTTATCGATGAGATCAGGCACGAGTCCCATAGCTGCCCCGTGCGGAACCGCGAGAAAAACAACGTCAGCTGCTTCTGCAACCGACTTCGCTTCGGCGTTCACAAATCGCAAATCGTAAAACCCTTTGAGATAGCGGTGCACGTCGGCGACCGGGATATCGGCGAGGGCTCGCGAAGTGACCAAAGTAACTTCGGCTTCTGGGTGTTGAACGAGCAATCTCAGCAATTCCCCGCCTGTGTAGCCAGATCCGCCTATTATCCCAACCCTGATCATCGATCCCCATTAGACTTGATGTTAGAAAGTCTTTTCGCAGCACTAGCGCGCAGCGGACGACGTCAAGCAGCCCCTTAAAGCGATTGAAGCCCTCTTAAGAGAAAGCGCCGATCTGACAGACGTGAGCCTCGGCAGTCGTAGCCTTGGTGGACCGTCGATGAGCCAAGAGTAATTATACAAACCAAACAGGGTAGCTAAACCCTTCTTAACAAGAGGTATAGCAATCCGACGAGAAGTGTCGGAGCCCCTAACCCAAGAACGGAGAATTCGAACACGGACTGCGTGGGCAAGCCTGCGGCGCCGTTTGTTTGAGCCGCTGGCAAGGTCAGATTTGGCGCTGAACCATTCTGGGACGTTTGACAAGAAGCCGTTGGTGTGACGCAAGGGGTTGGTCCTGAACCACCTTGTAGCGCAGATGCTGCCGCTGACATAGTAGCCGCTTCTGCCAACGCGCTTGAGGATGCCGTTGGCGCAAGCCAAGTAGGCGCATATACTAGCGATGTCTGCGATGCGGTAGACGTACTCATTGGCTCCGCGAGCGTTGTGGTGCAGTTCCTCAGTTCTACGGAGATTGAGCAGTTTGCTCCTTGTGGGTCTGAGCCTATCGCAGGCGATGCCAACCACGGCGCTTCAAACGTCTGTGCTGCGGCGGCGTTGTTTGACTGCTCGGCTTTAGAGACGTGAGATGTGGTGGGGCTCAAAGTTGGATCTGGAGGGTCCGAATAAGAAGAAGTGGTCGTGCTCTTTGGCGTGTCTGACGTTGAAGGATTTGGCGTAACCGTAGGCTGTGTTGACGTGGACGTTGTCGGAGATGGGCTGGGACTAACCGGAGCTGTCGGCGACAGAGTCGGAGCAGCGTTTGGAGTTGGGCTGGGCGAGGCTGTTGGAGTTGGGGCAGTTACCGTGATGATTTGAGAGGCCGTGTTGTTCGCCTCGTTGCTATCGGTAACCGTAAGGGTGACGTTGTAGTTGCCTGCTACCCCGTAGGAATGGCTGGGAGACATTACATTCGAGGAAGCCCCGTCGCCGAAGCTCCAGCTACGTGAAGTAATTGACCCGGTTGATTGGTCCGTGAAGTTGATCGTCTCGTTAATTTGCGCTGAGGTCGAGGAAGGTTTAAAGCTAGCAAGGAGCTGAACACTGGAGGCGCTTGTCTGTCCGTCAGATAAAGGAGCAAGAGCAGGTGCAATCACAAATGCAATTAGGACGAGCGCGGCCACGGTCGTTAGAATAGTGCGTTTTATGGCCATTGTTGCCCTTTCACTGCTCTTACGTTTGTGTTGTTAGACTCCTACTCTTGTTGGCGACTGAGATTAGAGGAGCGGGCATGCCACCCTCTTGGACACTACAATAGTTGTAGCACCGTGGCCGCGATGTTCACTTGACTCGAGCTCGTAAACGCCGTCAAAGGGTCTAGGAGCGAGAGCAGCCCAGCGTGAGTTGGGGCATCTTGCGACGTAGACGCAGGGGTATTCACCGTCATAACGTCGCTGTAGTGAACTTGGCAGTTAGGACAGTAGGTTGTCGCAGCTGCCACTTGTACTGAAAGCGCGATGACTGTAACTCCGATTAGGAGCATCATCACCTTTTGCCTCGGTTCCAAAAGATTACCTCCTGTGCTCGTAAGGAGCGCTATTGGTATTACCTTGACGACTCTTTCGAACGCAGTATAAATAGCTTCTCTTTTTGGCTGCAGTGTTTCCACTGGAGGAATTGAGCTTAAAAAAGATTCTAAGTCAGAATAAAGCTGCCGCTTTGTAGAATGGCGTTATTGAATAAAAAAAGGGGTTAAATGAATAACCCTCTTTATCGTCTTCTCAAGAACAGGTATATTGCACCTACTACCAACGCTGGGGCACCTAGGCCAAGTAGCGAGAACTCTGGCACTGTCTGCGTTGAAGTAGTTGGTGTTTGAGTTGTTGTAACGACCTGAATCGCCGGCTGAGCGGTTGTCTTCGTTACTGTTTTTGTAGCTTTTGGCGTTGTAGTTGGCGTTGCAGCAGCTTTTACAACCTTGGGCGTAGCGGTTGGAGTTGCAGCAGCTTTTACAACCTTGGGCGTAGCGGTTGGAGTTGCAGCAGCTTTTACAACCTTGGGCGTAGCGGTTGGAGTCGGGGTAGCTACAACCTTAGACGCGCCTGTGGCTGCGTTGATTGCTGTGACGATCTGTTGTTGGGAGACAGCGCCTGTAAGGGTCTGCCCCCCTTGAATGACGATCGTAGGTGTTCCACTAACGCCATTTGCTTGCGCGATTCCGGATCCAGGTGATGTGCTTACGTCATATACTATGAGCTTGGCGCCAGTCTGGGCAGCCGCGCTCTCAACGAGCGGCTTAACCTCTTGGCAGACAGAGCACATGGGCGACTCGAAGAATAACACCTGCACGTTGCTTGCTTGGGCCGATGCTACACTTGAAAAAGCCACGAATGAAACCAGTAATGCGGTTAATGCTATTAAGCCAATTTGCTTTTTCATCTATTTTTGGCACCTCTTCGTGATGGTTGTCTTCCTTACGTATAGCCAATATTCCCGATTTATCTTATAAATAATGATCGATGTTGATCAAAGGCGGAAGTCAAGCATAAAAGATCTGGTGAGATAGCGAGGAAAGAACCGCATTTTAAGGTTCGAAACTTAGACAACGTCAGAACGCTTAAACAAGTAATAAGCCGGTAAAAGCGGAACGACAATCGAAACGACGAGCAAAATGACATTCGCTGCATAGTTCAGCCCGGAAGTTAGCTTCGAGAAGTCTCCGGCGAGGGATTGGATAGCGACGTTGTGGCTGCCGGGATTGATCCAGAGCAGTATTTTTGCGTAACCCGGAAACGCCGTATAGGGGATCTCTGACGTAGCGCTCAGGTTTATGGCGCCTAATCCGAGCGCGACACCTGCATAAGTAAAGATTAACAGCAGGATCCAGACGAAGACAGCGCCCAGCAACGAGTCGAGGCTCGTGCGCGTCAAACTTGAGATCAGGAGTCCTATCGCTATGAACGACATGACGTACAGCAGTATGATGCCCATAGAGAGGAACAGGTAGCCAACGTCGCTGGAGCTTGGGAACTTCTGCGTGATTAGGGACAGACCTATATAGAGCACGAGCGTTATCCCGACGAACAGCCCCCCAGCAGCGGCAAGATACGCGACGAACTTGCCTAAGAGTATTGTGCTACGCCGAATGGGTCGCATTAGGAGTTGTACAAGCGTTCTTTCTGATCGCTCACGCGTAAGAGCGTCATACGACAACGCAAGCGCGAGTATTGTTAAAATGACCTGACTGTATGAATACGCAACGCTAATCACGTAGTTGACCGGCTGGGTTGCCGGGTTAGGCGCGCCACTCGTTGGCGAAATTGATCGGGCGAGGTCAGCATTGCCGTAATACGCGCCGATGAGCGCTAGCAGCACGAAGATAATTCCGAAGACGAGGAAGCGCTTCGTCCGTATAGTGGACTGAAATTCCTTTTGCGCGACCGTCAGAAACGCATAGGAGGACTCCGAAAACTCACTCAACCCTCTCTTCCCCCATCATTCGTACGTACGCCTCTTCGAGCGACGGTGACTCGCGCATTGAGCGTAGTCGGCCTCCTGCCCGCGTAATTATGTAGTTCACGTCCTCGTTGATGCCCGGCCTGTAGTCAAGGCTAATCTTCAGCCGTTCGCACTCGATTGATTTGACGCCTTTCACCGACTTGATGGCTTGGAGGACACGTTCGTTCATGTTGGCGACGTCAGCTTCGAGTTGCACGGTCGTTCCGCGCACGGTCGCTATAAAACCCTTTGTCGTGGTTGGCGCGGCAACGCGGCCGGACTGTATTGTTGCTAGTACGTCACATATTTCGGCGATATCTCTGACATTGTGTGTCGCGAGAAACAGGGTGACATCATGGACGTTGAGTTCGTGAATGAGCGCCATTATGTCGCGTCTGCCCTGTGGGTCAAGTCCTGTGCTCGGCTCGTCGAGGATAAGCAGCTCAGGCTCATTCAGCATTGCCGCGGCAATGCCCAGTCGCTTTCGGTCCCCGAGCGAATACGCTCGGACGAGGTCTTTCTCCTTGCCCTCTAGTCCTGCTATCGTAAAGAGCTTCGCGATCCTCTCATCGCGCTCTTCGCGCACGCCGGAGAGACTGGCAAAAATTCTAAGGTTCTTTTCCGCGGAGAAGTTGCCGTAAAAGCCGGGGCGTTCAGGCAAGTAACCGATCCTATTTTGCACCTCGTGAAACTGCGTTGCGACCTCGCGATCGAATATCTTGATCGTTCCGGCGGTAGGCTTGATGAAACTGAGCAACATGTTGATGATGCTCGTTTTCCCGGCGCCGATCGGCCCTAGAAGCCCAAACGCAGCGCCTTGCTCCACGGTGAAGCTTGCACCGTCAACCGCAACGGCGCCTTTCTTATAGCGCTTCGTCACTTCGAGGACTTCTACAGCGTTCATCGTAACCCACCACCGCGCTCGGCTGTAATCATGGAAAGTCAAATACTATTATATAAACTAGGCGTTTTGGCGTGCGATTCACCTTTTCGCTCTATCCAGACCTGAATAGACCGGTCGCGCTGCATTCAAGGCAGGCGACACACTATCCGTACTCCTTGAATATCCGGTCGACTGCTTTTGAAGTTGCCGCTTCCTCATCAGCGTAGCGCGTCCGAAGATCCAGCTCGAAAAGGCGCAGCGAACGATCAATCTTAACTCCTACGTATTCTTGAATTAGTGCCGCGGGACTCTCACCAAGGCTAGCTTGGAGCGACTTGAGCAGGGCGGTCTCCCGCTCCTTAAGCTTCTTGATCTCCGCCTCGTACTCCTTTATAAGATCCAGCAGATCTTCTGCGACCTCCTCTTCGGCATAGTTTTTGTCTTGTATCATAGTCTGACCTATAAGGGGATTGACTTAAATCCTTTGGGTCATATGCTTGCTCTTCACTCTGATCATCCATCGAAGGCAGTCCCCCGCTCGTTACGTCAAGCTGCTTTTCTTGGCTGAGACGCTATCCCGTGGGTGCAGCCGTGCTTTTGTTGAATAATCTAACACCGCGTCACCCAAATCACGAGTTTCGTAAAATTATGTATAAATAGCATCGTTGACGAAGCCGTCATGTGTGGAGCACAATTCCATCGACAAGTACTCACAAACGAATATCCGGCCTGCGCGCGCGGAACTGAGGCATCGAGGTCGAATTAGGCGATCGTTATGCGTCTTTTGAGGAGATCTTTGGTGAAGCTAGAGGGTGAGATCACCCTCCTGCCTGAGTCAATCGACGACCTGTGGCATTTAAAACACCTTATTGAAAAGGGCGATCTCGTTTTTGCGCTAACCTTCCGCAAAGTTGAAAGTGCAACTGACAAACTGCGACCGGAGAAGACAGAGCGGAAACCGATGCGGCTTGGGATTCGCGTAGAATCAGTAGAGTTTCATCGGTTTGCCAACCGCCTACGCGTTAGTGGGACCATCGAGTCAGGCCAGGACGTCGGGTCACATCACACGTTCAGCGTCGAACCGTTGCGCGATGTCTCGATCATCAAGCAATGGAGGCGCGATCAGCTTGATCGCATCACGAAGGCGATCGAGGAATCAAAGCGCCCTGAAATTGCAATTGTCACGATAGAGTCAGGCGAAGCGCACATTGGCGTGCTACGACAGTACGGCGTTGAGGAAGTCGCGAGCATCACGCAAAGCACCGGAAAGCTTGAGGAAAGCTCACAGATCGATTTTTTTGTCCAAATCTATGACCAGTTGGCCCATACAGGTGCGGAAGAATACATCATCGCTGGCCCTGGTTTTATAAAGGATGATTTCATTCGGTTTGCAACGCAGAAGGACAAAGACCTCCCTAACCGTATAATCGTTGAGAATACGACCTCAGTTGGAATTTCAGGATTTCAAGAGGTACTCCGACGCGGTGCTGTTGATAGGCTCATTAAGGATGCCCACCTCGTTCGCGAGGCGCGGCTCATCGACGTCCTTTTGGGAGAGATTGCCGTTGGCGGCAAAGTCGCCTATGGGATGGGTGAGGTTGCGAAAGCGCGCGAGTGGGGTGCTATTGACACGCTACTCATAGCAGATGAAACGTTACGCAATGAGCGTGAAAAGGGAGCGGCCATCGACAAACTGCTGACAGCGGTGAATAGTTCGAATGGCCACGTCGTCGTTTTCAGCACCGATTTCGAACCCGGGAAGCGTTTAGAGAAGCTTGGGGGCATCGCCGCGCTTTTACGCTTCAAATTGCAGGACAGCTAACGTGTTGTAAGACGTGGCGAAATAGAACCCAAGCAGCTGCTTTTTTTTGCCTCGACTAGTATTCCTCGCACTTGAGCTGGTAGTAAGCTCGATCATGGTCGCAGGCGGGACACTTCTCAGGAGGTTCTTCGTCGACGTGCACGTAACCACATTCTCGGCAGACCCACTCGACCTTCTGATTCTTCTTGAAAACGGTGCCAGCCTCCACCTGTGCGAGCATCTTCGTGTACTTTTCTTCGTGGTGAGCTTCGGCGACGCCAATCGCCCTTAACCTCTTGGCTATTTCAGGCAATCCTTCGCTGTCGGCAACGTCAGCGAACTCAGGATACATCGTCGTCGCTTCGTAGTGTTCGCCGGCGATCGCTGCTTTTAGATTCGCAGCGGTATAGCCCAGCGACGTCGAAACAGCGGCTTCGATTTTTATTTCATCAAAGTCTTCCGCTGCGCCAGCGTTGAGCGCGTTGATTAGTTTAGAAGTCCAGCTTGCGTGTTCACGCTCATTATCGGCCGTCAGCTGAAGCGCCTCTGCGATCTGTTCAAAGCCTTCTTTCTTTGCTATCTTAGCGAAGGATATGTACATATTTCGCGCCATGCTCTCGCCCGCGAAGGCTTTTGCAAGATTCTCTACGGTTCGTTTCATTATTGTGCCTCAGCAGTTTTCAATACAAGCAACGCCCGTATATTTAGTTATGGAAAGTCTCTGCTCGAGCATATTTCCTCAGATAGTGCCTGTGACTTGTTTTTTGGTATCAGTGTCGGTTGTAGAACTGGGCCCGCGCAAGACTGCGCCGTAGCTCAGAATTATAGGAACAGCTTGAGGCAGCAAGAAGCGGTGGGTGATTGCTGACGATGATCATGAATTAGTTACGAGCTCTCCGTTTATGTCCATCAGCCCAAAAGAGCGCAGTCAGCGAATGTCGGAGTGAAATCGCTTTGCGAGCGGGTCTTCTAGCTGCCCTTCTCTGAAACGTCGACAGTTAATACCCCGGTTTTAAGCACGCAAGCTTCACTTTCTGAGAGCGCTCGGCGCTGAGCTCGCGGCGAAATAATTGCACTGTTGCCAAACGGATCATCGATAACGAGAGTCATTTTCCCTTCGCCCCTTCGTACCATGTCTATCATTTCAAGAAGTCGATTTCCCAGCTCGAATTTACCGGGATCGTTAGACGACCATTTCGTAGCCATGCTGACAACCTCTTCGACCCTACAGAGGACACCCTCGACGTTGGAAACAAATGCTTCTGAAGCCGAGCCTGGTTCGATGGTCACGCCGAGTTCTGGAATCTGCACTGTGCCTGAGGATGATCTGATCACCCGCGTAGCGAAGTCGCTGCTATCAAATTCCATCTCATATCGAGCGGCTTCGCGCTCGTTGAGCGATATCGTGTCGGCGTACTTGAAGCCACACGTGCAACTCGCGCTCACAAGCATGATTTCTCCAAAAAAAGGTATCTCGTCCGTGCTGAACTTGAAGGTAAGAACCTCCGTACATAGAGGGCATGTGCTCTCGATCGCTGCTTCCTGCGTCATGACAAAAAAATGTTCCGGGTATTTGCGTCGCTATATTAGTAAGAGCTTGCCCCGAGCTTCTTGCGGTCTATCTTGATCGACATTGGGGTCACAATGATCTGATCGTCTCCAAGTCCGGCTATATCTCCGTGAATGTCGGTTGCGACTTGTCGTAGTTCCTTGACGATTCTATCGAGGGCGACGCGGTCCTGCTTTATGTGAGCTATGTCAATAATAACGATGTTTCCTTTGTAAACCTCATCTTTGAGCGGCGTGAGATTGCTGACGTTGATTAACTCTGCGACCTTAACATACGTTCCTGCAGGTTCCTCCTCAAACACCTCTTCGTACTCTCCGAGGTCCAGCTCCAGATATTCATCCGGCTCTGCGTGCGGACGGCTCCCAAAAATCCTATCGATCAAACTCTTTTGCGCCATTTGGAACTCTCACCTACAATCGACTCTTGATGCTATTTCGCGATTGGCATCTTATAGTTTTCGTGCTTCAGTTGTTGTAGCTTCGCAGCAGTATTTAACGCTGCTGCCATTGATATATTACTCGTGCCTTCTTTTTAGATATAGGCGAGTGTTTTCATACAGGCACGTGATTAAGGCTCCACGAGCCAAATCTTGTCGCCCACGTGGTGCACGATGCGCACGGCTTTGCCTTTCGTGTCGTGGATCATCTCGACGCCAGTGATAAGCGCCGTCCCGACGCCGAGCGGTTTATTGTGCCGTTCGTCGATAATAACGACGAAATCTCCAGGCGTTATGCTTTCGTCGGCGTCCACGATGCCGGGACACATCACATCAGCGCCATTGCGGATGAATTGCACGGCCCCCATATCAACGGTTACTAGGTGTCGTCGCGGCTTCAGCTCCATCGCACCTCGCACAGTGAAGAAGGGCGTTTGGTCAATGCAGAGGGCCACTGGCACCCCGTTAAGAAGAATAAGCGTACGTTCTGGTGTTTCGAGCACTTCGAGCTTGCCCTTGAGCGCGTTCTCGGTTTCGTACGTGTTCAGCGCAGCTACGACGCGCCGCGCTACGTCTGTCTTCAGGAAATGTCGCTTTTTCGCTGTCACGCATGCAGACCTTACTCGACGTTCAAAGATAAACTTAAGTATGTTATTAGGGAAGAACTACTTGTGAGAGGTGTGCAATGAGTCAGAGGCCGCTTGATATCTTGAATGAATCCCTGGAAACGCCAGTAATCGTGAGACTTAAAGGGGGTAGAGACTTCAGAGGGGAGCTTCAGGGGTATGATGTCCATTTGAATCTCGTTCTCGATAAAGCCGAAGAACTCAAAGGCGGCGAGGCAATCAAGAAGTTTGGAACCATCGTCGTCCGCGGCGACAACGTCGTGTACATATCACCTTAATGTAAAGCGACGCTCTGTGAGGCAACCAAATGACAAAGGGAACGCCATCAATGGGCAAGCGCCAGAAACGCTCGCACGTGACGTGCAGGCGCTGCGGCGCGGTCTCATACAACTATCGTAAAAGAACGTGCGTCCATTGTGGGTTTGGTCGCTCCGGGAGGCTTCGGAAGTACAGCTACCTTAACAAGTATTAGCTATATTTTTGAATAGAGATACTGTCAATGAAAGACAAGTGCGGTGTGTTCGGAATCGCCTTGGATTCCAAAGATGCCGCATTACCCATCTATTACGGTCTTTACGCGCTGCAGCATCGCGGTCAAGAATCGGCGGGAATTGCGACGCACGACTCGGCAATCCACATTGAGCGCGGGATGGGTCTCGTCCACGAGGTATTTGACGAACACCGGTTAGGACACCTGAAAGGATCTCGGGGCATCGGCCACGTGCGGTATTCCACGACGGGTCTCAGCAGGGTAGAAAACTGCCAACCGGCACTTGTTAATTATAGAGGCGGGACCATTGCGATCGCTCATAACGGCGATATCGTTAACTCCTTTGATATCAGGCGGGCACTCGAGGCTGAAGGCCGCATTTTTGTGTCAGATTCAGACACAGAGGTCATCGCACACCTTCTGGTGAAGGAACTTATGCGATATGACACCATCACGGCCGTTCAGGAGCTTATGAACAAGCTTCGCGGGTCCTACTCCCTCACGCTGCTCATAAATGATGCTGTTATCGGCGTCCGAGATCCCTTTGGAATCAAACCACTCTGCGTTGGCAAGTTTGACGATGGTTATGTCTTATCAAGCGAGAGCGCAGCCATCGATACGCTTGGGGGAGAGTTTCTCAGGGACGTCCGCCCGGGCGAGATCGTCGTCCTCAAGCCCGATGGGTTCGTGAGCCAACGTGCCGCTAAGAAAGCGGTAACGGCACACTGTATGTTCGAATACGTCTACTTCGCTCGGCCAGACTCGGTACTCGACGGTTCTCTGATCTACGAAGTGCGGCGTAAGATTGGTCAAACGCTCGCAGAGGGGGACGTAGAGGCCGATGTCATCATTCCAGTTCCTGACTCAGGAATCGCTTTTGCTATTGGCTACGCAGAAAAATCTCATCTGCCCTATACCGAGGGTTTGATAAAGAACCGGTACGTGGGCAGAACTTTTATCATGCCCGGCCAGGATTTGCGCGAAACGGCTGTAAGGCTGAAACTAAATGTAATCAAGAAGCACGTCAAGGGCAAGAGGGTCGTCATGATCGACGATTCAATTGTCCGTGGAACGACATCGCGTAAGATCGTTGACATGCTGCGAGCAGCCGGGGCCGAGGAAGTGCACATGCGCATAGGAACGCCACCCATAGTCTCACCGTGCCATCTTGGGATCGACATGCCGACCTATGGGGAGCTTATCGCCGCCCGAAAAAGTGTGGACGGCGTCAAACTGATGATTGGTGTCGATTCACTCAAGTACATCACTCTCGCTGGCCTGATCGATTCAATAGGTCTCCCCCGCGAGAAGCTCTGTTTGGGCTGTCTCACCGGCATTTACCCGATCGAGAGACCAGTTGAACGTGCAATGCAACTGAAACTCGATGCGTTCGCGACTAGCGCAAAAAAGAAAGCTGAACGTACTCCTGCCCCACCGTTATTATCTCCCTCAGCGGAAGCGCCTCGGCCGGCTACGTGAACCGGTAAGCGAGTGCGCGCTTTCAGTCGCATGAAATCTCGTCGAGAGCGTACCCGCTTAAATCTCGTCTCCCGATTACCATTTCGAATTCGATGGGCGTCAGCATCGGGGCTTTGAAAAGCGTAATATCATCTATAGCAATGCGCGGACAGGCCGTGTTTACGTATGCTTCCGCAGGGAACTGATAAAGCGTCCAAGGGCTCACTTCGTTTATCGTCACTGTGTACGCGTCATAACCACGTTCTATCGCCTCTTCTACGAGCTTATAAGCGAGGTGAAACCTTTGCTGACCTGCCTTAGTGCCGACGAGGACACAAAATGTATGGGCGTCCATTGCCTTCGCAACGAGGGCGTACCGTTGCTTCATAATGAGTTCAACGTCTGCAACTGAGGTTTTTCGTAAAAATGGATCCGCGATGATCACCCGTTTCCCCGTTGCCAGTGCTACGCCGAGCGCGTGAAAGGTGCCGCTTCCGACGTAAAGATACTCGTCTACGTCAATCGCCCGCGCGGACGAATAGTTGCAGCCTAAAACCTGGCCCCGATACTTGACTCTTCCGTCACCGGATCCGATGGAACACTGTAATCCGGCTGATTCGAGGTGACGGCGAACTGAGTCTAACTTGTGGACGTGTTGTACGTTTGTCACGATGCCCACCCGCTGACCGGTGATGAGCGCGAGCGCATCGTTCACTGTGGGAATGACGTCGACCTCGCTTCGTACCTCGACGAAACAGACGCGGCGTGCTGCGAGTCCAGGAATTTCCGCGTGACCAAAGTGCACTAACAGATCGGCTTCTGAGTTATAATCCAGATCGCACGCGCCGTAGCACGGATTCCCCGAGAGTAGAACAGTGACGTTGACACGTTCATTTATGCGCTTCGCTACCCCGGGGCCGTACCGCTTCAGCCCCTCAGGAAATTGGAGCTGGAGGACGCGTGCCTGGTTCTCCCGCACTAGTGCAACGATTCGCTCGATTTCAAAGTCCATGTTTTAGCTCACGGTCGGGTGTCAGTGTACTTCTATCCTTGGGCGGGACAAGAATGCGATTGCCGTTACACCTTCACGAGCTCTTTCAAGTCGTTCAAGAACTCAAGAATCGTCGTTTCATCGATGTGTGGCATTATAACGATTCGCAGGGCGCCACCCATAACAGATATGCGCCAGCCGCGCGCCGTGAGCCGGAGTGCTATCTGCTGTAATCCCGGCAACTTGAACGCTATAATGTTCATAACGGGGGGGATCACCGGGTATACACCAAACCCCGCAGCTTCTTCAACACATAAGTTTGTCAGTCGCATGCATTCGCGGACGACGTCTCGATATCCGTTGACGCCAAGATGCTCGAGCACGGCGAGGGTTGCAGCCACCGAAGCGCCGCCTCTCGTGCCGGCCATGGAGCGCTCGACTGAGTAGAACGTGTTCGTGCTAATGGCGTCGAAATCAGCCGGCCTTTTAAACAGGAGTCCGCCTGAGGGTATCGTGCTCATCCCCATCTTGTGTGGATCGACGGCTATTGATCGTACGCCTCCGACCCTGAAGTCGAAGCGGTACTTTTTTTCAAGGAACGGGATGACGAAGCCTCCAAAAGCGGCATCGACGTGCAAAAAAGCGTCGTTCTCGCGAGCGACCTGAGCCAAGGCGGGAATCGGATCAATCGCGCCGAGAGCTGTGGTACCGGCGATGCCGACAATACAAATGGTGTTCTCATCGACAAGCTCGTCGACTGCGTTCACGTCAACAGCGTGGCGTTCATCGAGGCTTGCTTGGCGTACCTCTACGCCAGTAAAATCTCGGGCCTTTTCAAACGATTGGTGCGCCGACTCCGGAACAACGATGTTTGGCTTGCGCGTGCCTGAGAGCAGCTTGCTCGCTCGGACTGCCTGTATGTTCGATTCCGTGCCACCTGAAGTAATGTAACCGACCGCGTCAGCTGCGCCGAGGTAGCCCCCAAGGATGGTAATGGCGCGTCGCTCAAACGCGGCTATTTCAGGGAACAGATTAGGGTCGCCTAGGTTCGTGTGAATGTATTCGATATGCGCCCGCACTGCTACTGGGTGCGGGTACGTGCACATAGAGCTTAGAACTCGGTCGTAGCCTCTGTTTGCCCGCGTTAGTTCCATGGTCTCGTGCATTGCTGAGTCACTAGCTGAACGAAGCGGCGACTAATCTCTGTTCGTCAAACCACGTGAGCCTTCAAGGATGATACGCATCTCTGTCCGCGCTACGGCCTCTCTGACGCGTTCGACGGCGTCAATGTTCGACGATATGCTACTAATGCCCATGCGCACCAGTTTGTCCGCCATCTTCGGATTTGAGCCTGCTTGCCCACAGATTGATGTGACGACGCCCGCCTTGTTACAGCACTGGATGACATAATCCATGAGCTTCAGCACTGCGGGGTGTTGCTCGTTGTAGAGGGCGGCGACGTTCTCGTTATTACGATCGACCGCGAGCGTATATTGCGTGAGATCGTTGGTTCCAAACGAAACGAAGTCGATACCTTCCGCGATGAGATCCTCGATTATTAGTGCCGATGCGGGTATCTCTATCATAATGCCGATGTCGACATTTTCAAAGTCAATGCCTGTTTCAGCGATGATCTGTTTCGCTTGTCGCACTTCGTCTTGGTGCTGAACGAGAGGTAGCATGATGCCGATATTACTATAGCCGTCGTCGATGAGGTTTTTGAACGTCTGAAGTTGCATCTGGAAGACTTCAACATCACGTAAATCGCGCCGTATGCCGCGCCAGCCGAGCATAGGGTTCGGCTCGATCGGCTCCCCTTCGCCTCCTTCCATTTCACGGAACTCGTCGGTCGGGGCGTCGAGCGTACGCACCCACACGGGACGCGGGTAGAACGCGTCGACCACGATCCGAATGCCCTTCTGAAGTTCATTAATGAACGCATCTTTTTCGTTGTGCTCGATGTACCAGTGTGGGTGCTTGCCCATGCCAATGATCATGTGTTCGACCCGTAAGAGTCCAACGCCATCGGCTCCAGTCGCTACGGCTCGCACTGTGGCCTCAGCTATCGAAACGTTGACCTTGACCTCGGTCGCAGTAACTGGCTTTGCCGCGCTGACGGCGACTGCCCCCGCAGCTGGCGCCGCTTCAGTCCGTTCGAGCCTTCCAGCAAAGATAATGCCCTTTTCACCGTCAACGGTCACGAGCATGCCGTCGGTGAGCTTTTTTGTGGCCTCTTTCGTTCCAACTACGGCGGGTACGCCCAGTTCTCTGGAAACAATAGCAGCGTGACTCGTCAAACCGCCTTCGTCAGTCACGATCGCGGCTGCCCTTTGCATAGCGGGAACCATGTCTGGGGAGGTCATTGCCGTAACGAGTATGTCTCCGTTTAGGACTCTGTCGAGCTCATCTGCGCTCTTTATGATTTTGACTTGGCCGGACGCTTGGCCGGGCGATGCGCCGAGACCTTCGAGGAGCTTCTCAGCCTCGCCTGCGCTGACGGTCTCTTGCTCTGCCCCTCCCTTCTTGATCGTCGTCACCGGCCTCGATTGGACTATGAATACCTCTCCTTTTTCCATTGCCCATTCGATATCTTGGGGGCTTTCATAATGCTCTTCGATGAGTTCGCCGAGGTCGAGAATCGTGATCAACTCGCTGTCGCTAAGGACTCGTTTGTTTTGCATGTCCGCAGGGACGTCCTTGGTAATCGTGTCTCCTGTTTTTTGGTCCTTCACGACCATTATCTTCTTTGTAGCAACGCTTGCTTTTATCTGACGCGTTTTTCTATCGATGAGGTATGTGTCGGGTGACACGGAGCCTGACACAATGGCTTCGCCGAGGCCCCAAGAACCCTCAATGATCGCTTCTGGTGCACCTGTTGTAGGGTTGGACGTGAACATGACGCCTGATTTGTCTGCGTTGACCATCTTTTGGACAACGGCCGATATGTTCACCGATTCGTGCTCAAAGCCTTGCTTGATTCGGTAGAAGATGGCCCGTGCGCCGTACAAGGATGCCCAGCATTTTTGAACCGCAACGACTACGTTGTTGGCGCCTTTCATGTTAAGATACGTCTCTTGTTGTCCTGCAAAACTCGCTTCGGGCATGTCTTCGGCCGTCGCGCTCGATCGCACGGCTACAAAAGGCTCCCCCCCTTCTCTCTTCGACAGCTCTTTGTATGCGGTCACAATGTCGTTGCGCATATGCTGTGGCATCTTTGTCGCTAGCAAGAGCTTCTTGGCCTCTTCAGCAGCCGCGCTCAGCTCGTTTGCGTCGTCGACGTTCACTTCTAGTGCCTCAAAAAGTTGCTTTGCGATGCCCGTTTCGTCCAAAAAGCGTCGGAACGCTTGCGCTGTGACAGCGAAACCGCGCGGTACGGGAATCTCTGCATTTATCATCTCTCCGAGGCTTGCCCCTTTTCCTCCTACTGAAGGAACGTCTTCAATACGGACGTCCTCAAGCCAGACGACAGTTGGTTTAACTTTCATATTCGGCTTCCTTTGCAGTTTTGTGACTGCTATTTGCGGTGGTAATTACATAAGCCTTTCCAACAAAAAGTAGAAATACGCTTTCAGCGTTGGTTATTCAAATAGCGTGGACGCGCGTCGCGTGCTTCAGTCTTTTGGCGAGGAATTGTTGTTATGAGAATACTTGTAAGTGACCCATTATCCCAGGCAGGTGTCGACCTCCTCAAGAGGGAACACGACGTCGACGTAATAACTGATCTTTTGCCGGAGCAATTTGTCAGCATCATCGGCGACTACGACGCTCTCATCGTCAGGAGCGGCACAAAGGTCACGAAAGACGCAATCGAAGCGTCAAATCTCAAGGTTATCGGACGTGCAGGCGTTGGCGTCGACAACATCGATGTTGAAGCCGCAACAGCGAAAGGTATCATCGTCATTAACGCGCCTGAGGGCAACATGATCTCAGCGGCGGAGCATACGATAAGCCTGATGATGGCCCTGTCGCGGAGCATACCGCAGGCTAGTGTTTCCGTGAGGAACGGTGAGTGGGAACGTTCACGGTTTCTTGGAGTCGAAGTCTTTGGAAAGACGCTCGGCGTTCTCGGACTCGGACGCATCGGAGCCGAAGTCGCGAAGCGAATGCGCGCCCTCGGAATGAACGTCATTGCGTACGATCCTTTCATAACTGTAGAGCGTGCGAAGGAGCTCCGCGTCGACCTCGCATCGCTTGATGAGGTTCTCGCGAAGTCAGACTTCATCACCGTTCATACTCCATTGACTAAGGATACGTACCACCTGATCGGGAAGCCGCAGATCGCGAAGATGCGCGACGGCGTTCGCATTTTGAACGTCGCGCGCGGCGGCATCATCGACGAAGAAGCGCTGTACGAGGGTTTGAAGAGTGGCAAGATCGCCGGAGCAGCGCTGGATGTCTTTGAACGTGAGCCTCCGACGGGAAGTCCACTTCTCGCGCTTGATACCTGCATAGTGACGCCACACCTCGGCGCCTCGACAGTCGAGGCGCAGATCAACGTGGCGGTGGCCATCGCCGAACAAACGCTGGGCGCACTTAAAGGTGAACCGGTCCGAAACGCCGTGAACGTGCCGATACGGGCGGAGACGTTTGGCGCGGTCAGGAGCTATATGCCGCTTTCAGAGCAACTCGGTAAGTTTTGCATTCAGCTCGTCGAAGGGCAGATTCGCGGTATCGAAGTCACCTACACCGGCGAGGTAGGCCAGTGCGATGTGCACCCTTTGACCATTGCTGTTCTTAAAGGCGTCCTCGATCGCGTACTGGAGTCACCTGTCAATTTTGTCAACGCACAGATGTTTGCCAAGAAGCGGGGCATTAGGATCACCGAGACGAAGACGGAACGGCTCGAAGATTTTCAGAGTCTGATAACGGTCAGAATAGACAGCGACAAGGGTGATGACTGGTCGGTGTCGGGGACCCTTTTTCTAGGAGATCAACCGCGGATAGTTAAGATCGGCGACTACCACGTGGACGCAGAAACCCAGGGGTCCATGCTGATAACGTCCCACATCGACAAGCCTGGCGTCATTGGCAAGGTCGGCACGTTGCTCGGTAACAACAACATCAACATCGCTGGAATGAACGTAGGCCGCGACAAAGTCAGAGGGGGTGCGGTTATGGTGCTCGCGCTTGACGATCCGATTCAAGATGAGGTTTTGGCCCAGATCCGAGAGATCAATGGCATTTCTGTAGCGAAAGCGGTCGTGCTTTGACGCGGCAGTGATTCACGTTTGCAGTCGGTGGCGGGGGCGGCTAGACCGATTCCACAGCGTCTCACAACTTAGCGCTTTTTCTTCTTGGAGCTCTTCTTCCGGGCTTTGCTTTGGGCTTTTCGCCGCACTTGAGGTTGCGCTGCCGGATGGTGGGTCGATTCCTCTACGACATCGACGAATGGCTCGTGTCTCTCGTCTTCTTCATAGAGAGGTCGCCTGGATCGCGCTTTTCGTTTCTTTTCCTCGCCGGTCGACCCTTCTGAAGCTTCACTTGGCGCAGGAACTGCGCGCTGTGCTGCTTTTCTTTCTTTGGCGCTTTTTCGCTGTCGTGTGACTGGCTTTTCGCGCGGCACGAATATCCAGAGCGCGACAAGTACAACAGCAAAAATAACAAGAATGACAATCGCTGTCGAATCGACGCTGTTCAAAACGGGGAGAAAAAACAGAGCGACGATGATTGCGAGCGGGATTCCGGCGAAAATGCCGATATACAACAGAGCCGCTGAGAACTTTTGCATCATCATTTTAGCACACGAGCTCCCTTAGCCGCGCTCTCGAATGCGCACGCCTACTAGCTGTGCCCGTCGTTCTACTAATCTCTTTTGATCGCAGTGGGCCAGGGGCTCAATCGTAACCCGATGATCAGTCTGCGGTAGCGCGCGTGTTCTACGGAGGTTCTCTCACGCGCTCCGCATCACGATGCGTGCACCGCGGTCAAGCGCATCTAAGATGCGATTAGCGATGTTGGTTCCCTTGGTCACCTTAATCTCGCCGCCTCGTCCGATGGTAGCCGTGAAGAGATACTCATCATCAATTAACACGTCAACGATGTCGCCTGGTCGAGCGTCAGACGTCACGATCACGTGTCGGTCAGCAAGATCAACTTCGGCATCCGCCGTAGCTTTTGGCGGGGACTCTTTTTCACGACCTTTTGTTTTTCTTTGCGACTCCTCAGCCGTCTGCAAAACGTCAATGTCAATCCCGAGGACATCTTCGACTTTTTCGATATTTTTGCCGCCCTTTCCGATCACGTGGGATATGTCTTTGTCGCTTACATAGACGTTGGCGCGCGTGTCAGAAAGGATCTCGACTGTGACGGGCTCTTTCGCATATTTATCGATCTCCCTCTCAATCTCTCGCGCAGCGAACTTCCACGTTGGTTTTGCCTTCCCCCGTTCTTTCGGGCCTACTGCCATAACAACGATTTGCCTGCTAAAGAGATAGATCTCGTATTCGACCTTATTCGTCTCAAAGTTCCTCACCTCTATGACCGGCCGCGCAAGATCTGCTTCCATCATCCCTGACGGCACTTTGACGGCAAAATGGACGTCATAGACTGATTCAATCTCACCTTTCTTGAGGAAAATGATTGTGTCGACAACTTGAGGAATGATGCCAAATTCGACTCGGCCTATCAAGCGCTGCAGTGTATCGATGCCGCGGGTCGTATGCACGACGCCGACCATCCCCACTCCCGCGAGCCGCATGTCAGCGAAGGTCTTAAAGTCGCTGGTCTTGCGCAACTCGTCATAGATTGTGTAGTCCGGTCGCACAAGCAGAAGAATGTCAGCCGTCTTCGCCATGTCGCCTTCGAGCGCAGAATACTGCGTGATGTTATCTGGAACCTGCAAATCGCGCGGACTTTCCATCGTCTTGACGATAAACCCTTGTGCTGCAAGAAACTCCGCGACGCTTTGCGCCAACGTAGATTTGCCGGATCCCGGTGGTCCCGCGATCATTATACCTCTTGTCGATTCACTCAGCCGACTCTTCAGTTCGTCGGAGAACTTGTAGTCGTCGAGCTTAACCGTCGCTATCGGGCGGACCGCGGTTATCTCGATGCCATCAGAAAACGGGGGTCGGGCAATGGCTATTCGCATCGAGCCGAGCTGAACGATCGTGGCGCCTCGGCGTTCTATTTCAATAAAACCGTCAGAGCGTGACTTTGCTTGTTCAATGACGTCTGTAGCAATGGCCCGAATCTCCTTTTCGCCCATCCGAGTCTTTCTAATATTGACCAATCGAAGGTCTGCTATCGAGCCACGTTTAGCTCGTGGAGGGACACCCTCTTTCAGAAACACTGACATAGTGTCGCGCGTGAAGAACCGCTGTAGCAGCAACGGTTTTTCCGCCCCCTTTTCAGGCTGGAGGTACGTGACATCCAATCCTTTGGCACGGGCGACTTCACTTTGTACGATATCGCTCGTGATAAACGTTGCACCATTGTCGACCGCGACGGTTCGTATCATCGCATCGATTTCTCCCACTGAGGCAAGTTTGATCTCATCCGCTGTGGGTCGCCTTCCGACGTAGGTCACGTCGACTTCGCCCGAGCGTTTTCGTTCCGCGAGTGCTTTGAGCTCATTTAGCCCTTTAAAGCCGATCTCGCGTCCTTGGTTTGCCTGAGCTTCGAGCTCAGAGATAACCGCTTCGGGGATGATGATTGTCGCTCCGCGCAGTTCGCCGTCGTCTATAAGCTTTGTGATCCTGCCGTCGATCAACACGCTTGTGTCCGGAACGTACTTGACTGTCATTTGGTCTCGCTTATACGGTAGTAATCAGGTCCGTCTTATTAATTCTGCCCCCTGGGGTTGGACAGGCGGTTCACCGTAGCGCGGATGTGAAGTCCCCCCTCGAAGCGTCACGGAAGAAATAAACGTTCTGAACGGTGTGTCCCGTGCCAATTCGTGCGTGCTTCGACTATTTTTTGCGGCAGCTCTTTACTCTGGCAGCTCAGCCGGAGGAGAAGGCTTGGCCCGATTAGGGCTCTCAGATTTATAGCATCTGCAGCCTGTAGCGATAGCTTGCCTGAAGTGCTCAAGCGGAAAAAGCATCTAGGCATTCTTGAGAGCGACGATTTCCTGTACCTTTTCAAGTCTCCATATAAGGCTTCGGTTCTCGTTCACGATAGATTCCAAAGGCTCAACCGGCGAATGGCCGAGCGCAGCCACGGCGTTGCTTGAGAGCGCTCGCGTCGTCATCATGTTAACGAACCTTTGTCGAATGCGTCGCCCTTCTGTGCGGTCGGCGACTTCGGCAAGCTGCCCCAACAAGGTGACGAACGTATAAGACGACATGTCTGCGCTAAACCTTTCTATCTCGACTGCAACGTTGGGATTCTCGTTAAAGAATCGGAGCTTTTTACCGTACTTCGTCGACAAAAAATAGAGGTAGCGCCCGTCGAACACGTACAAAAAAGGTGCAACGTACGGATACGCGTCGCCCTTGAAGGCGATCCGGCTCACGTAGTTCTCCTTGATTAGCCTGTCATACTCTTCTTTTTCCATACGAGGGATCTTTAAAATGTCCATTTCTGTCACCAATCTAGTCTGAAAGCTTCTTCCTAACGACAGCTATTTGAGCTCACACCGAGTCAGTAAGTTTTGAGGTAGAGCCGCTATTAAGCTTTCGCCCCCAAAGCGCGCCGCGAGTCGCAGCGGATCTGGTTACCCTAGCTGTGGTCGACTTAGTCGAGAAGCAGCAGGCCGTATGAATTGATCTTGGTGTGCTTAATTTTGCCGTAGATGTTATCCTCGCAGGGAATGACGTCTATGGGAAGGTTGCTCTTTGAGACGGTTGTAAACACGTCGATTCCAACGGCTTCCATTGAAGTTCGCACCCGTTCAGCGTGACGACAGTCTCTCTTCAGCGAGATATCGACGACGCCTTTAGATTCCTCCGCGACGCAGTCCTCACAAAACGCGCACGGATAGGCCGCGAACGCTAATGCTTTGTAGTATCCACCGTAGAACGCGTGTTGTTCGAGTGTGTACATCGTTTCTGCGATCCACAGGATCAGCTCTCGCAGAAATGGATGCCAGTTCTCTGGTATATCCCCCGGATCAATGGTTGGCATTCCGGGGATACCTCTGAAATGGACGATGTATGCGCGCTCGTACTCCTGCAAGAGCGCTCTTGTCTCAGAGGGTCCCGGCACATACGGCGGACAACTTAAATGCTTTCCAAACCCCTTGCACCCATACTGACACTTCCATCTGACCCAGTTGCGTACTTCAATAGCACTCGGATGGATGAAGGACAGCTCTGCATGGTTCTGTTTTGCAAGCCTTTTGAGCTCGTTTTCAATTTTCTGTGGCGATACAGCTGTTTGTGACGCCATGCTAATTCCTTCGTTTCTGTGTGTGTCGCTTTGCTATAAAAAAGCAGGCACACTCGTGAAGCGGTGGAGCGCCAGGCCGTTGTAAGGTAGCTAGCCCGCACGGTAATCAGGATCTACGAGCGAGCGTGAGCTTTTGCTTGGTCGACAAACAAGTCAAATTCGTGCGGCATCGAGTAGACGTGCGAATGCAGATATGACGCCACAACGTTGCTCTCCGTAATGCCATCGCGTCCGTCGATTCCTTTCCCTTGTGTGACGCGATAAGCGAATCGCACGTCGTTATCAACGGATGCGGTCGAGTAGTGGTATTCGTGGCCGCGAAGGATATCACCGCTGCGTGCAATCGCACAGTCCGTAACGGCTTGCACTTCAACGTGTCCCAATGCTTGCATTTTCCTCGTCATTTGGACGTCTAGGGGGAGCACGTTTCCCAGCGAAAATCTTCTGCCCTCGACAGTGGAGAGCGAGCGCGACAGATACATAAGCCCCCCACACTCGCCGTATACGGGCATGCCGTCATCCGCGTTTGTTTTTACGTCTTTCAACATGCATTTATTTGTGCTCAACTGCGCAGCATACAGTTCGGGATAGCCTCCGCCGAAGTACAACCCATCTACGTCCGGCAGCGCGTCGCGAATGGGAGAAAAATAGACCACTTGCGCGCGCTTTTGAATCGCTTCAATGTTTGAGCGATAATAGAAGCAAAACGCAGCGTCGTGAGCAATCCCGATCCGTGTATCTGTTGTGTGGCGTAGCTCCTGTGGCTTATCGACCGTGATCTGCGTCGCTACCCGTTGGATGAACTCGAGGTCGAGTAACTCGTAGATTGACTTCAGGGTAGCAGCGGGCAACGACGTTTCCGACCCCATATACAATCCGAGGTGACGTGATGGAATTCCTTCAACGTCTGCTGCAACGGTTCCTATCAACGGGATATTTATTGCCTTCAACGCCCGGCGAATCCTTTCACCGTGTTCTTCGGTACCGACGCGGTTTGCTATGACCCCGGCGATCGTAAGCTTGAAGGGCGTGAAACAAGCGTATCTAATGAACCCCAGGGCCTGTGCGGCCACACTCTCCGCAGAAGCGCTCGCGTCAATCACAAGAAGAACTGGGACTTTTGTCAGGTCTGCAATCTTAGCGCAGCTTGATATCCCGTCGTACATGCCCATTGCCCCTTCTATGACCGCATAGTCGGCGTCACATTTTGCAAACTCCCTCTTGACGCCTTCCTCACCCATCATGAACGAATCAAGATTGTAGCACGGTGCGTTGGTCACTTTTTCGAGGTGGCTGGGATCTATGAAATCTGGGCCGACTTTGTATGACTGCACGCTATAGCCTGAGTCTCTAAGCGCTTTGAGGATAGCGAGCGTCACCGTCGTTTTTCCGATCCCGCTTTGCGTTCCAGCAACGAGGAGGCCTTGCATCATCTGTCCATGCAGGATAGCTAGTAATAAATGTGCCTCACGTATGCCCCCCCGGCGTCACAAACGCTTAACGCACTCAACGGGATAAGAAATAGACGCCGTCGGGTTTTTCAAAAAATAGCGCCTTTTATTTTAGGCGGTTAGAAAAAAAGTCGTAAGAATTAATGCACAAGCCGAAGACCCTAGTCACTCTGTTCCTCAAAAAGAGACTTGTCGACGCCGCACGCAGGACACACCCAATCGTCAGGGAGCTCACTGAACGGAACGCCTTCAACTTCTTCGTCATAGACCCATTCGCAAATACCGCAAACCCATTTTGCCAACTGGCATCACCGGCACCTCATTTTATAACTGCGCACGTAAATAATTTCTCCACCGTCGCTGTAATCGACCGCGAGCGAATGACACGTGCCATTGAGCAACCCGTTTCGGATCACATTTCTACTGGATGGATGTCGACATGACTTCTTGAGCGGTCGCGCGCGCAACGTTTCATTTTTGGGCCTCGAAGAAATGCCGTTGTGCTCGCTGCCTGCTAATCCTTATCTTGCTTGACCGCCATTGATGGAACGTGCCAATCCGCGTTTCATCAACGATCGACATAAGCGCCACGTCACAGCTCGTTTGGGAAGTGTTCACGGACATACATCGCTGGAGTGAATGGAATCCATTGATCATTGGGGTCTCAAGCATCTCGGGAGGAAACATATGGGCGCCCGGAGGCGCATTTGCCATGCGATATAAGACTGAGTTCACCCCGATACAGGCTACCACGCACTCGTTTGTGCAACAGGTGCTGCCAGGAAGGAAGGTTGTCTTGACTGGCAGCGTTCTCGGCTCTAGAGGGACGATAACGTACGACTTTAGGCCGTATGGCCCCAAAACGATCGTCTCTGCGACTGAAGTGTTTGCTGAGACCGATTCCGATTATCGGAACTATGTAATCAGCAGCACAACGGAGCGACTTTTAAGGGTACTACTACGTGGACTAAAAGACTATGTCGAGGGCATCGGGCACAAAGCCCATGTAGCGCGGACCTAACCTGCCCACTGACTTTTTAAATCTCTAGAAGGACGGCGCTGTAGGGTCAGACGAACCTTTTTTATAAAAATGCGCTAGCGTAAAATGCCTACAGGGCTCTGATAGCTTGCGACCCAGGACGGGTTCCACAGGCTTCTCGCATTTAAGAGGGTTATTGGACGGCCGCTACAAAAAAGACGTAATGCTTTATAAGCTTCTGCAGGAGAATATCGCCTAAGTAGGCAGCATAACAAAGCTGGTTAGAGACAAACTTGCAGAAGTTGCAGATGCGGATGCGTTAACCCACGCTCTTGCGTTTGTCTTTGTACTTCTTGTCCTCAGCTACGATCCTAGCCACTTCTTTTTCGTCGCGGGGCAGCTTCAGTACGAAGGATCCGTGGCACGGCTTCACGTAGGTAAGCATGATGTACGAGGGACCAATTCCGATCGGCACAGGCGGAAGCCCAATTAGCCGTCGGTCAAAGACCTTGAATCCGGGTCCGACGTAATACACTTTGTTGGCGTGCTCACTGATGTAGTGCAACGTCTGTTTGAAAGTGGCGTTCTTGAGCAAGATCTCATAATCCATCTGTTCTATACAGCCTGCCACTTCTCCTCCTTTGCAAAACTACCTTGAGCAACCATGTTGGTCCGTCTGTCAACCAAAGTTGCGATTGTCAGAGCGTTATTCTGCGCGTCTTAAGGAACGAGCAAGTTCCTAGCGTGCCGCATCTAATTCGTGATGCTGAGCACACGTTCGTAGTCCGCTTCTGCTCACGTAACTGCTTTGAGCAGTGCTTACGTAAGCTCCAACACTTTTTGCAGCCGCTCTTTGTTGAACCCGACGATTACGGTGTCACCTATCACGATGACGGGAAACGAATACCCTCCGGTGAGTCGATAAACCTCGCGGAGAACTTCCGTCCGTTTGTCACCAGTCAACAAGTCGACATCAACATACTCAAAATCAACGTTGTTGCCCGAAAGAAACTCCTTTGTCATGCGACAGTGTGGACACGTGCTAAGCGTATAAGCCTTCACCTTCACAGTCTAACCTTTGATTTGGCTGCTATTTAAGAGTTATGAAGCGGGCGGCGGGCGTCTGCTCGCGTCGTTCTCTCGTACGCAGCGTCACACAGATAGGGCAGGCAAAGTGCGAAATGCCATAGTCTTCGTGGCAAGCAGGCCTTTTGGCGCTTTAGTAGCTGACGAGGTGAGGCTCGTACTGCGCTTTTCCGCCGCAGACTTCATAAATGTATGCGTGAATTGTTGATAGTGAGTTGGTGTTGCACCATCGTTGCAGGAGCTGTGCATGCACGCGTTCACACGCGCCAGTCACTTGCGTAACCAGGTCAAGGTTGGGACGAGCGGATGGAGCTATGACGACTGGGTAGGTCCGTTCTATCCGAGCGACGAAAAACCAAAATGGCTTGATTACTATGCTACCCTCTTTCAAACGGTCGAAATAAACAGCACGTACTATAACATCCCCAACCAGAGGCTTACCGATATCTGGATCGAGAAGGGCCTGAAGCACGAAGGGTTCGAGTACTCGCTCAAGTTCCCGCGATTTTATGAAATCAACGAGCTTGACGCCATGGCCTCCGAATTTGAAAACAACGTCATATCCCCAATTCAACAAAATGAGCTGCTTGGTGCCATTCTTGTCCAACTGACCCCCTATGTCAAACGTATTGAGCACGGATATAGGACCGACAACTTGGAAAAGCTTGATGCGTTCCTCAGCAGGCTCAACACGGACGAATATTCCTATTTCGTGGAGTTTCGACACATCTCGTGGCTTGATGTGACTCGGCAAGATTTGGAGCCTGCAACGAAGGAGATGCTTGACCGCAACAACGTTGGGTTATGCGTCGTAGATGGACCATCGTTTCCCACGGTCATAACGGACTCGGCAAAAAGAACAGGTGCATACGTGCGATTGCACGGCAGAAACACGGAAGAGTGGTTCAAAAAACACAAAAGCGAGGACCCCGAGCGGTCGACACGTTACGATTACACCTATACCGAGGAGGAGCTTGTGCCGTGGAAAGAACGCATAACAAAGATGCAAGCTGATCTAGGTAGCACAAAGCCGGTCTGGGTCTATTTTAACAACCATCCGCGCGGCAACGCGCCACGTAATGCGCTTATGCTCAGGCAGCTTCTCGGAATTTCGCAATCTGGGGGCGACGCAGAGGAAAAATCGAAAAGCCCAGGTACTACGACGTTGCAGGATTGGACGAATCGCTGATCCGATTGAGCGGGTGTTTGTCCTTTAGAGATCCGATTCAGCTTTTTGTTGCTTTACGTTCGTGGGCAGATCGTCATAGGTGTCATACACAGCAGCTGCCCCTTCTGAAACGACCACGAATTTTTCGTCTTCGGTTCGGAAGATTACTCCGTCTGCGAGGTCCGTTTCACTCATAACCGCGGCTATAGCGTTTTTAGGTTTGCACCTATATTCTCGCACGTCGAGGCCTGTTTTTTTCTGTACCAGGAACTTTTTCGCCACGTTCTTGCCTCCTCTCAGTTTATCTACATCTCCCTTCGTCGGGCTAAGATAATGCTCAACACGAATGCAACGACAAAGTATGCCGCCATCACGATCACGCTCAATCGAATCTCGGGATAGTACTGCACTAGCGAATACGTTTGCACGCCGGCGCTTGGTCCTCCAGCGGCAGTCGTCGTGAACACTTTATCGGCTGGGTAGGGGTTCTGGAATATGTACTGTGAAATCCCGTTCGCGAAGGTGACGGAGAACCACGGTTTGAACTTCGCTACTGATCCTACGGCGTCGATAATCGGTAGGATCAGGAAGAAGGTGAAGAACGTCAGGACGAGCGAGTACACCGAACTGCGCATTATCGCGCTGAACAGGTAGGCGATCGCGAGGATGGCGAACAGGTATATCAGCGAATAGGCAAACGAAAGGCCCGTATTCGCGGGTATGCTGCCATCGATCACCCGCACCGAAACTACCGCTATCACGTAGTAGAGCCCGATCGCGCCTACTGAAACGAGCGCGCTTGCGATAAACTTGCCGACAAATATCGCCGTTTTCCTAATCGGATTGGGAAACAGAAAGTACCCCGTCTTCGATTCATACTCCGACACGATCGCGTCAGCACCAAAAAATGTGGCGCTTAGTATGGAAAGGACGCCCAGAAACGAGAGTACGCGCGTAATGAAATCCGTTGGGTCTTTGGGATAAGCAGTGCCGATTGCGGGAGGGACGATGAGAAAAATGGCGCTAATAATAATGGTAAGCAGAACAATGGCGAGCAACCGCCGCCCGCGGAGGTATTTCAAGAGCTCGTATTTTATCACAGTCGCGATCTGCCGCACGCTGTTCGGTGCCATCGTTACGCCTCCCCCTCGGGCACCAGCTGCAGATAAACGTCTTCTATCGCCGCGCGCTGCGGCATATACGAAACGACTTTGACGCCCGTGTTCAGAATCCCGCGGAGCACGTGGAACTGTGTTTCGGGGCCACCACTGAAGCTGAGCTTGAGCGCGAGCGTTTCTGTTCGTTTTACGGACGTCACGTCCTTGAGCGCTTTTATCGCTTCGAACTCAGGCCGCGTGATTGGGTCGAGCGTGGTGATTGTCACCGTTACATCTTGACCCGCTGAAAGGTTCTTCACGGAGTCATACGTCAAGAGCACGCCTCGATCGATGATCGCGACTTTGTCGCATACCTCTTGTACCTCGTATAATAGGTGCGAACTCATCAATATCGTGATATCTGTCTTTATTAGTCCTTTGATAATATCACGCACTTCGACCATGCCGCGCGGATCGAGGCCTGACGTAGGCTCGTCGAGGATCAGTATGGATGGCTCGTGCAAGAGCGCTTGAGCAATTGCTAATCTTTGCTTCATCCCTTTTGAGAATTGACCCGTTCGCTTATCAGCCACTTCGAGGAGCTTGACCTGCTCTAGAACAGCGTGCGAGCGCTCAGCAATCGCTTCGCCGCTCATGCCGCGGATCGTTCCGACGTATGATAAGCATTCGTCAGGCGTCAGTTGTGGGTAAAACTCGGGTGTTTCCACGACCGCGCCCACTCCCTCGAGTGCGGCTTTGGGATGGTGGATGACGTCAATGCCGTTGAGGTAGGCCTTGCCGTTCGTGGCTCTAAGCAGGTTTGTCAGCACCTTTATAGTGGTCGTTTTGCCCGCTCCGTTAGGACCGAGATATCCCACACAAACGCCCTGTTCGACGGTCAAATTGAGGTCGTTTACCGCAACGAACTGTCCATACTTTTTCGACAAGTGCTCAATTACTATCGATTCCATCATTGATACCTTCTCTGCGTGCCGCTGTTTGCATTCGCGCTGTAAGAAGCCAATTTGCTGCTGTCTATAAAGCGCATTAACCGTTTTATACATTTTGGTTGCGTGTTTGTGCGAACGTAGGTGAATGCGCCAGTAGGCGCAATGTAGCGCTTAAGCAAAGACTCGCGCTGCCTGTGGAACCGCTTATCGAGTAGCATCTACATCGTCGCGCAAAGATTGACGTAAGCTTGGGTTGGCATCTGCTGCGTGTTGATTTTAGTTAAGAAAATCAGCTGTTTTGGCTTGACAATAGGTTTATTAGAGAGCGATCAGATAGCACTGCGTTAGGGCTCGTGGTCTAGCTGGTTATGACGTCGCCTTGACATGGCGGAGATCGCCGGTCCGAATCCGGCCGAGCCCATCTGTATCTCGTCTTTTTTCGACGAACGAAAGTCGCAGCGTTCTTTGATATAGTTGTCTACTAGTACACAACTCATAGCGACCAGCGATATCGCGACTAATACCGATAAGCGTAGGACTACAAACAATCGCTTAATGTCGGTCAGTTAGACGCCCAAAATAGCACGCAAACGCTCAGCACGCTCGTTTTTGAGGTTTACGAGGGACGAACTTTGTAGCTATGCCGACGCTCGGCTGACCGGACTCGCGGAAACGTCACACGACTGGATTATTCGATCCGCGAGCACATTATGGCGAAGTACCCACGGTGAGATATCGCAAACAACTTTGCAAGAACTGCGCGTCACAACGTTAGCAAGGTATACGAGCAAGGGTAAAGAACAGTACGGCTTCCCTCTATGTCGTGTACATGAAAGGGCGCGGACGTCTGTACTGATCGCAATAAGGCACGTGATCCCTCTCACCACGCAGCTTGCAGTCGTTATACTTTTCGCACCGTCGGCAGTCCATCATCGTTATAACGTGAGTTAATCTGCTGGCCTCTTAAGATTATCTCGCCTTCGCATTCGGCCCTGATAAGATGACATCACCAAAATAGCGGGATTGGGGCATTTTGCTTAAGTTCTAAAATAGCAGGAATCTGAGATTATTTGTTAACCTCGTTGAGACTGACCTAATTTTTGCCGCCTAACAGGGGTTCAAATATGTTATACTGCCTTTGACGCTTTCGATTGTTTTCCGCTTCCTTTTTAGCGGATAGTTACTATTGTAACAATCTTAGTAACGCTTATATATCATGTTACCGTTACTACTCGTGACTAAATACGGAAAAATAAGGCAGAAAACGAGATAATCATGGATAGCGAATACCGCGTCAGGTTCGTACGGGAGGAAAACGGCCCACGAAGGTGGGTCCGACATGGCGCGATCACGCTACATGCGGTAGTGGAGAAGCGGACGCCAAACGGACGCGTACGCGAAAAAACGCGGCTCGGTTCTATTGACCTTGAAGCGCTTGAATACGATTTAGTAAAGGATCGCGACGAATTTTGGCGCGTAACCGATTTATACCTCGGCTTATTTGAAATACCGACCGATGCCGCCGACATAGTATGCCAGTACCTATCCCAGGTCGTGAGGCCGCTTACCGAGAGCGAAGCGGCATCGCATTACGATTGCGGCGGCCGATTGCGCGAGACTATGCGCCCTGATGCGTAAGAAAATATGAGACGTGAAGATCGCGTGACGATATCGGTGCACTTTGAGACGAAAGCCCAGATAGACGCTATCGGCAAGCGCGGCGAGACGTTTGACGATATCATCAAGCGGTTACTCGCGTGCTATCGCAAACGTTGCGCCGGCGATTAACGCTTAGGCCTGGCCTTTTACCGCCGCACGTTCAATATGGCAAGCGGCGGATGTCGGAAATACTCACAATCAGAGACGCGCTCATTATCGCCGCGAAGTTTACAGTCGAGGGACTTAACGCACCTACAGCAGTCATATTACGGGCAAATTAATTCGCCCCTTTACATTCGTTACTCGTGTCTGAAAAATAATGATAGTCCCGATTGCCGATATCGAGTAACTCGCCTCGAATCGGAACCGCCATACGCAAACAGCACTTTCACGAACGTATGCAACCGATTTGCATGCACACGATAAGCGTTCAAAGCGCGAAGCCGTCGCACTCTTACCCGATCATTCGGCTGCCGCGTGAATTCCGTCGACTCGCCGGTGCCGCTACGACGATTTAAAAGACGACGTATAATAGCGCGCTCGCGTTTTGGTCTTCTCCCACCGTAACCGCAAACGGAGCCGGCTAGAAGCTCTAAATAATGAATAAACGCAAATTGGAGCCTTGACATGGCGCAGGTCACCGGTTCGAACCGGCCGAGCCCATCATTCTTTTGCTCGGAAGGCCTAAAGCTACCTCTGTCTAACTGTCGAACCGTATTGTACGATCGGTCCTTGCTTGGCCCTCAGACCGCAGAGTCTTTTCAGTGTCAATGCGGCTACCGTTCGAACGGGGGGCATATTGTCGCTCAGCAACTTTTTTAGCGGTTCTATTGCTCGCTCGTTGCGAAGCCCACCAAGCGATTTGGCTGCTGTTTTTCGAACGTCGTAGACCGGATCACGTAGTGCATCGATGAGCGATGGAACCGATCTCGTGTCCATCAGCGCGCCAAGAGCTTCAGCTGCCGCTCTTCGAACCATCCATTCGTCATCGGAGAGCGCCTCGATGAGGAACGGCGCCGCTTGCCGGTCGCCGACCTTGCCGAGGGCGATCGCTGCCACCTTGCGAACTCCTTCGCACTCATCTTCGAGAGCGCCTATCAGAGGAGTTGCTGCATCTTGATCGGCTATCTGGCCGAGCGCTTCAACCGCAGCAACGCGAACGTAGTCGTATTCGTCGCTGAGCGCTTCACTGAGCGCTGGAACAGCGCAGTGGGCGACCGCTACGCCTAAGGCCCTCGCTGCATCCGCACGCACGCGCTGATCGCGTTTATAGTGCAGAGCTCTTAAGAGTCCTGCTATATCCCCTTTAGCAGCTCGCTTCGAAACGTTTGGTTTGAATAAAAGGGTTAATGCATCTTCTTTAGCACGAATCGCGCGGCTGACCGTAGTCGCAAAATAGATGTCGCGAAAACGGCAGCTTTCGGTTACCACGCGTGACCCTAAATGCCTGGTGCGTGTCATGATATTGCCAATGCCCGCCATGCTTTACAATCCATTTTTTATAAGGTAGATCGCTCCCGCTACTCTCTACGTTATCCAAGACGTATTAGAAACATAAAAACGTATCGATATGATGCTGAAAAGCGATTCAGACAATTTGCGCTAAACATTGCACCTCGTGCTGTGGAATCATGTGTCCTGCGGCGGAGCCCATGAGCACGACAATTGCCGCCACGATCATATCGCTAAGCACTATCAGCGCAGGAACGACTAGACCGTCGAGAGCTCCGCCTAGGCGACATTCTTACGCAGTGAAAAAAAAACGCTTAGAGATAGTTGTGTCGCATTACTTAGTGCAGCTGGTGCCCCTCTAAGGTCAGACGATATGCTTCACCTCCTTTTCTTGAGGCGAACGCAGCCCCCAAGCAGTTTCTCAGCAAACGGCAACGAATCTTGACGCAGCCTGTAGATTCGTACCTCAACCAAACGTGCATACCGACTTTGGGAGGAATGCCTCGACTATCGATGTGAAGACATAGAGAGGTTGCTTGCTTCGCGTGAAGACACCGTCATAGAGCCTGCGAACGCTGCGAGAGTTGCTTCAATCGAGAAGGACAAGGAGCGTTCTGAGGTGATTACACAGACAATCTGCGAGAAATGGTAGAAAGACCGTTAACAGCAGCAGGCCTGTGTGAGGCTACGAGCACTTCGAAGCTGAAAACGTTGTGGAGGTAAAAAAGAACAAAATTCAACTAAGGCTGTTGACCGCTCCGCGCACTCCTAAAATAGCACAGGAACTTCTTTTGGCCCAAGCATCGACCTTTTATGAACCGGAGCGGTTTAACAGCCTTAGCAATTGTAGACCGAGGCAGAATGTAGTATGACTAAGAGCTATTTGAGGCTTTATAACAAATTTTGTGTGTTATGGAGCTCCCTCTCAGCTTCAGCTATTTTCAAAAAAAGAACAGGAATCTGTCCTTTTTTGATACTCACTAGCGCAAGCTCCTAGTCGATAAGTGTCGCCGGAACCAGTAATTTTGCCGCGAGTAGCATACTGGGGCTGCAGGGTCGAGCTACTTTGCGACGAGCGCCGCGAGATGATGAGGTTAAAGCAACAGTTGGAGCGGTACCGAGTCGCGTATAAACTGGAACCGCTCCAACATTCTAGTAACAGCGACGCGTCTTAACCGTTTCCCTCGTATCTGGGGCATTTAAGTGCTAATCACAACCATTATCTTCACGCGGACCATTCCACCACGCACGCGATTAATTCGCGCGCAACATTCGCGCAGAGTCCGCCACCAAAGTAAGCGCTAACCTATGCCAACCCCTCTTGACGTCCAGGGAACGATAACGCTGAAGACGGCGCTGATTATCGCTGCTATCGTAGCTACAGGGCTCGTATTCGCGTTCACGCCCGTCAGTGCGATCGGTTACGTTCTTTTAGCTTTCGCTGCAGCCTTATATGTGTTTGTGAGCGTCAGAGCGGGATCGCGGTAGTCAGTCGCCGAAACGACGGCAGCTGTCAGTTCGAAGGCAGGTTGAGCAAGTCTGCTTTGCGATCAAAGTGGTTGAGTATTTGTCTTCAGATAAGTCTAGAGTCGCTAATTCTGATTCGCACACTTTCGTTCACGGTCGCCGACGCTTGCGCCTAGGTTGTCGCGGTCATTACCAAGAGTACTGGCGCGTTAATTTGTGAAGTAGGCATCGCTGAAATGCTGACAAGCGTGTTTCCTGAAAGACCGTACCATATATTGAGGCTGGTATCTGCGACGTTACCCGGGGTGTAGGCCACGTATCCCTGCGATTCGTAAGCACTTATTAGTTGGTCCTTAAAGGTGATAGTCTCCGAATATGAGTTCATGGGGTAGACTTGCGCGTTGTACGTCTTGCCATTATTTACGAGCGTACCCTCGTAGGCCTGTTTGCCGTTTATCGTCACCTTTTCAAATGGAGAAGCACTGACGAGTCCTGCCCCCAAACCGACAGTATTTAGTCTGCTCGTATAGTCTGGCGATGCCGACGCTGCGGTCGACGGCGTGGCCGACGGGGTGGCCGATGCGCTCGCCGTCGCAGTTGCTGCGACGGAGGCTGTCACTTCGGGCGTCGGCCCGATCGTGGCGATAGCCGATGCTTGGGTAGTTGGCGTCGCTATCGATCTGTTAACCGTTTGTTGAGAAGCAGATATCGCGCCGGCTACGATAAATAGCGCTAAAAGGACGAGCACACCATAAAGGACGTATCGCTTCTTGAAGCGACGAGGAGGCTCGGGAGGGGCGGCATGCAATGATTCATCGCCTAAAGGCTCTGCCGGCGGAGGCGGCAGTGGGGGGGTTAGCGGGGATTCGGGAGACGGGATGAACGAGGTGCCGCAATCTTCACAAAATGCAGCGTACGGTTGATTCTTCGCCCCACAGTTCTGGCAATATTTTTCGTTAGCCATGACGCTTTCCTTGAAATAAATTGGCCCAAGAAAAGAACAAAAGGCCTTTTATTTCAACGTTGCCATAATTGTTGGATCCTTCACACACAGTTAAAGATATCGATTTTGTGCTCGTGCAGATCGTGGTTTGGACGGAGTTTTGAACAGTCAGCGGTTATATGCTGGGTTCTTCGCTCAGCGCGAAGCGTTAGTCTTTTACCGTCGTGTGTGGTGTGAGTGAATTAAACGTCTGCTTCGCGTTGCTTCAAGACAGTCCACGCAGCGTATCCTAAGGTGCCCGTTTGCGGGGTTGCGAGTGACCGTGTTAGCTAAAAGCTCGACATCACCTTTTCAACAAGACTGTATGGCACGTCCTTCTTGCTATGCAACGCAAACAAGACTACATCCCTACACGCGAGCAACTTCTCAAAATCTTGAGCAGACAGTACGACTCGTTCGTCGTCTTGACTCATTGCTAATATGTTTAAAGGAGCGTACGAGTCTGTAATGAAACCTTCTTTTCTTTTGGTGTTAGTAGGTTTCATTTTCTTGTTCGTCTCTCTCAATCACAGTGATAACGAGAAATCCGTTAGCCGTGAGACGTACTGATTGTGTAGTGAGGCAATTAAAAAGTCTCGGCAAAATGAAGACTTGCGCGATCTACAAGCCCGCATATGCACCGGCTTTTCCAATGCCGGAAGTGAAACTGAAGGCTGATGAATACGCCTTTTCAGCGTTTCGCTAGTTTCAGCGAAAGTCATGGCCAGTTTCTCACGATGCGGCTCTGTTGAGGGTTGCGTTAAACGTTATCACGACGTCGTCAACCTGGATTATGTAACTTGCGGGGGCCGTTGGCGAGTCGCGCTCCATTTTTATGAATGAATTCGTGCTTGGCATTCTTTGAGTGACATTAAAATAGCTCTTATGATCATTAGATGAGCTCGCGGTTGTCAGAGCTGGGAAACCAATCAGCTGCGCGGCGCCGGAAGCGTTGTAACCTTGATTGATGGAACTTACATAATCGCTTGCTTTGGAAATGGATCCGAACCGTGTGTACGTTGCCGTATAATTGAGGCTTACATTCTGGCCGCTTGTTCTGTAGGTCACCATCGCGGTTGTGGCGTTGACCCATTGGACAGATTGGTTCAACGTCCGAACCCATTGCGAGCTATTGTATGCTTGTAGATCGTCGCTGATGACGGCTTGGAGCACAGTATCGTGGCTTATGCTGCCAGAAGTTGATTGCGATGCGCTCTGATTCGTGCTCGAAGTGCAGCCGGCAGCGAAGACACTAGCGATTACGGCCATAGCAAGGAGGATGGCGACTTTCGATTTCATAGAAGTATTAAATATAGATATAATAACTAATAGTTTTCTATTGGTTGAACGCCTAGCTGAACGCTCATTTTTTTTAAAAAAAATTGTTTTTCAGGCTCTTTTTAACCTTTTTTGATCTAAAAATCGTTGAAAGCGTGAATGAGCCTCATCAGACGGTTTTTTATCTACACTAAAAGGATGGTGACAAGTCCCTTTTGAGCGCGTTCGTCTAGCCTGCCGTCACTCTTTCTGTTTTTGAAACATGCTGAGGATTTCTATTGGCACAGGAAACACAATGACAGAGTTGTTCTCTTCGCCGATTCTAACCATGGCTTGATAGAGTCGAAGCTGCAAAGCCGTAGGCGACTTTTCGATGGTTTGGGCCGCTTCGAGCAGCCGATCTGCTGCCATCGCTTCACCTTCTGCGAGCGTGATGCGCGCACGCCTATCTCGTTCGGCTTCGGCTTGCGCGGCCATCGAACGCTTCATCTCTTCGGGAAGCTCGACGTCCTTGAGCTCGACTGAAAGAACATGAATCCCCCACGGCATCGTGAACTCGTCAACAAACTTGCGAATTCTTTCGCCCAGCTCGTCACGTCGAGCGAGGACCGTATCGAGTTCGGCCGTTCCGACGACGTCTCGTAGACTCGACTGCGCGAGCTGGTTTATCGCATAGCCGTAGTTGCTTATTTCGATTACGGCTTTTTCTGCCTCCACGACCTTGTAGAAGATCACCGCGTTGATCTTGCATGAAACGTTGTCTTTCGTGATGACCTCCTGCCGCGGAATGTCTAAGGTGTTTACGCGCAAGTCTACTTTCTTGACCGATTGAAAAGCTGGAAATATGTACCGCAATCCCGGGGGATAGACGGTTCTAAATGATCCGAAGGTGAATTTAACACCGCGCTCGTATTGGTAGATCACACGAAGCCCGGAGAGCAGATAAAAAGCTACTGCTAAAACGATTACAATCGCTACCCCAAGGCCAGCACTGAGTTCTATTTGGGCAAACATCGAAGACACCACTTATAGAAGGATGGGTGGGGAGATCAACTTTTCTGAGCGAAAAGCGCGATCGCGTTGAACAAACGAGCTACTGCGAAATCTGGCATACCGAGATTACCCACCGGCGGGGCATCGCAGAAGGTCTTGATACCCTCGCTTACGCCCTGGAATGCCTCTCGCGTCGGTCCTTGCTATGACTGACAGAGTAGGATCAACATCCAGTCCGGGTGCAAATTTGCCGCGATTATGGTTCCGGTTGCTTTTTCTTTGTCTCAAAACGGGACACTTGCGCTGTAATTCTTTTTAAAAAAAAGTATTATGTTTTTTCGTATAAGCAGGACTGAATATCCTCTCCAAGTTTTCCGATTGCATCTGCCCGGCACCGCTGGCAATGGCGCATCTGTTTCACGTATTTTGTACATTCATCCTGCATCTTACGCTTCATCTCCATTGTTGGCGGCGTTATATTGGCAAACTTGTATTGTGCAATGAGGGGGATAACGTTGAAAGTATACACACCCATTTCGGCTACCTTTTTCGCAATCTCCGGAATATGTTTGTCGTTGATGCCTGGAATATAGACCGTATTAATTTTGACGATCATATGCCGCTTTACCGCTTCTTCAATGCCTTTTAACTGCTGGGAGAGGAGAATTTTTGCACCTTTGATCCCCGTATAGTGTTTGCCCTCGTAATTAACAAACTGGTAGATCTTTGCGCCGATCTCCGGGTCAATGGCGTTAAGGGTGACCGTGATATTACCCACATCATATTTCTGGAGCAGGTCGATTTTATCTGGGAGCAATAGTCCGTTTGTACTGAGGCACTTGATGACATTGGGGTACTGCTCATGAAGACGACGAAGCGTTTCAAAGGTCTCTTCATTTGCGAGCGGCTCACCCGGCCCGGCGATCCCTATGACCTTAATGTACTCATATTTGTCAAGCGCTTTTTTGATCAAATCCATAGCTTCATCAGGATTGAGTACTTTTGTTGTTACGCCGGGGCGGCTCTCGTTCACACAGTCAAAGTCACGAATACAGTAGTTGCACTGGATATTGCATTTGGGCGCTACCGGAACATGACACCGCCCGAAGGTGTGGCACGCTTTTTCAGAAAAGCAGGGGTGTTCCTGGATCTTGCGCATCTGTGACGGGTCCCACTGGACTTTACTACCTGCGACATCTGCAATTCTCATTTCATCGGACATGGTCAACACCACTAGGTGCGTTGTAAATGTATATATAAAGTTCAATTGTGATAGAATGAGCTACCTTAACTATTCGCCACTTAGTTTTCCTGTTTGTTTGAAAGGTTGTCGGTTTCATTATTGATAAAAAAAGCGGGGTATCCGGTCTCTCAGGCGATTCTCTCTGTAGAGACGACCGTATATAAGCTCAGAAGACTCTTTCCCCCTCTCAAGGATTTTTCAGGAGTCGTGCTTTTGTTAATCTCTTCAGTCATTTTATCGACCTGCCAAACTGCCAAACGCTCCGCGAAAATATCGCCGACGCATTTTTGTTGGTTCGGTTCGAAGACTAGAAAAATGAGGGCTGTTTCGCAGAGCACTCTAAAAGAACTTCATGTATTATTATAAGAATAGAATTATTAAAATATTTGCTTGATGCACGCTCAGAGAGACGCATCAAGCAACATTTGTTTGCTCGGAAGATGTGAGCGCAGTCGGTCTACTCTCCGCCCCAGTCTTCTTCGGGAAGTTCGCAGCACTTTCTGAGTGCTTCACGAGCCGTTGCGACAGCTGGCATGCCTGCCGTTACCACAAGGACCCCCAGCGTGTCTAATACCTCCTCGCGCGAAGCGCCCATGTTCATCGCGGCCTTCATCTGTGCGGTTGCGCACGCTTCGCAGCCCATTGCAGAAACGACTGCAAGGGCGATTAGTCTCTTTGTTTTGGCTGAAATCGCTCCGTCGCTCAAAAGCGTTTTATCCATGTTATAGATGACGTCAAACATCTTCGGATGCGACTCATAAACGAGCTTCAAAAGTGCCGGCGAGAATCCCATGTCTTTTCTGAGTTCTTTAAGTTCTACATCTCCAATAGGCATGTTTCAACCTCAAAATACTCATAAATGTTATAATATAAATCAATAGTTGAATATGTGACGGCATTTAGCCCGATTGTCGTAGCTCATAAATAGGCGTGGCACGTCTTAGTGAAGAGACGCAGCGCTGCGTGATAGATGACAGGTATGTTAGCGCGATTCACGGCCGACGCCGCTCTCGCAGGAAGAAATGGAACATATAGAAGAGGAAGAGTATCCTGAAGACCGCAAGAGACGGGAGCACTTGAGCGAACCTGAGGGGTTGCCTAAAGGAGAAGATTGCCCCCACTATCCCTGTCATTTTAAAGGACAAGTGTGTGTTTTCTGTTATTGTCCGAAGTACCCTTGTGAGGATTCCCAACTCGGTAAGTGGATAGTGAGTTCTCGTGGTGACGTTGTCTGGACGTGCATCGACTGCAGACTGATTCATAAAAAGAAAATAGCGTTATATCTCCACGATCACCCTAAGGCCACGATAAGCGAGTTGAAACGAGTTGATGCTGAGTAATCGCGCGCTGGATGTTGACGCCTCGTAGACTTTTTTGCTTACTTTGGCGCGGCGAAGCGACGCGGGCGCCTGTCGCAAGCGGCGTTCAGCCAACACCGGCGTGTATTCGCATCGACTTGCATCGATTTTATATAGAACTGCACGCAATGTAATCACGTCATCTTACGTTTAACAGGAGGAAGATTATGCCAGGACGAACTACGGGACAGCTAGTTAATGCGGGCGGACAGCCGATTTTGATACTCAAGGAGGGCGCCACTCGAACGCGAGGAGAGGAAGCCCAAACCATGAATATTGAAGCTGCTCGCGCGGTAGCGAATGCAGTACGAACGACGCTCGGCCCCAAAGGGATGGACAAAATGCTCGTCGATAGCATCGGGGACGTCGTCATCACCAACGACGGAGCAACTATCTTGAAAGAGATGGACATCGAACATCCAGCCGCAAAAATGGTAGTCGAGGTTGCTAAGGCTCAGGACGACGAAGTCGGCGACGGGACGACAACTGCCGCAGTGCTTGTTGGAGAACTCTTGCGGGAATCGGAGGAGCTTTTAGGTGAAGACGTGCATCCTACCGTAATTGCTGCGGGATTCACCTTAGCAGCGCGTAAGGCTGCCGACTTACTCAATGAAATGGCTTTTGCGGGCGATGATACCACGCTGAAGCATGTTGCGATGACGGCTATCACCGGAAAGGGTGCTGAGATGATGCTCACCAAGATGGCTGACATCGTTGTCGAAGCAGTGCAGCTCGTCGCTGAAGACGTGGACGGAAAGAAGACCGTTGATCCGGACGATATCAGCGTGGTTCGTCGCTACGGAGCATCTGTCGACGACTCAAAACTCGTCCACGGCCTTATAATTGACAAGGAGAAAGTCCACCCGCTTATGCCCACGACGGTGAAAGACGCCAAGATAGCTCTTCTCAACGTGGGGTTGGAGATTGAAAAGACGGAGATCGACGCGAAGATCGAGATCAACGATCCTGGGCAAATGCAGTCATTCTGGGACGAGGAAGAGCGGAGGCTCGAAGCAATTGCCGACAAGATAATTGCGAGCGGCGCAAACGTTGTTTTTTGCCAAAAAGGGATCGACGATCTCGTCCAGCATTATCTTGCGAAAGCGGGCATCCTAGCGGGACGGCGCGTCAAGAAGAGCGACATGAAACGTCTCGAAAAGGCGACTGGGGGTAAGATCACCGACACGTTGGAGGACATCTCTCAACTCGGCTACGCAGGTTTGGTGCAAGAGCGAAAAGTCGGTGACAACGAGATGATCTTCGTTGAAAACAGTAAAAATCCCAAAGCAGTTTCCATACTGCTCCGCGGTAGCATCGAACACGTTGTCGATGAAATGGACCGAGCAGTCAACGACGCCCTAAAAGTGGTCTCTTTGACCCTTGAGAACAACCAAGTAGTAGCTGGCGGTGGTGCTCCCGAGACTGAACTGGCAATGGGACTGCGCGACTACGCGACGACTTTTGGAGGACGTGAGCAACTATCCGTTCGCGCTTTTGCGAATGCCATGGAGATCATTCCAAAAACGCTTATTGAAAATACAGGAGGGGATCCACTCGACAAACTTGTCGAGCTTCGCAGCGCTCACGAATCGGGCGACCGAAACGCAGGCATATCAGTCGACGGCGACATTCGAGACATGCTGGCCCTTAACGTAGTTGACCCGCTCCGGGTGAAACTCAATGCGGTCGAATCTGCGACGGAAGCTGCCAACATGATCTTGAGAATTGACGACATAATCGCCGCTAGCAGTGAGACGCCAGAACTCGGAGGCGAAGGTCCGGAAATGTACTAAAGGCCGGCCGTGAGCCGTTGATGATTGCGCTTTGCAGTCATCTCTTCCTTTCTTTTTTTGATGTCACAAGCTTAAATAGCGAGTCGCAGCATCTGCTATCTCTTGATTCAACGCAAGCGACAATCTAGGTTCGCGCGGGGGTTGAAGTCTGCGAAATGCCCTGTAAGGAGCCGAAACTCTTTGGTGGACAACACGTGGAGAAACTGGATTGAGCACGTAGAGAAAATGGACCACTTCTTTTTGCCCTGTAAAGTCTAGATAGTTTCTGGTTGCGGAAACGCGCGAAATGCGACTACAGCAAACACAATATATATAGATAGTAAACAATTGCTTTTTGATTGATTTTCAGCCCGAGATAGGCGGACGAAGGCGTCACGACAGCGTGAGTCGTAATCCATGCGACAAAAAGTCCCTACTGCTGTAATTTCGCTCATACTCATAATGCTGCTTTCGTGTGGCTGTTTGGGAGGTGGGCAAACCAATAAGGAGAACACCTCGCCTCTCGCAAACTCCGTGCTCGTGGTCAGATCGGTTGAGGTGATGGTCGGTTACAACACCTCTCTTTCCTGCATTTTGAACACATCGAACGGACAGGGTCTTGACAATCAAGTCGTCTACTGGTACCTCGATGGCAAGCCCCTTGGGCAAAGCTCCACCTATTTTGGTTTTGCTGCGCACAACCTTTCGGTCAGCGACGTCTCGGTGTTGTCGACCGGAGAGCATCAAATTCTTGCAGAATACAAGGGCAACGCCGATTATGCGGGGTCAAGAGGAGAAGGTGTGCTGCGAGTCATTCCAAAACCAACCCCAACCCCGACGCCATCACCTTCGCCCAGCCCATCACCTTCGCCATCGCCCAGCCCATCACCTTCGCCATCACCCAGCCCGACACCAAGCCCCTCACCGACTCCTTCGCCGACACCCACGGCAAGTCCTACCCTCACTCCAACCACTAGTCGGACACGAAGCTCTTCAGTGAGTCCATAACTGACGAGGGTTTTAGGGCAACCATTACCTCCCTGCAAAACCAGCAGGTGTCGTTGCAGCGCGATCTGTGGCCGAGGCTACCGTATCGTTAACGCGTCTAATATGTGCTCGCAACAGGCCATAGAACTTAAATTGAGTATAGACGCTTTCTAATACTGTTTGGGTATAGATCGCGGATTTGAAGTGACCCTTGTTTACCTCTGCAAGGCGTTCGGTTGAAGCCAATCTGCAATCGTCGTAAGATCAACTTCATTTCGTGCAATAGCCAATAAGAACCTCTTTATTCGTGCTTTTGGATCGATGTAATAACCATTCTGCTCCAAGAAGAGATCGCATGCTAGGAAACCGGCCCTCTTAGAACCATCGATGAACGAATTCGTGCTGATGATACATTCGAGTAGCGAAGCGGCTTTCAGGAATATATCCGGGTAAGGTGTATAGTTATGAATGGTCGTTTGTGGGCGGTCGAGGCAGCCCGCAAGGAGATTTTCGTAAATGCCAGGGTGAAGACACGTGTCATGCTCGCCTTCAATCGCCTGAATCATCGCGTGGTGTATGCTTCGCACTTGTTCTAGCGTCAAGTACACGACCAATGCTACATCTCCGCTAGTTCTTCCAGCACGCTCCGATAGCGCTCTATGGCATTATGAAGAACCGCTCAAATTCCTCTAGTTGCTTGAAGGGTTCGTCCGTGATGCCCCTCCCTCCTTCAAAGCGTGTCTGTTTTAGTATTTGACGAACTTCCGGTACGCACGGCTCTGAAAACCGTGGTATTTGGAGAATCCTTCGGCGTCGCGTTGATCAAGCGACTTATCGTTAAATGAGACGAGCTCTTCTGAATATAGCGCATTGGGCGAACTGCGAGCGCGGACGGTTGCAAGTCCTTTGTGCAATAGCATTGTGACTGAACCCGTCACTCTCTCTTGCGTCGTGTTGATGAACGCGTCAAGGGCCGCGCAGAGTGGCTCCTCGAGCAAGCCTTCGTAGGCAAGCTCAGCCCACGCCGAATCGACCAGCTCCTTGAACTTCCGCTCCTTTCGTGTCAGCACAAGCGCCTCTAAATCTTTGTGAGCTGTTAGAATGACTGTCGCTGCGGGGTGTTCGTAGATCTCTCGGGCCTTGAGGCCGAGGATCCTATCCTCCATAAGGTCCGTCCGTCCGATTCCGCGTTTGCCTGCTACTTCGTTAAGCTCTCTAATGAGCTCTAAGCCGCTTGAATGCCTTCCATCTATTGAGACTGGGACGCCTCGTTTAAAATCGAGGTTCAACTGGAGCTTGGTTTCCGCTTTTGTCGGAGCTGTCGTCCATTTGTAGACGTCCTCCGGCGGGACACAGGCGGGATCCTCGAGGCGACCTCCCTCGATGGAGCGCGACCAGAGATTTTCGTCTACGCTGTACGGTTTTTCAAAAGTAGTCGACACGTCAATTCCTTGCTCCAGCGCGTATTCAATTTCCTCGGAGCGCGTGAGATTGAGTTCGCGCATCGGTGCGCGAATCTTATATTTTGACGCGCGGAAAATGGCCTCGAATCGCAGCTGGTCATTGCCTTTTCCGGTGCAACCGTGTGCGATAGCTGAGACGCCCTCGCGGTCGGCCACCTCAAGCACTTTCTTTGCGATGAGGGGTCGGGCAATGGCTTGTCCGAGGGTATACCCTTCGTAGCTGCCGTTTGCCTTAATCAACGGAAACAAGTACTGTTCGACGAACTCTTCCTTCGAATCGATTGTATAATGCTTGTCGCTGAGCGTTGCAGCGCGAGTCTCTGCTTTTTTCAGATCGCTCTGCGGTTGACCGACGTCAACCGTAACGGTGATGACCTTGTCATATTTATACCGCTCTCTCAAAATGGGAATGCAGACGGAGGTGTCGAGACCGCCTGAATATGAAAGCACAACTTTGCTCACCACAATCACCTCGCCGAAGTAGCAGCGCTTCCACAGTTTACGCCTTTTGTAGGCTACCTCAAGCACGCGCGTGGACTACGGCGGTGTCGGCGACCGTATCCGAGAACCGCTGTCGTGGATCTCCTTGGGTTACGAAGCCAATAATCAGATCTAATGCGAACAGAAACGCGAACACAGGAATCCACGCTTTCGTGAAACTTCTCACGAAGGCCTTTGTATAGCTCATGCTGCCTCTGAGCGACCTCATTTTCAGGTCCATAAACCGCTTGCCGATCGTCGTACCTGCTGACCCTTCCATCGCGACATAGTACCCCCAAACGATAACGAGGCCGAATACCGCCGAAAATCCTGAAAATAATCCGCCAAACGCGTTCACGTTAAGGACTAACAAAGGCAGGAACAAAACAATTGCCAACACTGCGTTTAACACAACGAACACAATTAGGAGCACCAGTGAGTCGATGACAAACGCGATTGCTCGTCGTGTCCAAAGGTTTTGGAGCGCGCTATTGGTTCGTACTGCGTCTAACCTTCGCTGCATAATATCGCTTCACAGTTACACGCGCGAGCTTAAAAGCGTTTTCACTGCGGATTAACGAACGAGTGTCAATTATGAGCCTCTTAACGCATTACAGTGGCAGATGCATATTAGTCGCCACGCTCAACAAAGCTTGAACTAAAGGGGTTCTCTGTCCAGCAGATAGCGCGACGCTAACAAGCGCAGGATAGCTAGTTCTTCAACGGCATCAAGACCTAGCTGCTTACAGTCTCTTGTGACCAACTTCCGTTTGCAAACGCAGAAACGGCGTGCCTGTGACAAGTGACGCGGTTCTTTAAGCAGCCGTTTCGCCTATCCCGCCCCGATTAAAGCAGCACATAACCTCACTGTCAGCTTTGTGGCCACATGTCGCTAATATAGCTGTTTATAGGCCTGATTGTGAGATTCTGAGCGCGAGGCTTATCGCAATGTTCAAGCATGGTGTGAATAGCGTCGGCCGACGCTCGAGCTCCTTGAACGCTTGTTATGTAAGGCACGCTATTATCAACAGCTGCACGCCGCAGCACCTCTCCGTCAAGTCGTGATTGCTTCCAAGTCGGGGTGTTTATTATCAGTTGTATCCCGCCGTTGCGCATCATGTCCAGAAGCTCTGGGCTGTCGGTGAGTTTTGGCACCCTTTCAACTGCGACGCTGTGCTCCCGTAGATAGTTTGCTGTGCCAAGCGTTGCCAATAATTTGAATCCGGCGTTGTGCAGCGATTTTGCGATGCTGCACAACTCAGGTTTGTCTTCGTCCCTTACCGAAATAAACACTGTGCCTGAAAGTGGGAGTTCATTGTCGCTCGCAAGCGCCGCCTTGTAAAATGCCCTTCCGAAGTCGTAATCTATACCCATGACCTCTCCCGTGCTCTTCATTTCAGGGCCTAATATCGGATCTACGCCGGGCAGCTTCTCAAAGGGGAGCACCACCTCTTTCACGGCAACATGCTTCATCTTTTGTTCGATCGGACAAAGCGCTCGCAAGCTGTGTCCCATGATCACTTTGGCGGCGATCTTTGCCAGCGGCAAGCCGGTAGCTTTTGACACGTATGGGATCGTCCGACTCGACCGTGGATTTGCTTCAAGGACGTAGACTGTGCCGTCTTTGATCGCCATTTGAAGATTGATGAGTCCAACGACGTTCAACGCCTTGGCTATTCTCGTTACGTAGTCCTTAATGGTTTCTTGCGTCTCATCGTCAATCGATTGAGCTGGGATGACGACCGCCGAGTCACCGGAATGAATTCCGGCCTCTTCGATATGCTCCATTATGGCGGGTACCAGAACGAAGTCTCCGTCGCTAACCGCGTCGACATCAATCTCAACAGCGTGTTGTAAGAACCGATCGATTAACACCGGGTGTTGTCTCGATACCTTCACAGCCTCCTCGATATAACGGTCTAACTCAGACTCATCGTAAACGATCTCCATAGCGCGGCCCCCAAGGACGTATGAAGGCCTCACGAGTAGCGGATAACCGATCTCTCGTGCGATACGAATTGCACCCTCGCGCGACGTCGCGGAACCGCTTTCCGGCTGGGGTATAGAAAGTCGCTCCAATAGCTTCGAAAACCGATCTCGGTCTTCGGCAATGTCGATAGAATCGGGGGACGTGCCCAGGATTCTTGTCGAAAACCCTCTGCGTTTCATCTCTCTCTCTAGAGGGATTGCGAGGTTGACCGAAGTTTGGCCTCCGAATTGCACAAGAACGCCTTGAGGCTCCTCTTTTTCAATGATATTCATCACGTCTTCCAGCGTCAGGGGTTCGAAAAAGAGTTTGTCAGATGTGTCATAGTCTGTTGAAACCGTTTCAGGATTGTTGTTTATGATATGCGCTTCTATGCCCTCTTCTCGCAGCGAGAGCACCGCGTGGACCGTACAATAGTCAAATTCAATCCCTTGTCCTATTCTGATGGGTCCTGCCCCTACGATAAGCACTTTCGTTCGGTTTGAGGGCACAATCTCGTTCTGCTGCTCGTAGGTTGAGTAGTAGTATGGTGTCTGGGCTTTAAACTCGGCCGCACACGTGTCGACCATCTTATATGTTGCCGTTATGTTGTGTGTTCTCCGATGTCTGAGATCCGTGACATGTTCGCGGACCAGACCTGCTAGGTCGGCAATTTGCTGGTCAGTGAATCCGAGACGCTTTGCTTGTCGCAGATCTGCAGCGCTGATCCTTTTAGCGTCCCCGTTTCGGTACTTCGATTCGATGTACGCCTCAAAATTGACGATATTCCAGATCTTCCTTATAAAAAATGGATCTATCATCGCACGCTGTGCTATTTCCTCGATAGCGTGACCTTGCTTGAGGGCGCTATAGATCTGAAATAGTCGCTTATCGGTCGGGATCGATATCGAGTCGATGGGATCTTCGGCGAAGGAAACCGCTATGTCCAAATCGAGCGATCGGATGGCTTTCTGAAGTGACTCCTCAAGCGTTCGACCAATCGCCATGACTTCGCCCGTGCTTTTCATCGAGGTTCCTAAGGTATTATCCGCGCGCGTGAACTTGTCAAAAGGCCACCGCGGTATCTTGATGACCGTATAATCGATGGTCGGCTCAAATGAGGCTGGCGTTTCGTTGGTAACTCGGTTGGGGATCTCGCTTAATCGCATCCCGATAGCGATCTTTGCTGATACACGCGCTATAGGGTACCCCGTCGCTTTCGAAGCAAGTGCCGATGAGCGTGACACCCGCGGGTTAACTTCTATGACGCGATACTCACCGTCCTTTAGGGCGAATTGTATGTTGCACCCGCCCTCAATCTTGAGTGCCCTGATAATCCGTATTGATGCGCTCCGCAGCATCTGGTGTTCCACGTCAGAAAGAGTTTGCGAGGGCGTCACGACGATCGACTCGCCCGTGTGGACGCCCATGGGATCGACGTTTTCCATGTTGCAGATGGTGATACAGGTATCTCCTGAATCGCGCATAACCTCGTATTCGAACTCCTTCCATCCGAGGACGCTTTCTTCTACCAAGACTTGGCCAATCCGTGACTTTTTGATCCCGCCCTCGATGATGGCTTTGAGCTGTGCCTCAGTCCTGGCGATGCCGCTTCCACCACCGCCAAGAGTGTACGCCGATCGGACGATTAGGGGCAACCCGAGTTCGCTGGCTAACCATTGGTAGTCGTTCGAGTCGTAGACCGCGTGGCTTCGCGGGACCCCTTCTCCGATGTCTTCCATCGTTGTCCTGAACCGCTCCCTATCCTCGGCCATGTAGATAGTTTCCAGTGGCGTTCCAAGAGGTTCAACGTCGTTTTCTGCTAAAACGCCCATCTCCGCCAGTTCGGCGGTAATATTGAGGCCCGTTTGGCCACCAAGACCCGCGATGATTCCATCGGGCTGTTCCTTTCGTACGATCGCAGCTACAATGTCGGGCTTGAGAGGTTCGATGTACACCGCGTCCGCCATGTTCGGATCGGTCATAATGGTCGCAGGATTTGAGTTTACCAATGCCACCCTCACACCCTCTTCTCGCAGCGAGGTACACGCTTGGCTTCCGCTGAAATCGAACTCGGCTGCTTGACCGATCACGATCGGACCGGAGCCGATGAGTAGTACCTTCTCTATGTCTGCTCTTTTAGGCATGATTCATCAGCGTTCTTCAGGGGATTCGCCCCTTTAAAGGGGGCGACCCGCGACTTCTGTAATGTGGTCGAAAAACGATTTTTCGAGGTCATGTGGGCCGGGAGACGCTTCAGGATGATATTGCACGCTCATAATATGCAGGTATTCATTTGCAATGCCTTCGACGGTGTTGTCGTTGGCGTTTACTTGTGTGACCGTCATCTTGTCCCGTTCGTCGTTCCGCACGGCGTAACCGTGATTTTGTGCGGTAATGTATACCCGCTGGGTTCGAAGATCCAAAACGGGCTGATTTGCACCTCGATGTCCAAACTTGAGTTTGTAAGTCTCTCCGTCTAGGGCGAGCGCGATAATCTGATGTCCGAGACATATGCCGAAGATGGGCAGGGTTCCTGCGAGCTCACGCACCACACTGATCCCTTTTTTTGCCTGCGTAGGATCTCCGGGACCGTTGGAAAGCAGTATCGCATCAGGTTCGTAGTCCATGATTTGTTTCCCAGAAGTATTGGCAGGCACGACGATTAGGTCAACGTCGCGACGCTGGAGGTTTTTAAGCGTGTTCCGCTTCACGCCAAAGTCCATAAGCACGAAACGCTTCCCTTTGCCAGGAATGCGGTACGCATCTGGGCAGGTAACCTCTGAGAGGAGGTCAAGATCAGCGATATCTGGTGCGCGGCGAGCAAGGTCAATGGCCCTTTTCACATCGGCGTCTCCGCCTCGAGTGGAAGGTAACAGACTTGCCCGCATTGCGCCTTCGTCACGGATCATTATAGTGATCATACGCGTGTCGATATCCGAAATGCCGGGAACGTCGTGAGCCTTGAGGAACCCGTCGAGCGTTCGGTCATTTGTGGGGTGCTCACAGAGTTCTCTGATGACAAATCCTTCAGCTTGTATGCTCTCTGATTGGCAGTCATCGTAGTTTATGCCGTAGTTACCTACCAGTGGGTACGTAAAAAGCAAGATTTGGCCGTTATAGGAGGGATCGGTTAACGCCTCTACGTAACCGGTGTACGGAGTGGCGAACACAAGCTCGCCTGTCACGGTGCGCTTCGCTCCAAAATGTTTGCCGACTACCGCAACGCCGTTTTCAAACCCGAGAATCGCCTTCATCATTTCTTCTGTAGGTCCAGGAAGCTGCTCTGCATGAGTTCCAAAGTCACCCGTCTTTTATGCTAATCACGAGTATGGGGTAAATATGTTACTGTCTTCAGTGTTGACCATATGGAGGGGCTATGGGGCTGTTTAACGCATCTGAACGGCACTTAAGCATAAGGTCAGCAAGCTAGGAGCAATCAGGTCGAACTGTGCCGCGCAATCATTGAAAGCTTTAAATCACGTGATTGCTCTATTGAGTTGACGCTATCCATGGAAAAATCAAGAGTTGCCCTGCGGCTTGCGTACGTAGGAACCCATTACGCAGGTTTTCAGGCACAACCGGGCCGGCGAACCGTGCAGGCGGCAGTTGTCGAAGCCTTGAGACGTGCGCGATTGATTGAAGAAATAGCTGGGGCTCATTTTACGGCTTCTGGGAGAACGGACAAGGGAGTACACGCTGTCGACGCCGTCATTTCGTTTGAAACGGAGGTAGGTTCGTCAGCAATCCCTCGGCGGATCAATAGTCAGTTGCCAAAGGATATCTGGACGTGGGCACGAGCCGACGTACCTATGCAGTTCGATGCCCGCCGCGACGCCGTTCTGCGTGAGTATCAGTATGTCTTGTGTGATGCGCAGTTTGACGTTCACGCTATGCGACTAGCATCTGATCTTTTGCTAGGCGTTCATGATTTTCGCAATTTCAGCCTCGAGAAAGGTCGATCTACTGTTCGAAAGGTCTTCTCATCACGTGTTCGAGTGTCGGATGACTTCATTGTCATTGAGGTTGCGGCTGACAGTTTCGTATGGAACATGATGAGGAAACTCGTTACTGCCCTGACCCTTGTAGGGAATGGACAACGAAGCGTAGCGTGGTTTGGCAACATGCTCGATCCAAATGGGCATACTGAAGGGATTCGATCAGCGCCTGCTTCAGGACTCATCCTCACGCGGGTTGATTACGCGGGCATCGAGTTCGTTGAAGACAAGTACGCGAAGAAACGCGCGCACAAGTATATGCAGGAAATCCTCCTACAAAACAGCGTGATGATGCAGATCTTTAAGCGATTCAACGAGCAAATGGGGGGGAGCGCTTTCGTCGATCGGGCTTAGTACTCGTCTAGGTATTTTTGTCCGCGATCGGCCTCGGTTTTGCGTTTGTCGGCGAGGTCTGCTGCTGGCTGTTTGCTGCCGTGCGAGATTCGCAACTCTGAAGCTGAATTGCCGTAATCTTCAGGTCTCGAATGTTGTGTGTCGAAATCGACCGGCGCGCCGTGCTCTGGGATCGGCTCATGTTTGGGCATCTGTTCGCCGATCAATCGTTCTGCTTCTTCCAACGCTTTTTTCACCGCTACAGCGTCCTTTTTAGCACTCATTAAGAACGCGAGCTCCTCGGCACTCAGATTTAGTGCTGCAGTTATGCCTGCGGCGTCTATTAGTGCAAACTCTTTATATAACGGTACAATTTCTTCCCGCGCTTTTGCGGCAGAGACGTGATTTGCGGAGGCTATTTTGGACGCAACACCATCCCGTAAAGCACGTCTCGACCGCGTCTGCCCAAGTCGCATCCAATGGGTCGGTGGTGAATACTTGGCGGCCGCATTACGTCGCCCGTGGTTATGATGAGCCGCTACGTTCACTCCTGACGTCATGAGCTCAGCGGCATATCTCCACAGGCCGTAGTGTTGTCGTTTCCTCGTTCGTCCGAGGTAGATATCAGCCCTACCCAATACCTGATATGCGTGCGCGAGCCCCTCTCCTTCCAAAGCGCGCGGGAGATTTTCGTCGATCCAATGGACAAGGTCCTCTGGCGTTTGGTCCACTGCGTACGAAATAGTGAGGGGCCGTGTCGGGTCTCTGTCGTTAAAGATGCTTCTCATCAAGTCAAAAGCTGATTGAGCACGATCGCGGGCCGCAGTTCCCACATGGGCTCCGCCGATGTACGCTTGAAAGTCAGTGATTGCTGACCGCAGATCTCCGTTTGCATTTTTCGCGATCTGCGCGATCAGGGGAACATCGACGGCCTCCAATGAGCGACCGACATCTGAGAGTGTCTCTTGCAGATTTCTAAGCTGACCGGACAAATCTGTTAGCACTTGTAAATCTGCGGTTACTGCCTTTAGTTCGGCTGCGCCGCCTGCATTTCGCTCCGGCTGTTCAAGACGGGCCATTACGCCAGCAGCCGCTTCCTGCGCTTTGTGAATCTTACGGAGGACTTCGAGGTCAAAGTCGAGCTGTGACAGAATGTCGAGATCAGCGCTAATTGCCTTTAGTTCGACGGTATCTTCAGAAGCGCGCTCCGGCTGTTCAAGATGGGTTATTACGTCAGCAACCGCTTCTTGAGCGCGGAGGGTTTCCCTTCTCTCGTTGTGCCAAATATCCAAGAGCGCTTTTTGTGCGCTCTGCTCCCTGATAGCGAAAAAGGCTATTTGTTTGCAGTATCCGCGCAGCGTTGGCGAAACGCTGTACAGGTCGTTAGCGGTCAGGATCACAGGTGCGCGTGTTTTTTTGACGAGCTCAGTAACCGCTTTTGCCCCGCCGCGATCAGACGTACCGTGTAGGTTATCAATCTCATCAAGCAGTATCAGTTTCTGGGTGTTTAGAAGAGATGCGCTTTTTGACGCTTCTCCGGCCGTTTCGTTGATGATGCCTTGAGTCCGCTTGTCGCTGGCATTGAGCTCGAGTAACTGCCACCCCATGTCAGCTGCCAACGCAGCTGCAGCTGACGTTTTGCCTGTGCCGGGCTTACCGTACAGCAATGCTGCCAATTTGTCAGATGGCCAGTGCAATGCCCATTGGCGGAGCTCTTCGACAGCTTTGCGGTTGCCTCTCACTTCTAAAAGAGTTCTCGGACGGTACTTCTCGACGAGGTCCATAGTAATCGAGCGCAGAAATCAAGAGATAGGAGCAGTATAAGGATATAAGAACCCCCTATGCCTATTAATGTTTTGTGAACGACATGAAACTGGACGAATTAGCGCAGTCGGTTCGTGATTTTGAAGGCGTCGCACGGAAGCGCGCGATAGGTCCGCTCGTGAAATGGTTCGACGCGGATCTCAGCACAGGCAATTTTGGAGAGGACGCCGCTGTAATCGAGCGGGGTGACGAGTCGCTTTTGATCGCTGCTGATGGCATCTGGTCCAAGCTCATGGATGCGGACCCTGAGTGGGCGGGGTACTGTGCAGTCCTCGTAAATATTCACGACATTTTAGCTATGGGGGGTACCCCTCTGGCGCTGGTCGACGTATTTTCGGCGAGTTCGACTGAAGTCTGCAACCGAGTCTTGGCGGGCATGAGCGAAGCCACAAAGAAATTCGGCGTGCCGGTCGTTGGAGGGCACGTGCACCCCGACACTACTTATAACGCGCTCGACGTGGCCATCATTGGCACCGCAAAGACTGACTCGGTCATTTACAGCTGCACGGCCCAAGAGGGACAGGACGTCCTCGCTGCCGTCGACTTAGACGGGAGGGTCCACCCATCGTGCAGTCTCTGTTGGGACACGACGACGATGAAGCATCCCGAGCTGCTCCGCAGACAGCTGCAGACCATGCCTCGCCTCGCGCAACAACACTTAGTGACGGCGGGAAAAGACATCAGCAATCCAGGTTTGCTCGGCACACTCGGTATGTTGCTCGAAGTTTCTGAAGCGGGCGCTGTCGTAGAATTGGACCGGATTCCGATCCCCGATGGCATGGACATGCATCTATGGCTGCGGATGTATCCAGGAATGGGATTCGTGTTAACCGTTCAACCACAGAACGTGCAAGAGGTCGTAAGCATCTTCGAAGAGGCCGGCATGGCCGCCGCGAAAATAGGTGAAATCACAGAAACGAGAAAACTTGAGATCACGAACAACGCTGAGAAGGTCGTTGTGTGGGATTTTGCTCAGGATACCATCATGGGTATCGGCGCCGTCGCTTGTAGATAGCGTTGGGTATGTAAGATTAGAAAGCGAAAATCCAAGAGATATTAAAAAAATCAAAAAAGAAGTGGGAGATAAGGCATTTTTGCCTTATCAGTTCTAATTTTTCTAGTAGTTGGTGTACGTTCTGGTTCTTCCGTCGGGTCCCACAAGTTCAAGTTTGACTGGCCAGCGTCCGTCAATCGTGTGGGTTGCACACGAGAAGCACGGGTCGTAAGCTCGGATGACCATTTCAAGCCGATTGAGTAATCCTTCCTGTGGTTCGCCGTCCTTTATCAGGAGTTTCGCGGCCTCGCGAACCCCCAAATCCATCGCTCCTTGGTTGTGACCGGTTGAAACGATCAGGTTGGCCTTCGTTATGAAGCCCTCATCGTTTGTGCTGTACTCGTGGATGAGCGTCCCTCTCGGCGCTTCGAGAACGCCAACGCCTGTAGCCGCTCGCGGTTCGGGCTTTGCCCAAACGTCTGTGCTGGTTATGTCTGGATCGTTAAGGAGCTCAACAGCACGTTCGCTGGCGTACATCAACTCAATCAGCCTTGCGTAGTGATAGAGTAACGTCTGCTGTGGCATCCTTCCAAAAGCGGCTCTAAAGTCCGTGAGCATATCGTTGGCCAGCGGTGTTGAGATCTTGTCGCACACGTTTATGCGGGCCAGCGGCGCAACGCGATAGATACCATCAGGCCAGCCCTTCTCCTTCCAATACGGGAATTTTAGGTACGACCAATCTTGGTAATTCTCCTGAATGTAGTCCGCGTATTTGGTGGGATCAAACTCCTTAATTATAGAGCCGTCTGTATCCATCATGCGAAGCGTTCCGTCGTACATCTCGAGGTTTCCGTCCTTGACTAAGCCCATCATGGGGGTGTTGACGACCCCAAGGATTTTTATGACATCCATATACTGCTCAAATAGCGGAGCAGCCACCTCTAAGCCAAGTTTTGTGAATTCAATCGAGTCCTGAGCGTCCTTGAGCATCTTCTGACGCTGGTCTTCGGTAATCCCCTTGGTGAGTCCGCCAGGCTTTGCGGTGACAGGCGCGGCTCTTCCACCAATAGCCCGTATCATCTCCTGGCCTCGTTTTCTGTTGAGGACAACTTGTGTTGCAAGCTCAGGATTTGCCTCAATCACTCCAAAGACGTTCCGCTTCTTTGGATCGCCATCGGGCGTGAATATGAGGTCCGGCGCTGCAAGGTAGAAGAAGTGCAGCGTGTGGCTGTGTATCATCTGTCCCATATGCATAAGCTCGCGGAGCAGCGCAGCGGGACGTGGAATCTCAACGCCGAAGGTATTGTCAGCCGCCTTTGCAGAGGCAAGGTGGTGGCTGACCGGACAGATGCCACAAATAGCCGTTACGATTCTCTGAGCATCTTCTATAGGTCTCCCTTGCAGGAGTTTTTCAAAGCCACGCATCTCAACAATGTGCAAGTGTGCATCGTCAACCTGTCCTGCGTCGTTAAGGTTTACTGTAACTTTTGCGTGACCTTCCACTCTCGATACGGGCTCTAAAGTGATTTTCTTTCCCATATTCATTACCTCTTTTCGGTGATCTTCGCCTTAATAAGTGAAACAGGCAGCGTATAACGATAGAAGGTGCCTATTGGATCATAGACGTCCTTAGTCATCTCGTTTAAGTCGACTGTGCCATCATCATCTAAGCCGTATGCTGATGCGACTACGTTTAGCATCGCCGCGCCCTGTTCATATGAAGACGCTGTTGCTCCGTAGCAGCCTGTGCACGGTGCATTGACTTGTGGACATTGCGCGCCGCACCCGCTACGCGTTGCGGGCCCCATGCACATGAATCCTTGGTTAAGCAGACATTCGTTAGGTTCCCCGTTTGCTTCAATTGGCCGCTTGATATCGCTTATCCTCTTCTCCTTCCTCTCTCGGGGACAGTCCTCACAAACGTTTTTAAGGCTTAATTGAGGTTCTTGGCCCTGTAAAAGTGCGGTAAGAACCTCCGCGATGAGGAACGCATCTGGCGGACATCCGGGGATGAAATAATCAACTTTGATAACGTCCGAGACCGGTCTAAGCGTCTCAAAGAGCTTTGGCAGTTCACTTGATGTCGGGATTTCTTGATCAGGGGCTGTGGACGTCGATGTCTTGACTGCTTGTTTGATGTCTGACATCGCGTTGATGTTGTTCAACCCTGGTATGCCACCGAACGCCGCGCAACTGCCGAGCGCAACTACAACGTCTGAGGTCTCGCGGACTTTCTTAGCGACGTGTTCATTGTCTTCGTTGCGAATGCCGCCGGTCAGAATGCCGACCGTAGTATGTTGATCAAAGTCCTTAATGTCCATTAACACTGGAATGCGAACGAACTCTATTGCTTGCAATACGTCTAGAATCGCTTCGTGCAAATCTAGAACGGCTATCTCGCAACCAGAACATACAGCTAGCCAGTCCTCTTGGACCTTTACCTTATCTCCCATTTATGAGTCACCTCGTGTCTGAATTCCTGGAAAAGCAGTGAGAGTCAATAATCAGGTCATATATACTATGACCTCTGGAGATACGCAAAATTGTCTCACACTCTTGACCCATTTGTATTTCGGCTTCCTCTATATAAAATATTTCGAATTGGTGTTCTAAAGTAGTTCAATTCAAAAAATGTTTGATATACAGGTGCCAAAACTGCTGTCAATTCTTACAAATGAATTATATGAAATTACTAATATATAAGGCTGTAATATATAAGGCTGCTATATCTCTATTTGAGCGACGTGCGATTCTTTTGACTCCTTAAACGCTCTGGATGGGTTGAAATCGTACCAATTCTTCGTTTGGCGCGCCGGCTCGAAGCTCGAATCATCTGACGAACGTGAACAGATTTGCTGGGTTGGGGACATTGCAGCAGCTTTATCATCTCGAACTAACATATATTTATTTGTGCACTATATAAAAATAATACGCGCAGATTATGCCTAGAAAATCGTGCGAACTCGCTTGTTTTGATCATTATACACGTAAGAGTGAATTTGATTTATTAAAGTAAATAATATATAATCAGACTAAATAATATATGAATGCTAGTGTACGAGGAACGGCGAACGCTGTTTTGTCGGTGCGCTAAACTAAGTGATGGGTAGGTTTGAAAGCGACAAAATGGCTTCGATAATCGGACTAAATAATAAGCCTTTTATAATACACATTTTGAACCTACGTGCGAATTAGTTGACTTTTTGGTTAACATGAGGCTGGTGAAATAAGTGACATTTGCGTTACACATAGATAAGAGCTGCACTGGCTGCAACAATTGCGTCGTGGCGTGTCCAGTCAACGCGCTTGAACTCGTCGTTGATAACCCCGCGACGACCAAGAAGACGTATAAGGTGCAGGGCGGCAAATCCCTAGCCGTAGACGAGGATGTCTGCGAAGCGTGCGGCGTTTGCCTTCAGGCATGTCCAAGAGATTGCATCCAGCTAACACAATAAAGGAGGGAATGAGCTTTGGCTTTGTTTCCGATATACTCTAAAAGAGAGGAAGGACGAAAATCGATCATAGAACAGAAGACGCTGGTACAGACCCTCAACCTCGCTCTTGACATGGAGCGCTGTACAGGCTGCGGCATTTGTGCAGAAATATGCCCAGAAGAGGCGATAGTGAAGGGTCCTCTAGGTGCTGTCGGATTTAAGGAGATGGAAGTCCCCGAGATGGTCTTCGACCAGAACAAGTGCTCATACTGCGGCGTATGCGTGGAATTGTGTCCATTTACTGCGCTAAAACTCACCGAGAACGGTGAGCCGAAGACCGATCTCATTGATCAGGAAGGGTTCCCACACTACCTAAAGGTAGCTGAGATAAACCTAGACACGTGCGTGAGATGCAAGGTATGCGAAGAGATGTGTCCACGCGACAAGGCGATAGAGCGAAACGTGCCCGAGGTCACTGAGCGACAGCAAGCGGTCACGTACACCGCCGAGATGCAACTCGACGAGGATCCGGGAAGCGAGAACAAGTGCACCTACTGCGGCCTTTGCGGTGAGATCTGTGATGCGCTGACGGTGGAGCACAAAGAGGCGACTCCCATCAACATCGAAGCGCTTGGAGAAGTGAAGTTTGACTCTACTAAGTGCGATGGATGTAAGATCTGTGAAGAGATCTGTCCGACGGACTCAATAAAGATCGATCGGACGATCAGTGAGGCCAAGCTCCAGGGCGAGGTCACGATCAACAAAGACGAGTGCATGTTCTGCACGTGGTGCGCAAAGACGTGCCCCATCGAGAACACCATTGACATCAAGAAGATCTTTGAAGGCTCTATTAACATAAAGACGGAAAACTGCCCAGCAGGGTGTTCTGCGTGCGTGGAAATCTGTCCGTGCAACGCATTGTATTTGCCGCCTCAACACGAGCCTGGAGAAATCGCAGCGAAGCTTGAAGTGAACGACGACTTCTGTACGCTCTGCGGTGCCTGTGTGAACGTTTGTCCAGTCGCTAACACGATTGAGGTGAAGCGTGACGTGATACACATCGAAGGCACGGAAACGGAGCTTTACAAGAAGACGGCTGGCAAGATGATGGAGCTTAAGACTCCGACGATCGAAAAGCTGGGGACATAAAGATGACAAGCGAAGGAATGAGAGACCCAAAGCACTATCAGCTTGGTAAAACTCAATTTGACCCCGATCTCATCAAAGAGGTCGAAGCCCGCGGTGGCAAGAACGCGCAAATGTGTTACCAGTGCGGAACGTGTACTGCAGGCTGCCCAATGACTCAAAGAAGCGGGCTGCGAGTTAGAACGGTGATGAGAAAGGCTAATCTAGGCATGAGGGAGGTGCTCGACGATCCAGACCTGTGGCTCTGCACAACGTGTTATACGTGCTCTGATAGGTGCCCGCGCAGGATCATCGCAACTGATGCAATAATTGCACTGCGGAATATTGCGACTCAGGAGCACAAAGTGCCTATGAGCATGATAAAGATCATGGGCTCGATCGCCAAGACAGGTCACGGAGTGCCGAACAGTGAGGGCAACATGAAAAAGCGCGTTTTGCTTGGACTGCCCGAGAACCCCCCGACGACACACACATACCCGGAGTACATCAAAGACATTAACAAGATACTCGAGGTTACGGGACTGCTTAAAATCAAAGAGGAGATGGAGGCGGAAAGTCAATGAAGGAGTATAATTTCTTCCTAGGCTGTATCGCTCCTAACAGATATCCAGGCATTGAAGCGTCTGCAGTGAAGACTTCAAGAAAGTTCGATATCGATCTACAAGATTTCAAAGGAGCGTCGTGCTGCCCCGCACCCGGTGCATTCGGATCAATGGATGTGGATGCGTGGATTGCGCTCGGAGCACGAAATATTTGCCTATCTGAAAAGGAAGGCAAAGATATAGCCCTTATATGCAACGGCTGCTACAAGTCACTGTTCGAGGCGAATCACCGGCTCAAAGCCAATCCGGAGTTGAAGGAAAAAATCAATTCAATCCTTGCAAACATCGACACTGAGTTTCAAGGATCAATTGAGGTTCGACACCTAATCGACATACTATACAACGATGTCGGAACGGAGAAGGTGAAGGAATCGGTTGAACAGCCACTAACGGGACTGAACGTGGCCATCCACTATGGGTGTCACTTGCTTAAGCCAAAGTTCGACAGGACGTTCGGCTCTTCAGAAAGACCGCGATTCTTCGACGAGTTGGTTGAGGCACTAGGGGCCACATCGGTCGATTACAAGGAAAAGATGATGTGTTGTGGAGCGGGAGGCGGCGTTCGATCGTACAAGGTCGATCTCGCGCTCGATATGTGTAACGAAAAGCTCTACAACATGGTGCAAGCAAACGCAGACGTCGTAGTAAATGTCTGCCCGTTTTGCCACCTCCAGTTAGATCGTGGACAGGTTGAAATCAAGGAGAAGTTTGGGGACGTGTACGACCTGCCGGTTCTCCACTACAACCAGCTTCTTGGCATAGCACAGGGCATGAACCCTGAAGAGTTGGGCCTCGATGCCCACGAGATAAGTGTTGAGCCACTGCTCGCAAAAATACTGTGAGGAAGGAGGTAAACACAAATGGACGAAGAGAAGAGAATCGGCGTATTCGTATGTCACTGCGGTACTAACATCGCGGGCGTCATAGACGTTAAGGCGTTGGCCGAGTACGCGAAGACCCTGCCGAACGTCGCATACGCCGAGGATTATACGTACGTGTGTTCAACGCCCGGCCAAACCATGATCAGAGACGCGATCAAGGAACACAACCTCAACGGGACGGTAGTAGCGGCTTGTTCACCAAGGCTCCACGAACCTACGTTTAGGAAAGCGACCGAAGAGGGCGGGGTGAACCAGTTCCTGTTTTCGATGGCGAACATCCGAGAGCAGAACACGTGGGTTCACATGGAAGAGCCGGAGAAGGCAATGCAAAAGGCGAAGGATGTAGTCAGAATGGAGGTCGCGCGGGCATCAATGCTGGAGCCTCTCACTGCAAAGACTGTGCCGGTTGAAAAAGCTGCGCTCGTTATCGGCGCAGGTATCGCCGGCATCCAAGCCTCGCTGGAGCTTGCCGATGCGGGAATAAAGACGTATTTAGTGGAGAAGGAGCCGTCCATCGGCGGCATGATGTCCCGTCTCGACAAGACGTTCCCCACACTCGACTGCTCGCAGTGTATCCTGACACCCAAGATGGTCGACGTTGAGCGCAATCCGAATATTGAGCTGATGACCTACTCGGAGGTCGAAGACGTAAGCGGTTACATAGGAAATTTCGACGTTACCATTCGCCAGAAGTCGCGATATGTGTACGAAGACAAGTGCAACGGCTGTGGCAAATGCCAGGAGGTTTGTCCTGTTTCACGGCCAAACGAGTTTGACCTTGGCTTGCAGCCTCGAAAGGCGGCCTATGTGCCCTTCCCACAGGCAGTGCCGCTCAAGTTCACCATTGATATGGATAGCTGTATCAAGTGTGACCTCTGCAAAACCCAGGAAGCGTGCGGCGACCTGGAGGCAATAGACTTTGACAAGCCCGACGAGCTCGTAACGGTCAAGGTGGGCACGATTATCGTCGCCACCGGATTCGATATGTACGACGTTGAGCGCAAGGAGGAATGGGGCTATAAGGTCTTCGACAACGTTGTGACTGGGCTCGAGATGGAACGGTTGATCAGCGCATCCGGGCCGACAGGTGGCAACGTCATCAGACCTTCTGACGGTCAGAAGCCTAAGAGCGTTGGCTTCGTGCTCTGCGCAGGCTCGCGTGATCAGGATGAAGAGGATGGTGCTAAGCCGTACTGCTCGCGTGTATGCTGCATGTACAGCTTGAAGCACGCTCACCAGTTGATCGAGAAGATCCCGGGATGTGTGCCTTACCTGTTCTACATGGACATACGATCCTTTGGCAAGGCGTACGAGGAGTTCTACTACCGCATTCAGAACGAAGGCGGCAAGTTCATCCGAGGTCGCGTCTCGAGGATCACCGAAGATCCGATCACGAAGAACCTTACCGTAACGGCTGAGGATACGCTCCTTGGACAACTCCTCGAAATGGAGCTTGACATGGTCGTGTTGGCAAATGCCGTCGTGCCCGCTGAGAGCACACAGAAGATAAAGACGCTTCTGACGCTTTCAAACAGCCCAGATGGGTTCTTGCTAGAGGCGCACCCGAAGCTTAACCCCATGTCGACGACCACTGACGGGGTATTCTTAGCAGGGATGTGCCAAGGACCGAGAGATATTCCGGATGTCGTGAGTCACGCAGCGGCAGCAGCGGCAGCAGCATCAATCCCGATACACAGGGGATCAGTCACCCTCGAACCGATCTTCGCCATCGTAGACCAGGAACACTGTGGGGGCTGTGCTACGTGCATTGGTCTGTGCCCGTACGGCGCGACTGAGCTGAACGAAGTTGACGGCAAGCTTGTTGCGAGCGTCAATGAGGCAAAGTGCAAGGGCTGCGGCACGTGTGGTTCCGGGTGTCCAAGTGGCGCCATAAAGATGCAGCACTTCACGAATGAGCAGATCATGAGCGAAATAGAAGCGTTTGCTCAGGGGTGGTGAGAGCAATGGCAGAGGAATTTGAACCAAACATCTTAGGTATACTCTGTAACTGGTGCACCTATGCGGGGGCTGACCTCGCCGGTACCTCCAGAATGCAGTACCCGCCGAACGTACGAGTTATACGCATCATGTGCACGGGCAGACTCGATCCAGCGTTCGTGCTGAAGGCCTTGAGCGTCGGAGCGGATGGCGTGCTTGTGTCTGGTTGCCACATAGGTGACTGTCACTATCTTGCTGGCAACTTCAAGTCGCGACGTCGTGTTGCGCTCTTAAGAAAGCTCATCGAAGAGTACGGTTACGACCGTGAGCGCCTGCGCATGACTATGATATCCGCTTCAGAAGGTGCCATTTGGGCAGAGGTGGTCCAGGACATGGTCAACACCATTAAGAAACTTGGACCAAATCCGTTGAAGCAGGCAGTTGCAGCAGGGCAGGAAGGTGTCGCGGCGGATGACGAGTTCTGACCCCGTTTTGACGGCTAACCTCATCACCGGACGGACCATTGAACAGGGCGTTGCCATCGAGGGATGGAAGGACAAGCAGGAGTACATTGATGCCGCTGGGTTCGTGCATATCGATCCCAGCGACTTCAAAACGCTCAACGTTTGGCCTGGCTCGAGCGTCTTGGTCAAGTCTGAGTACGGTGAAGTGGTGGTACGAGCAATTAAATCGCCTTACGGGCCGCATCCAGGAATTGTATTCATTCCGATGGGGCCGTGGGCAAATCAAGTGGTCAACCCTGACACAACCACGACGGGGATGCCTTCATTCAAAGGCATAATGGTTACCATAACCCCTGCGCCCGGAAAGAAGGTATTAGGCGCTATCGAGCTCATCAAGATGACGACACAAGGAGGAGTAGAGGTATGAGAACCGCAACAGACGTCGTGTGTCCATTTTGTGGAACGTTGTGTGATGACATCGAAGTAGATGTCGACGATGCTGAAAAGATCTGCGCGACACGAAATGCGTGCATCATCGGCGACAACAAGTTTATGACGGCTCAAGCGCCTGACCGGCACTTGCATCCGCGCATCCGCAGAGGCGGCGAGCTCGTCGAGAGCACGATGGACGAGGCGATAAACAAGGCAGCAGAGATTCTCGTTAACGCCAAACACCCGCTTCTCTATGGGTGGAGCTCGACTCATTGCGAGGCGCAGGAGGCTGGCATGGCGCTTGCCGAAGGCGTAGGCGGCACGATGGATAACACATCAGTGTGTTGTCACGGGCCGTCGGTTTTGGCGATACACACGGTCGGCATTTCAAGCTGCACGCTCGGAGAGATCATCAATCGCGCCGACATTGTGCTTTATTGGGGATGTAACCCTGTGAATGCCCATCCGCGCCATATGAGCCGCTACTCGTTGTACAAGCGCGGCTTTTTCACGGAGCGCGGCAAATCCGATAGAACTGAAATCGTGATCGACGTCCGAAGGACCGAAACCGCTCAAAAGGCTGATATCTTCTTGCAGCCCGAGCAGGGAAGAGACTACGAGCTCATGAATGCGCTGCGCGTGGCTTTCAGAGGAGGGCCGCTTCCGGAATCTGTCGCAGGGATACCAAGAGCTGAGATTGAAAAGGTCGCACAAATGCTCAAAGACGGCCGATTTGGAATCCTCTTCTTCGGTATGGGTCTCACCATGACCCGAGGAAAGCACCGGAACATCGACATCGCCATAAGCCTTACGGCAGACTTGAACACGTACACAAAGTTCCTCATTATGGCCATGCGAGGACATTACAACGTTGCGGGAGCCGATCAAGTTTCGTTGTGGGAGTGTGGGTTTCCGTACGCGGTCGACTTCGCCCGAGGGTTCCCGCGGTACAATCCAGGCGAAAGCTCCGCAACCGACATCTTAGCACGTAAAGAAGCCGATGCGGCACTGATCATTGCCGCGGATCCGGGAGCGCATTTCCCAATTGACATGGTGCGGACGCTTGCCTCCATACCGATGATAGCCATCGACCCACACGTGACTCCAACTACTGAGATAGCATCAGTGCATATTCCAAGCGCGATCGTGGGCATTGAGGACGCAGGCAGCGCATATCGCATGGACAACGTTCCCATACGAATGAGAAAGGTTGTTGAACCGCCTGAAGGGGTTCTCACTGACCAAGAGATTATTGAGCGCATCCACAGGCGCGTTATGGAGCTTCAGGGGCTCGAAGTCCCAGAAGTCACGGCGGTCAAGGAGCCGGCAGAAGCCCTGGCACCGAGCGCGTTTGACGATATACTACAGCGGGCAACGTGAGCAAGGAGAGTGAGAGAACGTGAGTGAAATATTAGTCAAAAACGGATACGTCTACGATCCTAAAAATGGCGTAAACGGTGATGTTATGGACATTGCCATTCGCGACGATAAGATAGTAGACGCGGTGTCCCCCACCGCCAAAGTCATCGATGCGAGCGGCAAAGTAGTAATGGCAGGTGGAATTGACATACATGCCCATATCGCAGGGCCCAAAGTAAACGTTGGCCGCAACATGAGGCCCGAGGATAAGCTGTTTAACACGTCTAAGCGCGGCAAAATGACGCGGTCGGGCGGTGGGTTTTCAGTTCCGTCTGTGTTTGAGACCGGCTACGTATATTCGCGTATGGGCTACACCCAGGCGAACGAAGCGGCAATGCCGCCGCTATTAGCTCGGCATACGCACGAGGAAATGGCAGACACACCGCTGATTGATCAGTCGGCCTACACGCTGCTCGGCAACAACTGGCTCGTGATGGAGTACATCAAACGAGGCGAGAAGGACAAACTCAACGCCTTTGTTGCGTGGATGCTCCACGCGACGAAGGGATATTGCGTGAAGCTCGTCAATCCAGGCGGTTCAGAAGCTTGGGGATGGGGCATGAATTGTGTCAACATCTCCGATCCAGTTCCGTATTTCGACGTAATGCCATCTGAGATCATCAGCGGGCTTGCCGAGGCGAATGAGGCTTTAAACCTACCGACTTCGATTCACCTCCACGCCAATAACTTAGGACATCCAGGAAACTACCAAACTACTCTTGATTCCATAAAACTTCTTGAAGGGGTCTTGCCGAGGGATGGGAAAATCAGGGACCAAGTGATCAACTTTGCACACATGCAGTTCCACTCGTATGGGGGCACCACGTGGAAAGACTTTGAAACCGAGGCCCAACCGATCGCAGACAGCATAAACAAGAACAAGAACATGACAGTCGACGTAGGGTTTGTCACGCTAGACGAGACTACAACGATGACCGCTGACGGTCCGATGGAGTACTATCTCCACAACACGAACCACCTCAAGTGGGCAAATGCCGACATCGAACTCGAAACCGCTGCTGGCGTTGTTCCTTACATATACAGCCCGAAGATAAGCGTGTGTGGTATTCAGTGGGCTATTGGGCTCGAGCTCGCGCTGCTGATCGATGATCCGATGCAGGCGTTTATTACGACTGATCATCCTAACGCTGGGCCTTTCAGGCGCTATCCACGCATCATTAGTTGGCTTATGTCAAATCAAGCTCGGCTCGACCGACTTGAGACGTTGCATAAGGTCGTGCCTGATCGGGTCGCCATTGGCGGTATCTCGCGCGTATTTGATTTCTACGACATTGCCAAGATGACGCGCGCGGGTCCTGCTCGAGCGCTCGGGCTAGGTGACATGAAGGGCCATCTGGGGGTTGGCGCTGACGCCGACGTCGCGATATACAATTACAACCCGAAGACCATGGATCCAACAACTGACCCTGCAGGCATTGAAAAGACGTTTAAGAACACAGCTTACACGATTAAAGGTGGCGACATCGTCGTCATTGACGGAGAGGTTGTGAGCAAGGGCAACAAGCGTACGATTTGGGTCGATGCCACGAACGGCTCTATGGACCCAGCGGTACTGGATGACATCGAGAAGAAGTTCGTGAGGTTCTACAGCGTCACGATGAACAACTATCCAGTCCAAGACGAGTACGTTGCACGCGGTCTAGTGGTCAAGCCGGAGGTGGCGTAAGTGAAAAAAGTCACGCTTCGGCCTAAAGACAAAGAGTACATGTTCCTCGATGCGGACAACGTCACGCCTGACAACTTTGCAGGCAAGACGCTTGACGAAGTCCGAGCGGTTGAGATCTACGAGGGCAACCGAACGTACGCCCTCGGTGACTATTTTGACGTAATCGGCGAAACCGACCCCGATCCGAACGAGATCGGCATCGTAATCGATGGATCAGTTCCCAAGGTGAAGTACATTGGCATGAAAATGTCCGCAGGAAAGCTCCTCGTGAAAGGCTCTGTCGGGATGTACGCTGGCGGTTGGATGACCGGAGGTAGACTTCGCGTAAACGGTGATGCCGGTGCATACGCTGGTATAGCCATGGAAGGCGGCGAATTGGTCATCGACGGGAATGCTGGCGATTATGTCGGTGCGAACTACCGCGGCGACTGGCGTGGCATGAAAGGTGGCAAGATCGTCGTAAGTGGTAACGCTGGGAGCGACATCGGCGAAGCTATGGTAGGCGGCGAAATCGTTGTCAAAGGTAACGCAGATCTCCAGGCCGGCATTCACGCGCACGGTGGTAAGATCGTCATCGAAGGGGATGCAGAGAGTCGAGTGGGGGCTCAAATGACCAAGGGCGATATCATTGTCCTTGGCAAAATTGGGTATTGGCTCCCTGGCTTTATTTACAAGAAGGACGATCAAATCGACTACGATGGCAAGCAATATGCTGTCAAGGTCTACCAAGGAGACCGCGGCGAGGGAGGAAAAGGCACATTGTACTATGCGGGAGCGTAAGAACGCTCCGCATCTTCTTTTTTAAGATTTTTTAAAGTCCGCAGCTTCAGTCGGAGATAACGACCGAACAAGCAGATGTAGCAGCATAGACCGGACTCACCGAACCCGCACTGGGGCTGCGTGGATTCGGCCCTGTCTCACTTCATTTGCTTATTATCCCCCTCTGCACGTGGAAGCATCTCGAGCGCGCAGGGCCCCACCCCTTTCTTTTCGGCCTCAGTTAGTCTCAGCGAGAGACCGACAGAGCCGCTTTTCAAAGATGGTTATATGTCCCAGAGCGTAAGGGTATGACATCCCCAGCTCGCGCGCCGCGGCGCTTACATATCCAAGCCTATCTATCTCAGCAAGGAGCCTCAGCGTACCGAGGCCAAACACGTATTCCCCATCTTCGTCGACGAACCGCAGTTTGAATCGTGGTCTGATTCTCATGCTGGAAGCTATGATAGTCGATGTGCACACTTAACTAAAATGCATAAAATGCGGAGGCTGCTGGAAGGCGTGTCCCGTGTGCACGTGCGATGACTGCAAGCTCGAGAGCTGTGAGCCGCGCTGGGTTGAAAGCGGGCTTCCTCCCTCGCCGAAGCTGCAGTACACACGGGCGGCACACATGGATGCCGACTGCGTGGACTGTGGTCAGTGCGAGGACGCATGTCCTGTTGAGATCCCGCTTTCGACGTTCTTCCACCAATCGACTAAGGACACGGCTAAGCTCTTGGCCAGATTCGCTGAATTGACATCGGATTAGGAAACCTTGGGGGGCCCCCTGCCCCCTATTACTTTTTTTTAGAATCGTTTAAGATAGATCAGATTCCATTTTGACTGCAAAAGACTATAGGTCAGTTTCATCGTTTACGATAACGTAATGAAAGGCGCTCCAAATGTCTTGTGCAGCAGCTCGCAAAAAAGTGAAATAATCGCAGTTTTGCTTACGGATCGGTTAGTCAATCTTGACAATATACCCCGTCTTATCGTAGGTCTGCAAGCCCGATGGCAAGCGTGAGGCGAACTCCTGCGATCGCAGTGCTTGAAGAAATCGCGTTATTGGTAGCTCCTCGAAGCGGTTTAGTGGTATCACAAAATCATACTCTTCATTCGCGAGTGGGTGAAACTCTAATCCGTTCAAATCGGCGACAGGCTTGATACCTATGCCGGCGTCAGCTTTCCCGAATTTCACTGCAGAGGCTACTGCACTGTGTGTTCGCGCCTCATAATCATAACCTTTGATAGACTGGGTGAATTCGTCTAACGCAAGTCCGCGCGTTGTTGCGATCTTCTGCAACAACGTGTCCGTTAAAACGCGTGTACCGGATCCGGCATTCCGGTTTATGAACTGCATTTCTGGAAGACTATCAAGTGAGATCATTTCCCCTTTTCGAGTGATAATCCCCTGTTGCCGCATATAGCCTTTGACAAGAGCAACGTTGTGCAACCCAAACTCTTGCAAAAACGGGAGGTTGTACTCCCCAGACGCACTCAGGAGATGAGTGCCGGCAATATCCGCAATACCCTTGCGGACAGCAACAAGCCCTCCTTGAGAGCCGACGTTGACGACTTTTATATGAGGAGCAACGTCTTCAATCATCTGAAAGAGGATGTCTACCCCGATATCGTGGCTCCCGATAAACATCAGGTCTGTCAGCTCAAATTCTCCGAAAAGAGTGACCTCAACTTCCTCATTTTCATCAAGAATCTCTGTATGCTCGGGGATTTCAAGAAATCCGTCAGACAGAAGCGTAGTTATCGCGTCAGAGCTCGCAAAAACAGGGTAAGCTAAGCTGCGAACGAGGTTTACTGGGAGCAGCTGATGTCGTGGCTCTGAGTGGACCTCAATCCCAAGTCTTGCACGTACCTTGCGTGACGGCTTTGCCCCACCTCTTATGAAAGGATCTATGAAGACATAGTAGACCATGAGCGCTGAGACAGGGTATCCCGGTAGGCCGAAGAACGGTTTGCCTTCAAGCTCTGCGATGATAAGTGGCTTTCCAGGTTTGATGCTTACCCCGTGCGCGAGAAGTTTTCCTTTTTCGGCAATGCGATACACTACGTCACCTTGTCCCGCTGACGTACTTCCAGAGGAGATCACCATGTCGCATTCGTAAAGTGCGTCTGCTATTACGCGCTCAATCTGATCGATGTCATCTCCGACGATTCCGTAATAAAGTGGTTTCCCACCGCTCGCTTCAACTGCCGCCCCAACTGAATAAGTATTGACGTCATAGACCTTGCCGGGCGTCAGGGCTGATCCAGGAGGCACGATCTCATTGCCGGTCGCGAGGATGCCCACCCGTGGCTGTTCAAAGACATTTACCTCGCGACAGCCAATCGTTGCCAAGGCTCCGATATCTCTTTCAGTGAGAACGGCTCCGCGGCGCAGCACAAGCTCTCCGGCCATCACGTCAGAGCCAGCTGATATTACATTTTCGTGGATGGTAACTGGCTTTTTTATCGCGATGCCCTTTGCTTCGACGCCGACGTGTTCGATCATGACTTCGGCGTTGGCGCCTTTGGGCATCATCGCACCAGTGGCAATTTCGACAGCCTGTCCGGAGTGCACCTCAAATTTAGGTAAGACGCCAGCCTCAATGGAACCCAAGAGCGGCAGTCGCACCGGTGCGTCCTCTCTAGCGGAATAGGTATCGCGCGCGATGAGGGCGAATCCATCCATTGCCGCCCTGTCAAAGGAGGGAACGTCAACGCGTGACGTGACGTCTTCAGCGAGCGTTCGCCCTAAAGCACGCTGCAGCGCTATCTTTTCAGTTCTGCGAACTAGCGTAAGTTTGCTAATGATCTCGTGGGCCTTGTCGACGCTTATTAGCTCTCTGAACTCTTTTCGTGTATCTATAAGCACCCGATGGTCAGTCAAATAGAACCACCTCTACCCGTTGACCCTCGTCATACCCTTCGACGTTTTCTGGAATGATAACGAATCCGTCTGCTTTAGCCATAGAGCTGAGTATGCCCGATCCAGACACCATAATGGGTTCGACGCGCCCGTTCCTGATAGCCACTCGCGCATATGTTCGCGAGCCAGGTTTTCCCGTGAGCTTACTCGCAAGTGTGCCGGTCACTGACCGCTTAAATGTGCGGTCGAGGTGAGCGAGACGATAGATTGCTGGCTTGACAAATGCATATGAAGCGACGAGACAGGCGACCGGAAACCCAGGCAGACACACGACGGGGGTATTCTCCACAAGCCCGAGCGCTGTAGGCTTTCCGGGGCTGATCGCGATCCCGTGTACTAAAACCTTCCCAAGCTTGTGCACCGCCTCTGGGACGAGATCCCGAATGCCAACTGAGGTCCCCCCGGTCGTAAGTATCAGGTCGGCATCCGTATCCCGTAACAACGCTGCTTCAATGAGCTCCCGCACATCGAGAACGATATTTCGGTAGCGGTAGCGTGCACCCCACTGTTCAACGAGGAGCGCGTTCATAAGGCCGTTTGTTTCGACTACTTCTCCTTCGGCGGGCTTACCTCCAACGAGTTCCTCTCCGGTCGGTATGATCGCGACGTCTGGTTGCCTATAGACGGTCACGTCGTCGACTTCGAGGGAACTAAGTAGGCCGATGTCTGCTGGTCGCAGGCGATGGCCGGGAGATAAGATGAGTTCGCCGCGCCTTACGTCCTCTCCTTTAAGACCAACGTTTTCGAACGGATGCACCTGCGCTCTAATCTCAGCGACGTCGTCGAGACGTTCGACGTCTTCTATCATCACAACGGCGTCTGCTTGGTCCGGCATTTTGGAGCCGGTATGAACCCGAGAGATAACGCCACGTCTCACGTCGTCACCAATTTTGAGAACAACCGGTGAAAGTTCACTTGCTCCTAACGTATCGTCGGCGACGACCGCATAACCATCCATAGCTGCCCGTCGATAGTTGGGTTCGTCTCGCTGCGCTATAATCTGGCGGGCAAGCACCCTCCCTCTGGCCTCTCGGATAGGCGACACCTCGGTGTCTTCGATAGGCACGATGGCTTTGAGGAACATGTCCAAAGCCACGTCAAACGGAGTTCGTGTTTTGAATATCATCGTTATGTGTTTTGAATATCATCGTTATGTGTTTTGAATATCATCGTTATGGTTAAGTGTACACGTGCGCTATTATATCTTACTAACATGAGAATCAGACCGCGATTCAAGCTGTGGTTTGTCGGTGAAGATGAGGAATACGTTTTTGGCCTCGGTACGATGAGGCTACTTGCTGAGATAGATAGGCTTGGATCTGTAAGCGCTGCGGCGCGCGAGCTGGAGATGTCATACCGTTACGCTCTAGAACGCATCACTATCGTTGAAAAACGGCTCAGTCGTCCACTTGTTGATAGGACGCGAGGCGGAAAAGATGGGGGAGGGGCCAAGCTGACAGCGTTCGGCTATGAGCTTCTAGCGGATTACCGAGGCATGGAAGGTTCGTTGAACCAGCTAACGAAATGGTATGTTGACCTCAGTGATTGATATTTGCACTAGTTAGCTGCCTGAAACGGGCGAAAAGATAGCAACTTCATCGCCACGAACTAACGGACCTGATGCGCATCGGAAGCCACGGTATTGGATTGGATATCCTCTTCCGGATGATAGCAGATGTGGCGCCGCAAAAGCCATCAAGTCGGCTCACGAGGAGGACTTACCGCTCTTCGGAAGGGAATTGCCGATATTGCAGACATTCCAATATCTCGACGGTCGTGGTCTTTCCGGCGCCATTGGGCCGCAAGAATGCAAATATGACGCCAAACGGTATTTTAAAGATATATGATCGACAGCTTTAATGCCACCGTACTCCTTGACGAGTCCATCAATTTCGATCGCCCAGTCTGTTTTGTCATTCATGCGATATCGCCCTAAACAGAATGTTTTTTGGAAAATGTTAGAAAGAAAAAGCCACTTTTGGACTTCTGCGTTAAAACGTCATCGTTCAGTTCGCTAAGGACGCAAAACACGTATTTACTGTTTTCCGGCAAACACCAATATCCCGCAGCCTTCTATTTGAAAACGAAGGAATATAAGCGGGATCGCCGCCAACCGAGCGTAACAAGTTGCAGCTTCTAGATACGTAAGATTTCCTTGCAGACTTTGTTTTTGCTTCATAGAGACCCTCAGCGAAAACGACATAATTATGGGCAACTGACCATCGAGAGGATTTATATTAGTTTCGACATAAATTCCAATTGCTATGTTTATGTGTGCCAAGTTTCAAATGGACGCTTATAGGGCACGAGGCATGCTTCCCCATTGCGAGGTTCTTTGTGGCGAAGATTGCACGAATCGCTCGGGCGCGGGTAATCATTGCGAGCACCTGTATCTTCTAATTCAGAACCAGAGTGATCTCGTTTACAAGAGTTTGGGTATCCCAGCGGTAGAAGATCCAAAAGCTATTTTGGGCGTGGAAATGGATAACGTCGCTAAACGAGTCAACAGAGTCGGCGCCGACTTCATCTTGGACCGCGCGTTTGACATCTCGCTTATCCTGTCAGAGCTCTCTAAAAAGGGTGACCTAAATATCGCGAGGAATTTGATAGACGACATAGCATACGCCGTCTCGCTAGGACTTTTTCTAGATAATCCAGAGGATGCCATCGACGACAAGATGTTGCGCGTTTTGGCAGCGCTCAAAAAGATATTCCCCGGACAGTTTGAGAGGCCTGCTTCGGAGGAGCCTCGAGACGACTTGGAGTAGCAGAACCCGCTCTTCGAAAATGACGCTGTTGCTGCATTTCTTGCGTAGTCGAGCTCTTTGGAGGCGGAATAGCTTACGCAGCGTCCGATACGAGTGTCCTCGCTTTGCGTCGCAGCACGAACCGTTAGAGACTGAGAAGCAGTCCGGTTACAAATGGGATGGTAAGGTTATCATCCACATAGGCTGGCGTAGTAAGCTCCGTAGCAGACACGATCAGCGCAATCAGCAATGTTTTTGTCGGCGCAACAAAAAAAATGAGTATAGCTAATGTGCATACGAAGAACGCTAGGGTGCCTTCAATTGTCTTCTTCTTGAACAGAAGATGTTTCCCGGCGTAATGGCCAGCAATCGTTGCCAGGCTGTCACTGATAGATAGCACGAGAATGCTTAGCGCAGCATAAAGAGGCGTGAAGAGCAACACGGCGATAAGAGTCCCTACAAAAAAAGTGATGGCGCCCTTTGCGGTAAATTTTCCAGGTCTATCAAAGCGCGCAAACAGCCAGTTTAAGAACGCAATATTGTACCTTTGATGCAGCAGAGAAGAAACGAATAACCCGCCGATGAGCAAAATGTTGCCGACAATGACGAGCTCGTGCGGCAGCGAAACGACCAGAAACGCAAAAAACGTGCCGAGCAACAGATGCGCTATGTTGCGCCGCAATTCGAGCATAGAAGGTTAATGTGTCGGTGAATAGAAAAGTTTAACCGCGAGAGACGCGAGCAAAAGGAATGAATACTCGTAGCAAAGTCTGTGCCGGTCGCTACGGTTTTGCAAAAGCTGTGGCTTTTACTGTTTCAGACAGTTCAAGAACTAAGTATACGCATCCTTGAGACGAACGATTCTATAAAGCTATCAGGAGGCTCAATCGCACGCATGGTTCAATTAATGCCCGGGTTGTTATATGTGGTCGTTCTAACGGCCCTGTTTACGGTGCTCTTAGTAAGCTTCACGGCGCTATCGCTCCTCTCGCAAGCTCGAGGTATCGTGCGCCAGCGTTATATCGGCTCGGTTTTTAGCAAAAAGAATGTTAAAAAAGTGACGAGGCTTCGGCCCATTCTGGCGACGATGACGGCCGTGCTGCTAACTCTAAAGGATGTGGAAACAGATCGCTTGCTAACCACCTTCAAGAGGCCGGCGGTGATGAGGCTGTATAAAAAGTGCTTTTATGTGCGGCCTTATTTGTCGTCCGGTGCCTACCTCGTGCGACTGAGCGATATCGATGCGGTATCAACTGTTAACGGCATACTCGTAGTCGCATTCACACAAGCAGATCGCACCATCGTGCTGCAATGCCGAGGCCATAATCTATCCGCTTGGCGCGATTCATTAAACGGGCTGATTTCAAATCATAAATAGCATTATAAAGAATAAGTCCGATTATTTACTACGGTGATCGGTAGAGAAATGTCCCAAATCAAGCGATTAGTGCTCGACGTACTGAAACCTCACGAACCAACTAACGTTCAGGTGGCTAGTGCGATAGGGGACATACAGGACGTCGACGGCGTGAATTTGAGCCTCTATGAGGTCGATCAGCAAACCGAAAACGTGAAAATTACCGTTGAGGGCACCGACGTTGATTTCGATTTGGTGCTGCAGACTATTGAGAATCTGGGAGGGGTCGTTCACAGCGTTGACGAGATCATCGCGGGGAATAAAATCGTCGAAGAAGAAGAAACGCTTCACGATCGCGGATGAACCCCAGTCGGTTTTGTTTTCTTGTTTTGGTAAGCTCTGCAGGAAAGATATCTCAATGCCATTACTTTTATGAGCTTCAATATTGAGGAAGGGCGCTATTTAATCCTCGGATCCGTTGACGGACTTCTTGCCACCCTTGGAATCATTGTAGGCGTCTCAGTCGTCAGCGCTTCCAACTCGATTGTGGTTAGTGCCGGTTTTGGGGGGGCGATTGCGTTAGCGTTAACCAATGGCCTGGGGTCCTATCTTGCGGAGAGCACAATAGAGCACGGAAAGCTCGTTAGAACCGAGAAATCGCTTCTGCGGAAGCTGAACAACACGTATGTTGCATCTCAAAGCCGGAAAAAAATCGCTAAGGATGCCATTACTCACGGAGGGGCAAGCTTCCTCGCAAGTCTAGTCCCTTTGGCGCCTTGGATATTTTCGGTCGGTTCGGTCATCGCTTCCGTTGCGTTAAGCTTGACCACCTTGGTTGCCTTAGGCTTTTATGCAGGGTACATTTCGAGGCAGAACTATGCAATTTCTGTGGTCAAAATGGTTGGGCTTGGGATGCTCATTGTGATCGCAGTCCAACTGCTCAGGCTAGTTCATTTGGTGTAGTAATCGACGGTCTGAAGGTGTCTGACAAGCATAACAGCTAAGACCATTTGACTCTTGTATAGGTTCACAAAAATCGAGGGTGCTATTGTTGAAACAGGAAATCTCGAAGTACATGGGCCTATTATACGAGCACGGTCTTACATCGTCGTTGAGCGGCAACGTGAGTGCGCGGGCCGAGCACTTCGTATTCATATCTCCGACAAAGATTCCCAGCTATCGAATTCGGCCGGCAGACGTATCTGTGGTGACAATGGCAGGTGAACATCTCGAAGGAAAACCTCCTTCAAGCGAGCTACCGACACATCTTGCGATATATAACGCGATGGAACCTTCTGCAATTGTGCACGCACATTCGCGCTTCGCTACAGCATTATCCTGCTTGGGGGGCGACCTAGAATCGCCTGACGTTGAAGGAAAACACCTTTTAGGTCGCGTGCCGTTGATTCCTTACGCGGAACCGGGCACTTCCGACTTAGGCGCTGCAGTATCGCACGGAATTCGGGGGTTTAAGGGGGCTCTTCTGCAGAATCATGGGTTGATTGCTATCGGGGACAACCTCGAGCAAGCATTCATCGTAGCAGAAGCTATCGAAAGAGCAGCTCAGCTAGTCTTCGACTTAAAAGTGATTAGTCGCCCATGAGCTGGACAACGATCGTTCTGTTGCGAGGCCGGACGTCAAGTTCGATGAACACAAGCTGCTGCCACGTGCCGAGCATTAAGGCGTTGTTTGAGAAAGGAATTGTTACGCTCGGCTTCAAAAAAGATGCTCTTACGTGCGAGTGTCCGTTGCCGTCGTGCCACCTTTGGTCGTGTTCATAGTGCCCATCTCTTGGGGCGATGCGATCGAGTGCTTTGGTGATATCTGCAACGAGGCCAGGCTCGTATTCGATCGTCGTCACAGTTGCGGTTGAGCCGGGAACAAAAATCGTAGCTAATCCCTCTTTTAAGTCGCTCTCTGCAAGCAGTTTTTGGACTTGGCGTGTTATATCTATTACCTGGACGCCGCCCGAAGTGTCAATTAAGATGCGTTGTGTTTTTGTTTTCATAGGAACACCGAGCCCGTATCAGCGCAGCGAGATGGAAGCACTTGCCCAAACCTCGCACCAGTGCTTGCGGCACCTTTCTATTCATAGGCGGCAATTCTGATCCCGGCGACGCTGACAATCATGATAAATACAAGGATTGCCAGTATATAACCAAGCGGTCCGGTGCCAGATAAGGTGACGGAGAGCAGCAAAACAGCGAAAAAGGCAACGGAAATAATTAAAGTCACTACTTCGAGCACCATTCTTTGCATAAAGGTTAAAAATACTTACAGTGAGATATGTTTTGCTGTATGCGCGATTCAAGGGGGCATGATAGTCAAGATGAGGTTATTGCCAAAAAAGACGTTTTTTGCAACCGGTGTCGGAACACACCGAGAAAACTTGGAAAGTTTTGAAAAAGCTTTAAGAGATGCAGGTATAGAGAAATTCAATCTTGTCACTGTGAGTTCAATATTGCCGCCAAAATGCGAAATCATTGCAAAGGATGAAGGGCTTAAACAACTGCTTCCCGGAGAGATAGTTTTCTGCGTAATGTCAAGACATGCGTCGAATGAACCGAATGGGAGAATCTCAGCGTCATTGGGTTGTGCAATTCCCAAGAATCCAGACGAGTTTGGCTATATTTCGGAACATCACGCATTTGGCGAGACGACAGAGAGTTCAGGCGCCTACGCCGAGAGATTGGCTTCGAGCATGTATGAAACGTGGACTGAGTCTAAGCCAAAGGAAACGTTTAATGTGGCTACATCTGCCGTCGTTAACGCAGATAGCTCGTGGACTACCGTTTTGTCAGTCGCAGTATTTTTGTTATAACTTAACCTTAAACACAAAAAAGAGAATTTTCGACGAAGTTTGAGTGTGCGAACTGTTGCGAGACATCAACTGACAAGGCTCATCTGTGATCCCGTCCAATACGCTTGTGCGTCAAGAAGAGCAAAGTTTTCAGGTTCGTGACGTCGACGTTAGGGTGCTTACGCTTCTTTTCCAACTTACGCTTATGAGGCGCGTGGGCTATCACTTTTTTTGCGCGCATCGGACACTAACGCTTTTACAGTCAAGGTGTGTTAAACTGAAGCAAGTGACTCAGAGAGCAAATGGAGATATTTGCTTTAGAAGCACGCCTTGCAGGATTTACTTACGAAGCAAAAGACCCAGCAAAAAACCGCTCTATGCTCCCAGGTTCTAAAGTTGGAGTTGATAGCATCAGAAGCAACGAACACCCTCGACGAAAAATCTGTGAATTGAGTTCTGCTGACATCACAAGTTTTCAAGAACGGATTTATCGACATTATCGGAACGAGGGTCGAATGCTGCCGTGGAGGATGACTCGCGATCAGTACAAAATACTAGTGTCCGAGCTAATGCTGCAACAAACTCAGGTTGAAAGGGTAGTTGATAAGTATGCGTTGTTTTTGAACGTTTTTCCGAGCTTTTCGGCGCTTGCGCGCGCGCCGCTAAAAAACGTGCTCGAGGTTTGGCACGGTTTAGGATACAACAAGCGAGCAGTCGCGCTTAAACGAATAGCTCAAACCGTTGATGCTGAACTTGCAGGAAAGCTGCCGTCCGACTACTCGGCCCTAGTAGACTTGCCGGGAATTGGACCTGCAACCGCATGCGCGATACAAACTTTCGCATTTGACAAGCCGACGGTTTTCATTGAAACAAATATAAGAGCAGTGTTCATCCACACCTTCTACACCGATGAACAAGGCGTAGAAGATGATGACATCTATCCGCTAGTCGAATGCACGCTTGATCGGTCAAGTCCTCGTAAATGGTATTACGCCCTCATGGATTACGGCGCGACGCTGAAGAAGCAGTTCAAGAATCCAAGCCGAAATAGCGCTCAGCATAAGAAACAGGCGCCTTTCGAAGGCTCTAATAGGCAATTGCGCGGCCAGATAGTCTCTTTGATTGTTGCTCACCCAGGGATAACTGAAACTGATTTGACACATCTGCTCCACGTCGACCCACAGTTAATAGCGCGCAATCTGCAAAAACTCGAAGCAGAAGGCTTTTTTAAGCGAGACCAGACTAAATTCGTCATAGCTTAGGCGCACTCTGCGTTGCAGACAGTCGCAGTATCGCCCCCGCGCGCTCTATTTGACCAGCGGATATCCTTTATAGTAGTAAGACGAAAGTGCGGCCGATGAGCAATTTCGAAAGAGAGCTCGTTATATCATTTAACGATTACTTTGGCGAAAGCGGCCTCGATGCTATCGCATATAGGATGAAACAACATCGGTTTTCGCAACAGATGCTTGATATCTTGGTGGACTCGTCAGATCGGCAACTGTATCTCGGCATCGAATGCAAGAGCATCTCAGCTAGTAAAGGTGCCACTGCTCTATACTTCTCGCAGCACTTTTCGGTCAACAATCGGGGCGAGCATCAGGTAACTAAGATGCAGGAATTCATACGAAAATCTGGCAGAACGGGTTATCTCGCGGTGGAACTGAGAATGGGATCGGGCAAATCAAAGGCCGCATATTTCATAGCGTGGCCTGACGTTTGGCGTCGCTACATTGAAGGGTACGCTGGTTTCTCGATAGAAGAAATTAAAGGGACCGAGCCCATAGTTCGCAACGAAGGTAAGTATGCAGTTGAGGGCCTTTTTGTAAGACGCTAGCAGAACTAAAGTCCGACCGGTGCGTGAAATGAAGCTCAAATTCATGTCTTCAAGAATTGGGGAGCTCATATGCGGCATTACTTTCGATCCGAGGACCAGCGAGGGCACAATAGCTTTTAACACGGCGGTGGTAGCTGAACGCGATTTGGAGCGAGCTTTGAGCACATGCAAGCTCGTTTACGCCGCAGGACTCAATGTCGGTCCCTACGCGCGAATAATCGAAGGCGGCGAAAGTTTCAACGGCGTTTCAATTCAAAAAGGGTTCAGTGGTATCCTTACTATCTGCAGCATTACAATTGACGGCGTGTTGCTTAAAGCAGGCATCCCAGTTCAGCCACTCTGTGGGGGTATTGTTCAGGTGACCGAAAAGATGCCTGTGAGATTTACGGACATTCTGCGTTATGACTCAACTACGCTGGATCCCCTTGACGTGTTTATGTCGCAGGAACTCACTTCGGTGTTAGAGATGATCAATACGGGATCTGGTAAGGTATTGGCAAGCGTCCGAGAAGTGCCTATGGCGGCAAGGACTCAGCTTGAGAATCTGCTTTCGGATTTGATGGATGCCGAGTTTAAAGGAATACTCGAGGTTGGTGAGCCTAACTCAGATTTGTTGGAAATGCCAGTGAACAGAGGCCACATCGGGGTTGCGATAATAGGAGGAATAAACTCTATGGCTGCGGTCAAGGAGAGCGGCATAGAGATACAGACAAGTGCGATGTCAGGCTTGGCAGATATCCGTGACATGGACTGCAACTTGTTGTCATCGTAAATGCGTTATGAAATCTGTTGTCCAATCAATCTGTTCAGATGCTTCAGGAACTCCGATTCAGTCCCTTCAGGAATTGTTGCCCCTGCGGCAATATCGTGGCCGCCTCCCACACCTCCGACTAAGTGAGCAGCTTCATCCATTGCCCTTGCGAGGTTCAAGCGGCGCTGAACAAGATTTTGGGTCCCCCGAGCAGATACTTTGACCCCGTCGTCAGAGTTTGCCAAACCTACGATCGGTAAGTGTCTGTTTACGCCGTCTAGATTCCTACACATTCCAGCAACGATCCCAACGATAGTTTCGAGTATATTATCTCCTGCGTGGAAGTACTGCAAGTTCGACAGCGTTGTCACGCCCGTCTGTTTGACGTAGTTGAGCCCTCGCACCAAGTTCTCTCGGTGCATCAACAGAAGTTCGTTTGCTTTTCGGTAGCTACCTGCTCGATCACCTATGCAAACGGCAACGCCGATCTTTTCGAAGCCGTATCGTGCGGTAGCGTTGAGTAGCGTTGAATACTCCGACGCATCGCGAAGGGCAGTCCCGCGCTCTTCTTTCAAAAGGGTATAGACCTCGCCAACGAGGTTTTGGATTTTTTCAGGGGGCATGCCTTGTATTAAGCATTGTTGCATGAGGGCAGATACTATCGTACGTCTTTCGATGCTACTGAGATCAATCCATCTCTTCCATTTGCCCCCCTCTTGGAGTTCAATGTTCAACGACGCTAAGAACCCCAAAACTTGCTCGCTGTTTCCTGAGATTCCGGGAATATACGGGTTCGATGTATATTCGAGCAGCTTATGAACGGGTCGCGTTTGTCGGCCAAAAGCCTGCAAATCCTTTTCGACTCCGACGACTGCGTGTTTTTCAGCCTCGTCGAGGATAAGTCTGTTGACTCCTCTCAGTCGCCCTTCTCTAACGTGCTGGAGGTCACCTACGGCACCGACCACAGCCAAATCTGAAAGCTCCACATTGTCGCCGAGGGCTCTCGCGATCAAATACGTGGCCCCTGCTCCACTTAAGTCGATAGCCCCGTTAAAACCAAATAGATGTGGATTCAAGTGAAGCACCGTCTCGGAGCTGCCTGTTGGCTGGTGATGGTCTGCGACTATGCACAGCGGCCCCAGGTCGTCCATCAGATCTAGGCTGCTACTGCCTAGGTCCGTGAATATTATGGCGTCTGCGCTTGAAACATCTCGTATAATAGACGGATCCAGTTTCTTAACGATCTTAACTTCGTAACCTTTTTCAATTCTGTCAAGAGCACGGCACATTATTCCTGCGGACGCGAGCCCGTCCGCGTCGACGTGAGAAACGATTACTACCTCATCTTGCTTCTCGAGCGCATGCGCGCACTCTTGCGCACGTTTTAAGAGTTGTTCCATTTAAATACCAACACTGAGATACAGATCTCAAAATAATGACGCGGAACTAAAATCAGTCCTTATCTCATATTTGCGAGGAAGCGCTATAAAGCTTATCTGATCTTTAGTTAAAAGCTTAAGACGTCCGATCCCCCTCAAAGATCTCTGCATGAGCTTCATTCGAATAGATCGCTTGGCGCTAAGCTGCTAAAGCCTGAACCCCTGTCAAAATGCTTGGATGGCCTCTTCGCATGATTGAACTTTGGGAGAAAAAATGTAGATCCCTCCTCTTTCACGCTAAAAGACGCTAGCACGGCTTTGAGAGGCGCGCTTATCCTAAGTGTTAACGCCTCTAAGCAAAGGAGCTTACAACTTCCAAGAGCGTTTTTTTTGCGGTCTAAATCTCTTTTTTCTTAAAGTTAGACCCCATCCTATGCATCCGACACCAAGAATGACGAGGATGGTGCCGAGGTCACTTGACGTGTTGAAAGCATATGGGAGCAGCGCTATGACGCACAAGCCAACACCCAAGAGCATGAAAAGATGTCCGACGTTGTCGTTTATTCTAAGCAAATAAACAGACAACAGTGCTGCTAATATGGCAAGGGCCAACAATGCAACTAGGTTTGCATCTACCATCTTTGCCGTTCGCAATTTACATTCGCGAAACCTAAGGGCGGTGCTTTGAAAGCCGCCTTTCTTAGAATGCTTCGTTCGAAAGCGTACGCTTGACTAGTTTCTTTTGATTTTTACTCTGTTTCTGCAGGTTGAAAGAAGCTATAGCCCCAAGTTATTTGCCTGCCATCTCCTCAACTTCTCTTTGCCCATGCGCTAGCTCATCAGCTTGTTCTTGATCTAGCTGCAAGAGAAGAGCTTGGAATTCGCCAACGTGGGTTTTTTCTTCCTTACCAATGTCTAATAGGCTAGCTCGGATTGCCGCGTTTTTGGTGAGAGAAGCCATCTGTTCGTAAAGATTGACTGCGTCAAGCTCTGCGATAATTCCAGCTCGCAAGATTTCTTTGTCTATGTTTTCTTTGTCAATCTCGGTTAGATCTATAGGAATGGTTGATAGCATACAATTTACCTCGCACTATGTACGCAACTTCCAAGGTAAAGCTTTTGGATGGGCATTGATCCGAAGGAATAATAATTAGCCCTGCGGGTGCTTCTGAGCGCAGCGAGGCGATTTAAGGTAAGGTGCGGCAGTTCACTAGACAAATCCTGCCCACCACAAGTTTTATTTCAAACCGGAGCAATGGAGGTGCTAATGAAACTTTTCAAGGCAGTCTTGATAACCATCATTGTTGCGGGTTTAGCGCTAGCGTGCTCTGGCTGCACCGTCAAGATTGAAAATTTTACGCGAAACAGTTCACAATCTGGCACAGGGCAACTTAATGTGCCAGAATATCCTAACGCCAACAGAACGTCGTACTCTAATGTTCCGTTAGTAGGGCAGGTTAGCACCTACCAAACAAACGATACCCCAGCGCAGGTTCTCGAGTTTTATAAATCTCAAATGCAAGAGCAAGGGTATAACATAACCAGAAGCTTCATAAGCGGGAATGAAACCGGGGGTTTAATCATATTCGCAAAGGGACAAGACACCGTGTGGGTTACGGTCGGACAGAGCAACGGTTCAACGAGCATCGCAATTCGCTCCTCCTTTCAGGCTTAGGACTCGAACTGGTTCCGCGTTCGCCGTGTCAGCAGGCTGAATAGGGCTTGTTTTGTCTATGTCTCACTTTTTTTGGTTTCGTCCGACGACAGCACAAACCACGGTTTTTGATGCAGTTCTAGAAGGACTTAGTATAGAGATGAAAAAACACGCATGAATGTGCCGCGTCGGAATTACTCTGGTTTCACCGAACCGCAACCTATTGTGAATGAGCCTGCGCTCACTGTTGGCAGCACGCTCGTATTGGCAGATTTACATATCGGAATTGAATACGACCTTTCGCTAAGCGGCATAAACATCCCGTCTCAAGTAGAACGACGCATTGACCGGGTCCTGCGATATTTGGAGTCGGTCAAGGCTCAACGTATCGTTCTTCTGGGAGACGTGAAGCATTCAATCTCCAAAACTTCACCACTTGAACGACAAGACATCCCCCATTTTCTGCGATCGGTAGCCGAATGCGCAGCTGTGGACATCCTCCCAGGCAATCACGATGCAGGCCTCGAGTATTTGATTCCTCGTGATACGCGCTTTGGAATCGAAATCCATCCGTCAAAAGGCTACAGCATCAACGGCGTGGGCCTTGTGCACGGCCACACGTGGCCTTCGACCGAGCTGTTGAGATGCAATTACGTGGTTATGGGGCACAACCATCCAATCATTCGTTTGGCTGACCCGTTAGGCTACGTAAGTTCGAAGCCCGTTTGGATCAGGGCCTGCTTTGTTGAGGCTGTATTTCGAAAACGATATCCTGAACTCGGTCGCTATCAAAACCCGCGCGTCATCATCATGCCCGCTTTCAATGAGCTTGTCGGGGGAATCGCGTTCAACGAAGCCACTTATGAGACGCTGCTCGGACCACTTTTTACAAACCGAGCTATACTGCTCGAGAAAGCGCAAGCGTACCTCCTAGATGGCACATATCTCGGGACTGTCGAACAATTAAGAAAGTTCGCTCCAAAAAACGGCAAGTCACGAAGGGCATCATCACAACAAAAAAGGCAAAAGCATTGATCTCGCGAGCCCGTCTTTTGGGCTTTTTTCGCTAATAGGCTTCCCTACAATTCTTCGCCAGACGTTAGAGCGGAAGAAACTCGCAAACTGTAAGTAGCTTAAAAGCTAACACGAGGCCACAGGCACCCCCTATGGCTGTAGAGTGGTTCTATTTTGCATTGCTGTCGTCAGTACTTATTTCTGGCGTCAACATCATTGACAAGATCCTGATTTCCGACTATAGAATACCACCGCTTGTCTATGTGCTAGTAATAAGTGCCACAAGCCTCATGCCGCTAGTAACACTTGCCTTCTTTCATTTAACACCGCTACCGCCAGCAATACTCGCGTTTACAATTCTCGTCGGCTTCGTCCGCATCTACTACACTTTGCCTTATTTCAAGGCACTCACGGTTGAAGAGGTATCGAGAGTTATCCCCCTTCTTCAGCTAACTCCCGTGTTCGTGTTGATCCTCTCTAGCTTGGTTCTGCACGAAGCACTTAAACCACAGGATTACGTCGCATACGGGTTGTTAGTTCTTGGAGGGACGCTGTTCGCGATTAGACTAACCAAGGGAATTCGCATCTCACTAGCTTTTTATCTGATGATCCTCGCGTCGTTCTTATTGGCGCTATACAGCGTCGCTTTGAAATACTTGTTTTCGATGCAGGACTTTTATACCATCTTTATTTGGGTGCAAATCGCAGGGTTCATAACCTTCTTTCAGTTTATCCCGTTTAGGCCCTTTAGGAGTTCACTTATCACCACATATAAGATAACAAGCAAACAAATTGGCGTTATACTCGTCGCTGAGCAGGCAGTAGCATACGTCTCTGTGTTCGCCTACAATTACGCGATTGCGCACGGCCCTATAACGTTGGTAAGTTCTGTCGGTGCGACACAGCCGCTCTTCGTGTTACTATTTGCGACTATTCTATCCTATCGATTTCCTCGGGTGCTCAGGGAGGAACTCACGAAAATGGATGTCATCTTAAAGGTGCTCGGACTTATTGCGATCTTTGCGGGAACGTATCTTATCCTGCTTTTCGGAGCTTCTGTACTTTAATGGCTTTCGGCTTCCATCGAGTATAAGCGTTCAATTCTTTTAGCTTCTCGGCGTTCTTTTTTTTGAATCTATTTGAAATTCAAATAATAAGAAAAAATTCAGATGGATTTGACTTCCCTTCTCTCAGCTTGTTCTGTCTTCTTTCCTGAGGCGGCAATCACTGTTATTTTGTGCGTTCGCACGTTGAGCGACGAGAGTATCGTATCGTTCCTCGTCGTTTACCGTTAGAAACAGTTGATATACCCTACCCCCTCAAAAGGGTCACAGTGGCTTTCTGCTTGCGAACTCAAAATTCCTATTTTTTTGCGAAAAACACCGTGTTTTAAAGACCGATATATTAATATTCAGGAAAAAGAATTTGCATATAAACTCTCGTACTTTTTTTGACGTATTCGAGGGTATATAAACTACTGAGTTAGTAGTTGGTGAAAAAATGGCTAAGGAAGTAACATTTGGCATAGAGTTTGTCCCGAACATGCCGCCGAGTCAGTGCGCAGACAGGGTGAAGTTGGCAGAAGACAACGGCTTTAAATACGCTTGGATTACTGACCACTTTAACAACAGGAACGTCTATCCGATGCTGACGCTCATATCACTGAAGACGTCGACTATACGGCCCGGCACCGGTATCACAAATCCCTTCACGAGAAACCC
>JACTTZ010000004.1 GCA_015660915.1 Methanomicrobia archaeon | reverse complement strand
CGTACAACGCAGAACTGGTGAAACAGTTGAGCCCTGAAATGCGGGCCAAGATGCGGAACTATTGAAAACCGATAAGCAGGTAAAAGAAAAAATAGAGCCACTGTCGTCTTTTTCGCCTACGGTGACACATAACCGCTCGTAGATCGTTAGCGAGCACTGAATTTGCAGCACAACGCCCGGTGCATCACCCGTTCCTGTCAGGAGCCTGCAAGTGTCGAGCGGAGGCACATTGTGGCAGCCCTTGACCACGAACGCGGCGAGATACGCAGCTCAGGTATGTGGTAATGTACGGGGCAGCATGCAGCTACTGTCTTGCCAGAGCCGAACGCCTTGATGGATCGTACTTGCGAACGTTTGCTCTCGAGTTGAAAGAACAACTTGCCCAGACCCTTGCTTTCGAGGCCTGTGCTAAGCGTTGTAGCCGACCACTTCCGCACCGCTCTTCGTCAATCGCTATTCAGGTCACGCCATAGTACGTCATGCCATGCACAATGATTGCTCAGAAGTCGATGAGCTCCTACTTGAATTAGCGGACTACAAGAACGATTACGCTGACGTGGCCGCCGAAAAACTTTTACGGAAGTGCTCTTCCAGTTGAGAAGCCTATCAATACCTGCGAGACCGTGTGAACGCTGCTTGGCTATCCGACAGCGCACGGCAGCAGGTGCGACAAATCATCAGAAGGACGGGTGCGGTTGCTCCAGCAGCGTGAATTTGGCTGGACGTACGAGAATTATGCGTGCCTGCTAACATAACTTTCTTTCAGGGCCGTACAATTCGACACATTGCCACATCCACGACGGCGTGCTTCAAGGAAAAGCGACAGCGCTCTATTAAGAGAGTTGGATAAGCTTTCTCGCTATTTTTAGCCACCTGTTTCAGCGATTGCGAGCCCGTGCAGGCCCAGAGACGTAAGGCATACTCAGACTACTACCCGGTTTCAATCCGAGTTCTTGTGGGTGCGGCTCAACGAATCTTTAATCGCTAGCTTTCGAAACGTATAATAATCACGGCGACGTGTTCGGATCGAACGTTATTCCCGAGGCAACCCATGTCTGTTCTTGGAACGGCATCAGAAAGCGTGTTAGGGGGATATCTACAACTTTTCGCCGGTACCGAGATTTTTATCTTTGTTTTTATGGAAATAGTTTCAAAGGTTGAAACAATCCAGCGGGTAGTATTTAAAAAGGCACGGCTGCTTGACAATATTATCTTTATTCTAGTTTTTGGCTTGTTTTCTATATTCGGATCGTACGTCGGAATACCGGGCAGTTATGGCGCTATTACTAATATCCGGGATGTGGCACCCATTGTAGCCGGGCTGCTTGCCGGCCCGTATGTCGGTCTGGCAGTTGGATTGATTGGCGGCATTGACCGCCTGTTCCTTGGCGGTGAAAGCTATGTTGCCTGTTCACTGGCAACTGTTCTCGCTGGACTGCTTGCAGGTATGGTTCACCGCCTCAATAAAGGAAGACTGATCGGGCCAGTCTCGGCAATGGCATTCGGCGCCGGAATTGAATTACTGCACGGCGGATTAGTATTGCTGCTAGTGCGACCTTTTACTGACGCGGTTGAGATAGTGCGCACTTCTATCCCCGAAATGTTCATTGCCGTCGCACTGGGCGTGGGAATCGGCGTTGTCATCTTCCATGATGTTATAAAGGTAGAGGGACCTAAAATAGATGGGCACAGTACGCCAGAATAAGCAATACCTTTTTCAGTTTCTGGTGCGCTTATTACTGATTATTCTCGAGGTTATCTGAAGGATGAAAAGGCTGCTCACGCTTGAATGAAACACACTGTGAACAACCTCCCGTGCTGGGTGCAACGGTCTCAACACAAGTCTATCAGCGCATCGCAGTGACGGCCGATTGCCCCAAAAGGCGTCTTTTTCGCCATCATTCGGCCCTTAAATCTGACCGCCTACGACGCCTTTCTTTGGTGGTTTCTTGGGAGCAAACGCACCCTCAACCAGTCCCGGCTGAAAGCCTGACGGCACCTGTCCGGACTGTGCGTAGACATAAAGCGTTGCCACGAAGATGCCGTGCAGTGCAGCGTACACGATACCAAGCGCCGCAATAAGGATAATCGCTCCAACGAGGGCTGCCACCGAGAGGACGGGGTTGCCGACGAGTCCCACTCCGACCGCCGCCACAATAACCAACGCGCCGATCGCGACGAAGGGCAACGCAAGCGAGATTTGTCCGATGACGTTCTCACCCCACGTTCGCTTGAACAAACCCCACGACTCCTTGATAGCATCGGCCACGCCTTTCTCTTCAAACACAAGAACAGGGATAACAAAGAAGGTGATAAGGCTCCATAGACCGCCGACGATGCCCCGGATGACCTCTCCGGCCACACCGGCCCGGTCGGCGATTATTTGAAGGACAAGACCAACCGTTGCAGAAATAAGCGCCCATGCGATGATCGGCCTTATGTGTCGCACAGCGTTCTCCCAACCATCACGGATGGTGGGGTCGCCTCCTGTGAGCCTGATGTGGGCGCAGGTGATCAATCCGGTGTTGAAGAAGATCGCAGCAGCGTAGCTGATGAGATAGAAGAGGAAGAGCGCCGGATAGAACGCATAGGGGTTCGATATTCCATTTGTATTGAGTATCCCTAAGGAGACCCAGGGCACGACGAACGCAATGAGAACGAGAATGAATGCGAAGCCGGAGATCAGCGGAAAGAACGCCAATTGTTTGTCCTTTCTGAGGACGGAAAAGGTAGCTTTTACAAGGCCAATGCTCTGCGAAAATCTCCCCATTGCCTCACCCAAGCGTGTCACGCGTTTATATATTTTGCTAATTCGCGTGACTGGTGACACAAGCTTCTGTGTCGCGTTAAGGAAATGATGTCATTCCTTACAAGCGTGGGCGTCGGTAGTGGTACTTTGCAATGTTGGTTTGGCTGCGGCACCGGCAGGCTCAGGCCAAGAGACGTACGCGCGGTTGCACACGTCTGCAGAGCAAGAGAGGTCGGTGCTGAGCGTTGACGAACGGGCGCGCATGCGCCGCAATTACTTGAGATATACGCCGAAGAAAGTGCACACCTTCGTCCACGCGTCGTCTCTCGCGGCGGCATTGGCGCGCTCAGTGCCGCCAGTGGGCAAGCCTTCGATCGAGCCGGCTGACGAGGGTCGACTTGGTCCCGCAAGCAGGTGCCCCGCGCCGTCGTACCGTAGATGTCGGAAGGAAAAGCGGAAGTCGTGCTGTTTGAGCCGTTCGACGACCCGTTCGCACATCATGCTCGACGGCCAAATGGCATCATCAGTGCCAGAGAATAACAAAATGGGGCCGTTGATGCGCTCGACGGGAATGACTGCGCGCCCCGGCGCTTGGCGGTCCTGAAGGCTGGCGAGGTACAACCCTAAATAAAAGCCGTAGCGCTCGATACAATCGTTGTCCATTCGGAAGGGCACAAAAGGCACGGGCTCGCCGTGAAGCGTCCAGGAAGATTTCGACACCGAAGAGTCCGACCACGCCTCGTCGATGCCCTGAAAGACGACATGACTCGGGGAATACGCCGCGACGGCGCGAATCTCTTCGTAGGTGGCGCCTACGAGCAGTGCGGCTTCGCCGCCCTTCGAGGTGCCCACGAGGCCGATTTTGCTGGGCTCAACCGACGGATGCGCGCGCAGCCATATAACTGCCCGCTTGAAGTACTCGAGCGGTATCTCCTGAAGCTGTCTAGGAAGGTCTTCCACGCCAAAGTAAGCCAACGCGAGCGTTGCATATCCCCGCTCTGCCAGCAGCGAACCTACCGCGGATGCGCTGCCTAACCCCCCGCCTGCTCCGCCGATAACGATTATGCCGGCGTGTTTTCCCGACGTCGATGGTCGGAAAAAGTTGGCGACCAGACCATCATCCCTTACGGCAGATGTTTCCATCAAATCACCGCCGTCACCATATGTTTTGACCGTTTATAAGGCTACGCAGGGCGGGCGGATATCGCTTTCACGCTGTTTTCTGGACTTGCCCCGGTAACCATCAGATAGAAGATCATTTTTCCCTCAGCGACAGGGGGCGGCTTCGAGTTCGGCGCCAGCTTGGAGCCGCCAGCGCATGCGTCGCGCCAATCGACGAGCAAATGAGAAAGCTTATCCTTTGCGGGCCCTATAGTGTTCAAATTATTCGAATAGGAGGAATTGAATGAACCGTAACATAACTGTCGTAGCGATTGCGGCACTGCTTGTTGCCGCTATTTGCATTGCAGGATGCACGTCGCCGTCAACAAGCTCGTCAAACCAAACGACGACGGCCAACGCCACGCAGAACGCCACTTCTAACGTAACGCAGAACGTGACAAGCACGGTCGCGGCGCCAGTATCCGTACAGCTGGGGCAGAATTTTACCCTGCAGCTCCAGTCAAACCCATCGACTGGGTATCAGTGGCAGCCGAGCTTTGACGCAAGCATGGTATCGCTCAAGAATCAGACGTATGTCGCTGACCAGCCGGCAACAACAGGATCGGGCGGAAAGGATGTCTTTACATTTCAAGCCGTGAGCGTGGGTTCGACAACGATAACGTTTGACCACATCAGTCCGTCAGGAACGGTGACTGACCAAACGGTCAACTACGTCACCGTCACTCAAACGGCCACGCCACAAGTAGCGTTTACCGTGAGCTTGCCTGGGGCGAGCGGATCGACCGGCTACTCTTGGCAGCCCACATATGACACAAGCAGCCTCAACCTCAAGAGCAACACCGTTGAGCCTTCGGGATCGCAAATCGGCGCTCCAGCGACGCAGGTTTTCACGTTCCAAGTGCTGAATACCGGCACGGCCACAGCGACGTTTGATCTCATGCCCCCGTCGGGCTCATCGACCGAGCACATCGCCGTCAGCATTACTGTTGGCTAGCTCAGACGTCTGGGCAGGAGGGCCACGCGGAATCGGACGCGTGACCGCCGCAACTACAGGGCCTTTTGAGGATTGCCGTGGTGAACGTGCGGAAAGCCTAACGGCGGTTACTAGCACCGAGCTCGGACCGGGCCAAGCTCGGGGCGCACGCGTGACGGCTGCTGCGGCACGCAAACGCGAGAGGAGCGAATCTGCTCCTTTTTCTTTTTTTACGTATTGCACGCCTCTTTTGGGACAACAGGAGACACAGTAAGCGAGGCTCTTCAGCGGATTAGGAAGGCGCTTCGGCGGCATCTTATCGTGCGTCGCGCGCGATTCCACCAAGCAACTGAGCAGCTCTTTGACCAAAGAAATCTAAATGCGCGCAGATCGACGATGAACGAACTTGAACGTCAGTGGACGTTGCCTGATTTGCAAAGCGCCATTGATTGGTGCTCACAGCGGAACACTCAGAACATCCGATGCATCGTCGATGTACTCGGAGAATACGCGCGGGAGGAATCTCAGTCTGCTGCCTCGGTCAACGCCTATTTAGCCACAGCTAAGGCTATCGCAGATTCCAGGGTGCGGGCCTCGCTAACCGTCAAGCTGAGCGCGTTGGGGGCGCTCTATGACCGGGAACGGTGCCGCGAAAACGCGCAAAAAATCGCCAGAGAAGCAGCACGTCGCGGCGTCGATTTTGAAATCGACATGGAAGGACAGCGCTTAGTCGAATACACGATTGATGTCGCGGCCGCATGCGCTGAAAGGGGGCATCACGTGAGTCTTGCACTACAGGCGTATCTCGACCGCACTGGCGATGACGTCCGGCGCATTCGCGAGTCTGGCATCACTGCTCGGATTGTGAAGGGCGCGTATGCAGGCGCAACCACAGATTTTGCTGACATCCAGCAACGCTTCAAGGCGGCTGTAAAGGATCTATGCAAGAATGCGGCCTTTTTTGCTGTCGGCACGCACGATCCCGAGCTCATCGAGTGGACGAGGGCGCAAATGGGGGCGAAGCGAGACTTAATCGAGTTTGGTTTCCTCAAAGGTCTCGCCGACCGCACAAAGATCGTAATGGCCGAAGAGGGGTGGCCGATCTCGGAATATGTACCCTTTGGCGAGAATCGCGCCGCTTACGAAGCGAGGCGTCAAAAATACCTGAACGAGCTTCACGATCTAGGCCGTATCGCCGTTCCATAGGCGCCAAAGAAGACGCAACAGCTACAGCGAGTTAGGAGCTCAAAACGCTATCGTGCGCTTCGTTTTCCCAAAACCCAATATGTCGCTATTGCGGAAGCCAGAAGCACCCCCGTAATCGCAAGGTACGGCAGTAACCCGCCACCTTCGATAATCCCTTCGCTGCCCTCATGGCTTCCATTGCCGGCGCTTGCGATCCTGCTTTCTGTGTCGACCAGGTTCGTTTGAGTGGCCATCCATATAGATAAGGCGATGAATGCGAAAAATACTAGCAAAAGCGCAAGATATTGACGTTTCACGAAATTCTCCTTTGCTTTGGAGCTGCAATTGCGCGGAGTGGTTCAAAGCCGCGCAAGAAACGAAGCGCGACTTGGTTGTTCAGACCAAGCAGGGCAAGCGGTCTTTCGCGGTCTCGCGGGCGCCGAACCCGGCGTTAGTATTCAGCGCGCGCTGACGCGACGTACGTGCTGTGACTATAAAAAGAAATCCCGCTAGGCGCTTGGATTGCGATTCGCTACCTCGTTAAGGGGAACATCACTGCTTAGCGGGCTTTGAGTCATCTACCTTGTGGCTCTGCACGTGTTGAGCGAGACTTGTCACCGCGTGGTTGGATTCGCTGCACACAGATTGTGGTGGTTAGATACAAGCTACGCTCATTCAACCGTTCGATGCTTCAAGGCAGATTTTTCCGACTCCCGAGCTTGCACAGGTGGGATAGACTATATCCATCTCCCGACAATGCCTGAGACTATCGACTCTAATCCGAAGATTATCAGGAACACTGCTGCCAACAATACGACTGTTGCCGCGCCCAGGGCAGGGAATATTATCACGACGAAGCCGGCGATAATCCCCAGTATACCAACGACGATTGCACCGGCAGTGCCGCGTGCAGCGCTAGCTATGCCGGAAAACAGCAGTCCTAGGCCAAGTAGGAAGACTAGAGTCAATATTCCGTAGACGAAATTGTCGATAATCAGGGCGGCTATTACGATCGCTAGGATCGACATGATCAAATTTAGGAGTCGTTGCCATCCGGAGATGCCGCGCGCAAAGACACGCACGAACGATGTGATTCCGAGGACAATAAGAGCGATTGCTAGAAGTGCAGACAGCGTCGCTAGCGCCGCTCCCGGATAGGCGATTACATAGCCACCGAGGACAAGGATGATAAGACCTGCGACGATTTCAAGGATTCGCAGCCACATAGAACTCTTTTTTTCGTCAGCCATTTCATTTTCACCTCCCTTGAAGTTTTTAGTAATTCAAGCCATTTAATGCGTTGCCGTGTTTATATTGGTTCCGGTTTGCACGCCTCGGTGCGTCGTTCCTGCTATGCGCTGCTCTCTTTGCGATTCTTTTAGTGCCAGAGGCCAGCCAACGGCTAATGCATAAGAAACAACCAACAGTGAAAAAAAGAAAAGGGCAAGCGGCGTTTTAGCCGCGGCTGCCTGCTCCTGCGATAATGAGCTGGATCCCGAAAAGTAACAGTACCAGCGCCACTAGGAGCCCAAGAAATGTGTTGGCAAAATCGGCGTCTACGAAAGCGACTATAGCGAGTATGAACGCTATGACACCGAGGATTACGTTCGCCCACCGAACCGAGGGCGGCATTCCGACTGCCACAGAATAACCCGCAAACTGAAGCCTTCCTAACGCATTCAGCAGCAATCCGAAGGCAAAAATTAGTATAACCAACGTTGTGCCGAAGTTGCTATATACGATCGCTGCAGCGCCAACTGCAAGAAAAATGATCCCCAATATGACGTTAACTATTCTGCCAGTTCCTGAGAGGACTTTTGAGGTAGCTCCGCGTATCAAAAGAATGAGGCCCAGGATGAGAACGCCGATTCCGAGTAACAATCTGAGTGTATTGACAGCGACATTGGGATTAAAAGCGACATATACTGCGAGGACGAGAACAATTATCCCGAGAATGACCTCGAGGAGTCGATGCCACATTGGAGTGGTTTTTTCAGCCATTTTTGATTTCACCTCCTTTGTAAATCGTTAGTATTATGCTGCGTCAAGAGTTTATTTATATTTACCGCTTTGTTACGTCAATCAGCTCGCTTTTCCACGTTTTCGGCGCTTTTAGAGCCATATCAAGAGATTTATGCAATTTCAGAGCCGGTAGTTTGAACGGCGACTCGTGGTTCGGCAACCGGCCCTCGCCGCGTCTGCGCGTAACGTGATGGCGTCACGGCTTACACAGATCGGTGTAACAAACCTTCTTATAGCGGTTCGCATAAGATTTGTTTGCCAAGACCATTCAAGGCGGTTTGCAGCGCCACACGTGATGTTGCTTCCTTCGAAAGTGTTCTTAAAACGAACCATGATCTCAGTTTGGTAGCACTGCCCCAAAGGAGAAGTTTGTTGTGGCGCTGCCTCCTCTCTTTTTGTGCTAATAAGTGCACCTATGATTGACTCAAAGCCCCGCTAGCTTTCAACACCCTCTCGTTCGTTTTATCACAGCGACGTCACGAGCAGTGACAAAATCAAGCAAGAGGCAAAAGCCGGCGTAAGCAGCCGGTTAGCGCTCGTGCTGCGTGTTTTTAGGATAGGTGACTCGGATCGGAATGCATTCCTACGCTGAGCTTATCTCCACTCCAGTCCTAGCAAAGGGCAGAAACGTTCATTTCAGGCCATGCGTAGACTCATTGATGCTTCTAGGATAAAAAGAATAATCAAGTAGCTTGACTATACAAGGGTAAATGTGATCTAATGGACACGATGGAAATCGAAAAAATCCATAAAAAGCTGCAAACGGATTGGGCCGACTGGACTCATGACGACGACCATCAATGCATAACCATATGCAAAAAAGAGCTAATGGCTGCAATTCAGGTAATCAACGCTTATCTCGTGAACTATGATCTAAAGACGAGAATTGAAAAGGACCCCACCCCAAAGGTCTGTGAGTTTTGCGAGAAGACGTACAAGGGGGCTGAACCAGTCTGTAATACATGTCTGCTAGACATGAAATTCAGACTCCGTAGGCTCAGCTGTTTGTTAAGCGAAGAGGACATACGCAAAGTGTATACTGAACCTATCGTTCTGTGACTTAGCCTTATATTAAGAGAAGCTTTTTTGTATTGCATTCTCGTTTTTGAAGGCCCAAAGCTGTGCGTTTGTGTCATCTGTGTTGCGGATGGCTTGCGGGATTATGGCAACGCACCCCGAAGATAGAGTCGGTCTAGACAAGTAGGTCAGCCGTAACGCGTGGGATAAGCCGCAGAGTGGTCGCAATGTGCGAATAGCTGCTTACGCAACTATCATTCAATCGTAGTCCCGTTAGCGGTCTACACCCTCACGTTCGTTTTGCTCCAAGCGACGTCACGAGCAGTGACAAAATCAATCAAGAGGCAAAAGCCGGCGTAAGCAGCCGGTTAGCGCTCGTGCTGCGTGTTTTTTGGCATAGGTGACTCGGTGGTCGGAGTGTACTCCTGCGCTGAGCCGTAATCTCCACTCAAATGCTAGGAAAGGGCAGAAACGTTCATTTCAAGCAATTGGGGACTCACTGATGCTCATAGGATAAAAAGAATAATCAAGTAGCTTGACATACGAGGTAAATGTGATCTAATGGACACGATGGACATTGAAACAATCTATAAAAAGCTGCAAACGGATTGGGCCGACTGGACTGATGACGACGACCATCAATGCATAACCATATGCAAAAAAGAGCTAATGGCTGCAATTCAGGTAATCAACGCTTATCTCGTGAACTATGATCTAAAGACGAGAATTGAAAAGGACCCCACCCCGAAGGTCTGTGAGTTTTGCGAGAAGACGTACAAGGGGGCTGAACCAGTCTGTGACAAATGTCTATTAGACATAAAATTAAGACTCCGTAGGTTCAGCTTTTTGTTAAACGAAGAGGACATGCGCAGGGTATATGGTGAACTTTTAGATCGGTGACTGAGCTCTCCTCAAAGCTGCTTGATCTTGCGTAACATTCTCTTTTTTGAAGTCCAAACAGCGGTCGTTTACGTCATCATGGTTACGGCTAGTGTTTGGAGTTTGAGCTAAGCACGCGGTTTTGCGGTGGCTCGGGAAAGGTTATAAGTATTTACGCACGAGCGTGCTGCGTACTTTTGGGCATCAATCAGGCAAAAAAGACCAATCGTTTCGTCTTAGTGCTATATAGGCCGTAACGCTTTTTTCAATTTGGGTTTGTTTTATGATTTTATAATCGCTTCTGCGCGTTAGTCCATAAAGTAGTCCAGCGCTTCTGGACAGCTGGTCGTGAGTTTTTCGTAGAATCTTCGCGTGAGCTCTCGCGTGCTTGTGTCGAGAGCGTGCTTGTACGCTTCGACTAGAGGGGTAGGAAGCTTTCTTTTGCGCTTCATAATCGTAACGACGGTCTCAACAGATACATCCACTTCTTCGACCGAACTCCAGTTGCTGTCTGTCATATTATCACGGTAATACGTCTTCCTAGATAAGGCCGCGTCTGCTTCATCTTGTGCCTAAAGGCTCAGATTGACAGTCTCTAGTTAGGGGCCGATCGGCTTCCATGCGACGTGTGTTATAAGCCGATCATAATCGCGTCAGGTCTTGTGCCTTTGCTTCAATGTTGAGGAGTCCGGCGACCACCACATAGTAACTGGCCAAGCCTCTCCACTTACCCCAACGCTCTGCAATGTCCCTGGCCTCTGCGCTGGTGATTCGTCTGTCGTTGCAATAGTAGTGGGCAATCCATCTTCGCAATCCGAGATCATCTGCCGGAATAACGTCGAACCTGTTGAGGCCGCGTATTGCCGTGAGTTCAGCAGTCCACGCGCCTACGCCGCGCAACATGCAGAGGTGTTCCAGGATATCTTGCACGTCGCTGTACTGTCGCAGCTCCTCCAAATCGACCTTTCGTGCGGTGATAAGTTGGGCAATTCCAGTGATGTACTCCGTTTTTCTTCGGCTCAGTCCACAGCGTCGCAGGCTTTCTACTGACGCGAGAGCAAGTTGCTCCGGCGTTGGAAACGCGTAGTACTGGTCGCCATTGACAAGCAACACATCGCCAAAAGTCTTTATCACCCGACGCTGCAGGACGTGCGCCACGGTGAGGGAGATCTGTTGCTCGACAATCGAGTCGAAGAGCGCCTCAAAGATAGTAGCAGTTGCCGGGTTTTTCAATCCTCTGAGCTTTCCAGTGAGGTCCACCACGATGGGATCGTTACGAATCGCCCCATAAAACGGACTGACGTCAAGTTGGACGTTGAAAACGGAACTTATAATCCTGTGCGCCGCGATGAGGTCGCTATTAGTGAGCGCGCGATCACTGGCGAATGTTACACGCAGTTGTGGCGCCTCCACCGATCCTGTAGAGACTACGCTCGCGAGCAGCAGTTTGCCGCCGACTCGCAATACTTGTCGATACTCGCTCCCATCATATCGTGCGATTTGAGGGTCGCCATCAGCGAGAATGTGCGAGCTTAACCCGAAGTCATATGGTAGAGTGGGGTCAACGGTTCGAATCAGGCGCGTTTTTTCGTTTTTTCGCATATGATCACACAGCTGCATTGCTTCGATTAGGCAGCACCGAATTATCTCTTTGGTCGTTTCTCTGTCGTGTCACGTGTGCTGTGCCAATACGACCGTAACGTTATCCAAGCCGCCTTCCGCGTTTGCAAGCGCAATGAGTCGGGCACACTTGCGGTGCAGGTCCCCCGCTTCATTTACAATCACTGTATAGATTGTCTGGTCGGCAATCGGCTCGGTGAGCCCATCAGTGCAGAGCAACAGGTGATGGCCGTGGGTCCATGGATAAGACCCGAGCTCGACGTGCGTGCGGACCGCAATCCCGAGCGCTCGTGTTATAACGTGCCGATAGGGATGGTTGCGCGCCTCTTCAGGCGTGATACGTCCCGAGGAGAGCAACTCTGCTACAAGGGAGTGGTCTTCGGTCAGACGCGTGATTTCGGTCGGGGTGATAAGGTAAGCGCGACTATCTCCTGCGTGGGCGACGAAAACGCGCTCCTTGGTCAAGAGACACGCGACGACTGTTGTCGCCATCCCACGTGCCGACCCGTCTTGGCGCCCCCTCTTGTTGATAGCATCGTTGGCCAGCGTCACCGCGTCGTGGAGGGTCGAAGAAGGAGCTGCACTATGATCACGCGTTGTTACGTAGTCTTCGATCTGTTCAACGGCTAAATGACTCGCTATGTGGCCCGCCGGCGCGCCCCCGACCCCGTCAGCTACCACAGCTAGATCAAACCGCTCGTTTATGCAAAACGCGTCTTCATTCTTCTCTCTTCTGAGTCCCTTGTCTGTCTGTGCCGCGAATTTCAGGTTAGACGCCCCTTTATACTATTTGGTCGCACGCACGTGCTTAGCTGATTGGAGGATCATACGCGGATGTGTTACTTGAGGTATTCGGCGGAGCCCGTCGCATCGAGGTTTGCAGCCCCCAGTTAAGGATCTGCTACGCGATCCGCCGCTCGAATTCAAGTGACTCTCTTTTGCAAAAATGCTTTTTTCTTGGCTTGGGGATGCGGCTGAGTCGGAGCCGAAGGCTGCAAGTATCAATGTTGGAGTCAGAGGCACATCGCTGGTGTTAAAATAGTTGCAGGCAACACCAGATAGGAACTCTTTAATCTCTGAGTGGCGTTAGTGACAAGATGATTAGACCGCTCTCGGCCCGTTGAAGGCCTAGTGCCAGGTCAACGCGGCTCAAGCACGCCGAAAACGGATTTTCGCGTCTGGCCCGACTGAAACGCCTAAATAAGCAAGAGGAGACGTCTATGAAAACGGCTCTACTTGGCGAAACCACGCTTGATAATGAAACGAAGGAACACATCGCAAACGCGCTGTGGATGAGCACATACGACGAAAACCGAATTCCAGCACACGTCGTTGAGAATGTGAACGGACAGAAAAACAGCAGCGCGGCTTTTGGGAGCAGAATGCGCGCTTATTTAAACTGGCTCCTCGCGCGCCCACAATCTCACAACCCTAACTACGCGTCCCGCTATAAAAAACTGAAAGATTGCTGCAATCAGCTGACGGCACACGAGGCGTACATAATCGCGAGCAAGTTTCTCGGCTTGAATTTGAGTCAGGGGTTTGAGCCCATACCAAAAGCGGCGGATCTGCAATTCCCTCGCGACCACCTGCCACAGCTCAGAACGTCTGTCGGCTGGCATTTTTTCGTCGGTAGTTGTTGGGACGCGGCAGGCATCGAATACGGAGTGGAATGCATGTTCTTCCGAGTCGCCTTGCTGCCGCCACGCCTGGCTGCGGAGCTCGGTCTTAGCGACGTAGAGAATCAAGTAATTGAGCTGCAACTCGGCATAAGCGAAGCGGGCGGACGGCACTACCAGGCAGATCCGATCGTTATCGCAGGCACCACAGGCCTGATTCGTAGCGGCCTTGATCCGTTTCATTATGAGTTAGGGAAGAATCGCATTGCGAGCACACGATCAGAGTCCTTCTGGCCGCTCACCATCCAAGCGTGGGGTTTGCAAAAGCGCGGCGAAAGGCCTATCGAACTCTCAATTGACCTCACGTTTGATACAGGCAAGGAATACTTGCTCCAAGGTGACGGCGGCTGCATGCCGTGTGTAGACGGTATGGGCACCCTCTATTACTCTATTCCCAATATCAAGTTAGCAAATGGCAGCGCGATAGGTCTTGGCTCAAAGACGATCTCGCTTGAGAAGGGGATTTTCTGGTTTGATCATCAGTGGGGCTTCTTGTTCGGTAATCCGCGCTCTGCCGTTTTGCGCGCTGCAAACAATACTAAGAAACCAGACCCGCCTGGCTGGGATTGGTTTATGGCACAGTTTGAGGACGATCGCCAGCTAACGATGTTTGCTATGCACCGCAGTGCGTACGCCCCTTATTACTTCCAGACGGGTCCGACGCCGCCCGAAACGATGCGGGTTGAGACGTCGGGAAAATATATGAACGAGCATAAAGAGCTGCTGAACACGTGGGGAACGCTGACGATCAGTGAATGGGTCAGAGGAGAGCAGTCGCCAAATCCAGCATTATATCCGGCGACGCACGCGTGGTATCCTAACAAGTGGGAATTTGCGTTTGACGACAATTTGCCAGAAGATATTCGCACCTTTAAGTTGATCCCGATCGTCGATTCCGGTCAAACGAACTTCTTTGCTAACGGCTCTCAATATTCCGAAGGCGCAGTTTATGTGCGCGGGAGCGACGATGCCGATATCGGTCGCGGATTCGCTGAGTCGGTGGAGTACGCAGATACGACAGACACGATGTTTGCCATCACGGACATCACCGACGCGCGTTTGCAGCGGCTGTTACGAGAAAGGTCGAGCTCATTACCACACCGTTTTTGGAGCACTCTATATGTTTTGACCCACCGACGTCAGCTAAGAGCCGTGCTGGCCTCGCAAAAGGGGCTCGAGCTCTTCGCAAGGCCTAGCCCTCAAACACACACGCCGCGGCATTGACCACGGACGAAAGAAAGCTTAGATTGGCGAGTTTAAACGGTAAGCTTGCTGATGATGAACGCGTGAAGTACACCAACATCTTAGTGGGAACCGATGGAACAGCGCTGATGGATGCGGTCTTTGACGAATGTGCCTATCTCGCGCGTCTGACGGGGGCAACGATCCACGTTGCATACGTGTTAGACGTTGCCGGCTTCGGCACGCAGCCCATCTACGCGACGTGGGAAGAGAGGTACGTGAAGAAATCAGCGTTGCTAAAGTAGCAATTTCAAACAGCTGAAGCATCTAACGTAATCGATTTCTGTGGGGTTAGTTGACGCACATTCCTAAGCTGAGATACATAGTTTGAAAGCGCAGCAGCTTCGCACTGAATGAGAGTCTCATTTAATATCTTCAGATAAATATTATTGGATAATTATATTAAATATGAGAACAATATATGGAATGCTAATGGGGCGATACCTCGGTTAGGGCGTTGTTTGCGTGCTTGCACGATTGCCAAGTTTCCTTACGCCTGCCTACTTTTTGTTGGATTCACCTCCCTAGCTACAAGGCAAAGGTTAAATGGCCGCGTCCCTCTATGTCCTCCCCATTAGCCCTCCCTTTCAAAAAAAGGACTTTTCGCTGGTAGTTATCGCTCGGTGCGTTGCCAATAGCCATTGCAGTCGCTCAGCGTTGAGCGCTTTTTTTGCTTTAAGTTAAGCTGCGGTTGACAGCAAGTCAAACGTGTTTTTTAGCGGAGCATTCGGTGACAGAATGCGGCTTATGAGAACAGGGTGATGATGAGCCCCGCACTTAAACCAATCATGATGATGACGGTTGCCCACGTGATGTAGTTGTAGATGCGTGAGTTGACGTGGTCGCCCATCACCCGCTCGTCGTTGATGATAACGAGCATAAATATCAGGACGAGTGGGAGAAGGATCCCGTTGAGGACTTGAGAAAAGTACAGTATTGAGAGCAACGGGGCATTGGGGATCATTATCACGAGGGCACCGACTACGATAATCCCTAAGTACAGCCCGTGAAACACGGGCGCTTCGCGGAAACTCTTTGAGACTCCCGCCTCGAGACCCAATCCCTCGCTGACGACGTACGCCGTCGAAAGAGGCAAAATGCTTGCAGCAAACAAAGAAGCGTTGAGAAAACCAAAGGCAAAGAGGACGCTCGCGTACTGTCCTGCCAATGGCAGCAAGGCCGCGGAGATATCGGCTACGTTACTCACTTGGATGCCACTAACGTAGATCGTTGCCGCGCATGCGATGACAATGAAAAAAGCGACGATATTGGTTACCGCCGCGCCACTGATGGCATCGATTCGCGAATAGATGAGATCTTTAAGTGGAACGCCTTTTTCGACAATTGATGCCTGGATATAGAACTGCATCCAGGGAGCGATCGTCGTCCCCACCAGGCCGACGAGCATGGTTATATATACCTTGCTAAAGCTGAGCTGCGGCAACGCGGAGCGCAGCGCGGCTTGATGCCAGTCAGGATGCGCTAGGTACCCGGATAATATGTACGAGACGTAGAGCAATGACGCCAGCAAGAACACCTTTTCCACGCTCTTATAGCTGCCCTTAATCACGAGACCCCAGACGAAGGCAGCCGCTAATGGGAGTGCGATCAAGCTAGGCACGCCAAAGATCCCCGCGCTCACTGCAATGCCTGAGAACTCGGCAAGGGTATTGCCGAAGTTGGTTGCAAGCAGCACGATCATTAGGAAAAAAGTAATGCGCACGCCTGCTCGTTCCCGAATAAGGGCGGCTAGACCTTTTCCTGAGACGACTCCCATCCGGACGCCCATTTCTTGAACGACAGCGAGCGCTATCGTCATAGGGATGAACGTCCACAGCAACAAGTAGCCAAACTGGGAGCCAGCGAGCGAATAGGTGGTAATACCGCCCGCATCATTGTCGACGCTTGCGGTGATAATGCCCGGACCCATTATCGATAGAAATATGATAATTCTGGTCAGCGTGGGCCCTTTCAGGTGCCGCAGGAAGATGTCGTAGTCCATGGGTTGGCCCCATCAATCAGCCAAACATCTTGGGCACCTTTTTCTTCCACGCAGTGGGCAAAACAATGTCAATCGCATCGTCCACAGTGACGATGCCTTTAAGCTTGGTCTCCTTTTCGACGACAGGGAGCGCAAGTAAGTTGTACTTCGCAATTTTTCGGGCGACCTCGTGTTGGTCCTCTCTGACGTCTGCAGTAATAAGATCGGTATGCATGAGCGCGGCGAGCTTCGTGTCAAGGGGTGCCGTCAGGATCTCGCGAAGCGAGGTGACGCCGACGAGATCGTTGCCGTTCGACGTGACGTAGATATAATAGATTGATTCCACCGATTTTGCGGCTTTTCGGACCTCTCCAAGTGCCTGCTCGACGGTCTGCTCTTTGTTCACCGCGATAAATTCATTTGTCATTATGCCGCCTGCCGTGTCCTCTGGATACTCGAGGAGCTCTTTGATGTCCTCCGATTCGTCCGGCTCCATAAGGTCCAAGATGGCCTCAGCGCGATCAGCAGAAAGATCGCCAAGGAGGTCTGCTGCATCGTCTGGCGACATCTCTTCTAAAATGTCAGCGGCGCGCTCTGCGTCCATCCCTTCTATGAGCGAAACTTGCCGCTCTTCGCTCGTCTCTTCGAGCGTGTCGGCGGCTGCCTCTTCATCGAGACAGTTGATGAGCGTTAAACCCTCCTGGAGATTGAGCTGATCGACGATCTCGGCGATATCGGCGGGGTGGAGCTTCGTTATGTTGTATCTAGGAACGGTCAACTTCACGCTCATTGGGTCGCTTCGTATCGAGTCGACGTCCGTCCAAGCGATGTAGTTCTCTTCTGGATGGATCCCTACGCGCTCTGCCATTCGCTCGATTCCAAGCCGCCGCAAGAGCCCCGTGACGCCGATATCTACGCCTATAAGGCGGTAAGAACCGTTTGTGGGGGCGAGCTGTAGGTCGTTCACGCGGCGCAGCTTCTTTCCCTCAACGTCAACCACCTGTCGGTCGAGTACATCAGTAGCGAGAAGCACCTCGTGCTCCTGTTTCTGGTATGCGGTGACGTCATTCGCCGCCACTTTCAGTCGCATGCTCTTTTCTAAGCGTTCAACTTGCTCCGACGGGACGACTATAGTTGTGCCTTTTGCCGTACGGACGCTGAGTGCCTTGACCTTTGGATATGGGCGATCGGCTGACACGATAACGTCAACAAGTTTTCCGACCGTTTTTCCCGCGTTGTCAACTACCGGCTTTTTTATTATCTCGCTTAGAAAGGGCATCGATCTCTCCTCCGTTACTCTATCAGTGGGACTATCTCCTCCTTCACGCGCTCCATGACGATCATCTCGGTCAGATCATCGACGCCGTCAACCGAGCGTATCTTACTGTTTATGACGTGATTGAGCTCCTCCATGTCGTGAGCCCAGAGCTTTATCAGGAGATCATATTCCCCTGACACACTGTACACTTCCGAAACTTCTTCGAGCTTCGAGAGCGCGATTTTCACCGCGCCGTGCTTTTCGGTCTCTGTCTGGATGATGATAATCGCGGTCATTTCGAGGCCTACCGTTTCGGGGTCGAGGATCACCGTATACCCCTTAATCACCGCTCGTTCAAGCCGCTTCAGCCGGTGAGAGATGGTCGCATCGGGCACATCGATCTCCTGTGACATCTTCGATATCGTGGTCCGCGCATTCTTCATGAGGGAGCGAAGGATCGCTAAATCCGTCTCATCCATTTCAGAGTCAATGTCTTCCGTCATAGGTACAACTGAGTATATTACTCTACATTTATATGATTTTCGGAAGAATTCCCAAAAATTAACTTTTATTTAGAAAAAAACTAATAATTGCGACTTATTTGAGGAAACATTCGATTTTTGAAAAGCTTCTAAAGACACGTGCGCTTGGCTTTAAGAGCTACGTAACTGTGTGCTGATTCAGGGGGATGACGTAGTTTTTCAATAGCGAAAAGCGCGAGGCGGCCCAGCACTTTAAGCTTCATAGTATTCAAAAAAAAGAGGCTGTCTAGCTCGCACCGTTCAAAATTCGTTGCGCGCGAGCCGCAGTTGCCAATCATGTACCCAAGCTACGTCCACTCGCTCGAGCCGTTTCTTTTTGAGATTCTCTCTCATTATCCAACGTATGTCCTTGTCTTGAGTCGAAAACCAGTGTTCCATCATAGACATCCCAACTTCCGGATTAGCAGCAACCGCCACACTCCAGCAATATCCCAAGCCATTTCTTAGGGCTTTGAACGCGTCATTATTGCGATGTTTCGCGCTTGAAATCGACGTTGTGATCCGATCTAGAATGAGGAGCGTCTCTTTCGAATGTTCTTTTCGCTTAAGCAGCTTAGGTTCGCACAAAGAAGCAGCAGCGGCTCGCATCTCAAGGAAGTTGCCCCGGCTCCACTTGGCCATCTCGCTCAGAAGTCTCTCCATGTCTGCTTCGCCGAGGCGTTGGAGAGCCATTGCTACACCTTCGCGTACTCGCCAGCGTGAGTCAGAAGCAGATGCTCGGAGTATTTCAAGGGCGCCAGAATTGCCCTGCACGAGGAGTTGTCCCATACCCACGACGCCGCATACAGCCAGAAACTCGAGCTGTGAATTGCGCGGCGCGCTCCTTTCATCGAACGTCAAAAAGTGTTTGAACTGGGCTTCAGTGCCTTCGTCAGCAACCACGTTGACGAGCTCAAGATTTGCTCGTGGGCCTGGTAATCCTGACTCCTTCAGCAAGAAGCTGTCCCAATCGGCTAACGTTCGCAGTATCTTGCGATAGTACTCAGTCTTGCTCATGTCGCTTTCTCGTTCAAGAATTGCAGAAAGCATCTACTAATAATCGGCGGTAAGCCACATAGAGACCCCTAATTTGGTGACTGAAGGCGTTGCATTTGTGAAGGGTGCCACAAATGATACAGACCAGGCTCTCGGTCGCATTACAGCGGTGAGACAGTTGGTATAGGACCTTGCGTTGTCATTGTGCCTAAGCGTGGTCTGGCTTCAACTAAGGGGTTAACTGCGACCGGCAAGTTTAAAACGTGTACTTGCTGACTGCATATAGACCGCAGAACGTAAAGAGTACGGCGTAACGATCCGAGGCGAACGGGATGGAAGCAAAAAAGACATTGTGCACATCTTGTAAGCTGATTCTTCCAGGAGATTTCCGATACTGTCCAATGTGCGGAGAGCCAGTCACTGATCGTATCGCTCCTGCGCACGCGCCACCGTACGAACCTGCGCACGCGCCACCGTACGAACCTGCGCACGAGGACGAAAATCCGATATTACTCGAGCGACTAAGCGGTGCCCTCACGGGGAGAAGAGCTATCATTATAGGAGTAATCGCGCTTGTGCTCATTGTTATAGCCGCAATTGCAGTCGTTTCACTTACTCAACGACCGCAAAGCCAGCAGATCGTGGTCTCTTCGGCGACTCCGACGCCAACGCCGACGCCCACCGCAACGCCAACCCCGTTCCCCACCGCAACGCCGACCCCGTTCCCCACCGCAACGCCGACCCCGTTCCCCACCGCTACCCCGTTCCCCACCGCAACGTCAACCCCGTTCCCCACCGCAACGCCAACCCCTGTGCGGTAGTAGCGCGAACCACAGGGTCACGAAGCGGTCTTTTCGTCTTTAAGGCTATGAAATTTAAAAAAAAAGCAGCTTTAGGAGGCACCAGTAGGAACGCACCGTGGGGCTCTAGAACTTGCTTACGAGGAACTGTCTGCCGGTGCAATGACGGCAGCAACGTGGTCGATCATTTTTAGCAAGTTTTCGACGTGTTGCCGTCGTTCGAGCGCTCCGTGTCGCAGAGTCTGCTTTCCGCGCTTAGTGATCGCATAAACTATCTTTTCGCGCCCTCCCGTCGGCTCTCCCGCCTCGACGTCGCCCGCCTCTTTCAGTTCGTGAAGCCGTGGATAGACGTTGCCAGCGGTCGCTCGAAAGTGCCCGTGACTACGTTCTTTGATGAGTTGTGCTAGTTCGTAACCGCTCATAGGGCCTTCGGTGAGCAGAAAGTACAGCACGAAGAGTGAGTATACTTTAAGCCCGCGTCTCTCAAGCGGCTCTCGTTTGATCATTGCCTCCACATGCGTCATTTTTATATATAACAATTACTGTTATATAGAATACTGATATACCATTAAATGATATACCGAAGCTAATATAAAAGCCTTATTCAGTACGCTGCGCGACGGCATTTAACTACATCTTCCTCACCGCGCTTGGCATATGAATAGTGGGCGTCCTTGTAACGTTGTTGGTAAATAGTAGAGCAGGGGAAATAGAAGTGCATGAGCCCGTTGAAGAGGGAGCTGCAGCCAGTTGTAGTGGGTGATCCCGTATGGAATATGAAAAAATACTGATCGGAACGGATGGCGGGGATCTAATGGCCCCCGTTTATGACCACGCGGCCTATTTCGCGCGACTCACTGACGCGACCGTGCACATCGCTTACGTACTCGACATCGCCGGGTTTACGGCATACCCTATCGATTCATCTTGGGAAAACATGTACGACGTGCTTCTCGACGAGGGAAAGCAAATCGTCGCGAATGCCAAAAGAGACCTAGCGTCGCGCGGCGTGAATGAAGATCGGATTGTCACAACGGTACTCGACGGTCACCCGGCCGAGGAGATAGACAAGTACGCTGGAAGTCAAGATATCGATCTCGTCGTAATTGGGTCGCACGGGCGAAAAGGTTTGGATCGCCTGCTTATCGGCAGCGTCGCTGATAAGGTGGTACGCGGGTCTAGAGTTCCGGTGTTGATAGTCAGGAGCCGGTAGAGCGTCGCGGGCGTGTCGGGTTCGGACTTAAGCGTGGTGCGCATTACTGCAGCCGTTACTCCATTTACGTCTGGAGACAGGGCTCTCTTATTGTCTCACGAACCGGCAAGAACTACGCTCGTTTTTCGTTCGTTGGCTCGTCGGTTACTTTTTATCGCACACAGCTTTTTTCCGGATCGATTACGTGCTAGGGAGGTAACAGAGTCACTACTCCTCTTCTGTGTCACAGCCAAGCCTCTTCAGGTTCCTAACGTTATTGTTAAGCCCCCGTAGGCAGCATTGATCATGTATGTATTTTGCGGAGCTTGCCTCCCTGTTCGATGAGCTAACTGCTTATTCCTCGAGACTTAAAAAAACTGACATCATAGCTGATTTTTTGACGCGCGCTTCTGAGGACGATATCGAAATTGTATGCACCTTTCTGACTGGTCGGATATTCCCTGCATGGGACACGCGCGATATTGGCGTGGCCGGGAAGACGTTGGTCAAGGTTATTGCGAACATCAGCGGCAAGAGCAGTGAGGATGTCATAGAGAGTTATCGCGACACGGGACACCTCGGCATTACCGCGGAACGACTTCTGGAGAAGAAGGTCGCAATGAGCCTTGCGGCGTTCGAGGAGGACCTCACCGTCGTCGAGTTATATCGTCAGTTCGAGGAAATGGCCGCAACGACGGGAAAAGGGTCAGCGCAGAAGAAACAACGAATGCTCGCGAACCTCTTAAGCAGGACCGAGCCGCGGGAGGCGAACTACTTGGTCAGCCTCGCGATGCGTAACCTCCTTATCGGCTCGAAAGAAGGCGTGACTGAAGATGCCGTCGCCCAGAGCTTCGGTGTGCCGCCCGACGCGGTGCGTCGCGCGTGGATGCTCACCAACGACATCGGCCTTGTCGCGAGAATTGCCAAAACGGAAGGGTTTTCTGGTTTGCGGGCGCTCGGCATCGAGCCGATGCGGCCTGTCAGGCCTATGCTCGCCCAGAACGTCGCCGGCGCGAGCGAAGCGTTAGACGTGATGGGGGGGCGGGCAGCGTTTGAGACGAAGTATGACGGGGCGCGGATTCAGGTTCATAAGGTCGGGCCAGACATTAAGCTCTTCTCGCGCAAGATGGAGGACCTCACCGAGGCACTTCCTGATATCCGCGTAGCGGTCAAAGAAAGCATTCACGCGGATTCGGTCATTCTCGACTGCGAGGCCATCGCCGTGGACAATCGCACCGGCAAAGTGATACCGTTTCAAAACGTCCTGAACCGGATCCGGCGCAAGTATAAGGTCAGAGAGCTGAGCCATCAGATCCCGATGCAACTTCGCCCCTTTGATATCCTCTACTTGAACGGAGACAGCCTCGTTGACCTTCCCTTTGTGGAGAGACGTGCGCTTCTCGAAAAAACTGTAGTGCCCCTCGATGGGCGATGTAAGCCCTCTGAATTCAAAATTCTTGACGATCCCGAAGCCGTTGCTGCATTCTTCACGCAATCGATCGATGCAGGGCACGAAGGACTGATGGCGAAGGATCTCAACGCTGACTACAGTCCGGGTATTCGCGGGCGGAAAATGGTGAAGCTGAAGGAAACCCTTGAGAGCCTTGATCTCGTCGTAATCGCGGCTGAGTACGGCCACGGAAGGAAAGCGGGTTGGATCACGTCGTACGAGCTCGCGGCACGAGACGAGGATAACGAGCAGTGGGCCCCTGTCGGGCGCGTCTCGAGCGGCGCCTCCGATGAACAACTCAAAGAGCTGACTGAAGAGATTAAGCCCCTCATCATCAGCGAGCACGGGCGGACCGTGGACCTTGAACCGCAGATCGTGCTCGAAGTGAAATTCAACGAGATCCAGAAGAGCCCGAATTATGCCTCTGGGTACGCCCTGCGTTTTCCACGTATCGTGCGAATAAGAGAAGACAAAGGTCCTGACGACGCTGAAACGCTCGAGCGTGTTGAGGCGTTGTACCGTCTGCAGTTCAAACTCAAAGGGGCAACGTCAACTTAGCGCTTTTGTCACCTAAATGGCTTACAAAACCTTTAAAGAAAAATAGCGATAAGCAGACCCAAATGCTAGTGTTATATAATGAATCGGAAATATGACGCGAAAGCGGTAAGGCCGTGCGTCGGGGGCGGACTGGTCGTTGAGGCGCATTTTGACAAGGGATTTTCCATGAAAGAGCTCTGCAGGCTTTTGGAAGGCATTGCGCAATGTTCGGAGAAGCTTGGGGTCGCACGATTTTTTCACGAGGGACGCACGCTTACGTTATACAGAAGTGGAAGGGTAGATGTGCATCGGGTCGAATCTGAAAATGAAGCAATCCGATTGATCGACGACGTTAAGCCGATGATCGAAGAGGCATTTATTGACTCACCCACGTCTTCACTCTGACTTTTTGCATATCGTCGTCATTTTTTTATGCAGATCTTTGCCTGCCGGCGTGAGTTCGACATCATTGCCGCTTCTTACAACATAGCCCGCTTCAACGAGGTGCTGTAACTCTTTATTAACGAGCACATCCCGAGCGGCGCCATAAGCCTCGCGATACGCCTTTTTTGCTCCTAAGGACATGATTCGCCACAGCAGGTCGTGTGCCGCGATGTTGACGTCGATTTCCATGGTCAGATTTTTGTGAATGGAGGGTTATATCTTCACGACAGCTGATTATAATATCGTCAGTTTTTTGGCGACGACTGTCTCGTTTCAGTTACAAGAGGGCCGTGAACATGTCTTACGCAATCAAGCTCATACCGATCCAACGCAAGGAGAAATTGGCAGAACAGTTCCGTGCCCAGACTCCGTACGAGGTCAAATCGGACGTCTATGGGTGCTGTATTAAGCTCCTCACCGAGAAGCAATCGGTCGCAACGCGCTGGGGCCAGAGCTTCTATTTCATGTCACAAAACATACGGTCGCACGGACGCCTTTATGTCGTCAACGGTCCGGCTGAAGAGCAGAACAGCGTGTACTACGATCCTCAATCAAAGACAGCGTTCCTCATAAACTTCGATTACTACGGCTGGATCAAGTCGCTTGCATTGAGCGTTACAGGAGATGTCCTTGAAGACGAACACGATATCTACTCTATACACGGCGCCTGCCTCGACTTGAACGGACAAGGGGTGTGCATTCTCGGTCAATCTGGAGCTGGAAAGACGACCCACACCTACGGGTTGTTGAGACGTCCTGAGGTGCGCGTTGTTTCAGATGACTGGTTTTTCGCGCGGGTTTACGGGCGAGACATACTAGCCTACAGTTCAGAAAAGAATTTTTACATACGCGCAGATCTCGCCAAGATCTGGAGCGAATTTGACTGGCTGGTCGAACGCGCGGAGTTGGATGGCGAAGGCCGCGCTATCGTCGATCTTCGGCTGGCAATCGGAAAAGGACGCATCCTGCCCTTGACGACGCTCACCAAACTGATTATTCTTAAACGCGACGCAAGCGATCAGGAGTTCGTTCGAAAGCTTACAGCGGCCCAGGCATTGGCCATCCTTGAACGCTATGACTATTTCAATCCACACTTGCTCGTCAATACACCGTTCAAACGGAGGCTTCGCAAAGCGTTTTTTATGGAACTTCTTGAAAGGGTCACAGCGTACGAGGTGAATACGACCGAGGAGCCTGAGCAGAGTCAGAGACGCATAAGAGACGTTGTAGGCTTGTCCTAGCTCTTCCTTCCGATGCTCGAGCACTAACGTTACAAGCTAAGCCTTGTGCTCGAGAATGTCCGGTAGCACGCGAGCGCACGGCCTCTTTTAAAGCTACCAATATCGTTGCGTAAACAGAGAACTTGCATTGCGTGCTAGTTCAGAAAACAAGTGCCGCTCAGGGTCGCATTCTTAAGGTTCCGTATTCGCACTAACGTATGTGCTGTGGCACGCATCGGGCCTTCCCGGACGAGCTACGACGGAACGGCATTGTGGCAAAAACATAATTAAACATTTGGGCGTCTCTCATCTCCGGCGAAAAATGATTAACAAGGGTTAGAGGCGACAGAGTGCAGCACGAGACGGAGGGGAATTACATTAACGCCGTGAAGCCTGTGGACTGGCGCGCGAAGACTGTAGAAGACACTTTTGACGTGATTGGCTCAAGCCCGCAAGGGCTTAGTCAGGCTGACGCTGCCAAACGCCTCTCGACGGTCGGAACGAACGAACTCCCGCAAGGGAAAAAGCCGAGCAAGTTCCTTGCGTTCCTCAGGCAGTTTCAAAGCCCGCTCATTTATATTTTGATTATCGCCGCCGTGATAACGCTCTTCTTTGGCTCCATTGTGGACGCCGTGGTCATAGCGCTCATCCTGGTGGCTAACGCGATTATCGGCTTTGTTCAGGAGAACCGGGCAGAAAACGTCCTCGAGACCTTGAAGGAACTTGCTGCCCCCAAGAGCACGGTGGTCAGAGCGGGCGTGTCTGAAGTTATCGACGCGCGGCAAATCGTTCCTGGCGACGTGATAATGCTTCAAGCCGGCGATCGGGTTCCGGCAGATGCGCGGTTGTTCACCGTTAAGACCCTGAAGGTCGACGAATCAATGCTTACCGGAGAATCGGTAACGGTGGACAAACAGACGCGCCCTCACACGTCTAACACGGTGTATTCAGGAACGGTTGTGACTGAGGGGCGTGGGGAGGCGGTCGTCGTCGCCACCGGGCGTGCCACTGAGTTCGGCACTATCGCGGAGTTCGTGCAGAGCGCTGAGCGTGAAGAAACGCCGCTGCAGAAGGATCTAGGAAGGCTGGGAAGATGGATAGGCATCCTCGTTCTCGCGATCGTCGGCGTTCTCTTTCTCGTGGGGATACTGCGGAGTTTTTCGATCTTTGAGATGTTTCTTATTGCGGTTAGCCAAGCGGTTTCGGCGATACCCGAAGGGCTGCCTGCCGCTATCACGGTGGTCATGACGGTGGGGGTTCGGAAGATGGCGGGGGAAAACGCCATCATTCGACGTCTTTCAGCCGTTGAAACGCTCGGATCGACCGACGTCATACTGACAGATAAGACCGGAACGCTTACGCTCAACGAGATGCGCGTTGAAGAGCTGTACGTATCAGGCCGGGGCCTCGTCGCAGTCGCGGACGAAAAAGCTAGAGCTGTAGTCTACGGTGCGGCTGGGACGGAAGCGCGAACAGACGAGAGCGTGCACGATCTACTGACAGCGATGGCGTACGCGAATGATGCCCAGCTTGCCGACGGTCGCGCCATTGGTGATCCCACAGAACTGGCACTCCTCGCAGCAGCCGCGGAGGCAGGCATTGACAAACGAGCGTTAGATAGCGCATATCCGCGCGTTGATGAGATTCCGTTTGATCCCGAGAGGCAGTACATGGCTGCCGCGAGCAGCGACCGGATCTACGTCAAGGGAGCTCCAGAGGCAGTAATTACCCGCTGTGAGACAATCCTCATAAAAGGATCGACAAAAACTATCGACGAAACGGTCGTGCAGGAGATCTTAATGGCGAACCGAACAATGGCTGCAAATGGCTTGCGGGTGCTTGCAGCGGGCACGCGTGACGTTGCCTCTTCGAACCAGCGCGCGAATGCTGGGTCAATTAGCACTGCGATGATGGACGACGAATCCCTCACGGGGCTCACGTTTCTCGGCCTCGTTGGCATGAGAGACCCGCCACGTCCGGAGGTAAAAGACGCGCTGGGCGTGAGCAGGAGGGCGGGCATTCGCACGGTCATGGTTACAGGGGACAATCCCCACACAGCGAAGGCCATCGCTGTCCAGCTCGGCATCACGGATAAGACGGGCGTCGTACTGACAAGCGATGAACTAAGCTCCATGAGTGACGCTGAGCTTGCCAAATCGCTGAATGAGGTATCGGTGTTTGCCCGCATACGACCCCTCGAGAAGCGCCGGCTCGTCGAAGCGTTCAAAGATCAGGGACACATCGTGGCGGTCACCGGCGACGGGGTAAACGATGCTCCCGCGCTCATCAGCGCTGACATCGGAGTGGCTATGGGGAGGGGTGGAACCGACGTTGCTAAGGAGTCGGCTGACATGATCCTCACTGATGACAACTATGCAACGATAATTAAAGCGGTGAGCGAAGGTCGACGGATCTACGCAAACATTAGGAAGGTGATTCTGTACCTCCTTTCGACTAACATCGCTGAACTGCTCTTCATATTCACAGCCATAATAATCGGCCTGCCGCTCCCGCTGTACCCGGTTCAGATCCTATGGATAAACCTCGTCACCGATGGCGTGTGCGTTATTCCGTTAGGGTTGGAGCTGGCGGAGCGCGACGTCATGGAACGGCGCCCGCGGGAGATGAAAGAGGGCATCATATCGAAGCTCATGAGTCAGCGGATCGCTTTTATGGCGGCCATCATTGGTGTTGGAACCTTGCTCCTTTACATTGATGTTCTCTCCACCAACCGCGAAGAGGCGGTAACGATCGCCTTCCTCACGATCTCGATCTTTCAACTCGTGAACGCGTTCAACTGCAAATCAGAGCGCTCTATTTTACACAGGGGCGCTCTCGCGAACCGTTATCTCATCATAGCAGTGACGGTGGCCCTCGCCCTACAGCTCGCTGTCGTTTACCTCCCGGCGCTCCAGTTTGCTTTTCGGACGGTTCCCATCGGCCCCTCTGAGCTCGCATACGTCTTCGCCGTCTGCCTTTCGATCTTCGTATTTGAAGAGGTGCGTAAGCGGGTGATGTCTCCTAAAGCCGCGTAATCCCGTGCTTTCTATGTTGTCAGCGAACGTCGCTGCTTTACGCGTGCAGCTATCTCGGCATCGCCCACAGACGTTGACAATCTACATGCACTGGAATCTCGCTAGACCATAGCGCCTTTTCGCCCTTTGATCCTGTTGGAAATGACGACTCGGCGTTGATCGATCGCTAGGCGCCAGCTACGCATCTCAGTTAGGGCCGAGGCGGCCGAACGATCATGACGCACGTATCAGCGTTGCGCATTACTTCGGTGAGCGTCCCGCCCAAGAGTCGCCTCGCAGGCGAGAGGCTTTTTCGTTGTCCAAGCATCACGAGATCGTATTTGCCTTCGCGCAACTCGTCCAATATCTCCTCGCCAGCTGGACCTTCCCTCACAATCGCGCGAACGGATAGGCCGTGCTTGCGCATATATTCGCACAAGGGGAGCACAAAGATCTTTTTTGCCGCTTCTTTCTCTGAATCAACGTCTTCAAAGAGCTCTTCTATCCGTTTTAAGTCTTCCTTGAAGATCCGCCTATAACTATCGTAGATGCCGTGCTCTTCAAGCACGTACAAGAGCGTGTACTCGATATCGATCCGAAGCGCATCTACCGCGCACTTTAGGCCCTCATTCGTAACAGGCGATCCGTCAACGCAGACAAGAGCCTTCATACAACCACCATGTCTGAGCTACCCATTAGTAAAACCCCACGAGGTATTTCATGTAGAGGAGGAGATTGCAGAGCAGAAGAGCCAGCAACGTGGGCGGAGCTGCAATTTTTATCCATCGAATCCACCCCATGCGTGTCCCGTGCTTCTCCAGTGAGCTGTAAGCTACAACGTTCGCCGAAGCGCCAATGGGGGTTAGATTGCCCCCGATGTCCGTGCCTAACGACACCGCCCAGACCATTAAGGAGGTCGCAAGGATTGAGGGAACAAGCGACATACCCCGGATGACGTAGCTCATGGTCAGAGCGAAGGGGACGTTATCGATCACCCCGCTTGCAAAGCCCGACCCCCAAAGGAGGAGGGACATGAGCGCCGCATTGTTTCCGGCCGCAATGCTCACTAATCCGCTCGAGAATATCGCGATGACGCCCGTCTTTTCCAGGCCGCCGATGATAATAAAGAGACCGATGAAGAACAATAGCACGTCGTAGTCGACCTTTTTGATAACGTTCTCAGTATCCCGTCCTCCGACGAGGAGGAGCGCAAAGGCCGGAATCAACGCGGCGAGGGCAACCGTTATCGGAATGTTATAGATTCGCTGAATGTATCCGTGAGTGATTAGGAGGGCTACGGCGACGAAAAGGGCGCCAAGGCCGAGGCGAAGCATCCGCTTGTTGGTGATTGTGCGCTCGGGGCGGATCGCTGAGAGCGCAGCGGTGTCGATTGCAGTGGCAGGGGTTACTTTGCTCCGTTGCATAAGAAAGAGCACCCCTACCGAGAGCAGCGCAGCAGCAACAGCAATAGGACCGTTATTGGCGACGAAATCGTTAAATCCGAATCCGAGCTGCGTCCCTAGTATGACGTTGGGCGGATCGCCGATGAGCGTCGCCGCGCCACCGATGTTGGCGAGCACTACCTCACCGACGACGAGTGGGACAGGGTCAATCCGCAGAATCTTAGCAATCTCGATAGTGAGCGCTGCAAGAAAAAGCATGACGGTGATGCTGTCGATAAAGGCGGCTAAAAAGCCCGCTAAGAGGGGAAACACGACCAACATGGTTCGTGGTTCGTAATTGAGCTTCTTTGCGACGACAAATGCGAGGTATAAGAAGAACCCAGAATCTGACAGCACGATAACGATGATGAACATCCCGAAGAGCAACCCGATCGTCTCCCAGTTGACGTAATTGATGGCTTCAGTAAGGCCTAACACGCCAAAGACGAGCAGGACAATGCTTCCAGCGCCGACGATGATAGTTCTGTTGATCTTCTCGGTAGCCAAGATGCCGTAAGCTACAACGAAGGTCAAAAGGGCGATGATAGCGGACGATTCCATGCGGTGCTCACGTGTCCGTCGAAGAAGCGGCTCCTACAGCTTTGATAATCGTAAAAGAGCCTTTGCGATATAGACGTTTCACATTGATCTGTTTTCTCAAGCGCAGCGTTCTGAACAACAACTAGTACCACGTCTTTTTCTGCTACTTCAACCGAAAAAAGCGCGGCTACCAACCAACGCTAGGGGCGGGCCACCGCCCGTGCGATGCTCAGTGAAACGCTACCACCTACAAAGGAAACGTTATTACCTAGCGTCACTGATGACAAGCCAGCGTTGTTTGCGCCATGTTTGAGGATATCACCACTTGGGCCACGTTAGTCAGCTGGATTGTCACCTTCTTTGAGATCATAGGCGCCATTATTATCTTCTATGGAAGCGCCCGCGTGGCCGTGGAGCTCTTGATGAGCGCGCTTCGTAGAAAAGCCCCCGATTATACGGCCATTCGACTGGACTATACTCCCAAAATCCTTCTCGCTTTAGAAATTTTCATAGCGAATGACCTTGTGAAGACCATAATTACTCCCAGCTTAGATGAAGCTGTTATTCTCGCCTTCGTCGTCGGCATAAGAACGGTCGTAGGCATCTCCCTTAATAGGGAGTTGAGGGATCTCGGCAAATGAGGAAGTTTCGCACGGCTTCGGCCGCGAGGAACGCTGCTACTAGCGACGATTGCGAGCTTTTTTATCCTACCTTCACGCCACAACTAGCTACAAGTGTCTAGATAGAGTTATGGCATGAAAAGGTCTTACTGAGGGACGAAAGGGGGAAAAGAAGTTGGTTATTCAATGGTTTAACATCGTGCTCATCGCGATCGGAATCTATATCGCCGTCGACGGAGTCGCAAGTGTAGGTCAAACACGGACAGTACCACAACGTCTGGTTCGACGGCGAGAGATACGTCAGAGCGCTGGCGGGAATCGTGATCATCGTTTTAGGGATTGTCGTGAGGTGATTAAAAATGCCGAAACGGGAAGAGGACGCCTTCAATGAGACCTTCAACGCTCTGACACAAACCTCCATGGCTGCCTTAAAACCGTTGCGCGAGGCCCCTCTGAATAACGACCGTTATCTCGCAACTAAAGCACTAACACTTAAGCCTACTATCGCTGTGTTACGCTTTTGGTGTAATAGCAGAAGACTGTGAAGTGAGCGGATTATGAAAATAACGGTTTTTGGTTCCTCGGGGAACGTAGGAAAACTACTCGTAGAACAGGCGCTTGCGGAAGGATACGACGTTATTGTATATGCCCGCAACCCGTCAAAGCTTACAATAAAGCACGATCAACTGACGATCGTGCACGGAGAATTATCCGATGAAGCGATGATCGACCGTGCTATCACCGGCGCCGACGCCGTGATCAGCGTCATGGGGCCATCGGGCAAATCAAAAGGCACCCCAATAACGGACGGAATGAAACACATAATAGCGGCGATGAATAATCACGGCGTACGCCGACTGATCGCACTGTCAACCGCCAGCTCGAAAGACCCGAACGATAAGCCGGGCATCAAGATTAAGGCGATGATCTCATTGGTCAAGACCACCTCACCAGACGCTTATGCAGACATAGTCGGCTGGTCTGACGTGATTCGGGCATCGAATCTTGATTGGACACTTGTGCGCGTCCTTCTGCTCAATAATAAACCGAAGACAGGAAATGTCAAGACCGGCTATCCAGGTCTTAATGAGCTGGGAACACCCATATCCCGCGCTGACTTAGCCGAGTTCATGCTTAAACAGGTGAAGGACACAAAGTATATTCGCCAAGCGCCGATCATCACGAATTAACACGGACCAAGGTTCTCACAACGGAGAATGCATCGCCGCGCTATCCGGCATCAAAAGCCGGCGCCTTTAGTGATGCTTTTTGTGGTTTTTAAGCTTCTTTTCCTCGTCCTCTTCAACGCAAACGGTGCGGCTATTAAGTTGAATTAGATTTTTTTTGGCTCACCACGTCACACCTGCTGTCAACGGCGTAAGGTAACATTGGCTGCCTCCTGCGAAAACTGCCGTCAGGTGTGACACAAGCGCCTTGTCACGCTTTCCCACACAATCGCTGCCTCACGCGGCCTTATGAAACAACTTGGCGCAGTGTGGATCGGAGATGAACGTTATGGCAACCAACGTAACGAGCATAAAAAACGGCGCCTGCTGGTATGGCATCCACTTCGGCTGCTTGAACACAAACGATCCGAACTGCACCAAGTGTGCAGAGCGCCTCGCCACTGCCGTGAACAGCGTGCTTCGCCCCCCCGCTCAGCCGCATTAACTCAGTTCAACGTCCTTTCAATACTGCTGTCGACATCGTGAACGTCCTCGGGCAGCGGATGTCGATCGTTGCTCGACTCGATTCCTCGAAGGCCGTGCGTAAGAATGTAGGCGCGATGTCGAGGCTGCGGTCGCGGCTGGACGCCTGCTGGAACAGCTGCGGGATGTGGCATGGTCTCGAATCCGGTGGGCTCGAAGCCCTGCCGCGAAGGTCGCGAAGAGCCAGCGACACCCGGACTATCGTCTTGATACCGACCTTGCTCCAGCGTGGTCTACCTCCTGGTGCCCTGGGGCCGCTTATTCCGAGCTGCTCAGCTTCGGTGGCCGCGAATGTCGTACTTGAGATGCCCGGTCAGTGGGTCCTGGCCGTAGCTCTCGCAGAGCGCGATGAGCACGTCCTCGTGGGTCACGCCCACGTTCATGACCGTGTCATTGCCGCCGTAGTAGATGAGGATGCTGCCATCGTCGCGGCGCACGACCCCGCAGGTGAACACGACCTGCGGCACATGGGTGTAGGCGACATCCTCGACGTGGCAGTCAGCCCTGGAAGGGAACAGGATGGGGATACTCGACATCTTAACTCGCGCCGGGTCCGCCAGGTCGTGCAGCGCCACGCCGAGCACGTAGGGGTTGCCGTCCATGGTGGTGCGCACCCCGTGGAACACGCTGAGCCAGCCCTTGGCAGTCCTGAAGGGCGGCGCGCCAGGACCGATCTTGTCCGAGAAGGCGCTCGGGCCCGCGCCGGTCCTCATGATGGGCTCCGGCCGGATCTCCCACCGATTTGACTCGACCGAGCTCGTCCAGCCGAGCTTGATCTGCGTGTAGATGCCTCCGACCTCGCCGCTCGTGATGTCATTGGGTCGGAACAGACCCGCGTAGCGGCCGCCGATGGGCTCGGGGAAAACCACCACGTTCCGCATGTCTCGCTCGAGCACCGGGCCGTGGCGCATGAAGCGGGAGAAATCGTGGGTCGTGGCCAGCGAGACGCGCACGCGGTTCTTTATCGTCGCGTGATAGGCACTGTAGGTGATGTAGTAGGTGTCGCCGATCTGGGTGATCCGCGGATCCTCGACACCGCCCGACTCGTTCTCGATGAGGGCCCCGGCATCGGTGCCCGGGGCGAAGGCGTCCCCCTCGGCGGCCGGCACCATGGCCGGTCGCGGCTCGACACGCCAGCCGTCGACGCCGTTGCTGCTGCGGGCGACCCCGAGCACGCTCATGCCGCAACGAAGATGAGACCGGAACAGCATGACCGTGTCGCCTCCGTGCAGCGCGATGCCGGCGTTTTGGACGGTCGTGACCTGGAGGCCCGGGTTCTGCCACACCTGGTTCACTTCCTTGGCCGTAAGCACGGGGTTATGCAGGAACCGCGCCACTGGACAGTTCAGATCGACGATCATCCGGTGGTCCTTGAGCATCACTTCCTTGCTAATCATCTGCTATCCTCCTTGCACGACCCGCGGAGCGTCACGATCACGCGGCGCTGCGATTATTGGAGTCAATTTTGTTGCACGCGATAAAAAGCTATGCTCGATGGTCGTAGCAAATCGTCGCAGCGGTTTTCAACTGACGTGCCCCTATCAGGGTTATTTATGCAGTATCGTGGCACAAGAGCTCCTATCGAGTTCTCGCAGCTCAAGTTATGACTGAGTAAACGACGCGTTTCTCTCAAAAATGAGTGTGCAGTTTTGTGTTACTCGCCCTCGCGTGAATTCACCAAATAATCACGGTAGTTGGAAACGAAATAGCGTTTTCCCTTTTGGCGGATGACAAACCCTTCCTTTTCGAGAAGCTTCTTATGGGCCTCAACTCCGCCGGGATATTTCTCGTTCAAGAACCCGTCTGCCTTCAACGTCCGCCAGTACGGGACGTTCATGTTCGTGCCTTCGCGTACCGCTTCTTCCACGGCATTGGCTGCGGTCATGATGAAAATGCCGGTGGTAAGCGAGCAGCAGGCCTTGACTCCATGTTTTTTGGCGATTATCTTACATATTTCGACAATGGTGATGAGCTTGCCCTCCGGGACGTCTTTCATTACCTCAACGACCTCGCTCGGATTGACGAGCACGACTGGATCGCCCGCCTCGGCGCCCATCTTGTGCACCGCGTTGTAGCAGGGAAACCGCTCTTCTAATTCCATCACTTTTGGTAACCCTTTCTTATCTCCCAGTTTCTCCTGCCACGTTCTCTCTTTGTATGTCATGGTCAATTCCACGCAAGTTTTTCTTTCGTCCTTCCGTTTTAAGAATTGCCGGTGGCCAATCTCTTTGTGAGGCGATTTTTGCCGTTTATACAGGAGTCAACCTATAGTTCGTCTTCCCACCTGTACAGCTGCTTCTTTGTTTGTAAACGGTCAAGACCGCATTTGAAACAAATTCCATTATGGCAGCACAATAACCCTCCGCACTGCGAGCAACGCCACTTCGCATTCTCACGCTCCACGAAAGCGGCAAGCGAATTGTCCTTGATAAAGGTGAGATTTTCGATGAAACTCGTGCGGTAATGCTTTTGGTACCGTGCGTCGATTCGCTCCAAGTTATCGCACGGGAAACTGCTACATTCATAACAAAACTGAACGCCATGATTCAGAAGGAGGTCACAGCGTTTCTTTAGAGAGGCGCACTTCCTGTCACGAGGGCGACATCCCGCGCAATACGCCATTCTCACCCCTTTGCGTCTTACGTCGTGTTTGCGCGCAAGGTACCTGCTACATACCGAACAGTTCATACCGCACGGAGCGACGAGTTCTATATCGTTAGAAAGGACATCGAGCATACTGCGTCTAAGTGAATACCGTCTGTTTGTTCATATAACGGTAAGTCTAACCCTGTAACGCGCAACTTTGTTGCCGTATTTCAACGCACATATACGCGGTAACGGTGGATGGGCACTCAGTCGGCATAACGAGATGACCTCCGCCTCGCTGAGGCGATGTTGTGGAACGTGTCATTGAGGGGAATTGTAGGTATTGATATGGTGTAGGTGGTGCAACAATATGTGCCCGCTATGTCAAAATGGGGAATTCTGAGCTTTTTGCGGTCTTTTCGTTAGGTGATATCACCACGAGAAAGGCGAGTGCTGCTTCACAAACAGTCTGATAGGTTCGGGTAGATAACCCCGGCAAGTTTCGAAAAGTATGAGGCAACCTAATCGTCGGGTAGTCGTAACCCGATTTTGCGTGGTGGAGCGAGATTTTGCTGCGATGGATCTCCAACAGCTCGCTTTTTGGTAGTGCAAGATCAGCAAAGAGCTCTGGGCAACGTTCGCAGATAGCATAATCGTGGAGGACGTTGGTGGCGGGCACTTAATCGTTGTGATTAGCCGCACACGACTAAGCAAAAAAGCAACATGCGAAATGCCTATCTTTTCTCTCAATACAAAGTACCTTGGCTCCGCGAGAACTAATCGGTCTGCACTGATAGCTCAGATACGCTTTTAGCCGGTCAGCTAGGCTCTATCCTTGCCCACTCATTGTAGACTTTTTATCCCACCTGTAGGACCGCAGGTGGCACCCACGAGCCGTTAAGAACAGACTCCTGCGGCCAGTACATACGCAACATGAGGTTGAACCCGCCCGACGGAGCGGGCAGCCAGTTCGACTCCTTATCGGAGCCAGGCGACGCGCGTTGAATGTAGATGTCGAGCGACCCGTCCGCATTGTACTTCAAGGGACCAAGGTGGGGCGAAATCGCGTACCGATTGATCGGATTGTCGACGAATAACTGCTGGTCGTTGTACATCGTAAGAGACCAAAACGCGTTGACAGGCGGGGTGCTGTTCTTCGCGAAGTGCATGACGTACTCATGTGCGCCATTGTATAGGGTACCGTTGGCATCAGTCCGCGAGGCCTGGTACAGCGCATCCTCCGGCAGATTCGCTCCAATCCCCTCCCAAGCAGCACGAGCACGCGTGGTGTAGTTCGTTCCATACTTGCCGAGGTTATAGCTAAAGACCCAGCCGTCTACCCTGACGGCATCTGGAAGGCCACGACCCGCAGGAGGGACGTAGGCAAGTCCGTCCTTAGCGCCCTGCGCGATCGCGTCCTGTATCGTGGAGTTAAAGCCGTTCCAATCGAACGGTGTGCCGGGGGCAAGGCCGATCCTGGCCATCTGATCAACGACTGGTTTGTCCGCAGTGTTCGGGGGGTTGGCCACCATAAGCGTTGCCATCTTTCCGTAGAACGTGGCAGGGGTCATGTTTGCTACCAGGTCAACGGGGGGTGTCTTAGTGTCAACGTTGGGGTTGACCGGCTCGTTGGTCGGTGGCGTGTAGGTCGTGCCCCAGGCGGTCAGCGGCGTCAATTTGTACTGAGCCAGGAGGGCGCTCGCTGCAGGGAGGTCACCAGGACCATTCAGCTGGGTGCGCCCGGCGATCCAAACCGTTTCAGTCGGCGCCTCGATCTTTGTCAGCCCGGCGGGGAGCGTGCCATTCCACCCTGGGCCGACGATGGCGAAGTTCCCCGGGTCGGTTCCGATGGTACGCGTCCCTGGTGACGCAAAGACGTTCGTCCAGCCATCCAGCAGCTCCATCACGCAGAATCGCCCGGTTGTATTAGGCACGCTCAACACCATCGGCTCTTTCGTCAGGTTGAGCCAGGCAAAAGAAAAGAGCGCATCAGCGTTCGGGCTCGGCACGGTTGTAAATGACGCGTTACACATGGTGCAAGCTCTAGCAAACTGGTTGACCGGTGCCGCCGTCCCGTCGGAAGTGGGGGCCGGGGCGGCTGTCTGCCGATCTTTCGTAAGATCCATTAGTACGAGAGGGTAGCCATAGACGTACGCCGCTGCGGCGATCTGTCGTGCCTCCGCCGGTGTAGGGGGGCCCGTGGTCGTGGGAAGCGTGATCCCTCCGATCGTCTGGTTGGCGGAGGTTGTCGCGTTCTGGGTGGTCGTCGCGCATCCACACGCAGCGACGACTAAGAGTGCTATGAGTATGAGAACCTCAGCTGTGACTAGCGTGGACGATTTCACAGCTTATGCAATGAGTGTGGGCGCCGATAAAGCTTACTAAATCGTGCTTTTGTTGCTTGAGCACTGATAGGTTTGCGCGAATGAACTTACGTGCCACTTTCTTAGACACACACAATGCCTGATAGCCCTGTCGGCATCATTTGCTGCGATGGACTCCGTCTCAGCGAGACGGAGCAGTTTGTTAGAAAAATAGCAGCTTTTCTTCTTTAATCTGGCCATATTGGGGATGAATATGGTAAATATTTGGCAGGATATGAAAAAAAGTTGAAATAAATATAAAAGTGAATTAACCCTGTTTTCTACATATGCGGGCATTTTATCAGCTTATTTTCAAATATATAAAATTATTATGTCCCTTGACAATGATACTGGGGCAGACAGTCCCTAAGATTCAACAAATCAGCTGCTCTGGGTGAATAGCTATGAAAAGAGATATTATCCGAATTAATGAAGAAAAATGTACCGGTTGCGGCAGTTGTGTTACTGGATGCCCTGAAGGTGCCTTACAGGTAATTGATAGCAAGGCCTGAGCTATAAGTGATTTATTCTGCGATGGTTTAGGGGCCTGCATTGGGGATTGCCCGGAGGGCGCTATAGAAATTGAAACACGAGAAGCCGAACCTTATGATGAGTACAAGGTTATGGGAAATATCACAAAAGCAGGACCTAACGTGATAAAAGCCCACCTGCGGCATCTTCAGGAACATGGTCAAGAGCATTTTCTAAATGAAGCAATTGACTTTTTGAAGGAAAATAACATTGAAGTTCCGGAGTATGAGGAAGAACCATTGGCCGGCGGCTGTCCCGGTTCTATAACGCGCGATTTGCGTGCATCGGGCAATCAGACGCATGAGCCGGTGACGTTGACCTCAGAACTCGGGAATTGGCCTATCCAGTTACAGCTTTTAAATCCCAACGCACCTTACCTGAACAATGCTGACCTTTTATTGGCGGCCGATTGTGCCCCATTTGCCTATGCTAATTTCCATCAAAGGTTTCTAAAGGATAAGGTTTTGATAATTTTTTGTCCAAAACTGGATAAAACTATGGAAGAATACGTGGATAAATTATCAGAAATCTTCCAGAAAAAGGACATAAAATCGATTTCCATCGTGCACATGGAAGTTCCCTGCTGCTCAGGTATTGAGGTTATAGTCCAAAGGGCACTCGAAAAAGCCCAAAAAAACATAATAATTAAAGATTACACGATTTCTATAAATGGGGAAATAATATAGCGCTCCAAATAAAAGAGTGGATGAAACTTTTTTCTAAAGGTTGTACGCAGGGACTGGGATTTGAACGAAGGACGAGTAGAAGCTCAGCACGATGTCGAAGCCCTGCGACCACTCATTGAGCCTCCGAAGCAGCAGCCAACAATATATGATCGACTAGATACGAGAGGACGTTTTTGTGAACTTTTTCTTCTTTTTGTGCAATCATCCTTACCGCTCCGGCGTTTCCCTTTTTTGACTTCTGCAGAGTCGGTAGAATGAGGTCAAAGTATTATGATTTGTGCGAAGTCAACGGCGATCGACCCTGAAATCACTTCGAATAGGCATACTCGTTGCGCTAGAACGGGTTGATGATATGGAAGACGAATCAGCTATCAAATACGAACTAGAGGCGCTACCTGATAGTGATAAAGAACGCTTCGAGCGGATAAGAGCCGCTCAAATAGAAAAACATGGTAGCGAGAGGCCAGAGCAATTGCATAGCGCATTGCATTCTATTCGGCGGGCATTGTATCAAAGACAGGAATCGGAAAGTATCAACGAAGGAAACTTCGCACTACTCCGCAGCGCTCGTCTAAGTATGGCATGCTGCTAGAAGAAGAGGTCGATAAAGACGAAGAACTACTGAGGAAGACGCTCGCCACCCATCTTGAATTATGCTATTTAGATTTAAACGGTCCACAATACAGCACAGCGCGCGAACGAGAACTCAGTAAAGAGACTCCTTTTGATCCGAGCCAAGGCGTTCTGGCACCTCGCATTGTGGACATCACGAACGTCTACATCGAGCGACTCGACTTGACGAGAGCTGAGACGAAAAGCCTGTTTCTTAAACACAATGGCAGACATCTAAGTGGTTTAAACCTGCCCCTTTCGATGGATGATGGTTGGAATGAATTGGAGCCCAACTTGATTTTCAAACACGGATGATCGTCAACATCGGCCCCGTGAAAACGCGCGCCTAATGGCTCTGTTTTGTACTCAATGTGGGGCCTCGCGAGTCAGGTAAAAAACGTAAACCACAATCTTTTTTATTTTTTAGACAATAGCTAATAATCTTGCTGCCGTTCGTTTGCGGTTCTCACACAAGTTCAGCCGTGAAAGCTCTGTGTATCAATTGGAACGCTTTAAGCTGAACGAAAGCGAGTGTTTGACTAATGAATTTGTCATCAATTTGCCAACAAAGAATTGGTAGAACAAGTATGGATCGTTGGAACCTGTCGGAGAGAGACATGAACAAGTTTCAAGTCGCTGGGTTGACGCACATACCTATAATCGCGGTAAAACCGCCCCGAATAGCCGAGCGTTTGACCCACATCGAGTGTCGGACCATCGACACCTTAGAAACGGGCGACCAGGCGATCGACAAGTCCGCCGGCGACGTGCGCAACGGGCGGCGCGGCCAAGCCGTCACTGCGTCGCGCGTAGGGAGGGTTCTGCCATGAGCGAAGCGCGAACCGTCGTCCTGCCACGAGAGGAGTTCGACGCAGTCGTGTTCGATATGGACGGGGTCGTCACCAAGACCGCTGTCGTCCATGCCGCCGCGTGGAAACGGCTCTTCGACGACTACATGGGAGAGCGCTCGCGGAGTACCGGCGAGGACTGGCGTCCGTTCGACGCGGAGGTCGACTACCGCCAGTACGTCGACGGCAAACCGCGTTACGACGGGGTGCGCAGCTTCCTCGCCTCGCGAGGCATCGTCCTCCCTGAGGGCACACCCGATGATACCGCCGACGCGGACACGGTGTGCGGGCTCGGGAACCGAAAGAACGGCTACTTCCTGGAGGAGCTCGAGCAGCACAGTGTGGGCGTGTTCGAAAGCACCGTCAGGCTCGTCCGCATCCTCCAGGGTGTCGGCATCGGGACCGCGATCATCTCAGCTAGCAAGAACCTGAAGCTGGTCCTCCGCGCCGGTGCCGTCGGCGACCTGTTCCAGGTCTGCGTGGACGGCATCACCGCGGCAGAGATGGGACTGCTCGGCAAGCCCGATCCGGCAGTCTTCGTAGAAGCCACGCGCAGGCTCGGCGCCACCATAAAGCGCACCGTCGTCGTCGAAGACGCCCGCGCCGGTGTGGAGGCCGGCCGCCAGGGCGGCTTCGGTCTCGTGATCGGGGTCGACCGCACCGGTGATGCCAACGGCCTTCTCGCCGCTGGCGCCGATGTGGTGGTCTCCGACCTTGCGGACGTGGTCGTGGACCCCCCTTTCAGTCCGTCCGCCTTGGTCTGCGCGGGCGATATCGAGCGGCGGCTCTCCCAGGCCACGCCGGCGTTTTTTATCGACTATGACGGTACGCTGACTCCGATCGTGGCACACCCGAGCCTAGCCGTCCTCTCCGACGACATGAGAGCGACGCTCGAGCGCTTGGCGGCGCACTTCCCGGTGGCCATCATCAGCGGTCGCGACTTGGCCGACGTTCGCAGGATGGTCGGCATCGACGGCATCGTGTACGCGGGCTCGCACGGGTGCGACGTCGACGCCCCCGAGGCGCTCGGAGGGCACGTCCAGCACGGCCTTGCGGCCGTCGACGATGTGGCGGCGGCGCGCGCCGCCCTCGAAAGGAAGGTGGAGGACATTCCTGGAGCCTGGGTGGAGCACAAGACCTTCGCGGTGACCGTGCACTACCGCCAGACGCCTCCCGACCAAGTGCCGCGCGTCATGGCCGCTTTCGATGAGGTCGCTGACGTCTTCTTCGGACTGCGCAAGGCCACCGGCAAGATGGTCCTCGAGCTACGGCCGGGCATCGCCTGTTACGATAAGGGCAAGGCGCTGCTGTGGCTGCTGGAGCGGCTGGACATGGCTATAGGGACGCACGTGCCGCTCTACATCGGCGACGACGACACCGACGAAGATGCGTTCCAGGCGATCGCCGGGCGCGGTGTCGGCGTGCGCATCGGCGACCCGCACGACGTGACCGCTGCCGATTACACCCTCACCGATGTGGGGGAGGTCTTGGAGTTCTTCCGCGCGCTCCTCACCTTGGAGGAGCTGTCGTGAGCGGCATCGGTCCGGCTGCCTCTGGGCGGAGCGGAGACCGATGGACGCTGGCCTACGAGGGGTATCGCCCGGAGGATGAGGGGCTGCGCGAGGCCCTCTGTGCCGTGGGCAACGGATACTTCGTGACCCGCGGCGCCAGTGCGCAGAGCTCAGCGGACCGCGTGCACTACCCAGGGACGTATCTCGCCGGCGGCTTCAATCGTCTGGTCAGCAACGTGGCCGGACGAGCCATCGAGAACGAGGACCTCGTCAACCTGCCTAACTGGCTCCCTCTCACGTTCCGCGTCGACGACGGTCCGGAGTTCGACGTTGACAGCGCCGATCTGCTGCAGTATAGGCAGGAGCTCGACCTCCGCCAGGGCGTCCTGAGGCGCTCGCTGGTCTTCAGGGACGACGCGGGCCGTGAGACCGAGCTGACCGAGCGCCGCTTCGTGAGCATGGCGGACAAGAACGTTGCGGCCCTTGAGTTGACGCTCACTGCGCGTAACTGGTCCGGCCGCATCACCTTCGAGTCGGCCCTCGACGGGTCGGTGGTCAACGCCGGCGTGCCGCGATACCGTGACCTTGCATCGGACCACCTCGAGCCAGTCGCCGCCTCGCGACCGGACCCTGACACGATCTGTCTCGTGGCTGAGACCTCGCAGTCGCGCATCCGCATCGCTGAGGCCGCGCGTACGCGGCTGAAGGTCGGTGGCGACCCCGCACTCGTCGCCGCCGAGCTGAGCGAGCGGACTGGCTACGTCGGGCTAGTGCTGCAGGCAGCGGCTCAGCGCGGCGTTCCGTTGACGGTCGAAAAGACCGTCGTCTTGTGTACGTCTCGTGAGAATGGCATCTCCGAACCCGCGTACGCCGCTCTAACGCGGCTGAAGGACGCCGGCGACTTCGACGCCCTCTTAGAAAGCCACATAGAGGCCTGGGACGCGATCTGGCGCCGCTGCACCGTCGAAGTGGGTGACGATGATCACGTTAGCATGCTGTTGCACCTCCACGTGTTCCACGTGCTGCAGACCGTCTCGCCGCACACCGTCGACCTCGATGCCGGTCTGCCCGCGCGCGGCCTGCACGGCGAGGCTTATCGCGGCCACATCTTCTGGGACGAGCTCTACGTGTTTCCGTTTCTGACCGGCGTATTTCCCGAGATCACGCGGGCGCTTCTGCTGTACCGCTACCGGAGGCTGCCGGCAGCCGTGCGGGCGGCCCGCGCCGAGGGGTTCCGGGGAGCCATGTTCCCGTGGCAGAGCGGCAGCGACGGCCGCGAAGAGACGCAGGTGGTGCACCTCAACCCGAAGTCCGGGCGCTGGCTGCTGGACAACAGTCGCCTCCAGCGGCACGTGAACGTGGCAATCGCTTACAACGTCTGGCGCTACTACGAGAGTACCGGCGATGCCGCGTTCTTGCGCTCTCACGGGGCGGAGATGCTGCTGCAGATCGCCCGTTTTCTGGCGAGCCTGACGAGCTTCGACGAGGCACGCGGGCGCTTCGTGATATGCGGCGTCATGGGGCCTGACGAATACCATGACGCGTACCCGTGGTCCGACAAGCTCGGCATAGACAATAACGCCTACACGAACGTCATGACCTCCTGGGTCCTCCGGCGTGCTCTCGACGCGCTCGACCTGCTCCCCGTTCTCAGGCGCGACGAGCTTGTCCGCATACTCCGCATTGACGACACCGAGCTCGACCTGTGGCGCGACATCAGCCGTCGCCTCTTCGTACCGTTTCTCCCCGACGGCGTCATCAGTCAGTTCGAGGGGTATGAGCGGCTCGAGGAGTTCGAGTGGGGCGCCTACAGGGCCAAGTACGGCGATATCGCCCGTCTTGACCGGATCCTTGAGGCCGAGGGCGACACGCCGAACCGGTACCGGCTGTCCAAGCAGGCGGACGCCCTCATGCTCTTCTACCTGTTCCCGGGCGACGAGGTCCAGCGGTTGCTCGCGTGGCTTGGGTACGAGGTGGACGAGGCGGCCCTGCTGCGCACCGTCAACTTCTACGCCGCGCGCACCTCTCACGGTTCCACACTGAGCCGCGTGGTGCACGCTTGGCTGCTCGCGCGGACCGACCCGGACGCGTCGTGGTCACTGTTCCTCGAGGCGCTCGAGAGCGACCTGTACGACGTTCAGGGCGGCACGACGCGCGAGGGAGTGCATATAGGCGTCATGGCCGGCACGGTCGACTTGGTGCGTCGTGGGTACGCCGGCGTCGAACCGGGTGAGGGGTCGGTATCGGTCGACCCGCGGCTCCCACCCCAGCTGGCCACGGTGCGGTACGCACTGCTCGTCGGGGAGTGTTGGCTCGACGTCGGCTTGGCGGACGGACAGCTGGCGCTGTCGAACCGGCCGGGCAACAAGGCAGACGTGAAGGCCAAACTGAGAGGTCGAGAGACCGTGCTGGGTCCCGGCCAATCGATGAAGGTGACCCTCTAGCCTGGACGCTTGGTCGCGCCCCCGGCGACGTCGAGGAGGATACCGAAATAGCACAAGGCGAGTTGTTTTGATTTACCGGCTAGGGCGCCGTTTGTGGCACAGCGTCGCTCGTGACCACCGATTATCTTCGTTTTTTGCGTGAATTGTGCTTAAACACTTCTATCTTTCTGATTATTCTGATTTTTCTGAAAAATATAAGTAGAATCAACAACCATGTATTACGTAGCTATGCGAAAAGAGGCCTCGTGTTGTGTGCCTGACGATGCTGGCACGAATAACTGCAAGGTTGAAGCGGTAGTGAGCGTTGATGAACGCGGCCAGATGGTGTTGCCCAAGGAACTGCGCGACCGTGCCAAGATACGGGCAGGGGACAAACTGGCCGTCGTCGGCTGTGAACGAGATGGCGAGATATGCTGTCTTTCTCTGATCAAAGTCGAGGAACTTTCTGCAACAGTCAGGGGCTTTTTGGGCCCTATTTTTAAGGATGTGCTGTGAGGGGATAGTGATGGAAGAGGACAAGATTAAGAGCGTCGTGCGTGACGCGTACGCAAAGGTCGCAAAGCGTGAGACCGAGAGCCTCAAGGTCATCCCGGTGAGCAGGTGTTGCGGGAGCAGCAACGGCGATCTCGCGCACGGCATTAGCCGGGCAGTGGGTTATAACGAAGACGAGCTTGCGTCAGTGCCAGAAGGGGCAAACCTCGGTCTCGGCTGTGGCAACCCCACGGCGTTAGCCGGCTTGCACGAGGGCGAGACGGTGCTCGACCTTGGATCGGGCGCGGGGTTCGATTGTTTTCTCGCTGCCAATATCGTCGGCGTGGACGGGAGGGTAATAGGCGTTGACATGACTCCTGAGATGGTCGACAAGGCCCGGTCTAATGCGCGTAAGGGTGGCTATGAAAACGTCGATTTTAGGCTCGGGGAGCTGGAGCACCTGCCCGTTGCGGACCGTTCAGTTGACGTCCTTATCTCCAATTGCGTGATCAACCTGACGCCTGACAAGGCTGCGGTCTTTAACGAGGCGTTCCGCGTGCTGAAGCCGGGCGGGCATTTTGCGGTGTCTGATATAGTCCTGCTCAAGGAGCTGCCCGACGCGGTGAAGCAGTCGGCCGCGGCTTACGTAGGGTGCTTGTCGGGGGCGATCATGAAAGATGCCTATATAGAAACCATCCGCGCTGCCGGGTTTAAAGGTGTGCGAGTCGTGGAGGAGACCGCTTTCCCGCTCGACTGCATGGCGAACGACCCGACCGCACAAGCGATCGGTAGCAGCCTCAATCTGACTTCTGAAGAGTTGGACAATCTTGCCGACGCTGTAAGAAGCATAAAAGTGGTGGGGGAAAAGCCTTAGACGGCCCCGCACAATCGTGCCGAGCGTACTCACAAAAGCATCCCGAGGTTCAGCTGCCTTTATTGGCCTAGCTTCGGCCAGTTGCTTAAGACGCACGCTAGGCGGCCGAACGCGGAAGTCTGCAGATGTTGCCGTTAGAGGCACACATATAGAGTTCGTTCTTCTTGTCGAGACTGAAGGAAGTAATATGAAGGCCGGTAGTGGGGCACGGTGAGGGGTAGCTCTAAATAGGCTTGAATCCTTTTTATGGGCGAGGCACGTGTATGGTTCTCGGAGTCACGTTGGTGAAAGTCGTTCCAGGCCACGAGCGAAGCGTTTTTAAGGCATTAAAGGGTATCCCCGGTTTTAGAGAACTCCATCACGTTTTTGGAGAGTATGATTTTTTAGTAATCGCAGAGGTAGAAAGCCTCCCGCTGCTCAGCAAAACGGTTGATAAGATACGGGACGTGGAAGGCGTTGCCACTACCCACACCATTGTCGGTGCGGAACTAGAAGATTCCTGAAGAATGTCTCTTAACGCTTCTGAGTCTACCGAGACGCTCACGATTTTGAAACTCTAAAACGACATCTCAGACCCGGTCGCGTTATCCAATCAAAGGAACGGGCTTTACATCGTGCTATCATATTTAGGCGCGAGAGGTACTGACCTGGAGGTGGTTTAGCGTTACAGCGCCAGTGCGTTTTTCGCGGCTTTTCGGCCGTAAAGAGGGGTGCGGTGAGGGGTAGCTCTAAGTAGGCTTCAGCCTCTCTCATTAGGCGAGGCAACACATGGTTGTCGGAGTCACGTTGGTGAACGTCGTTCCAGGCCACGAGCGAAGCGTTTTTGACGCGCTGCAGGATATCTCCGGGATTAGAGAACTCTATCACGTCTTCGGGGAGTATGATTTTTTGGTAATCGTGGAGGTTGAAGGGCTCCTGTTGCTCAGCAAAACCGTTGATAAGATTCGGGATGTGGAAGGCGTTACGACCACCCACACGGTCGTAGGTGCTGAACTTGCCGATTCGTGACGGGCATCTCTTGAAGCTCGTGCCGTTGGACGGTCGAACCGTTTGTCGCCCAAAAGAATTTGACGGCTTGTGCTGCCAAATAGAGTTTTTAGGAGCAGAAGATCGATCTAAGTGCAATCAGATTAGATCAGCAGCTCTGCGGGCGGCTATCTTGGCGCGTGTATTGCGAGGGATGCTAGGCACTGTGCTCCGTTTAATCGATTGTAACGTCGTATTGGATATGCTGACGTGAAAGTTTGTATGCGGTTGAAGTTGTAGCTGCATAGTTGCCCAACCAAGCAATTTCGCTCATGAAAGAGATAAATGCGTTACTAAGAATTGATACCGTAGAAGCACATGGAAAGCAAGAAAAAGATCCTATTCCTCTGCACCCATAACGCCGCACGATCGCAGATGGCTGAGGGGCTCGTCAACGCTCTGTACGGTGATCGCTATGAAGCGTGCAGTGCTGGACCCGAGCCGACAAAAGTGCACCCGTGCGCAATTGCAGTGATGGCAGAAGTCGGCATCGATATTTCCAAACAACGCGCAAAGTCTGTTGTTGTTTTCGATAACGTATCTATTGACTACGTCGTGACAATGTGTGCTGAAGCACAAGAGAACTGCCCCATCTTTCCGGGCGCTGCCACGTATCTCCATCATCCCGTCGACGATCCCGTCTTAGTTACGGGATCAGACAGCGAGCAGTGTGACCAATTTAGACGTGCGCGCGACAAGATCAGGGACTGGATTGATGCCACGTTTGCCTCCTGACCCTTGACGTGGGTTATACGCTGCGCACGTCGCTCTGTGGTTGTCTGCCACTCGTTTTTCTTCATATGGGAGAACCGACGACTCAAGCATGAAAGCACACGCAGGGCCACGTCGGCTAGGCAATACAGCGCTTGTGGAACGGGTTGGACGTCGTTTGAGCGGGGCAAAGCATATCACAGCTAAGCGAACTCTATCTCACTCTTTAACAAAAAGAAAAACGCGACAGAATGGAGGATACGACTATGGCTATAGAGAGCCCCAAATACGAGGTTGAAAAAGAGGAAGGTAGTTTTGAGATTAGAACGTACGCGTCATATATCGTAGCCCAAGTTGATGTGGAATCAGATTTTGATGGTGCCCTCAGGAACGGATTTGAGATTCTCGCTCATTACATTTTTGGAGGAAACAAGAAGAAGGAATCGATCCCTATGACGGCGCCCGTCTCCGAGGAAATCCCCCGTGATGGCTCCGGTGACAGCAGAAAAGATATCGATGACTGCTCCGGTGACAGCAGAGAAGATATCGATGACTGCGCCCGTAACCGAAGAACAGGCGGGAGAACGCTCGTACCGAGTATCCTTCGCTATGCCATCGAAGTTCACGCTCGAAACGCTCCCTGAGCCACAAGACAAACGGATCACGTTTAAGGTCGTTGAGAGCCGCAGAACAGCCGCGATCCGATTTTCAGGGCGTGTGCACGAGAAGCTCGCGACTCAGAAGACCGAGGAACTCAGGGATTGGCTCTCAAGGAATGGCATTGTTCCAAAATCAAGCTTTGTCGTCGCTTTATACAACCCCCCGTTCATACCCGGCATCTTCAGAAGAAATGAGATCATTGTGGATATTTGACCGTCGGCGTGACTTCCCACAGGCATAATTTCCGCGACGCATCGTCGTCCCTCTTCGTCACATGAGATCTGACGTTACCCACTCTATCGAGGGGGCCTGAAGGAAAAAGGGTGTCGCAGAAGTTATCGACACCCACTATTCTCAAGAATTCGTTCGCGAGAAAGACGAGCCCTTGGATTTGAGCGGTGAACCCACGCTAAATACGTCGCGTTTCGTGGGTAACGAAATGCTGACCCTAGTATAGAAGAGTCAGATTTTCCTTGCCTTTCGCGCGTTCTTTTCTCTCAGTCTCTGATAGTTCTAGCCTGTGATATGCCTCCATGATATCGCTAAAGAGAAGCTCCACCATGTCTCTGCTAAAGTTCTCCTTGATGACCATCCGCATGACAGCGACGTCCTGTGCGTTCTCAGGAAGATAGTACGCGGGCACGATCCACCCCTTTTGCCGGAGCTGATCAGAGAGTTGGAAGACTGTGAAACCTGCGTTCTTTAAGCGAAATGCAACGAGAGGAAGCGTTTTTTGTTTGTTAATGATCTCAAACTTGCCCGTTTCCTGCAGCTTTTCGGCGAGATAACGGCTGTTGTTCATCATGTTGGTCAAGATATCTGTGTAGCCGCTTTTTCCGAGCCGTATAAAGTTGTAGTATTGGGCGAGAATGGTGCTGCTGCCCTTCGAAAAGTTGAGGGAGTAGTTAGTCATCTCCCCTCCTAGGTAGTTCACCTTAAAGACCAACTCTTCGGGAAGATCCGTTTTGTCTCTCATGACGAGCCAGCCTATTCCTGGGTATACTAAGCCGTACTTGTGGCCGGACACGTTGATTGATTTTACCTGTTCAAGTCGGAAGTCCCATTCAAGATCAGGATTGACGAACGGTGCGACAAACCCGCCACTGGCACCGTCAACGTGCAGGGGTATGTCCCAGCCCTTGGTTTTTTTAATATCAACGAGAAGGTCGTTGATCTCCTTGATAGGATCCATCTGTCCGGTAAACGTGGTCCCGAGAACCGCAGCGACGCAAATTGTGTTCTCGTCAATTTCCTTTGCGACTTCATTCGCGCTAATGATGTACGTTTCTTCTTGGAGCGGGATCAGTTTCAGTTCCACGTCGAAATAGCGGGCGAATTTCTCCCATACCGTGTGCACGTCAGCCCCCATGACGATGTTGGGGTGATCCCACGGCTCTCCTTCTGCCTGTCGGCGCTTTCTCCAACTCCATTTGTGCGCCAAGACGCCGAGCATAATGGCCTCTGACGACCCGATGGTGGCTGTTCCAATGGATTCGCAGTCTTCGGGCGCGTTGAACAAGCGGGCGAGCATGTTCACCACTCTCTCTTGTATTATCGTGGTTTTCGGATACTCGTCGTTGTCAACGTAGTTCTTGTCAAGGCTTTCAGTGATCAATAGATGCGCTTCTGGCTCCATCCACGTCGTGACAAAGCTCGCAAGGTTTAAGGAGGGATTCCCATCGAGGTTTAGCTCATCGTGAATGAGCTGGTAGGCAGCGCGCGCCGGCATGCCATCGTCAGGCATCACGTATTTCGGTACCGGCTCGCCGAAATAGCGATGGCCATACGTCGTGGTGTGATCTGTCTCTGATTCCTTCTTCGTGCTCAAATCTACCTTTTTTGATAACATACGAATCGCCTTTTTTGTAACCCCAGTTATATCTGGTCTACAAGATAAAGTCCCTTCAGTTTCGGTCGAGAGCTCTTGAGCCAGCCTCATCACTTGTCGGGCTCAGTTCGAGTGCCACGACCGTTTTTGCGACAAAAAACGAAAACCGTTTTGCTTGTTAAAGTATTTTGGTGTTCGGCACTAATGTTCTGGGATTTTGCGGGGGACCGACCGACGACATGGGCAGAAAAAAAGTGTGGTGATGCTATTTGCGAGGTGCGAGAAGCTCTCGCCCTCGGGCGCGCTGCAGAACGGTCGTTCGTGTCGACAGGTTGGAACGACGCATGACAAGCGAGATCTTCGAGGAATCGGACCGTTTCCGCGTCGCGCTGACGTCGCGCGCGCACCGCAAGCGTCGATCACGTCTAAACGCCGATCGTGGCTCTACGTGGTGGGCGCCACGCGCGATTGGTTGGTGGATTGGCATTCTGTTTGCGGTGGGCGCCACCTGCTTCGCAGTGGGCGCGGTGCCAGGATACCTCTCGGCCGTTGGCGGTGAGGCCGACGCACTCACTTTTTTTGTTGGCTCTCTGTGGTTTACGAGCGCTGCTTTTCTGCAAGTCGTGGAGGTGGCAAACGTCGACTATGCTCAGCCAGAACCCGACGTTTCACAGAAACTTCGCCTCGTTGCGTGGGAGCCGCGGCGAATTGATTGGTGGTCGACGCTCGTGCAGTTTGCTGGCACGGTGTTTTTTAACGCCACTACGCTCCGCGCGTTGAGTGTAACCCTCTCCGTGAGCCAGCTTAACCGTCTCGTTTGGACACCTGACGCCCTTGGGTCGACGTGCTTTCTCATCGCAAGTGGGCTGGCATGGTTTGAAGTATGTCACGCCGTTAGCTGTTGGCGGTTGGGCAGCCTGCCGTGGTGGATCACGGCCCTCAACTTGTTAGGCTCTGTCGCCTTTGGCGTCTCAGCAATCGCGTCGTATGTGGTGCCGACAACAGGTCTGCCAATAAATGTGGCTCTCGTAAACTTGGGTACGTTCGTCGGTGCGCTGTGCTTCTTTATCGGTGCAGTCCTGCTGCTGCCTGAACGCACACAACCCGATTCTAAATAAAATAAGGAACCACCCACGTGTAATCCCTTCACTCGCGACCGACACTTGCGACATTTCTAGCGGCAGACTAAGGGAAGTAGCCTTATTTCTCGTAACTGGCACCGGGATTTTAAAAATAAGAGCGTTTTTACGACCCAATCGCCTGTGCGACGGCTGGGGCCTGCTCTTCCTGTTCTCGTTGGATATCCTTGTAGGTCCGCCACATGGCAAGGGCGAAGCCGACGATCGCAGGCCCGACAGCAAAGCCGATGACGCCGAACGCCGCCAGAGCGAATGTGAACGCGATAAGCGTAAGCGGGCGCGGAACCCTGCCGGTTCGTTCCATCCACCTTGGCTGGATGGTATACCGAATGATCAGCTCAAAAACGACGACGCTAAATACAAGCACGAGAAGGGCCGTAATCGTTTGCCCCTGAATCAGGAGCCAAAGCGCGAGCGGGATGTAAATGAGGGCGCGTCCGATGGAAGGAATGAGGCCCACGAAAACGATGAAGATTGCGAATGTGACGAAAAAAGGCACGCCAAGTAATCCGTACACGATAGCTGCGAGTATGCCGCAAATGATGGCCACTGCGAAGTATATGACGAAGAAGGTGTAGTAGATCGGGTTGAGGTGGTTTAAGAATCGATTGATGACGGGCCGGTACTTCGGTGGAGCGACGCCCTTGAAGTCGTTGACGATGACGTCGCCTCGTGCAAGGACGCCAAGCAGGAGGAAAAAGACGATGATGAGCTGGAGCAACAGCAGGGGTATGTTGACGAGAATATTTCTTACGGCGCCGTTTGCAGTTTGAGTGAATACCGTCGTAATGATGCTACCCCCGGTCCCTAGGGCTCCGATGAGCGCGAGGAGGGGTGATGTTGTCACCACCCCGGGGAAGGCGAGCTTAACGGTATCGGTGAGCCCTCCGCTAATCGTTGCGTTGGAGCTCGATGCTCCTGCCGCTATTTGTGCGATTTGCTGTGCGACGATGACAGTGAGGTTGACGAGAGCTAACGCAAGGACAACACCAGTGACGATGAGAACGATGAGGGCCGCTAAACCCCGCCGATGAATGTACTTTTCGAGCCACACCGTTGGCCACCACAGGACGTACGCGCCCCAGAGGGTCAGTATCAAGGCGTACTTCCACGGCCAGACCATGTACAAAAGCAAGAGCGCGATCGCTATTGCAATGAGATAGAAGGGGAGGTTATCGCGCCTTTTTTCGAGAAAAGTGAGGTCGACCATGGCTCGATGATTTAACCAGTTGCGCGGCTCAAATCGTATCCGCGGCGAAGTCGCCTTTTTAGACAACGCACTTTTATATCAATTTTTTGATTTTGGGAGCTTTGTAAAATAAGTGCCCCACGTTAAAAAAGTCAGAGCTGTGTTAAAAAAGTCGGGTGATTTTTTACTATTTTACAAAGCCGATTTTGGGTGCTGTTAAAATGAGAGTTGTTGAAAATGGGTTGTTAAGAAAGGGTTGGTAACTTGATAGTCAAAGACGACGACAAACATAGAGAGATAGAGCGGGCACTTACACTTTTGAGCGTAATAGAGAGTCTTAACCATGATATTGCTAGATTAAACGAGATTAAGCAACACTTCATAAATCAAATCAAGGATGTTGGCGACGAGAGAATCAAGCAATATCTTTCAGAACAGCTTAAGAACATTGAGGAAGGCAGCGCTTAATATGCAACTAGAGGCGACGTTAATAATAGCGATAACTTGTACAGACGGCGTTGTTTTTGCTTCTGACGGGCTAGAGTTGCACCTAATTAATAATGAATACATAAGGTCAAAAACCCGAAAAATATTCAGATTTGGCGAAAATAGGTTGTGGGGATGTTCTGGACGCGCTGACGACATTATTCGGTTCGGAGATTTCTTCTCCGAAATCCTCGATGAGACAACAAAAAACCATCCACTTACTGAATCTCAACTAAATGAGCACCTAAAAAAATTCGCTGGTAAAATAGAGAAAGACGCCGAAACCGAAGTTCTTTTCCCATCTTCTAGAAAAAGATGTCCCGAATATTTAGTTGTTGGACACCAAGAATATCCGATGATTTGGCAGATGGCCAATAACTGTGAATCTGGGTTTTTTGGTAAAAACCAACATAAAATGACTGATTGTAGAATTTATCACATCGGAATTGGGTCTGGACAACTAATTGCACGAGCACTTTTTGAGAGAGTAAAAGATGTTTGTGGGGGATATACGCTAACTCAGGGCAGTTTAGTAGCATATAGAATAATCAAAGAGGCCATAAAAGGAAGCCAGCTAGTTGAAGAACCAATCTATATCTGGACTATAAGCAATGACAAGGTCAAACCGAAAAAAGACGCAGAGTTAAAAAAGCTAAAGATTTTGTCTGATAAATGGGAAGACAAAGAGCGACGTGTGTCTCAGGATTTTTTGTCATCTCTGGAATAAAATTTACCCGTCACATCCATAAAGAAGAAAACGCATCTTTGTGAAGATGCGCACTTGTAATTTCACCCTCTTGTAAGTTACTGGTAAATTGTGACTAGAATATCATGTCGAGCGTCCGCATCGTGATGACGGTGACTGCTGCCAGTTTAAGTGCTAGCCTAACACCCATCGTACTCGCTTAGAGGCCGAGAATCTGTTTCTTCTTCGCTTCAAACTCTTCGTCTGTAATAATACATCGGCAACGCAGATCTGCTAAGCGCTCGATTTAGTCGGGAAATGTTATTGGAAGAAATAAAAAAGGGGAAGATGCCCTTATAATCCTAGGAGCTTCTTTTTCATCGCGGCGAACTCTTCGTCCGTTAGTGCGCCCGATGCATGGAGATCGGCCAGTTTCTGAATCTCGGCAGTAACATCGGTGCTGGCTGGTGTCGCAGCCGCAGCATGCGGCGCCTGCTGTGCCTGCTGTGCGGCCGCTTCAGCCCCTCCTTCCAGTAGTACACCGATGACTGCGGGTCCTTCAGGTGTTATGAAACCATTCGCCAGAACAACTCCATCGTGTGCTTATGCTATCTCTTTGAATTTCTTGGCTCACAGGTGTTCAACAAGCAAAATAAGCGCAGATTGCGTTAATTGTTACCAACCTTGTTTTGATATATTACCTACTGCCTGAGTGACAGCATGAAAACTGTCATAACAAAGAGTAGAAAGACTTAGAACTTCATTTTAGTATTCGGCTTAACCTTAGCGCTTTAGTCATTGCCTTAAACGATTTTCCTCCATTTAAGCCGACTTTCTGAAGCTTTATCTTGGCGCATAGAAAAGAAAACGAAGCGAATAACTTTATCGGCAGTCTGGGCAGTTAAGCCTTGCTTGCAGCACCATAAAAACGCTTTTTAGGTAGTATAACGGCGACCGGTGGCTAATGCAGGAGGTCAGCCAAATCGACGGCATAACGAGCCTGGAGTCAGCTGTATTTATTGGAAGCACTTCAAACACTCGCTGCCTGAGAACGTTTACAATGCGCATATGGAGTGTTGGCGTGGGGTCGACTTCGAGTACTAAAGAACTAGGTCTGCCTTATTTAGATGCTCAAAAAAAGATGCTGTGAGTCACTCAAAAATCAGTTAGCCTCTGCTGATTATTGATATATGGGCTGAGTCAAATTCGCAAACGATGGTTTCAGGGCTTGACATATCGATTCGAGAGAGGTGAACCACGAGCCTCAACGGTATAAACGCATCTGTGTTTCTGTTTATGAAGTCACCATCGAGTTGAATCCGCTTGTCAGTTTTAAGATGCTGGTAGAGCTGTGGCAACAATCTCTGGTCTTCCTTAGGATCAAGGAAAATTACGCCGTATATGTCCGCAAGTCCGTCAACCATAGCCCTTGGGTTTTCAAAAGTCCCCGCGTGTATCTCATCTTGCTTGATTGAGCATCTAGCAAAGCCCTGCCCAGTTTGCACCTGATCGTCAAGATAGAAGGTCAAATCACCGACACTTTCATATTCTTCCCGCATTGTGTTCCAGAAATAGAGAGACATCCAAGTCTTTAAAACTGTCGAAATATGCTAACCGCAGTTACGGTCTAGTTTTTTGAACGGCGCATTCTGCGGTATTTCGGTTTATCGGAGGCGCCGTCTCGGGCAGTCCAAGTGAACGTGAGCTTCTTTAGACAGACTGAGACCGAAAGAGCTAAAGTACAAAAAGAACGCTCAGAAAGCAGACCGAAGGTTGATGTCCAGGACTATTTGCCGAACGATCAAATAACTGGCTCGGGAGTGCAGAATATGACGGGTAAGGAAGTAACTGAAGGCGTCACGCGCTCAGCCGCATCTTCGCTCGGCGTTGCGATCGGGGAGCGCGAGCCAAAGATCCACCAGATTGTACTCATCGCTCTCGTCACCGCCGCGTTTGCTCTGGTTTGGTTTGCGGCCTTAAGTATTTTTAATACCGCTGTCTGGAAGAACGACTTTATCACGGCCAACCGCTGGACGATTCCGGTCCTCGTCCTCCTGTTTTCATTGCTCGTCGGACTTTGCGGCAAATATCTCCGTGCTCCGAACATGATCCACGGCGGAATGGCCGAGGCTATGAAAGGTGAGGGCTTCCACCTCGATTACTCGACGTTTCCCGGCGCGCTGCTCACGTCGTTTTTCTCGCTCCTTTCCGGAGCGAGTGTCGGCCCTGAGGGCCCGCTCACAACCCTTGTGACGTATGTCGCCGGGTGGATCGGCACGAAGCTTAAACTCGCCGAGCAGAAAAAGCTCGGATTCATATTGGCCGGCCTTGCCTCGGCTTTCAACGGCCTCATTGGGAATCCCCTCTTCGCTGCGTTGCTCGTAACTGAACTAAACGAAGGCGAAAAAAAGGGAGCGCTGCAATTCCTCACGTGGAACCTCGTGGCTGGGGCGATAGGGTACATCTTTTTCGCGCTCATCGGGTTTCCGGCGTTCGCCGCAAGCATCGCATTCACGCCCGTGAATGCACTGACGATCGAGTACACGCTTGATGCGGTCGCGCTAGGCATCATTGGGGCCATTGTTGCACTCTTCATCGCCATTTCGTTTCAAAGTGTCGGCGAGGCCGTGGACCGCGTGTTCAAAGACCGGTTTGTCGAGCGCGTGATGTCGGCGGGAATCATCATCGCTATCGTCGTTTATTTCCTTCCTGACCTGATGTTCTCCGGCGAATCCCAGATCCACGCGATCATCGCGAACCCTGCAGCATACGGCGTGTTGATGCTCCTTGCGTTCGCAATCCTCAAGGTGCTCCTCCTTGCGCTCTCGTTCAAGAGCGGATACCTCGGCGGGCCGATCTTTCCAACCCTGTTTGCCTCCACCATGGTGGCACTCGCTATCAGCCTGCTTTTTCCGAGCGTGCCTATCGCTTTACTCTTCACGTGCACGGTCGCGGCAACGATCGCGCTCGTATTGGGCGCACCCCTTGCAGCCATCTTGCTGACCGTTGTCATCGCTACGGCTAACACCTATGAGCTTGGGTATATCAGCCTCGCCACCGCGACGGCGCTCGTGATTGGAGCGGCTGTCAGGCAGCGGACTGCGCAGCGTGCTGCACGGCAAAACGGGTCCGCGGAAAATGGCTCGAACTGACCTCTCACGATCGAACGACGAGGGCTGGGCTGAGCACGTTTTAGAAACGACAGTTAGAGTCTTGTATGATTAGCCGCGCGAGAAGTCTCAGAGTCGCGGGCGTGCCGAATATTGCATGACGCGGTAATATCGTGTCTGCGCTCGGAGAAATCTCGCACTTATCTATTCTAAGCGAGGTAGCACACAAAAAAAGAGGGGGGATGGGTTACACCCATCTTCCCAAGAGGCCTGATACTATCAGCTCTAACCCGAATATGATCAGGGCTATCGCCATTAACGCCACTGCCGTGATCACGCCGGAAATGGGATTTATCAGCGCGACAAAGCCGAGTATGATCGCGATTATGCCGACGATTGTCATTCCCGCAGTGCCGCGTCCGGCGACCGCTAAACCAGCGAAGATCAACGCCAAGGCTACGAGCCAGCCGAGGGTCAATGTTCCATAGATGAGCGGGGCGACGAGTACTGCTATTGCGAGTAAAAGTGCGATAACTGATAGAATCAAGTTCCAAATCCGCCGCCATCCTGAGATTCCTTCTGAAAAAACCCGGACGAATTCTAGGCCGCTGAGAATAATAAGCCCTACCGCAAGGAATGCTATGAGAGTCGCTGCCGCTATGCCTGGATACGCGATAGCATAGCCACCGAGCGCAAGGACGATAATGCCTGCGATGATTTCAACGATGCGCCACCCCATTGAAGTCTTTTGTTCAGCCATTTGTTTCTCACCTCCTATTTGTTGAAACGTTAGTCTAACCATTTTTTAGAGAGTATTTAATCTAATCGTTCTGAAACAAAGGAAACACTTTTTGCGCGCCCCCCCCCCATAAATTGACTATTCTTTTTTTCGAGTCATGGGAGTCATCACATCGTTCTGAGTTGCCCTCTCAGGTCGCTTTTTTGGCATAAGCCGGAGCATAACGCCCTGATGTTGAACACAATCGTCACACTTTGAGCTCATCCGACCGAGTTCAGAAGGCCCAAAAACAAGGAACGCCGGAGCGGCCAAGATCATTGCACAAAATGATGAAAAAGTTCTCAAAAACGTGTCCTTGCATTTAATCAATTATATATTATAGACCTAGATGAAAGAGCTCCAAGCAACATCGCTCGCCTTAATCGTGGAGACCGTGCTTTCGTGTCTTGTCCGTTGCTTAAACCCTTATTTCAAGCAAACCTCATTGGAAGCTTAGACGACAGCTCTTTGAGATACTCCTGCAAGCGTTTCTTTGGCCCCTCAAAATGGCCAAATTGCAAGATGATGGCCAACCCACCTACCAGTGCGATTTTTCTCAACAACGGCATTGAAGTCCACGTGATGTCTTTATAGGTATTTAGATAGAGGAGCGCGTTTGTTTTGGCTGGCAGCTTAAATTGGCCGTTGTCAACAAAGGCAACCTGAGCGGTTTCATAGTTTTCACTGAAGTTGGTTTGCGGCCTGCCGCTATAGTCGACCCAGAAATGGACAGGAGAAACCTGCAACGTGTACGGGATGCCCTTCGCTTCCAGCAAACTTGCGGTGAGGACCGCTCTTGACTTGCAGTCTCCCTGCTGCGATTTGAGCACGTCGCTCGGTGTGGGAAGGTACCAAACGACTCCGTACGCTTGAAAATCATAAGCGTAGTGAACGTGAGCGTCGACATATTGTTCGATCGCGCTCCCATTTGCTGGCAGCGACGCTGCAACTAGTTGCACGTCGTCTGTAGGTTTGGTTGGCGTCTCAAAGAAGCGGTTCACGTCTATCAGCAGCACTAAGGGGTTAGGAAAAAGAATCAGCAAGATCCATACTGCAGCAATCGCTTTCTTATGACGCAAAATCTGGTTAATGCTTGCCTTCACGCTGAACACTGCTGGCCCGTACTGCTAAACAACGCACTTGAATCGTAAATAAGTATTCGCTTCCGCGCATTCAGGCTGGAAATAAACAACGATTAAAATCTAGGGAAGATCACATCCGTATTATTTGAGCTGTTGATCAATTTTAAGATCCGCTCATCGACTCGGCAGGATCCCTTTTGCAGACCACATACCGCAGCAAAATCTCACGCCACCACGCAAAAGCAAATTACAGTTATCCAACGATTCGGTTGCCTCACACAATGTCACCTTGCAGGGCTGCCATCCGTATCTACCAGACAATCCACAATGGAGCACATGCCTTCCTTGTTGTTCTCGCATAGAGCGTCGCTACAAAAAACACTACTAAGCATCAGAAAACTTCTAATCGTCTTAGCATTTGTTCTGGCAACCGTTCTCACAGCATTCATCTCTTCCTCCGCTTGCTTCCGACACCGATGCTCGCGACGCTAGCGCCTTTGTGATGTTGTTTCTGTGTGCTTGAATCACAAAGGAGGTATTTGATTATCCCCTTGTGTGTCCTTCTTTTACTAATGCGAAGACGTTGACAGGTGGATTTAGAGAGATGATTTATCGTATCAGGACTTATTGTCATACTATGACCGACGAGCGAGTTGAAGGCGTGCGACAGTCATCCCAAACCAGTGAGGTGTCAGTTTGAGCTCGCGAGGCGCCTTCTCTAGGGTCATCTGGTGGGTCATTATTGCATTCGGTCTTGTGGTAACGGCTTTCCTCATCCTAGAGCGCTATTACCTGTTCGGCGCGATCATCGGTGGATTTGCCGTCTTACGTCTCATTTATACGCTTTCCCTCCCCGATAGGCGCGGACCGTTGTGGTTGCCACCACTGAATCATTCCGAACGTGCCCTCCTCAGATCAATGGCCCGAGACGAGTTTCTCGTTGCTGCGGGCGTCATCGGGATCAGCGGTGCGCAGCTACGACAGGACTTCAACCGCGGTATGTCCATCGCAGAGATGGCGACAAGCGCGGGCGTGGCATTGGGTCCCATAATCGATGCAATTGTCAGCGACGCCTCGGCCCGGATTGACCAAGCAGTCGCGCAAGGGTCGGTCGCGAGAGCTGAAGGTGATTCGGCCAAATCTAAGTTGCGCACGTGGGCCGAGCGACTGGTCAACACCCATAAGCGAGACCTTCCGAGTGGTCGATATTAGTGCAGCAGTTAGATTCCGCTGCGCCCCGTCTCGCATCCAAGTCTTCGGGTTATAGGGTAAAGGCACGTTCATCTTCGCGCAGACGTCATGCCATCATCTCACTACACCACGCTAAAAAAGGTAAGACTTCCCCGGCCCCATAAAGGCTTACAGAACTTGCTTGAAGCAAAGCGTGACAAAGATTCGTCACGCGCACGCTTGCTCGCGTTAGCGTTATTTTTGTTTACCTATTCTCCTTTCGCGACAAAGCATAAACTGAGCGCAATGCTCCCAAGATGAAGGCGGGTACATTACTGAAGCACAAGAGACTGCGTAGCGCATACACTTAAATCTGATTATATGAATAGTAGTTCATATATGAGTGATATCTGTGAAGTCTTCTGCATAAACAAAGAAGCTGTTGACAATGTGCGGGCCCAGATGCTTCACCCTACTCTCGTTGCAGATATCGCTGAAATCTTCAAGGTGCTCGGCGATCCGACGAGAATGAGACTTCTTTACGCCCTTGCACAGCGCGAGCTGTGCGTGTGCGACCTCTCAGCGGTGCTCGGCATGACGCAGTCCGCGATCTCTCACCAGCTGCGCGTACTGAGAAGCGCACGGCTGGTCAGATACCGCAAAGCAGGCAAGATCGTGTACTACACACTTGCTGACGCTCACGTCACGCAGTTCATCGATGTTGGAGTTGACCATGCCCGAGAACCACGTCAGTGAAGAGAGCTGCTCTGCCTGCGCCACGGACATTTTTGAGGAAAAAGAGCCGTTTTGGAAACAAAAAGAAGTCATCATCATTAGTGTCGCGGCTGCCATCTTTCTCATCGGCGTATGTCTCGAGGCTGGGCTCGCTCAGCACGTCCTCGCCCAAATCGCGTTCCTCGCTGCGACAGTCATAGCAGGATACTCCATTATCAAAAAGGGTCTGTTGGGGGTTATTCGAAAGCACCGGCTTGACATGAATCTGCTGATGACGATCGCTGCCGCAGGGGCATTCGCGATCGGCCACGGCGAGGAGGGTGCTGCAGTGATGTTCCTATTCTTTATCGCAGAGTTCCTCGAAGACTACGCCGGCGACAGGGCACGACAAGAAGTCGGGTCACTGCTCAGACTTGCGCCAGAGACGGCAGTCGTCGTGCGCGAAGGGCGTGAGATCGCCGTTCACGCCCACGAAGTCGAGGTCGGAGAGGTGGTCGTCGTAAAGCCCGGAGAAAAAGTACCTTTAGACGGCGTCATCACTAGCGGCATCTCATCTCTAAATCAAGCCGCCCTCACAGGAGAGAGCGCTCCGGTGGTCAAGACGGTCGGCGACACGGCATTTGCCGGTACAATTTGCGAGGACGGCTATCTCGAAGTACGCGTTACGAAAAGGTCTGACGAAACAATACTGTCGCGCATCGTGCAGTTGGTCGATGAGGCCCAGCGGAAGAAGACCCCGACGGAGGCGTTTATCGACCGGTTCTCGCGCTACTATACCCCCATCGTTATAACACTAGCAGCTCTAACAGTCCTCCTTCCCGTCCTCCTCCTTGGTCTGCCTTTTAGCGAGTGGTTTTACAGAGGCCTGGTGCTGCTCGTTATCTCGTGTCCGTGCGCCATGGCGATCTCTACGCCGGTATCTATGGTCTCGGGGCTCACCGCAGCCGCTCGGCGCGGCATCCTGATAAAAGGTGGTGACGTAATCGAGGAGCTGAAGGACGTCAAACTGATCATCTTTGACAAAACGGGGACGCTCACCGAAGGACGACTGGCCGTGACAGACGTGATCGGTCTCAATGGCGCCACAGAAGGCGAAGTAGTGAAGATAGCAGCGTCTTTGGGGGTGAAATCGACCCATCCTGCGTCGCAAGCGATCGCGAAGAAGGCAGACGACGAAAAGGTCGTATTGGCGCCAATCACCGATTTCAAATCGATTGCCGGAAAAGGTATCACAGGGAGATTAAACGGCGCCGACTTCTACGTTGGCAGCCGTAGCTTCCTCAGTGGCGTCAACTCGCGCCTGCCTCTGGACGTTGTCGACCGACTCGAGTCTGAAGGAAAGACGCTCATGCTGGTCGGCACCGATACCCACATCATAGGCGTCATTGGCCTCAAGGACCGGATTCGGGACGCATCGGCAGGGACGCTGCAAGCGCTGACCGCGCGTGGCATCAAAACCGTCATGCTCACAGGTGACAATGACCGCGCAGCGGCTGCGATTGCTAATGAGCTTCAGCTGAGCGAGTATTATGCTGGGCTGCTGCCTGAAGATAAGGTGCGACACGTTGCGGAGCTGGCGACGGCATACAAACACGTCGCAATGGTCGGAGACGGTGTCAACGACGCTCCTGCGATGGCCCGGGCGAACGTCGGCATCGCAATGGGAGCTGCCGGCTCCGATGTTGCGATTGAAACTGCTGATATCGCGCTGATGTACGATGATCTCTCGAAAGTGACCTATCTCATCGATCTTAGTAAGAAAACGATGTCTGTGGTCAAAGAGAACGTTATCGTTTCGATCCTCGTCAAAGGGTCTTTTGCGGTGCTCGCCCTTCCTGGAATTATTACCCTCTGGCTTGCCGTCGGGATCGGCGACATGGGACTAAGCCTTGCAGTCATCCTTAACGCGTTACGTATCGGCAGCAAGCGATAACGCGTATGCGATGTTGTCGCCTGTTAGATTTGCCTAAGTCAATAAATTCATGAACGTAGTAAGACTCGCATCACCAGATACGACTTACGCTACCGTAGCAGATGTTTTTTCTCGGTCGTGGCGCTGCTTTTACGATTCAGCCTTGGGGAATCAATTGACCGGATAAATATGGTCGAAACGTTAACTTCGATGGCCTTTGGTTTGGTACCTACTCGTCAACGGCGATCACATTGTAGCGGAGTTCAGGTCTCTGGCTCCGCGCACCCATGAAATACCGTGAATGCCTTTTTAGGGCATCTTGACGCGATCTATCACGCCACGTACGTGAACTATGTCTTCTCGGCCATAATTAGCGGCATCATCGTACTCTTCTTTTTCATCTCAGCGTAGCTCCTCGTCGCCTCGTTTGACCGCAAGGGGCGGCAGAAGTTCCTTAGAGACCGCTTCGTGCGGATCGGAATCCCCCTCTTTGATGAGGGCCTGGGGCAATCCAAAAGCAGTCGAACTTGTCAACGACGTTAATAGTAAGTGCAGCGCCTTTTTCGCACAAAGGTTCTGACGTAGTGTACGCTCACCATATAGAAACGAATCGATGTCGCTTCAGAAATGCACGCTCGATCCTGATTCCAAGGGAGAACGGCAGAGCACACGCCGGTTATGCTTCCGTCCTCCCGACCTTTTTGCTATGCGGGTGCACACACACGATCATATCGCTGTGCGCGTCGTGCCAGAAATAGTCACTGCATAGGGGTTACACAGTCTCTATAGTTGTTCTGCGCTCGTCCCGAACCCTATGATTTTTGGCCAGTTTGCGAAGCGCGACAGATGGTATATTCGCGTCTCCCTGCTGCCTGCCTTGTAAAAAAGAGCATCCTGTCGCCAACATTTGAGAATCGGGGATCGTATCGCTAACCTTAATGACGCAGTCGACCGCAGCGACGATAGCAGCTATCACCGATATTGATATATCGCCGCGTATCAAGAGAGGATATTTGGGGTGTGATATTGATGGTCTTCGAGTTCGGCACGCCAAATGTTAAAAAGATGAGAGAGAAGAGGGACGTCAAAGGACTCATCAAGGCATTGGGGTATAAAAGGGAAAGTGATGTTCGCATAAACGCTGCGAGCGTCCTTGGCGAGATCTGCGATCCCCGGGCCGTCAAGCCGTTAATAAAGGCGCTCAACGACGCAGACAGTGACGTTCGCCGTAACGCGGCGGAAGCCCTCGGCACGATCGGTGAGCCGGCCGTCAAGCCGTTAATAAAGGCGCTCGGAGACACGGACGAGCATGGTCGCAGGGCTGCTGCTGAAGCCTTTGTCAATATAGGTGAACCTCCCGTCGAGCCATTAATAAAGGCGCGCAACGACTCGGATTTGAATGTGCGCCGTGGCGCCGCGGACGCCCTCGGCAGGATCGGCGATAGCAGAGCAGTGGCGCCGTTAATAAGGGTGCTCAACGACTCGGATTTGAATGTTCGCAATAACGCGGCGGATGCCCTCAGCAGGATCGGCGAGCCGGCCGTGGAGCCGTTAATAAAGGTGCTCGGAGACACGCGCGAGCATGTTCGCAGGGCGGCTGCGGAAGCCCTCGGCAGGATCGGCGAACCGGCCGTTAAGCCGTTAATAAGGGTGCTCAACGACTCGGATTGGGGTCCGCGCGAGAGCGCTGCCGCCGCGGAAGCCCTCGGCAGGATCGGCGATAGCAGAGCAGTGGAGCCGTTAATAAGGGTGCTCAACGACGCAGATTCGCATGTGCACGAGAGCGCTGCCGCCGCGGAAGCCCTCGGCAGGATCGGCGATAGCAGAGCAGTGGCGCCGTTAATAAGAGCCCTCAACGATGCAGACAGTGACGTTCGCCGTAACGCGGCGGAAGCCCTCGATACGTTGGGGTGGAGCCCGGGCAAGGATGAGGCAGCGGCCGCCTACTGGATAGCGAAAGGACAATGGGGTAATTGCGATCCAATCGGCGAACCGGCCGTTAAGCCGTTAATAAAGGCGCTCAACGACGCGGACAGTGACGTTCGCAGTAACGCGGCGGAAGCCCTCGGCAGGATCGGCGATAGCAGAGCAGTAGCGCCGTTAATAAAGGTGCTCAACGACGCGGACAGTGACGTTCGCAGTAACGCGGCGGATGCCCTCAGCAGGATCGGCGAACCGGCCGTTAAGCCGTTAATAAAGGCGCTTGGAGACACGCGCGAGCATGTTCGCAGGGCGGCTGCGGACGCCCTCGGCAGGATCGGCGAACCGGCCGTTAAGCCGTTAATAAAGGCGCTCAACGACGCGGATTTGAATGTGCGCGCGCGCGCTGCGGATGCCCTCAGCAGGATCGGCGAACCGGCCGTTGCGCCGTTAATAAAGGCGCTCAACGACGCGGACAGTGATGTTCGCAGTAACGCGGCGGATGCCCTCGGCACGATCGGTGATAGCAGAGCCGCTGAGCCCTTAGAAAAGGCGCTCAACGACGCGGATTCGCGTGTGCGCAAGAGCGCTGCGAAATCCCTCGATACGTTGGGGTGGACCCCGGGCAGGGATGAAGCAGCGGCCGCCTACTGGATAGCGAAAGGACAATGGGATAAGTGTGATCCAATCGGCGAACCGGCCGTTGCGCCGTTAATAAGAGCGCTCAACGACGCGGACAGTGATGTTCGCAGTAACGCGGCGGATGTCCTTGGTAAGATTGGCGGTTTCAGGGCGGTGCGGACGTTGATACGGGCGCTCAACGACGCGGATTTGAATGTGTGCAGGCGCGCTGCGGATGCCCTCGGCAGGATCGGCGAGCCGGCTGTGGAGCCGTTAATAAAGGCGCTGAACGACTCGGACATTCAGCGTGTTCGCGTGAACGCTGCGGATGCCCTCGCCACGATCGGTGATAACAGAGCCGTTGAGCCCTTAGAAAGGGCGCTCAACGATGCGGACAGTGATGTTCGCAAGAGCGCTGCGACAGCCCTTCGTAAGTTCGGACGATAACAGAACCGCTGGGCTGTTGCTAAGAGTGCTCAAAGATAGCAGCTTCTCGGTCAAGAGAGAGGCGGCCAAAGCCCTCGGAAAGCTTAGCCACGCTTATGAATATCTTCGATGATGAAGTCATCTCAGTCGGCAGTAGTGCCTTCGAATCTTTGATAACTGTCCGATGCAGTTCAAGAATGCCCACGAATGGTGCGACCTTCAAAGAGCGTCCGCCGGTAGCAGAAAGCAGAATGCAAGCCTGATGAAATTCGCCTCGCTGAGGCGAGGGTCAAATAGTTAATCTAGAAAAGTAGTTAACCGGCGATTTTTGCTCGGGATAAAATTGAAAAAAGTCTCTCAGTAAGTCTTCCGAGGAATCTTACAACCGGCTTGGATCACAGCGTGCGAGGTTTTTGACAGAAAAAGGCGCTGTAACAAGCTGACTTTTGTGGAAGAAACTAAGTTCACATTATTTGAGTTTTTGATAAACTAAGTATCCAGCCTTTTCTGAATCCTCTAGAACTTCACGTATATCTTGCACAGGATATTTCTTAATTCTGTGTACTTCTTCCACTAAATCTTCTTTACTAAAAAAACCTTTTTTGTCGTTCAAGAAAAGCAAAGTAGCTAGGATTGTAAATTTCTTTGCGTTATATTTACCAAAAACTTCGACGATTTCATCAATGGCACTGATCTCATCTTTTTCTATTTCTTCTTCGAATTTCTTTTCGTTAGGCCCTTTTTCGATGAAAAAGCCCTTATCATCTTTCCACTTACTTTGTATGATCCCTGCAGTTTCGGCAACAAGTAGCTCGTTCGAAACTTCAGGTGAGTAAGGGCCGTAGTAGTGCATAGAGTAATCAAAATCCACGATATGCTTTCGGGTTAGCAAAAAAAGTATTTTTTGTATTTTGGTTTTCCCAATTTGTTCTTCTTCAGGATGTTTGTCCCTCAGTGCTTTGACTAAATATCCTATCATAGCGGGATACTTAAACATGGGTTTCTCTCCATCGCCGAATTGCATAATCAGCCTTCTTTTTAGCCTCTGGTTTTACATATAAACGCCATGCTTTAAATGGTCCCATGTTTTTCATAATGTTGGAACGATCTGACAGTAGTCCTACTTCTCCGTGATTGCTTGTTACAAGTATCTCAGTAGCATCTATGTCATACCATGACTTTTCAACGTCATCTAAATGAACCCAGATGCGTTTTCGTTTCAATAGTTCGCTTACCTCTTCTACCTCTTTCTTCTCTTCACGAATTCTTTCCTCCTCCTCACTAAAGCTTTCCTCGACACGTTGACCCTCTTGAGGTTCAGTTTTCTTCGAAATTATCTCCTTTTCATATACGGGCCTAATTTGCCGTCTATCTAAGATAGCTTTGCAATCTTCAGACTTGTCTTTTTTACGTCTTATCTTATTCAATACAACATAATCATCGTAGCCCAAATAACGTTCAATTCTACTAGGCTTTGGCAACTTGCTGCTGGGTAGAATTTCTTTCATCGCTTGTTCCAAATGATAATCAAATGCTCTTCTAGTTTTATGCAAAGCGACTTGGGTGAGTATTAAGTAGCGTGCAATGATGAACGATTCTGCTACCCTCAGCCCATCTTCAAATATCCCTAGTTTGAGTTCGCCAGTTTCGATATCACCAGTCTCAGGATCGTAGCCCAGCGCTAGCGTATTTAGTAATCTGGGGTAGTCGTAGACACCGTATTGCACTCCAATATGATGAGAATCTCTCAAAAGATAGTCTCCCCTGTCTGCGTCAAGTTGGCTTGAGATTATCTCCTTCCAGAGCATATTTTCTTCCGTTGCTTCAAATAATTCTACGATTTGCTCCACGTCTATTCCAACGTCATTTTTCTCTATCACATCTCTTAAAGGAGATTGTCTTAGTATCGCGAAAGTATAGTCCTCGTGTTTGAAGGGCTTTCGTTCCTTATCATTGAAAGGCATAACTCGTTCTGCAACGTGGGAAAATGGACCGTGACCTACGTCGTGGAGTAATGCGGCTAATCTAACTAGTCGTCGATTGTGCGCGAGTTGGGGCTTTTTATATCCAAATCGGTCTTTTAACAGCTTCTTGTTTTTTGGATTTTCAATTATCGCATCATACATGACAGTGGCCATATGCATGGCTCCAAGCGAATGCTCAAAACGAGTATGCAAAGCGCCGGGAAAAGCCATGCTCGTAAGGGCCAACTGTTGAATCCTTCTAAGCCGTTGGAACTCTGGCGCGTCGATTATCGTTCTTTCCCACTCATCTATTTTTATGAAACCATAAATCGGATCCCTTATCTCGCTTGTTTGCTTGGAGTGCAATGCCATAATTTCCTCTTAATCGTTCCGTCTTGCCTCTAAACGCAAAAAGGCGTATCATTAAGGTTTTGATTTAGCTTCTATTGCAGATTCAAATATAGACTACATGAACCGCTCTGCATATGGGACTTTTGTTCAAGTAGCATAGTCAACTCAGATAATGAAGCTTACATCCTGCCACTACTTTACGTATACCTCGTAAACATACTCAGGCAGGGATGCTCGTAGTGCTTATGATCGATACCGCTCAAACTGTGCGTCACTTATATGCTCAGTTTGACTGGCGTAGAATATTGCCTATTCAGGCGAAGGTCTGTGAGCGGTTCAATTACCTTGCTACCCAACCTTAGAGAACACCGAGTGCTTTAGTCTCACATATTGATTGAAATGTCAGATCGCAAGACGCTGGTCGTGTCAAAAGACTTATGTTAAAATGAGACGAATTGTTGAGGTTGTTAATTGCCCCCTCGCTGATTTTCCTAGCTGTGGATTATGGGCCGGGATGAAAAAATACTCTTTTGTGAAGACACCTAGTATTTGAGTGCTGATGTGGACCACAAAGAACAATTCACGCTATATGTTCTGTGCATCTATTAGGGGCTAAGCATGATATACAATAAACTCAGATAGGCAAGAGCAAAGATAGCAGGGATGCAATATTCTATCCACGCTTGCGGGATGTAACGTTGCCATCGTTTCCGCCTTTGGATATTTGCCCACTCTTCTTCATAGCAATGAAATAGGCCCATATCGTTTTCCATTTGATGTATAACTTCATACTTAGCTACATTCATTAGTTTGTAAGAACGAATCATCAAGACCCAAATAATGCACAACAAAATCCCAACAAACGCCACTGCGGGAATTACGAAGTTCTTGACGTTTCCAAAAACAAATCCTCCCCCCGTTACTAAGGAAAGCAACGCGAACAGAGCAGTGAGTAAGCTGATATAGAATTTATTCGTTTCAATTCTCCTATCATAAATCTTGTCCACGGTCTCTACACACAACCTGTATTGATTCACCTTGTGTTCAAGCGGCGCCTTTTTAATCAGGAGGTTTAGTTCTTTTTTTGTGTTTCGGTTGGCTCTGCATCCGATATGTCTTCCATGTCAACCTTCATAATCTAGCAGGCTCGCTTACTTAAGAGTTTCATTTGACTGATAGCTTTGAAAGCGGTCTGAGGGGCCGCACAGATCGTGTAGATCACGATTTATGATGATCGGATGCTAGCTTAGAGCAAATAATGGTCTATGAAAAAGCACGACGCTAAAAATAGCGTTCTTTTTTCGCTCTTTTTGCGCTTTGGGAAACTTTAGCTGCAATGAGTCATCAACAAATAGTAAAGAATAAACACTTACGCGGCGCTTTTTAACATTATGATATTTATATATTTGTCGTAGAAAAGAATCAGGCAATGACGAAAACGGTCAAGAAGAAAAGCTTGCTTTATAGAAGCAAGGTAGAATACGCGAACTTTTGTATTAATCACGTCCTAGGATGTGCGCACGGTTGTAGGTACCCTTGTTATGCGATGTTGATGGCGAAGAGATTTGGCAGAATCAAAGATTATAATGACTGGTTGGAGCCTAAACTTGTTTCAAATGCCATAGAAATACTCGATCAAGAAATACCAAAATACAGAAATCAAATTGATTTTGTGCACTTATGTTTCACGACTGACCCTTTCATGTACTGCCACCCTGAGGTCGAAGATTTGACCTTAAGAATAATCAAAAAACTAAATGACAATGCGATCAAAACGACCGTCCTCACCAAGGGGATATACCCAAAGGTTCTCGCAGAGACCAAAGAATACGGAAATCAAAATACCTATGGTATAACCCTAGTTTCGCTTAGCGAAGATTTCAAGCAAAGATTTGAGTGCTTCAGCGCCCCGCTGAAGGAAAGGATAGCTTCTTTGAAATATCTCCATGACGCGGGGCTAAAAACGTGGGCTAGCATTGAACCATATCCGCCACCGAATCTAGTTAAGCAAGACGTATCTGAGATACTCGACGCATTGTCGTTCGTCGATAGAATAATCTTCGGAAAAATGAATTATAATTTCAAAGTTAACAGTTTTGCCGGCATTGCCAATTTTTACGAAGACTGCGCTAATACCGTAATAGACTTCTGCCGGAAAAAGAAGATTGAGCCTCACATAAAAAAGGGCACTCGAATAGAGAATAAGACCACCAATAACGTATCTACACCGGATTCTCGCTTCCCCTTGCCCAGTTACTAGCGCTGCTGTCAATAGGGATCGCTTGATTATTTGTTTTCTGACCTGCTGACGGTTCCTGCTTCTGCACGGTCAATGGCGGGTTGACAAGTTACGCGGCAGGGAAAGTAATCATATCTTTTTGTTTCAGCCCCGACCTTTTTGAGCTAATACGTAGTACATTACATTTTTTTTCGCTTTCAAGTTCTTGCAGCGCTTTTCTGTACTGTCCTTCAGTGCGGGGAGGCTCTAGGTACCACGGAATGCATATTTTTTCCAAGATTTGGTCAAAAGTCAAGGTCTTGCCTTCGAACCTCTCTAATAATTGTCGCTTTAAATCGTTTATGTCATCATCAACCAATCTAGTTTGACCCCATACTGCAGAGTCTTTTGGCCCGAGAAATGCAAAAGAGCCGTGCGGACTTGCCTTATTCATGATATCTTTCATGACATAGTGGCCTTTTAGATTATTAGTCGCGTGTATTAGATAGTATAATGTCCTTAATCTCCGGCTTTCACTCATTTTAAAATGTAAACTATACTTCGCGCCCGCATCTTCGTGTAGTTGCTTTCTATATAGCTCGACCAAAGCAGCCTCTCTGTCCGGTTTTTGAATTATTTCTTCCCATTTGTCAGTGCCAAAGAGATCTGTTAAAGTTTCAGAAATGGCCGGGTAAGTTATGAAACGCCTTATTGAATCAACCATGTAAGTGAAAAAGACTTCAGTCCTTGGATAAGACAATATTCTCCTTATCGCGTCGAACGGAATGCCAGTATACCCAAAAGGGTCAACAAAGAAAAAGGACGGCGCTATATCTTGTCCTTTACCCAAACTTCCAAATGCTTGCCCTACAGCGCTATTGAAATCGGTATTCATTGGAAGTATGACGATTTTGTCGAGATTCGCAATTTCTTGCTTTTTTTTCTCCAAGACGTTAACGAGATTGTTAAAATTATCAAGATTCTTTTCAATGAATACTAGCAATATTTTTTCGTAATCTTTGGTTTTTCTATCAGCTATTTCAATCGCCTTAATCGGAGACCCCAGAGTGCCGTCTTCATATTCTCCCCTTCCGGCAAAGCAGTCAAAATAGCAAATCTTTCTAAATCTTGTCCCAAGAATAGTAATCCAAACTGACAAGTATTTCTCAAGAAGCTCGTGCTTAACTTCCTTGTGTCTTTCATACCCCCATTTCTCAGGTTCGGAGTCTTTAGCCATTTATGCCTCGTTATCAAATTAGGGCAATTAGGCGTTGTCGAAGCTTCTTTCTAGTTCGCAGAAGTCCTAACAACGAAAGCATGCGATGCCATACCATTGCACGATGGGGATATAATTAGCTTTTGTTAGAACGAAAACTCCGCGTTATTTCGAATCTGACTTCCGCCCAATACTCCATATACGCATCAAACACGTTCTCAGGCAGCGGATGCTTGTAGTGCTTCCAACTGATACCGCTTGCACTATGAGTCATGATATACGCTCGATTTGACTGATCCCACTGAATAATATCGCCATATTGCTCGGCAAACTTCCTCAAATCTCCTAGAGCAAAATGAGAGGCTATACGCGTCAGTGGGATCTTCTCCCGCTTCACCCACATTACAAGTGAGTTGTATTCGAACAGGGGATCTTCGTCACTTCTGTCGTCTAAGAGCGGCCGAATCGCCTGAATCGCCGCGAGAGCGAGGAACACCAAAAGAAAGGGCACCGCCCCTCCCTCTTTCAGGCCGCTTTCGACGTTGAGCGCCTCTCGAATGCGGACAGGCACTCGTTCGCTGGTTACGATCGCTTGCCCCAGACCCGCGTCGTCGGGGCGAGCACTGCTCCTATAATTGCTGCTTGCCAAATCGTGAGGTTCGTGAACAGGAGGGCTGCAATGACCGCGCCAACCGCGATCGTCAGCGGTAGACCGATAATTAGCAGCCGGGCAGGCAAGTTGGCGTTTACCCGCAACAACGAAATGTTGATACGCGACGCATCGGTGAACAGGACCAGCGCAAGGGCGATGCTTCCGACAAGCAGCAGGACCTCATTGTTGATCGACGCGCTGATGAGGTGTGAGGCGCCGAACAACATGCCCGCAGCGATGAATGCTATAGGCGCCGTCACGTTGAGTCTCTCAACGCGACGAGAGACAAGCGCGAAAACAAAAACAATGGCGGTGAAAATGGCGAACTCTATTTCAAACGTAGTCGTTGATTATTCGGAATCTGAAGCGACACGCACCCGGAAGCCCCAAGCAATTCACTCTTCTTGCTTCTTTCCCTGAAGAGATTCTTTCAGGCTCTGCACCTCTGCTCGCATCCCTTTGAGCTCGGCGAGGTCAGCCTTGATCTCGTCCGTGCGGTCCTCCAATGTAGAGAGCTCCTCTAAGCGCTTCTCGATTGCGCTCAGTTGCGTAAGAACGTTTCCGATCGTCTCTTTGCTCCCTTTCGTGATTTCCTCCCGTTCTGCCCTGAACTTCTCAAGGAGAGCCGACGTGGTGGTGGCCGTCACGAGGCTCGCAAAGAGGATGGCAGAGATCATTGCGATGACCCCGATAATCCTGCCGAGCCCCGTGTAGGGCACCACGTCCCCATAGCCGACGCTTGTAATGGTGACGACCATGTACCACAGCGCGTCGTTAGGACTGGTCACGTTGGGATTCACGCCCGATTCGATGGAAAAGAAGAGAAACGCGCCAACGATGATGACGAGCAGGTAGATGGCTAAGCCGTAGATGAGTCGCGTCTTTTCGGCAAAAGCGAGGACTTCTTTTTCGAGTCGTCGCGAGAACCTCAACAGGGCGACGACTCGCACGAGCCGTACAAGCCTGAAGACGAGGGTCAACGGCAGGGCGACGCCGAACGAGACGAGGGCAAGATAGTCGAAAGGAATGACGGCGAGCACGTCGGTCCACTGGTACGCGACGTATCGCCACTTGTCGTCCTGCTCGTTCACCCGAAACAGGTATTCGACCCACAAGAAGAGCACGACAACCGCGTCAAACGTCGCTATTGCCTGCAAGCTCCCTTGTCTGAGGTTAAAGATGACGGTAAGGAACAGGAAAAAGACGTCAAAGATAATGAGGATAAAGCACAGGACTTCGTACAAGTAGCGGATTCTCGAGCTGAGGCTGAAAACCTCGTTGAGACGCCGGATTCTCGCTATAATGTTGAAAAACTCAAGCACGTCCGGAAGCTTTTCTGTCGGCTTCATCGTTCCTCACAAGCTTGAGATAATCGATGTGGTCGCCCCAACCGCACGACGTGTCTAGCCAACTACGGCGGGATGCAATAAACGTTGCGAAATGACCCTGCGTGATCGGTTGACGAACCGTGAAATGGGATTCGTACTTATCTGCGAACACGCGTTTAGAGCGGGGGTCATCGTTCGCTAGAGCCTCGCTCTGATGCTTGCTGGGGTGCGACCAACAGACGCCGCTTGCGATGGCGCGGCCGGTATCTAACGAATCGGACCGCGAGTGATGCACAGCTGATTTTAAGAGCAACCTTCATTGCCAGCTGAAGCCGTTTACAGGGAATATCAAATGAAAAACCTTATTTAACTTGTAAAATGCTACGTTTGCCAGATAACGAAATAGCGGCGATGCGCGGGCTCTAGGAGCAGGCACTCGTTCCAGCAGCCGCGGCTCGCAAATTATTCCACCCAACGAGGAGCGCTGAATGGCAGTACGTTCAAATGACTTGGCAGGGAGCACCGGGCTCGTCTTAGTAATCCTAAGCCTCACCGGCCTCATGGTGTCATTCAGCGAGTCCATGCTCATTCCAGCGCTGCCCACACTACAGGCCGAGTTTCACACCACCGAAGCGGTGGTCTCATGGGTTCCCGCTATCTATCTGCTCCTAGGAAGTCTAACGACGCCCTCATTTGGCAAGCTTGGGGACACTTACGGGAAAAAGAAGCTTTTGCTTGTCGCATTGACTCTTTACACGATTGCGGTTATCGGGAACGGGTTCGCGGGGAGCATAGGTATTTTGCTCGCGTTTCGTGCCATTCAGGGTGTAGGGTTGGCAATGTTTCCCCTCGCATTCGCGCTCATTCGGGATGAGTTTCCGCCCGAGAAGGTACCGACGGCAACAGGCATCATCAGCGCGATGTTTGCCGTCGGCGCGACGATCGGATTCATCGGTGGCGGATATATCACCCAGACCTACAGCTGGCAGACAAACTACCACCTCCTGGCTCCCGTCGCCGCTATCGTAACGCTCCTCGTACTCTGGAAGATTCGCGAGTCGCCAGTGCGGACTTCGTCGCGCCTTGATATTTGGGGCATCATACTCCTCGGGATCGCGATTGTCGGGTTCCTGGTGCCCCTAACCGAAGGCGGCGTCTGGGGGTGGACGTCACCCTACACGCTCGGCCTGTTTGCGATCGCTATTATCGCCGTAATCGCCCTCGTGTATGCAGAGCTGCGCGTCCGCGATCCTCTCATCGACCTTAAGCTCAAGGGTGTGCGTCACGTCCTCGAAACCAACCTCATGATGTTCATCGCAGGCTTCGCGATGTTTATGGTATATCTCGCGATGGTTTACCTTGCTCGAACCCCCCCTCCGGTCGGCTTTGGCCTTGACACGTTCCAATCGGCATTGATCTTTGTTCCCGCAGGGCTAGTTATTCTGATCGCTGGTCCGCTGTTCGGAAGGATCGTGCAGCGTCGAGGCGCCAAAAATGCCCTGCTGCTCGCGTCCTTGATCGTAGTGGCGAGTTTCGTTTGGTTTATTCTGTTCAATTCGACGCTTGCGGAGATCGTGGTAGGGACGGTGATATTGTTCGCCGGTATCGGAGGCGTCTTTGTGGCCGCTATCAATGTCCTCATCATGTATGTTCCACCCGGCAGAACAGGCGCAGAAACGGCGCTCAATACGGTATTCCGGTTTATCGGAGGCGCCGTCGGCACTGCCATAGCAGGAGCGCTGCTTACTCTCTATGAGGCCCCAATTACGGTCGCCCTTCCAGCGGGGCCGACCGTGGTCCTCGCCCCAACGAATCAGGCGTTTGCGTACATCATTGTCGTAGCGCTGATTTTGAGTCTTGTCGGCGTCGTGACGGCGTACATGTTAAAAAGGGCCCCGGATGTCGAGCTACCGGACAGTGAAGAGCCGCATATAGCTGCAGGCTAAAACAGGAGCGCAACTTAAGGACGTGTTTTGCAAGGCGCGGCCGATGTCACATTTATCTAGAAGCGCAAAAAAAGGTCAGTAGGTGATATGTCGTGGAACAGCGTCAGCTTGCGGGAATCTTCTTGATCCTACTAATCATCTTTATTTTTGTGCTTTGGTGGCTGCTAGCGTACCAGTTTCGTGTATTGGGTTAGCGTGCGGGGCTCTTAAGTCCCGTTGCGTCTCAGCGCGATTCAGTAGCCTGTCGTGCAACAGCGAGTAAACTACCGAAAGCTGCGGCATCGTATCTGCCAAGCAAGCCTCTTTGCGGGCGTTTCTCTATGCCGCATTCACGATTACGTTATTAAAAGCGCAGTCATTCGGCTTACAATACGGAATGCGCTTCTCGTGCCGAACGTTGCTTTACGATTGTCTTGGTCTTTGGCGCGAGCAGGGCGGCATACGCCTTTTTGACGTCCTCAACAAACAAATCCGCCATATCGCGGCTGAAGTTCTGCCTGACAACGATGCGCATAATGGTAATGTGATCGGCATTGGGCGGGAGGGTGTAGGCGGGGACGATCCAGCCACGTTCGCGCAGCTTGGCCGACAGATCGTACACTGAGAAGTCAACGGGCTCTCCGAGCCGTAATGTTATAACGGGGAGGCTCTCAGCGGCGTTGAGGATGTCAAAATATCCCGTGTCGAAGAGGCGCTTGGTGAGGTACCGGGCGTTTTCTAACACTGCGTTGGCGGCCATCGCGTACCCCTGCCAGCCGAGTCGAAGCAGGTTGTAATACTGTGCCAACAGCATCCCGCTCCCGCGAGAGAAGTTGAGCGTGTAGCTGGCCATCTCGTCGCCAAGGTAGCTGACGTAGAACATGAGCTCTTCTGGCAAGTCGCTCGTGTCGCGGAAGATCAGCCATCCGAGCCCAGGATACACCAACCCATACTTGTGTGCAGACACGTTGATCGATTTCACTTGGGCCAGCCTGAAATCCCACGCGAGCTCCGGTTTGCTAAAGGGCAGAATGAACCCGCCGATTGCGGCGTCCACGTGAATGGGAATGTCCCACCCACGCGTGTTCTTCATGTCGACAAGCAGGTCGTTAATATCCTCGATCGGGTCGATCTCGCCGGTAAACGTCGTTCCCAAGATAACGCCAACACACGTGGTGTTTTCATCAATAAGCTCAGCAACCTCCTCTTTCGTGATCGTGAATTGGTCCTCATCAAGCGGAATCACCCGGGGTTCGACATCGAAGTACTTGGCAAACTTGTCCCAGCAAATGTGTGCATCAGCGCCGAAGATGACGTTCGGCTTGTCACAGGGCTTTCCTTCCGCTTGACGGCGTTTTTTCCACGTCCACTTGTGAGCGAGCAGGCCAAGCATCACCGCCTCGGACGATCCTGCCGTTTCGGTTCCGGCAAACGTTACCGGGTCGGGCGCATTGAAGAGGCGTGCGAGCATGTTGATGCACCGCTTGTGTATCACCTCCGTCTGCGGGTACTCGAACTGATCGGCGAAGTTCTTGTGGATGTTCTCAACGATGAGTTGCGTTGCCTGCGGCTCCATCCAGGTCGTCACAAAGCTCGCAAGATTGAGGGAGGGGTTGCCGTCCAAGTTCATCTCATCGTGTACCAGTTGATACGCGCAGTCGGGCCGCATGCCAGTTTCAGAGAGTTCGTACTTTGGCACCGGTAACGTGCAATAGCGCGAGGTGTACGCGGGCCCGACGACTTTCTCAGGCTCTTCAAGTTTCTCGAGGTCTACTTTATGGGAGAGCATAACATAAAGAGAACAGCGGTCGGTAAATAGTTGCCGGACTCCATAAGAGACGTGGTTTGCCGCTATACCGCCACAGAAAGCCCCTCTATAGAGTTGTGCCTTTGGACGTTCTCTTTGCTCCATCGCCACTCGCCAAAACCAGCCACCACGTGTAATGTGGGGACATTTTGCGACCACGGCGACGAGAGGGACCGTATAGAGATTATGGCCTGACTCACCCCCATCAGCATAAATAGTAAGCACTGCAAAGGCGAGATTATGGAAAAAAAGCGCGTCTTCATTACCGGCCTCGTGATCGCGCTGCTATCCTTCACAGTCCTTGTAGCCGGGTGCACGTCGAGCACAAGCAGCAACAACGCCTCGAGTGCAGTGCAAACGAGCGAGAACGCGTCGATAACAAAAACAGGAAACGTTAACACCTCGAGTGCACCAGTGCAAACAAGCGAGAACGCGTCGATGACAAAAACAGGAAACGTTACAAATGCCACGCCCGGAGAGCCGGTAACCGTGGCGCAAGGGCGAAGTTTTACGATAACGCTGCGGTCAAATCCTTCGACGGGATACCGTTGGGACCCTCAATATGACCGCGCCGCACTGTCGCTTACCGACAGCGTGTTTATCAGTGATCCTAACCCACACAATCTTGTCGGCGTGCCCGGATCGCAAGTTTTTACGTTTCAAGGCCTCGCAAAAGGAACGACCACAATCACGTTCGACAACGTCAGTCCGTCGCAGATTGTGACTGAGCAGACGACTTACACGGTGACCGTTACGTGAGTCGGCAGTGGCACGAGGGGCACACGTCAGCGCTGCCACACGCGAAGTGATTTGGACAGCGCCGTACTTTCGGCAACCGATGCGCCGAGCAGTATCGCGAGAAAGATCTGATCATCGACGGCGCCGAGACGCTTAGCTCCTTTAATGTGCGTATCGAGGCAATATTCGGATCCGAGAGCGGCCGCGGCTCCGATCGCGATAAGCTCTTTAGTGAGTCCATTTAGCGCTTGGTCAGTCGCCAGCTGTTCATTCTTATAGAAAAAGGTTTTGAGTGCTGCCGGATTGTGCCTGAGCCCTTGATAAACTCGGGGAACAAAGCCATAGTAACTTGTCACTCTTTCTAATATCGTGCGCACTTCCGCGTCAGCTTCTTCGTGCATCTCATACCTCTTTAGCTCTCGACCACGCCTAAGGGGAATCTATTGCTGATAGTTCGAGAACCTAACATGCATCATCGATAGCAGTGTTATAAGGATTACGCACGCGGCGTGTCGGTGCCGCTTAAAGCGCTGAAAGCGCCAACTGAGGCGCTTCAGACGTCAAACACATAAAAAATTGTTCCAAATCACGTTTTTGTGTCAGGCACTTCCTTGTTCTCTAGGGAGCGATGCACCGTGCTTACAGCGGCACTCGCGCATTTGGTCCACGGTTCTCGGTCAAAGGGTGTAAGTATTTGCATTACAGAGACTTTCAAAAAAATTCTTCAAGGAGGATAAAATGCCAAGAGTAGTGCATTTCGAGCTGCCTGCCGATGACCCAAAGCGGGCGATAGCGTTTTACGAGAAGGTGTTTGGCTGGACGATCACAAAGTGGGAAGGGCCTATGGATTACTGGCTGGTCGCCACAGGACCCGATGAAGAACCGGGAATCAACGGGGCGATAACTCCGCGCATGATGCCTGAGCAGGTGACGACGAACACCATCAGCGTCGCATCTGTCGATGACTTCATGAAAAAGATCGTGGACGCAGGCGGTAACGTTATGATGCCAAAGCGGGCGGTTCCGAGCCAGGGGTATCTCGCCTACTGCACGGACACAGAAGGCAACGTTTTTGGCGTCATGGAGCTTGACCCGTCCGCGAAATAATGAGCTGATTGTCGACCAACTCTGCCCCCGCTTAGCGGCTCGCGCCGTACATTTCCAAGGTATCTGCGTGAGTGACCGCGCCAAGCTCGCGCTCAACTTGTCGCCACGCAGTGAAACGGATGAAACGACAGTTTAGGCACTTTTCTTTTCTTACCACGATACTTGAAGCGCTTCCTCAAACGGCACCGCAGGTGCGACGTGGGCCACGCCGAGGCTGCTGAACGGTCCCGTAACCTTTAGCAGTGATGCCTCATCAGGTGCCTCGAAGATTGCAACCGAAATATGCCTGCCGATGAGTACGTACCGGCCTATCAGCTTGACGGCTTCGGGATACTTGAACTGTTTCCACATTTCACGGACCCGGTCGGTATGATCGGGGTCGAATTTAAACCACAAAATGAACAACATTCTTTCACGTCCTAGCGCTTTGCGCAGTTTGGTGGCGGTAGGGCTCAAGCTCTGGATCAAGAACGAGACATCGCGTTTTGTTTCGGACCAGGCCTCATCCTAGCGCACAACTGGCAATGCAAGTTTCGGGCAATAGTCCTTTCACTATTTTTTAGGGCTGGCGCTTTATCAATGCGCGCCATCAAGCAGCCACAGAATCGCGCGGTGCACCCGACGGCCGACTAAATGAGATGATCGCTGCAAACACGGTAAACACAGCTGACACAAGAAACGCCTCGTGCATCCCGAGCTCGAAGGCTGCTAAGACCTGAGGCGTGCCGCCGAGGCCGCCCCCGTACAAGAAGACGTGGAACAAGACGACCTCAGGAATCTGGCTGAGGACAAGCGGGAAAGCAATAGCGATGGCGAGCATCTGACCGGTGTTCATGAGCATAGACCGTATGCCGGATGCGATCCCGCGCTCGCTCGGCTTAACCGCGCTCATAATCGCGTTCATGTTCGGTGACGCGAAGAGGCCTGAACCACCGCCCATGAGCGCCATGTACACGGCGAGGATCCAATAAGGCGTTGTACTCACCACTGTACATAGCCCGAGCAACCCCACGGCGGAGACGAGCAATCCGGCCGTTGCGAGGTAGCGCGCACCGTACCGATCGGAGAGGTGTCCTGAAATCGGCCCGACGACCAAAAAGGCGGCACCGAAAGGGGCCAACATAATGCCTGCCGTCAGCGGATCGTAGCCATAGGGCCCTTGCAGGAAGAACGTAAGCACGAAGAGCACTGCCCCTCTGGCAAGCCCATTAAGCCCATTAGCAGCCGAGGCGAAGGCAAAGCTTCGATTCTCGAAGAGGCGCAGGTTGAGCATCGGCTCCGGAGCGCGTCGTTCCGCTACGACGAACAAAGCGAGGCTTACGGCGGCCACGACAAAGAGGATGTACACGACTCCTACGGCGGTCATGGGAAAGGCATAAAGCGACACGCCGAGAAGGAGTGCCGCTAGTCCCAAGGTGAAGGTCAGACTTCCCTTCCAGTCAAAGCGCTGTCCTCTCGGAAGCGTCACTGGCTCTCTGAGCTGGAGTATCCCCCATATCGTGCCGATAATTCCAATTGGGACGTTTATGAGAAACACCAATCGCCACGAAATCGCCGTGAGCACTCCCCCAACGACCGGGCCGAGGAGGAACCCCGCGGAAAACGCGATCCCGTTCACCCCCAAGCCGAAGCCGACCCTTCCCCTGCGGAAGGCATCGGTCACGATCACCGCACTGTTGGTGATGAGGAGCGCACCGCCCACACCCTGCACCATGCGGTAGCCTACTAAATCCCAGCCGTGATACTGTGGCTGTGAAAATCCGCACAGCAGCGATCCGAAGGTGAAGATGACAAAGCCCAGGTTGTAAAGGTTCTTGCGCCCCAGCATGTCGGCCAGCCGGCCGATGACTGGGACCAGCGCTGCAAGGATGAGCATGTAACTCAGCAGCACCCACATGATCGTTATGAAGCCTGCCTGTAGATCGGCCATGATAGTAGGGAGCGCGATGATCACTGCCGACGCATCAATCGCCGCCATCAGCGCGCCTATCGTGGTCACTGAGAGAGCAATCCACTCGTAGCCGATACGCGTTTCTCCCGACGTCTTAGTGTCCATTTCCTGGCGATTGTTCGCTTGTTCAGCTATATATGCGTGCTGGCGGGGAGCTGCCCCGGGAGCACGTCGTGAAGCGTGCGGGTTCACAATCAGCAGCGTTTTCAGACAAGCGGAGTCAGCGTTAGGTCTGCCTCGGGGCCGTCATACTCGTCATCAGTGAACTTTGGTTTATCCTAGACGAGTCGCTCAAGACTGTATCTGAGAAAAGCGCACGATACGCTCCGCACTTCGAGCTATTGGTCAATGAAAAAGCGGACCTGACGCATATCTCAGGCGAGGATCAATCACTTTCGCACTGCTCGCCCGTCATTAATAACAAGGCGGACGTTTATTCCGCCAGCTGGAAGAGAGTGTAACTATGAAGAAAAAAGCGCAGCTCTATGCGAGAAGGCGGGAGATGTATCGTCTTTATATTCAAAAATTGAACATGACGGAGATTCTTGATAAGCTCTCCGTCAAGTATAGCATATCTAAACAGGTGTTGTGGCAGGACTGGCAACAGCGCGCCCACTGGGTTAACGACGTCTTTGATCTCGAGCCTGCTCACGTTTTGTGACGCATTAACAATCAAAAGTGGCTAGCCTCGGTCGATGATACGCTTTACATTCTGCTCTAAAGCTGTATCCGCAGCTCTTCGATCTCTCCTAAAGTTTGATGGAATCGTTGTTTTCTTTTTTTGTGAGGAGTTTAGCGATGGCTGTGCCCTAACAAAACTGATAGAAAGCGATAGCTTGCAGTTTATTGCAGCAAAAAACAAGATGGGGCTCTATGGGGTATGTGGGGCAAGAAAAACTCTTGTCAAATGGCGTGTTTGAAAGTCAAGGTACCTTTGTCTTAAAGAACACCTGAGCAGTTTTATTTGCTCGGCCATTGACAGTTGGTGTTTTCTCCTCCACATCACCCATAGAGGGTAAAATTACACTTAGCATTACATCATCTTATAACTTTCGTAAAATCGCCGCGGTTTTGAGACGAAAGTGAATTGAAAACTGCTATTAAGAACAATTTTCTTCACTTTTTTTGGCATTGCTTTTATATATTTCAGCGCGCTGCGTGCCTAGAGTTTTGTGGTCGCTTCGATCAGCATTAAGAAGCGCCAGTTCTTGCACTGAACATAGCTACGTTTTTTTGACTGGCTAAATTCCTTTTTCTTGACTCACGCCACCGCAAAAAGCATCTATGCCCGGAAAAATTATTTAAAGATTTGAATTGAACGATTTTGTGGTGATTATGAATGGAGGAGGAAATAGAACGAATCCCCGTTGTGCCGAGCGCATCGCTATGTCACGATAAGGATACGTACACGATCGAAGTGGAACTGCCCGGTGTACACAAGAAGGACATAGAATTTGAGGCTGCTGAAAACAGCTTTTGTCTGAGCGCGCCGAGAGATGATATCGAATACTTCGGATGCTGGATACTTGCGCACGCCATTGAGCCGGAAAAGGCAAAAGCTACGTTCGTTAATGGACTTTTGAGAGTTACGGTACCGTTAGCAGAAAGTTTCGAGGGAGTCAAGGTTCCGATAAAGTAATCTTGAAGCGATAAGCCAGCAAAGGCTTATCTTTATTGTGTACGATTGCAACACGTGGCAGTTCGCGCGTTTTATTTTCTTCCCGCTACACACGCTGGCGTTTGTTCGGCTTCTCGCCTCTTGCGCACACGCTTTAAGCGCGGACAGGATCATAGCCGCCCGGATCGCTTGTACTCCGAAGCTCCGGGCGCTTTGATCGCGATTTGCTACTCAAGGTCAAAAAAGCCGATGGCCCTACAACGATTTGTTTCGCTAAGAATCGCTCAGTTATTAGCCTCTCTCTTCTTGTGTTTCTCGAGCTGTCGTAAGATGTGTTGGTATTTGCGCTCTAGTTCCTTATTTTCCGTCTTAAGTCTGTCATTCTCCTTCTTCAGGCGTTGAACTTCAGCGCGCAGTCGGTTAAGCTCTTCTGAATGCTTAAGCTGCAGTTTTTCATTTTCTGTTTTCAAGCGCTCGTTTTCCACTACAAGCAAAGATTCCTTGAGCATACCTGATGATACTGCATCTAAGCATAAATAGGGGCCGTCGCTAAAAAAATTCGGTATTCAGTCGTCAAGCACGATGCCGCCGCGTGTACTTCGTAACATTGCTGTATGGAAGAGCGCAGTTTAGGTGGCTGCTTTGAGCAATGCGGCTGGAAAACAAAATAAGAGGCCGCTGCGTTATCAACGTAAGTCAGATCCCGGAGCTGCTTAGGGCATCAGATGCGTTCAGGCGTATGAATTGGCAAGAAGCGAAAAACTGCAGTTAGAGAATTCCGGGAAGAGCGTCCCCTCGAGTCAGTACCTCACACCCGTTGTTAGTGATGTGCACGACATCCTCTCTTCGGTAACCTCCGATGCCTGGCGCTGCCAATACGGCGTGCCCAATGCTTACCGTCATGCCGGCCTTGAGCACGATCTCGCCGTGTTGTGGGTAATGACTCGGGTGAGGGTACTCTTCAGTCTCAAGTCCAACGCCGTGGATGTAACCGGGAACGACGTACTTAGCGAACTCGGTCTTTTTGATGGACTCAGCCATGAACTGCGTCACCTCCTTGACTTTCCAGCCCGGCTTTACCGCGTTGATGACCCCCTGCTGGGCCTCATCGTAGGCATCAGCAAGCTTGACGAACGCCGTGCTTACGGGCTTTGCCACCATGCCACCTGCAGCTTCGGTGCACACGAAGGTGCGGGCCATATCACAGGCATAGAGATCAGCGACGGGGTGGAGGTCAACGATGACCGGATCTCCCGCTTTCATCACCCTCTGAGAGACAAATCCGTGCAAGCCGAGCGAGCGCTCACCCGAGTTCACAAAGGTGAGAAACCCCAGACGCTCCGAACCCGCCTTTCGCAAGGCGTATTCAGCCTCACGCGCAACGTCGTTCTCTGTTGCGCCGGCGACGAGCGCATCTGCTGCTGCCATCATCCCGAGCTCTGCGGCCTGAGCAGTCTTTTTCATGCGCGCTATTTCGTCAGCCGACTTCACCATGCGAAGCTCGCTCATGATCTCGTCGTTTTCGACCATATTGATCTCGGGATTGAGCTTTCTGAACCGAAAAACTTCGAATCCGGGAGCGGTGTGCGTATCAAAACCAACGGTCGCTTTACGAAGGTCACCTTCCCGCATCGCGTTAAAGAAGTTTTGCATGAGCTCGTTGACGTTGCTCCAGCCGCGGATGTCGTTCACCCACGTGCTCGCGCGAACCTGCTCCACCTCGGGCTGGAACACGATGATAGTAGGGTCAGCGTCTTTATAGAACAGCATTCGAGCCTGTCGCCGATAATCTCCCGTGATGTAGTAGTAGTTCTCAGCCCCTGCAATGAGCATCGCATCGACGCCCTTTTCTCGCATTACCTCTTGAATCTGCTTTTTTCGTTTGCCATAGATAGCCATTTTTCCTCCGAATGTAGGTGAAGAATGCAGTCAAGCAGGTGAAATAACCCTTACCTGCGAACCACGTACATACTACTCTCGACGGACTTTTCAAAGGTACGCATATGCTCGGTGCGCGTGATGAGATATAGCCGACCGTTTCGCTCTTCGATGAATTTCTGTTCTTTAAGCTCAGATATGCCCGCTTCAATCAGGGTTTGCGGCGTTGCTTCATCGTCTAAGGTACAGGCAGCACACGCTTGATATATCTCAGGTGAGGTGAACCCTTCACGTTTTTCTGGTTCTTCTTCTCCCTCTTCTGTCAGCATCGCGTACAGGACGCTTTGAGCCCCTAAGCTCAGGTGCCGTACTTTATCAATCAACTCCTGACTTTCCGGGGCTTCTTCGCCTGTGTAAGGGGTTTCCTTGTTCGATTTTGTCACAGTATTACCTCCTTATCGGTATTCGAGCTGGCTAGGCGCGAATCATTGTCAAAAGCATCTTAAAACGCTTTGTAGCTTGGAGCGCGTGAGGGACGTTTGCGGGCATTACGACCATGTTCCCCTCATTCGCGTGGATGGCGTTGCCTCCGATCGTGATCTCTGCTTCACCGTCGACGATCTGTACCACTGCGTCGTACGGTGCCGTGTGTTCGCTCAAGCCTTGCCCCTCATCGAAAGAAAACAGCGTGATAGTGCCCGCTTTCGTATCGATCAAGGTCTTGCTGACGATAGAATTGGCCGAGTATTCGATGAGTGTTTTCACGTCAAGTGCTTTCCCTTTGTACATCTCAATCTCGCTCAAGTTTATACCCCCAACATGGTTGCTATTTAAGCCGTACTTAGTTAAGGGCTGCGCTTCGAAACGGTTGTCGCTTTCTTGGAGACACTGTGTTCGAACAGAACACGGCTGGCGAACGCTCAAATGATTTTTCGCGCGTTTTGCGAATGAAAGCAAGACTCTTCGCTAAGCGATACAACGTAAGGCAGTGCCATTATTGCGCAAACCCAAGCGCAACGATGAAAAACCAAGAGTGCAATGTGTATTGACGTGCACAGCATGACTGAAGAATCGTTGGATCATACAACGGATGCCTACGCATTACAGGTGCAAGGCCTCTCAAGGAGATACGGTGACCTACTCGCCGTTGACGATCTCACCTTGCAAATCAAGAAGGGAGAGATATTCGGATTTTTAGGACCAAACGGAGCCGGAAAGACCACCGCGATCAACATGATGGTGGGGCTGCTGACCCCGACAGGCGGTACGGTACTCATCAACGGACAAGACCGGGCGCGTGTGCCGAAAAGTAGCATAGGCATCTGTCCGCAAGAGCTCGTTTTGTGGGAGGAGCTGACGTGCGCAGAGAATCTCACCGTCATAGGCGACATGTATGATCTTTCACGGACTGTAACGAATGAGCGCGTGCAGACATTGCTCGCCGATCTCGCGCTTTCTGAAAAGGCGAAGGCCCGCGTATCCCAGCTATCTGGAGGCATGAAGCGCCGGCTCAACGTCGCGCTCGCCGTTGTTCACGATCCTGACATCGTGGTGCTGGACGAGCCCTCTGCGGGCTTAGACCCGCAGTCCCGCTTGCTGCTGTGGGACTTCATTCGCTCGCTTAAAAGCAAGGGAAAAACCACCATCCTCACGACCCACGCCATGGAAGAGGCCGACGCGTTAAGTGACCGCGTTGCCATTATCGACCACGGCAAGCTCCTTCAGCTCGACACCCCTCAGAACCTGAAAAGGACCATCGGCTCTGGTGATATCATAGAAATGCAACTCGCCGAATCTGAATGGAACGAGACCGTGATAGCTGGCCTCAAATCTGTTGAAGGTATCCAAGAAATCAAAGACGTGGGCGGAAAAATAAACGTTCGAGCATTGAACGCGGTTAGTCTTCTCCCTGAGATACTCGAACGCGTCGACGGGATGCGCGCCCGCGTCTCAGATATTGCGATTCGGGAAAATACGCTCGAGGACGTCTTCATCTATCTCACCGGAAGGGGGCTGCGGGAGTGACCGTCAAGTTCGTGTCATTAGCGGTAAAAGGGCTTAAGCAAGCGCTTCGAGACCGCCGCTCTCTTTTCTTCCTCCTGCTATTCCCGGTTGTATTCATGATCATTTTTGCCTTCGCTTTCGGCAGTCCCAGCTCGCTTGGCACCGGGACGACGCCTCATAAGATTGCGGTGATCAATCTCGACCAGGGGGCAACGGTATCCATCAACAATACCGACCAGCACATCAACGCCGGCGCGAATTTCACCGAGCTCCTCGGAAATGTCACGTACGAGGGAACCGACACGCACATGTTCACCCTCACTAACGTCAGCGCAGATCAGGCCCAGACGATGCTTAAAAGTCGCGGCCTTGATGCGGCGATTACGATCCCGCAAAATTTTTCGCAGGCGGTCATTTCATTGGCCAATGCATCCGCGCGGACTGAAGCGACTTCAGATATCGGCCTGCAGGTGATTAACTCAAGCAGCGCGCAAGCGGCCGCTCTGAGCAGCCAGCTGTCAGTGAATGCTACGCTCCCGAGACTAAGCAACGTCACGGCACAAGTCATCGTTGAGGGGGATACGGGCAGTTCCGCATTCGGCGCCGCGCAAGGCCTGATCTTCAACGTCCTTGAACAATACGAGGGCCAGATACAGGCCACTGCGATTCGGCAGGTTGATGCGACGCTGGGGCAAAACCACAGCCAACTGAACGCCGACTACCTTTCAGCGGCCGTACAGCCCCTCACAGGCGCACGCTCGTTCACGTATTTTGACTATCAGGCGCCGGGATTGATTGTGTTTGCCCTACTCCTGCAAGTGAGCAGCGTTGCACAAGACCTAGCGAGAGAAACTGAAAGCGGAACGTTAACAAGGCTCAAAATGTCCAACATGCGGTCATTCGACCTGCTTTTCGGCACGCTGCTGACGTGGATCGTCATCGCTGTGGTCCAAATCTTGCTGCTTTTCGGAGTCGCCGTCGCGCTCGGGTTTAAATGGTCGGGCGGCGCGAATTCCATCGGACTTGCCGTGTTTATTGGCATCATCGGCGGTATAGCCTCGATTTCGCTTGGCTTACTGCTGGCGGCGTTTGCCCGAAACGAGCGGCAGGCGGCACAATTAGGGGTCCTTATTGCCGTTCCGGTATCCTTCCTCACTGGGGCGTTCTTTCCGCTTCCGAGTGAGCCTCTTGGAACCGCTTTTGGAACGACGTTCCAAGTTTACGATCTGCTCCCCTGGACGCAAGTCGCAGACGCGATTCGTCAAGTTCTCGTGTTCGGGAGTAGCTTCGGCGATGTTGCGATCTACGTGGGATTTGCGATTGTTCTCACCGCGATCCTCTTTGTCGTCGGCGTGATCTCTTATTCGCGGGTGCGATTGCGGTCGGAATAAAGCCACCCTCGCAGAATACTATAAGGAATATCGTAAGCAGCGTGAATCTGTTCAACATCAGCGTGGTGGTCTCTTCTCGCACCCGTCTGCGGGCGTTGAAATAGTCAAGCAGGCTGTTCGTTTCTTCTTTGGCCCGACAAGCAGCGCAAATGAAAAAGTATTTCGTATGAGTGAGCCAGAAATTGTAGGGATATTGATGGTGAAGAAAATAGAAATGAAAATGGTCGATGAAATAAAAGCGGCGTGCTTGTTCCATAGGGGTGCAGTTGCAGCGATAGGCGACGATATGGGGCGACTTCTAGGGGAACTCATGGAATGGGTGATGAAGGGAGGTCTGCAGATGGTAGGACCTCCGTTCGCGGTCTATTACAGCAGCCCTGAAGAAATGGCGCGAGGCGAAATGCAATTTGAAGTGGGAATCCCCGTCGTCGGAGAGGCCCAAGGGGATGACAACATCCAGATTAAGACATTCCCGGCGCAAAATGTACTCTCAGCGATCCATAAAGGACCGTATAGCCAAATAGCGCCTGTTTATGCAGCATTGATGGAATATGCTACGAAAAACGATTATGACGTCACTGGCGCGCCTATGGAACTGTACCTAACGAATCCTATGGAAGTGGCAGAAAGCGAATTGCTAACCGAAGTGCGCTTTCCCGTAGCAAAGAGATAACGCGAACCTGCAATCATTAGGCACCTCGGACTCTTGATTCATAGTGTCGTGTCACGCTCGTATGTAATATTTCTCGTAGCGCACAGTCGTTTGAGCGAGGCGCTTTCGGGCCTCGTGGATTTGTTGTTTTGGGCCTTTAAATGCAGGACCCCGCATCGTTGCTTTCACCTGTGCTATTCCGTATTCAAAGAATCAGCAAACGCGCTTAGCTTGTCTTGATAGTCCTCTTTTTTTACGTCCGCGCCGCGTAAAGCGAGAACACTGGCCGGGTTCTTTCCATACAGCGCTTCCATATCGCTGAACAAACGTTCGTTTTCAGTGCCTCCTTGCGTACAAAAAAATGCAACGCGGTTAAATTTCGACTTGTTGGTGGTGATATAGGTCCGGATCGGACTTGACATCATACCGCCCCAGACAGGCGTTCCGCGTGCAACTAGGTCGTACGATTCATGATCGTGAATAAGGGGCTCCAATACCGTCAGCCTCTGAGTATTTGCGTCTCGTCCGGACCTGATAAAGCCGAGGAGCGCTTTGCGTTTCTTTGTATCGATGAGCTCTTCACTATCGCACCGCAGCAGCTCTGCGAGAGCTTTTCCTACTTTCTTGGTAGTCCCGGTTCTAGAATAAAACACTACTCGCGCATTCACCGTTTTTCCTCCGGTCAATTAACACTAATGACGGCTTTTAAATCTTATGGTGACTGGTAGGGTGACGATCGGAGCATGAACACCTCGGCTCGAAGAATAGGCAAGATCACTTTTTGATAGAGGGATTAGATAGCGTTTAAAATGGAATTAATTGTCGCCAGCTTTTTATCGGTTGGTATGCCCTAAAATGCCATGCGGTATGACTCTGTAGGGTTTTAGGTAACTCAAGTCATACTAGAGGAAAAGGGACTCTTGCTTGGGTATGACCTAGTAGGGCTTACCAGGTTCTCAAGTCATATTAAAGTAAGAACGACTGTTGTTTGGGCATTTCCAGAGCCTACGCAGCCTTCCACTCAACGATTAGCGTCGTTTCCTGTGCAGGGCTGGGTAGGGGCGTGCAAAACCAACGTGTCGAGGCGTTCAAATCGCAAAAATGGCAGGCCTGTGAGCGGGCCCACTGATTCGAAAGGCAAAAAGCAGCTTCTTGATTAAATGGGGTCCGTGGCGGCTTCTGATAATATCGCTCGCCGGCCGTCTGGGAGACGGCATTCGAAATGAAGCTAGAAACTATTTAAAACGACGTCAGAGCGCCCGTCGGAATCTGCTTCCAATGGAGCTTTAACGAGCCCGGGACTTGCGCCTAGAAATGCGCTGGACGTCGCGCATTTGTAAAAATAAAAGTCTCCGAGCTACAAAAAACCTTCATTTCTAGTCCAGATTTTCAAAAGGAAGTCAAAATGGAACCGAAATCGTTAAATATAACTCCTGCAGTGTTTAATGTGTCGATGCTGGAGAGCGAGGGCCCGCTGCGTGGCCCTACCTCGAACCGTCTTTTACTGCGTGCGGCGGACCCCGCTCCGTGTTGACGGCTACGTGCTGGCAGTCTCTCTTTTTGTTGCAGTATTTTAATACGGATCGTTTCACAAAAAGCGGTTTCAGACCTAAGTACGTTAATGCAACGTAGTGAGTAGCATCGAAGAGCTTATCCGTTTTGTTGTGCTGTTACAATGTCTGTGTGTGTCTCACGCTTCTCAGGGTTGTCGGGGAACCTAATGGAACCAGTGCTGGTTATGAGACGTTTAGGCTTTTCTTCATCAGGTTCAACACGTTTGTGTTCTGCAGAGAATAGCTGATTACGGTTCCAGCGCCTTCATTGTTTATCTTGCTGATGAGGGCGAGCGACACGTCGACGGTGGGAGGTCTCGTCGTAACTATCGGATTCGCGGCGTCTAACGTTAGGACGTCGTTCGCGACCTCGGTTCGTATGCTCGAAATGACGTTGCTTTCTGGTTTTCGCGGGCTGTATAGTGCATTAGGTAACGTGTAACGTGCCTTGAAATGTGCAGGAACCTTTATATATAAAATGTCTTATACTATATCTTTAGATATATCAATAAAATAGTGGAATTTGCATGGATCACCGAATGTACAAAAATGTATGGCAAGACTGGGCAAAAGCCCAGAAAAAATGGACCAAAGGACAATTTATGGATCTTCCGTTGTTCGCTCCTCCGAAGCGGGAACGCGGTACGCTTAAATACGCCGCGTTAATGGTGCTCAAGGAACAGCCACTTCACGGGTACGCTATCATTAAGGCAATAGAAGAAAAGTGCGGGTATTCGCCGAGTCCTGGAGTCGTTTATCCTACGCTCCAAATGCTCGAGGACCAGGGATATGTCGTAATGACCCAGCAAGAGAATAAAAAGGTGTACGCACTGACTGATGAGGGGCGACGGTGCCTTGAGGAACACCGTGACGTGGTCGAGCATATTGATGCAAGAGCACAAATGCCGAGGTGGAGTTCAATTCCTGGAATCAGCACACAACTACGCGAACTTACCCGGGCGATCTTTGCTAATTACCGTTACCTGAATGAGGATAAGGTAAAAGAGATCGAGGACGTCTTGGAAGACGCTCGGAAGCGCATAGGTGAGGTTATTTTTGAGCCTTAGTGGCGTGAGCCGGAATTGTATACATCTGACACTGTGATGCAGGAAAGAGGGAGGTTATTGACGTGAACGTATCTTGCCTTGGTCGTGTTGCGGTTCCTTCGCCGCAATGCCTTAAGTGCAAACACTTAAATCGTGAAACGCTTAAATGCCCCGCTTTTGGCGACAAGCCAATTCCTGACGACATTCAGCTTAACCTTAGTGATCATCGGTATCCGTACCCAAGCGATCACGACATACAATTTGAGGATAGGCATATTCAACTCGTTGACGCGCCTTCAGCGCCGTCTAGAGGCAATTAAGCTTGCACGGATTTTTGTGTCGTTCTCAGTGCTCGAAAATCACGCTGTGAGCCCTCTAGCATTCAAAGCGCTTTTTTTGCTGAGGGGCGCTGCGCGGAGATCCTAAGAGACTATATTGCTGGGCAGCGTAGACGTTCGGCGGGAGTTGTCTGCTTACTTAACCACTAAAAGCGTAGCTTCGTCAGGCCCTGTAGGAAGTTGTCGGTTTACGAGTTCGATGATCTCTTGTTTGGAACGTTCCATGCGCCGCAGATCATACGCGTGCCTCATAACCGCTGCGTCGAGGGCAGCTTCAATGGACACTGCGCGGTACTTTATGGGCCTCTCACTGGATTCTTCAATCATTCCTCGCTCGCGAAGGCCATTGAGAGTGTTGAGCACTTCTACGCGTGAGGCTTCTATCAATTCAGCGAGCTCAACAAGCGTCTTGGCGCCACTGGTGAGCAGCGTTAAATAAAGACAAGCCTGTTTTTCGTCGATGCCAAACATTCGTAACCGTTCTGCAAGCGCCTTCTCCACGACCTGGGAGTACTTTGCGTATGATTTTATACGTATGGGTCGGAAGCCGCAAACGGGGCGGTGCTAGCTAGTTTTATGCGCGGAATTTGGCTGCTTTCTGGGCGTAAAAGGGTCCCTTCTAAATCACAGGCTCTTTGATATCGCGTAGCGACCCCGCGCCACGATACGCAACTCTTGTTCTGGTCGACTTTTGCCTGCCGGGTTTGTGGATAAACCCCGTTTCAACTCCGATTGTGGCCCGGCGCAGCATGGTTCGTCAGCTTGAGGAATGGACTGGCTACAGCCATCTTCACGCTGGCAACTTCACTACAAACCGGGCGCCGCATCCTTCGTTGCTCTCCGCCGTGATAGTACCGTCGTGCAACTCGACGATACGCTTGCAGACGGCAAGGCCAAGGCCAGTGCCTTTTGCCTTGTTCGCAAAAAGGGGGCTGAATAGCTTTTCTTTGATACCTGCGCCAATGCCGACGCCGGTGTCCTCGACGCTAATGAATACCGCTTTGTCAGAGGCGGTTGCGTTGATCGCTAGCGTTCCACCCTCGGGCATCGCTTGAATCGCGTTTAGGATAAGGTTCGTGAAAACTCGCTGCATAAGCTGCGGATCGAGGCTGAGTGATAGATCGTCAGGGATATCGGTGGTCACGTGAACCTTTTCAGGGACGTGCATAGAAGAAAGCGTGAGGGTGATGAAATCGACTGCCCGGATTGTCGTTTGCTCAGGATTGAGTGGCTGTGCAAAGGCCTGCAAGTCGCCTACGATCTTGTCCATGTAGCGTACTTGTTCGTCAATGAGGTTGCAGAGTCGGTCGACGTTGTTCCAGTCTGCATCTCCTCGTCTCTCCGCGGGTTTGAGCGCGTCTTTCTTCTTCTGCAAGTCAATCGCAAAGCGAATTGCTTGTAGCGGATTACGCAAATCGTGACCGACCATAGCGGCGGTTTCGCCGATCGCGGCGAGGCGTTCCACACTTTTAAGCGCTTTTTCTGCCTCGAGCCGGGCCGTAATATCGATGCCGGCACCGAGAACGCCAGCGAAGTTGCCTTGGTTGTCTAATAGTGCAGTAAACATCCATTCAATCCATAAGTGGCGTCCTTCTTTTGTGACGTTCTCGGTTACCGTTTGCACGTAGCCTGTGGGAGCGTGCAGCATATCTCGTGTGAAACCGACAAAGTCGGTCTCAGTTAGATCCGTTAGCGGCAGGAGTGTATCAGCTAGCTTACGTCCGACAAGCTCGGCTTCAGTATATCCGAAGAGCTGCTGTCCATGTTTGTTGACGAAGGTAATATTGCCGAGTACGTCCGCTTGCAGGATGACGCTGTTGACGCCTTGAACTAACTCCCGATATTTGTGCTCACTTCGCTCGAGCGCCGCTTCGATCCTGTTGCGCTCAGTTACATCGGTTCCGGAACTTAGTGTGCCGACTACAGTACCCGCGGCATCTGTCAGAAGTGCATTGTGCCACTCCATGTCGCGTTCTTCGCCACGCGCCGTCAGTATGGGGTTTTGATGGCGCCTGAACGGTTCTATCTCTCCAGCAACGATCTGCACAAATCCTTCGCGCGTTTTTTGTCGGGCAAGATCCGGTACAAATCGTTCGAACCAGTCTACGCCGAGCACCTGTTCTTGCTGGACGCCGAGGAGTTCGCACCCTTTACGATTTAGACGAGTAATCCTTCCTGCCGTGTCGAGCACAACCATCAGGACTTCCGCCGTATCAAGGTACTGCTGTGCTTGGTCTCGTTCGCGCCGAACGGTTTCTTCAATCCGCTTGCGTTCCGTGACATCTCTCGCCGTCGAAATAAGCGCCTCAACCATCCCATCTGCACTGTAAATTGGCGTGAGAACGTATTCGTAATCCTTCTCGCCGTTGGGATCGATCCAGTGCAACTCGTCGGTCACTGGGCGACCGGTTGCGAATACAATGTCGCCGAGGGCAATCATGCGCTGCATCGGCTGCCGTGGCAGCCCGAGCTCTGTCCAAGTTTTGCCCACCATGTCGTGCGGCTTGAATCCCAGCGCGTGAGCTCCGGGCCGATTGACGTAGATGTAGCGAATCTCTCGGTCAAAAACGTAGATTAGATCGGCTGACGCCGATAGAAAACCCTCGAGAGTGCGCGTCTGCTTCGCCACCTTTCCAGTGAGCAGCTCATGCTCCTCGCGTATGCGTTGCTCGTCAGTGACGTCACAGATAACGAAGACAATACGCGTGACGCGCAGCTTTTCACGAACTGGATAGATCGAGAAAACCTTACGCTTGGTGTAGATCACTGCTTCGGTTCGAAGAGGAGATTTCGAAGAAATCGCTTCTTGCTTCCACGAAGCTATCAGCTTCGCTAACTCGCTCGAAACGACCTTGGCCACTGGTGCGCCTACCGCTTCAGAAAAGGTCGTACCGAGCCAGAGCGCTGCTGCTTGGTTAAGAGCGAGGATAACTCCCCCCTCATCGAGAACCAAAACAGAGTCAAACAGCGCGTTTAGGAGTGCGTACGCAGCGGGTTCTGACTCGCTAACTTGTGTGGTGACATCATCCGAGCCTGCGTACGTCAGATTTTCATCTTTAAGTTCGCGCATACTCTCACGCTTTTGGGAATGAAGGCGGCAATTATGCGTTGGCATTAGAAGTTTATTAAGCTTGTCGCTTAGGGAACAGCGTTTAATAGCGATAAGACGGTGCGCAGAAACTTTGAGCACATACGAGCGCGATGTACTGGATTCTAAATCTGCAGTCGATGCAGGTATCGAATTCACACGCTCTGTGAATGGCGTTGGTTGGTCACAGTGGCCGTTTCGCTTTAGCCACCAAGAAGCCAGTTTCCGTGAATAAAAATTAATAGCATTAAGCGTCTGGACTAGTGAGGTATACGCATGGATGACGCTGTAGATTACTTATTTCAGGCACTTTTCGCTCTTACTGACTTACGAGTGCTGCTACGCGAGACCGCTCCATTGCACAAGTTCGATGCCAAGCAGCAGGAGCAAGCCCGCGACGCTCTCGCACGAGCAAAAAACGCGCTGGAAGAGCTTGAAGAGGAGCTTCAAGAATGAAAATCGCCGGGAACATACCGATCCGTGAAGTCGAAGAGAACTTCATCAACATCCAACCGATCCAAGCTGCAGGCCGTTTGACCGCAGAGGCGATGAAGGCGCTCATCGTCTACGGAGACGGTTACTCGACGTGTGATCAGTGTCGCAAACCTTTTAGACTCGATAAGATCACCAAGCCACCCATCGCTGAGTTCCACAACGATCTCGCACGGTTCCTCAGCATGGATGAGGCGCGTGTTACGCCAGGGGCACGACGTGCTTTTCAAGCCGTTTGCCTCGCACTTGTTAACAAAGGTGACACGGTTTTGGTCTCAGCGCTCGGACATTACACCGAGTTCCTCGCAGTCGAAAACGCGAAGGCCACGGTCCGCGAAGTCCCCACAAATGATGTCAATATCGTCACGGGCGACGCTGTGGCGCAAAAAATTGAAGAAGTAACGCGCGAACAAGGCAAATCGCCCGCCCTCGTCATGCTCGATCATTTTGACTACTCTCTCGCAAACGAGCACGATGTCGTAGGAGCGGCGAAGGCAGCCCATCAGTATGACACTCCCATCCTGTACAATGGCGCCTATACCGTTGGCATAAAGCCTATTGACGGCAAGGCACTCGGCGTGGACTTCGTCGTTGGCAGCGGGCACAAGTCGATGGCGTCGCCCGCGCCAAGCGGCGTGTTGGCAACGACGAGCGAGTACGCCGACACGGTGTTCAGCACTACACAGATGATTGGCGATGTGACCGGGCGGCAGTTTGGCGTGAAGGAGGTTCAGATGCTCGGCTGTACGCTTATGGGCGGCAACATCCTTGCCATGATGGCGTCTTTTCCGACGGTGAAACGTCGCGTTCAGGAATGGGACGAGTACGTCGCTAAGTCGAACTATGTTGTCGACGCGCTCCTTGGCATAACCGGGAACACGTGTGTTAGCGAGTACCCGCGCAAGCATACTTTAACTAAGGTGGACACTACCGGAAGCTTTGACACCGTAGCGCGGACTCACAAGCGACGCGGCTTTTTCTTTAGCGACGAACTCAAGCAGCGAGGCATTGTTGGGGCTTTTGCCGGAGCGACGCGCGCGTGGAAGCTGAACACGTATGGCTTGAATTGGGGCCAGACACGCTACGTCGCAGATGCCTTCAAGGAAGTCGCTGGGAAGTACGGATTGTTGTAGGGGGGGCAGCGAACTCTGTTGATCTATGCGCACGCTCCAATAGGCCAGCGCATCTCCCCGTTGCATGAACAGAATGCAAACTCCTTTCAATTCTTAGTCTTTTCCTCATCCGTTATTTATTTCGGGTCTAGACGCCACTCAGTGGATGCAACACGCTGTGCTTGACCAGACCACCGTCCAACCCTCCGCAACTTCCGACAAGCTGCTCGAAGGCAGCGGCTCTTCGCTCCGGGGGTCGTACACACTGCAGACCAAAGTATCTGGGACATAACGGCAACCGTCGGTGCGCCTCTTCGATCACGCGATCAGGCTATATGGTGGGTACCCGGTGTGCGCCAGCGCATCAGTCGCAAAGCAGCCATCTGCTTCATAGAGCCGGAAGAGGTCAACTATGGTGCGCTCGCCCTCCCCGACAATTCCTACGTCCATGTCGTCAGCGAGGGAGGACGGCAGTGTCGAGATATGCACACCCCCTATTAACACGGGCAGCTCATAGGTTTTGGCGATGTGTGCGTAGGTGGCTGCCCTGCCGTAGTTTGGCGTGGTTGCTGATATTGCCGCAACGTCGGGATGAAACGCCTCCATCTCACGCTCAACGTCACGGTCGACTACTTTAAACGTGAAGAAGCCTGGTTCAAAATCCTGTCTCAAAGAACTCGTAGATACCCCAGTCCCAGCGGCGCGTGCACTACCTCAGCCGGTCGCGTCGCATCAATCGCATTGATAAACATCAATCGCGTGCTCAAGCTAGCTATCCGTTGAGCTGACGTGTCAAGCCTGTGCTTAGCAGAACTAGACAGCAGAGCTCATCAACGTACACCGTCAAGCTGCCTTAATACCATTTCCAATTATCGACATCAGGTAGCGCAACGCCCATTACAAGATAATATTTAAGCGCTGTGGGCTTCTCGTTTTTTTTGCAAGAATCATCAAGCATCACGAACGGACAGGAGACACTTCCTATGGACAGTCTTTTATAGTCGCCGGTCTGTCACAGCGTTTGCGAAAAAAGCGTCAAATTCGCTAAACGGGTCATTATGTTTACGTATGAAGAGTATGGCCTTAGGATATCATCGGCCATTCCCTTGTCAAACCGCACCCAAAGCAGAGAGCCCGCGGACGTTATTATTCGACTGGGTTACATCGGCGCACTTCCACACGCGTCAGAAGCAACGAAAGCGGGGACAAACTTCAGGGTGACCGCGCAGGGCGTATTCCTGTTTTGGGACGGGATTGGAACCATTCTCGTGCGTAAGGGGCGAGATATCATAGTCGACCCAGCTCAAAAAACCGACGATCGAACGCTTCGACAGCTTCTTCTGGGCCCAGCTTTTGCTGCCCTGCTCCATCAGCGCGGGCGATTGATCTTGCACGCAAGCGCTGTCGCCATAAATGACGGAGTTGCTGCATTTGCTGGGAACCCGGGGCAGGGCAAATCAAGCCTTGCTCTCGCGCTCTATGCACTGGGCCACGATATCGTAGCTGATGACGTCACGTCAATAGAGTTCGATGGTGTCGTACCAATCGTCTTTCCGAGCTCTCCTCAGATAAACGTCTGGCCGGAAACGCTCTCTGCACTAACGTACGACCCTGCCACACTGAGCAAAGTCGAGCACAATTATGAGAAACGTGTTTTTCCCGTGACTGAAAGATTTTCGATGCGGCGCCTTCCCCTCAGAAATGTCTACGTGCTGCGCGAAGGGGACGAGGCAGCCATTGAATCACTTAGTGCACAAGAAGCGTTCATTGCGCTCATTCAGCATTCGTATGCGGTCAAATTGCTCGATGGCTCAGACGCAGCTACGCACGTTCACCAATGTGCAGCCCTTGTTAAGACTACAGGCGTTTGTAAGGTGATTGTTCCTCGTAATCTCGTTACCCTTCCTCACGTGGCACAAATGATCGCCGATGCTGCCCGACAGCGACCTCTCACCTCCAACGATAGCACGGGTCTCGGAGAGCGGAGCATTGACCTCTAGCGGAATGAAGACACGGCGTCGGAACGTTGCTTATTGTCTGCCTGCCTGAGATCTAAACAACAGTGTTATCAGTATTTAGCAACGACACCCGAAAACGTGGCTTGCTCGTCACGTGAATTGCATCAAATATCGTTCTGCCTTCCAAGACACGAGCGTGGCGATGCTCACCGGCACAGGTGCGTTTAAATATGCGACCTTAGAAAACTACCGTAGTCACTGGTGACTTTAGATGACTGCTATTATCGGCATTTATCGCCTTGACGGGAGCACCGTCGCCCAGTCTGAACTCCAACGCATGATCAATCGTCTCGCCCAATATGGCGAGCCTCGTTGTGCGTCTCTCGCCCGATCTGATTATAGCGAATTCGGACGACAAAGCATCTTCCTATCCTCATCGGGCGATTTCTAGCAAAACAGGAGATCAGTTCAATCTCACGTTAAGTTAGAGAAACCTCATTGATAGCTGTGACGGTACTCAACGGTGAGTGAAACGCGTCACGGTGGATCGCAAAGGCGAAGTCGCCGATGAGGTGCTCGACGCACGACTCGCCCCAGCGCTCGTAGGCAGCGAGGGTGAGGGCGCTGTCGGTGATCTCTGCTGGCGGGGTGGCGATGTTGAGCGCGGTGATGAGCTCATCGCGGTTATCGATACGGGCATCGGAGGTGATACCAAGCGCGCCGCTGACTAGCGGAAGCTTCTCATGCAGAGACTCAGGAGTCGTCCAGAGCATGAGGTGGCCGAGACCAATCGGCCCTTCGTGCCACGTATCAGAGCCATCGGGGCCGCGATGAGCAAGGCGCTCGGTCATGCGACGGAGTTCACTCGGATCAACGGTTTTGCCATCGACGTGATAAATACCAGCGATGCCACTCATCTCTGACCTCCTCTGAATGCTGTAATCTCGCAGCTACGGATACCTTTGTGCATAACGTACCGAGTCGCCATTGCTCTCCCGACGATAACCCAAGAAACCGATGAACCTTAAGCATCATCGATGACGGTGAGCAGATCGTGCTCAGCAAGCTCTGTAAGGAGTGCGATAAGGTCACGCTTACAGCGATCCGCGTCGACGTCATACTCATCGAGTAGGGTGTCGCGCACGGCACGTAGCGTCCGTGGTTCCTGGATGAGGTCCCAGATTCGGGCGCTGACCGTGTCGAGACCGTAGTAGACGCCGTTCTTGAGGGCCAGAAGAAACCAGGCGTTATCAACCGGAAGCTATCAAGTTACCACGCTCAGTTCCCCTTTTGTCTTCTCGAGGAGCTCCTTCAGCGCCCGAGCCCGTTCGACGCGTCCAGGCACGGAGGTGATCAGTTCGTCGCGCGCCTCTGCATTAAGGAACGCGTCGGGCACCATGTTGATCTTCCCAGGAAGCCCCTCCATGTATGACGCCATCGTCTCCAGTTCTTCAATGGCAGTTTCTGCACCTTCTATGAGTGGCGTGGAAACCTCTTTCAATGCTTCCGTGCCTGCGGCGACCTCTACGTCGTTACCCTCCTTGGCCAACGCGTCAGCCACGCGCCGTGCCGCATCATAAATCGAGCTGTAGCGCGTGCCGAGCCGCTCTAAAAACGCCTTCCATTCGTCGGCGCTCATGCCCGTGTTTGACTCCAAGTCTCGCCGCACGAGCGGCCTCGCGACCGCAGGCAGCTCTTCGACCACGGCGATAAAATCATTGATGCTGCGCAAAAATGCGTCGACGCTGTCTTTCGCCGTCTCGCACGTTTTCAAAAGGCTTTCAATCTCTTCTTTCTGCTGCATGTTCTGATTGTCCGTCGCTTCTCAAATGTTCATCAGCTTCTCTTTCTTTTCGGGCGACAGCTTCTCTCGTTTGCCCATTTGCGACTCGACCATCTCCCACAAACGGAGTATGAGCTCTGCGAGCGCCTCGCCGAGCTTGTTACCCTTAAATTCGTGTATCTTTATTCCTTCAGCGCCGGGCGTATCCTTTGAAAGAATGACGACTGCCACCGGGCCGATTGTGCCGCCGAGTCCGAATCCGATGGCATTGTTGGTCCGCCCTTCGCGGCCGCCGCCGCCACCGCCGCCCGTGCCAAAGTTGAACTGGTAGATGGGTATGGCGACCTTATCGCCAAATTCGACGGCTTTGCCCAAAGACTCAACGCCGCTGAAAATCGACTGCAAGTTCGCGAGGACTTCGCTTATCGTTGCGTTGCTATCCTCCACATAAATCACCACAAGCTAATAAAGAGGGCACGTAATAACTCTTTTGCTAAAATAAGGCCCAAATACAATCGTACTCCTGCGTCTAAGCGAAGTCGTCGATTCGCGATCCGTTCGTTTGAGGACATCAGCGGCCTGCACCGAACCGAGGGCATCCCTGCAACGAGCAGCAATAACGGTCTTCTGCGTTTTTGACGCACCAACTGAGCATCAGCGAGAGGACCAGTGCGCTGAGCCCCCCAAGGTCGCACGCGTCGAGGGCGGATCGCGGCAGTCAGTTCGCGCTCCTGTGTCTTTCCCTGATAGCTCACTCACAAGTCAATCGACGAGCCCGAGCCAACGATGAGGCGATGCCCCATGGGCAGCTTCTGATCGGTCGACCGTATCTGAGTCTTATCGCCAATCAGACTCTCGACAATTGTTTTCCTGCACGTTATGACGCTTTCGCCGATGATGATCGAATCTTCGATGTGCGCCCCAGACACGTGCGTGTTGTCGCCGACGGAGGTATATGGTCCGATATACGTCCCTGCATCGATGGTGCAGTTCTTCCCGATGATCGTCGGGCCGACGACCACGCTCCCTGTTTTCAGCACTGATTCCTCTCCGATCGAGACCCGGCCTTTGATTACGGCCCCCTCCTCGACCGTGCCCTCGACGTGGGGCACGAGGTCGTCAAGCAGGAGCCGATTGACCTCGAGGATATCTTCAGGCATGCCAGTGTCCTTCCACCAGCCCTGGATGACGTGGTGCCTCACGACGTGGCGCGTGTCGATGAGCTTCTGTATGGCGTCGGTGATTTCAAGTTCGTTACGCCATGACGGCCCTATCTGCCGGATCGCGTCAAATATGGGGGTCGTGAAAAGATACACGCCTACGAGCGCAAGATCGCTTTTCGGTGCTTTGGGCTTCTCGACGAGTTGTACCAGTCGTCCCGTAGCTGCGTCAAGTTCCGCGACGCCGTACCGTTCGGGGTTGGCGACGCGCTGCAGCGCGATGACCGCGTCACAGTGCCGCTGCTCGTACTCCGCCACCAACGGGGCAATCCCGTGACGCAGGATGTTGTCGCCGAGGTAGACGACGAACGGGTCGTCCGCCAAGAAGTCCTCGGCGCACGCGACGGCGTGTGCGATTCCGAGCGGGGCACCTTGATCGATATAAGAGACGTTCACGCCGTATTCTGCCCCGTCACCGATCCGTTCGATGACCTGTTCCCGGCCGTTAAGTCCAAGAATGACCCCGATATCAGTAATACCCGCCTTTCGGAGATCCTCGAGCGCGTACACGAGTACGGGTTTGTTCGCAACGGGGATCAGTTGTTTCGGTCCGCTGTGGGTCAACGGCCGGAGCCGCGTGCCGCTGCCTCCCGAAAGCAATAAGCCTTTCATCCCAATTCGTCCCGCAGGAGGGTGAGGCCCTCGCGCACGTTTGCAAGGCGCATCCCCAGGGCGCGCTCGGCTTTCGCAACTCTAAGCGAAGCGTTCATCGGCCGTCGCGCCTGCTGTCGTAATGTGTCTGTCGTTGTCACGTTAATAAGCTTTTCATTCAGCGCAAACACGTCAGCGATGGCACAGGCGAAGGCGTATCGACTGAGTTGTTCGCGCCCAGAAACGTGATAGACGCCCGCAAGGTCAAGCTCACACATACGCAGCAGGGCGCGCGCACAGTTACCGACGTAGGTCGGCGTGTTGTATTGGTCACTTACTACGTTAATAGGTGTGTTCGTGCGTAGCGAATCGATCACCCACGTGACGAAATTGGGTTTATTGGGCCCGTACAGGACGCACACGCGAGCGACCGCATTGTCGCTGCGATCTAAGGTAAATCGCTCACCGGCGAGTTTTGACTCGCCGTACACGTTAATGGGGTGGGTCGGATCCTCCTCTGAATAGGGGCCGTCTTCGCCATCAAAGACGTAATCGGTCGAAACATAGACTAATTTTGCGCCGTGCTCCTCGCACGCGTCGGCGACATGCTTGGTGCCGAGCGCGTTTACGTCCCACGCGCGTTGTTGTTCGATTTCGCACGCGTCGACGTCGGTAAAAGCCGCAGCGTGTATGACATAGTCCGGGGCAGCGCGCTGCATGGCGGCTTGGACCTGGGCTTGTTCGGTGACATCCATCTGCAGGCCGCCGCTGAGAGGGTGACTGTTATACGCAGCGACAGCGATCGCGCCGCTTTGTGATGCCGCTCGAAGCAATGCGGTGCCAAGTAATCCGCTTGCGCCCGTTACTAGTACTTTCATAATATAGTCCTAAAACACGAGGTGCTTGCGTCGTACTCCACTCTCGCGGTTCACCATAAAGGTTTCTGGTTTGAAAAAAGTTCTACGAGCGTTACGCTGTGAGCGACGCCTTTACCGACGGTATCGATCGATCTCTCAGCACGACAACGGCGCAGGTGAAACCGGCCTATTTTTCTGCACGTGCATCAGCTCGGAGAGGACATTCGCTGACGCGCTTTTTTGGACCGCTAATCGCAATGGAAGAACCTCTAGTCTCGAGCAACCGGCTTTTGTTAGCTGTCTCCCCGTTGCTTTGAAGTCCGAGGATGCCATTATATATACGGCAGCCTTAAGACACCATCAGCACAAGCTCGTGAGTCTGAGCACACGTGCGTCAAAATGAACATCGGATGAGGGGAGGAAGAAGATGGATCTGCTAAGCTTTGCTCTATTAACCTTCTCTTCAATTTTCATTCTCATCGATCCAATCACGGTGGTGCTCGTCTTCGTCTCGTTGATAAAAGACGTTGATCGCGTGCACCAGCGGAGGATAGCTCGTGATGCCTCCCTGTATGCGCTCGTGATTTTGCTCGTCTTTGCTATCGGAGGTTACGGAATCCTCCAGCTTTTTGGCATCACGCTCGCCGCCCTTCGAATCGGGGGTGGGGTCCTTCTCTTCTTGATTGGCATTGAGATGGTCTACGCGCGTGTGTCCTACACCAAGCAGCCGGTCCCGCAGAGCCCCGAGGATTATGCCGAGGATGTGGCGGTAACGCCGCTGGCCATCCCGATCATAGCAGGTCCGGGGGCAATCACAACGGTGATAGTCCTTACCGGGGACGCTGCAGGGCAGGGCTGGCCGGCGATTGCTGTTGTTTTTGCGGCCATTTTTGTCGTCATTGGCGCTGTTTACTATGCGATGGTTCACTCCTACATCATTGCTGGAGGCATCCGCGAAAAGGAGTTCAAGGTGGTCAATCGTGTCCTTGGGCTCCTCCTGCTCGCCATTGGGGTGCAGTTCATCATTACCGGCATCAAAGCAGCATTTATATAGTCTACTCCTTGCCTCACTACAGGGCGATGATTCAACTATGCCGAAGGGACAAAAGAACGGTAAGAGCCCCCATTCAGGGCAAATAACTCCCAAAAGCCACGTGAACCGAATTCTCATGCAGAAACTTTATGTACCTTAAAGCAAGAGCCTCTGCACCCACAGTAAACGTTCATTTTTTCGAGGTATAACTTTTATGAAAAAACAAGCAGCAATGATAGCGATATGTGCCGCACTTCTCATTTGTGTAGCCACCGCAGGATGCGCTGCATCCTCATCATCACCAACTGCGTCGGCGACTGCACATGCATCATCTAAAGCAGCTGCCGCGTCAGCAACTGTGACGCCCACACCCTCTGCTTCAGCGGGAGGATCGGCAAGCCTGAGCGTGCTCTTCTTCTATAAACCTACCTGTCCCTACTGTCAAGCATTAGAGAACACGACCAGCTTTCAGCAGCTTCAAAAGAAGGTCAACGTGCAATGGATAGTGAGCAATCAAAGCTTTCGCACCGACCAGTATAATGTAACAGGAGTGCCAACGCTCATCTTGCTAAACCACGGTACTGAAATCGGCCGTTGGGTCGATCCTACCGATGCTTCTGCTATCAATGCACAAATAGATAGCTTGCTCGCAGCAGGTTAGGCTCGCGGCGACATGTGACGTTAATTCAAGGCGGTCAATCGTGTGCTCGGGCTCCTCCTGCTCCCCATTGGGGTGCAGTTCATCATCACTGGTATCAACTTAGTGTTCTTGAAGTCTACTGCATGCATCGCCGGGGCGTTGATCTAATTTTGCCGAAATCGACAAAAGGACGATAAGGGCCTTATCTGGGCAAATAACCCCTAAAAGTCACGTGAAACGATGTCTCATGCAGAAACCTTATGTACCTTGAAGCAAGAGTCTTAGTACTCACAGTGAACGTATTTTTCGAGGTATGACTTTTATGAAAAAACAAGCAGCAATGATAGCGATATGTGCCGCACTTCTCATTTGTGTAGCCACCGCAGGATGCACTGGATCATCCTCATCATCACCAACTGCGTCGGCGACCGCAAATTCTTCATCTAAAGTAGCTACCGCCAAAGCAACCGTGACACCTACACCAACCGTGCTGGCCACACCAACCGTGCTGGCCACACCAACCGTGCTGGCCACACCAACCGTGCTGGCCACACCAACCGTGCTGGCCACACCCTCTGGTTCTCCTTCACCAGGCTACACCATTCTCTACTTCCACGAGATAGGCTGTCCGTTTTGTGCTAATTTCGAGAGTACACCGGGCTATACACAGCTTATGAATACGGGCGTTGTGCAATCGGTACTAAGCACTGACACCAGCACGGTCCAGCAATATGGGGTAACGGGATACCCGACGGTTATCGTGCTACATAACGGCGTTGTAGTCGGCACTTATCCTTATCCTGTCGATACTTCTGCTATCTTGACACAAATAAGCGCGGGTTAGGATTGAAGTGAAATAAGCAGTGGACTTCTTAATATGCAGCGCTAGGCGGCCCGCCGCCGACGCGCACTCTTTTTTGTTCCAGTCTTTTTCTTTGTGCCCTTTTTCTTTCCGTTAAGCCACTCGCCGCGCCCCTCTTTCTTTAGATAATCCTCGATTGCCGCGTGCAGAGCGTCGGCGGCCAGATTGGAGCAGTGCATCTTCACCGGAGGCAACCCTTCGAGGTTCTCGGCGACGTCCTCTCGTGTGATCTTGAGCGCCTCTTCGATCGTCTTTCCGATCGCCAGATCGGTGACCATGCTGCTCGTTGCGATGGCTGCCCCACAGCCGAACGTTTTGAACTTGACGTCCGTAAGAACGCCGTCTTCCACCTTGATCTGAATCTGCATGAGGTCCCCGCATACAGGGTTGCCGACGACGCCGACCCCACTCGGGTTCTCGATCTCCCCCATATTGTGCGGGTTCATAAAATGCAGCATGACTTTCTCGCTATACATAGCATCCTCACACAACACGCGCTCGCGTTTCTCTATTTGTCGCCTGCGCGCGGATTTGTCGCCACAACGTGCGCGTGCCAACCTCCAGTGGAAGCTCTAAGCGCCCATCTCAAGCATCTTGTCAAGCGCTTTCTTGGCGTCTTTGCGGACATTCTCGGGCACCGTAACACGGTACTTCTTCTGTTCGAGGGCTTGTACAGCGTCTTTAAGGCGCGTGCGCTTCATGTTTGGGCATACGGTGTCGGCGAGTGCAGAGAACTCCTTGTTCGGTTCCTGCGTCGCAAGTCGATGGAGCATGCCCACTTCGGTTCCGATGGCGATGTGGCGCGCTTTGCTTTTCGCGGCGTGACGCAACATGCCCCCGGTTCCGTAGACGTAATCTGCTGCCGCAATCACCTCGGGCCGGCACTCGGGATGCACGACGATCTCGCAGTCAGGTTGTTCCTGCCGTTTGATGAGCACATCGCCAAGTGTAATCACTTGGTGTGTCGGGCAGAAGCCGTTCCATGATATAATCTCTTTGTCAGTTTTCGTCGCCAGATAGTCTCCGAGATTTCGGTCGGGAACAAAGAGAATTCGGTCTGCGTCAAGCGCATTGATAATCTTTACCGCATTTGCCGACGTACAGCACGTGTCGCACTCAGCCTTAACGTCAGCCGACGTGTTAACGTAGCACACAACAGGCGTTTCTGGGTAGCGCTTCTTCAGTTGTCGCACGTCTTTTCGGGAGATCATGTGCGACATCGGGCACGTCGCCTCCTTTACGGGCAGCAAGACCTGCTTTTCCGGCGAGAGGATGGCAGCGTTTTCTGCCATGAAGTCGACCCCACAAAACACGATCACTCGACACCTGATCTCAGACGCGATCTTTGAAAGCTCAAACGAGTCGCCTACGTAGTCAGCGGCATCTTGCACCTCGTCGCGCTGATAGTTATGCGCCAAAATGACCGCGTCGTTTCCCTCTTTCAGTCGTCTCAAACGGTCTCTCATGGTTGCCGATTCACAGTCGTGCACTTTTCATCGCCCTGGATGAACGTGCATATCTCACACATCCGGTCATTTAGATTAAGGTCTTTTCCATTTGCGACGTCTTCGGCGAGCGATTGGATAAGGGTTCGAGCTCCGGCGGTAACGGCGATCGTCGTCCCCCTCTTGCTCGCTACGTACTGGCTGACCGCAGGCTGCGTAATGCCGAGACGTTCTGAGATTGTCCTCTGGGATAAGCCGAGGTTTGCGAGCTGTTTGGCAGTCTCGCAGCGGATGGTGGGGAGGATACTCCAGACTGCTTTCTCACAGGGTGATCGTTGTGCTTTCATGACGTGCTCAGAAGACGCTACACAATATGCTCTATACTATTTTTTGCCTTCTCCGAAAGCTTAATGATGAGGCGTGCGCTATACACGCCATATCAACATTATAACAATTGTTATATAATAAATGTTGTGAAAAGAGGTGGATGATGCACAGACTTGGAACCATTGCAGTCCACGGAGGACAGTCGGATGATCCTATCACCAAGGCGAGGGCCGTTCCGATCTATCAAACGACGTCGTACCTGTTTGACAGCACAGAGCACGCGGCAAATCTATTTGCGCTCAAAGATACCGGCAACATATACACCCGGATTATGAACCCTACGAGCGACGTTCTCGAAAAGCGCGTCGCTCAGCTCGAAGGAGGCAAGGCCGGCCTTGCCGTTGCGAGCGGTATGGCGGCGATTACCCTATCGATTCTGAATATCGCGGAGCCAGGAGATGAGATCGTTTCATCATCACAGCTCTATGGCGGTACATACACTTTGTTTTCATCCACACTCGCCAAGATGGGCATCAAAGTGCACCTCGTCGATTCGACCGATCCGGACAACTTTTCGGCGCACGTCAGCGACAAAACAAAGGCGTTTTTTGGAGAAACAATTGGTAACCCGAGCTTAGACGTGTTTGACGTCGAACGCATCTCGGAACTCGCCCACGACGCCGGCGTCCCCCTCATCGTCGACAACACCGCTGCCACGCCGATTCTTTGCAGACCGATCGACTATGGCGCCGACGTAGTCGTCAACAGCCTTACCAAATTCATGGGTGGCCACGGCACCTCCATCGGGGGCCTGATCGTCGACGCTGCAACATTTGACTGGACCAATGGCAAGTTTCACGATCTGACTGAGCCGGACGCGACGTACAACGGCCTCGTCTACACGGACGCTTTTGGCTGGCTTGCTTACCTAGTGAAAGCACGTGTGCACCTCTTGCGTGATATGGGCCCGGCTCTGAGTCCTTTCAATGCGTTCTTGACGTTGCAGGGTCTCGAATCGCTTCATCTGCGTATGGCACGACACAGTGAAAATGCGCTTCACGTAGCCAAGTTTTTAAGCGATCATGAAGGCGTAGAATGGGTAAGCTACCCCGGATTGGAGAGCCATCGCTCTTACGCTCTGGCACAGAAATACCTGCCAAAGGGCGCCAGTGCGCTCGTCGGCTTTGGCGTGAAAGGCGGCTATGAAGCGGCGGTAAAATTTATTGAACACGTTAAGCTCTTCAGTCACCTCGCCAATATCGGGGACGCAAAGTCGTTAGTGGTGCACCCGGCAAGCACGACCCACCAGCAGCTGAGCCCGCAGGAGCGGGCCTTGGCGGGAGTCAGTGATGACTTCGTGCGGCTTTCCGTAGGCATAGAAGACATCGAAGACATTATTGAGGATATTGACCAGGCACTCGCATGTACGTCCTAGATGCGCTTCCCCAAACCCACAGCTACAGCTTTGAAGCACTCGAGTTAGACTGTGGAAGGACGTTCTCGCCAGTAACGATCGCATATGAGACGTACGGTCGACTAAACGCGGCCAAGGACAACGCGATACTACTCCTGCACGCGCTCTCTGGCAGCGCTCACGCGGGCTTCGTCAATGACAAAGGCGAGCACGGCTGGTGGGAGGACTTCATCGGGCCGGGAAGAGCGCTTGACACCGACCGCTACTTTGTGATCTGTTCAAATGTCCTCGGAGGGTGCGGTGGATCAACCGGACCGGCCAGCGTCGATCCGGCGACGGGGCGCCCTTACGGACTCAGTTTCCCGGTGATCACTGTCGGGGATATGGTGCGTGCGCAAAAACACCTCGTCGACAGTTTGGGAATACGTGCGCTTCTAGCTGTTGTCGGTGGGTCGATCGGGGGGATGCAGGCCCTGCAGTGGGCCGTTGACTATCCCGAAGCGGTCAGATCGGCCTTGATTCTTGCCGCGGCCAATCGACTCTCGGCTCAAGGAATCGCGTTCAACGAGGTTGGTCGTCAAGCGATCATGGCAGACTCGTGCTGGCAAAACGGGGATTATTACGGGGGAATACCTCCGCGCACAGGACTCGCACTCGCCCGTATGATCGGCCATATCACGTACCTGAGTGAGGAGTCGATGCACGAGAAGTTTGGTCGAGCGCTCAAAGGAGTAAACGGCTACCACTACCGTTTTTCCGAAGATTTCGAGGTCGAGAGCTACCTGCACTACAAGGGCAGCAGATTCGTCGAACGTTTCGACGCGAATTCGTATCTTTATATAACGAAAGCAATGGACTACTTTGATCTGCCTGATCTCGCTTCGATCAAATCAAAGATGCTAGTGATTTCCTTTTCGTCAGACTGGTTGTTCCCCCCTGCTCAGTTGAAATTGCTCGTGCGAACGCTACGCAGGAAACGCAAAGACGTCACGTACTGTGACGTCCAGTCATCGCGTGGGCACGACGCATTCCTCCTTGATGTGGCGCCCCTTACCGAACTCATTTCAGGCTTTTTAGAAAACGTAGCCGGGCAGTTATGATCCGACGATTTGACCAAGACATCATCGTTAGTCTCATTCCTGAAGGCTCACGCGTACTTGACCTCGGCTGCGGAAGCGGGGACTTACTAATCAAGCTAAAACAAAAGGGAACCTCAGATATCCGTGGCGTGGAAATTGACGATCGATGCATTGCTGTTTGTGTGCGTAAAGGGCTTACGGTCTTCCACGGTGACATAGACGAAGGGCTTGGTGACTATGATGACGCGTCCTTCGACTACGTTGTATTGAACCAGACGCTCCAAGTCGTGCACAGACCGACGCTTGTCATTGAGGAAATGCTTCGCGTTGGGAATAGGGCCATTGTGAGCTTTCCGAATTTCGGCTACTTCAGAATACGGGGGTATTTGCTAGTCAAAGGGCAGATGCCAAAAGTCGATTTCTTGCCTCGTGACTGGTATGATACCCCCAATATCCACCTCTCGACCATCGCCGATTTCAAGGAGTTTTGCCGGACGCGAAAAATCGCCATAGAGCGGCTTATAGGCTTGCGAAGCTGTGCAACGGGCAAGACCGTGAAACGTTTTCAGAACCTCCTGTCGCAAGTCGGCATTTTTGTCATAACGGCAGGGCGCGAGCCTTAAAACTGAAACTGCTTGAAGCTGAAGCTAAACGAGCCTTTCTGGATGCGAATACACTGCAAACTGACGTTCATTAGCAAAGCATATGAGCGTCACGCCGGCTTGAAGTGCCGCCTCAACGCCAGTGCTGATTGGTGCGGCCTTTGAGAGGATCAAGGGTATACCGGCTCGAGCCGCTTTCAGGACCATGCCTGCCGGCTGCCTCCCAGATGATAACAAGAACGTTTCGGAAAAATCGTTGCCGACATATATCCCGACGACCTTATCAATGGCACTATGTCTTCCAACGTCTACCGCTTGTGCTAATAGTTTGCCCGTTGCGTCGAACAGCGCTGCTACGTGAACGCCGTGCGTTTGTCTCCGGGCTTGAGTGTCGAGGTGCTTTAAGCTCTTTTTGAGCACGGCCTTTGCAAATGTTGTAGCAGAAGTCACCCGGACGTCTTCGTTTGTCCACCATTTTATCCCGACACAGCCGGAAGAGCGCACTTCGTGCCACAGCTCGACTTGATCAAAGGAAGAGACGGTGATGTACGCCTCCCGCTTGGCGTCGTCAACGTTGACGTCCCGAATCTCTTCGAAGCTTGATACAACCCCTTCGGTGACCAAGTAACCGATACAAAGCTCCCTGAGCATTTCCGGCGAGGCAATGAGGGTCGCGATTCGCATGTCGTTGACAAACAGTGTGATGCTATCCTCCATCGCTACATCATCGTAATCCGGACGCTGGTCGCCTTCATAGTCCATGATTACTCTTGGAAACCGTTTGCTGTAGCTCATCGTCGCCTAATTATGTTAATCTGGAACTTAAAGGCAACCGTGGTCTTCGGAGCGTCGACTGGGACGATCATATCATGGTGTAAACTCGTCCTACTATCGGGGCTGAAATTTACCCGGTCGAACCTGAACGCGGAAGGTAGCACGACGGGAACACTCTTCGTCGTACTGGGCTATCGAATTGACCCTAACGATGGGCCTTGTTGTCTACCTCTAGACTGCTTGAGGGCTTCAACGTGAAGATCGTAATCTCCGGCGGGCAATTGATCCTTAGACGGATTATGCTCGTCCCGATTCCACGGTTCGTGTAGTGCGTCATGTTGCCCACGCGATATCGTCCAAGCGGGTACTTTCGAGAGTACAGGCCGCGAATTGGAGGTCCGATTCCTGGCACGATCCACTGTCCTCCGTGCGAGTGCCCCGAAATCTGCAAGCTGAATCTTCCTGTAGCAGAGCTTATGTCTGCGAAATCAGGCTCGTGTGCAAGTAGGATTGCAGGGCCTAGCGGCGGAAGTTTCTTTAGCACTGAATCCAACCGCTGTTTACGCCACATAACGCTATCAACGCCAGCAACGTGCAGCGTCGCTCGTCCTTTTTTGAGCGTTAATATGTCGTTACTCAGGTCTATAACGTCGCTTTGTTCCAAAACTTGGCGAACAGCTGCCGCGCCGGCCCAGTGATCGTGATTCCCGAGCACGGCAACACTGGCGTCTTTTGGCCTTAGTTTTTTTAGAGAGGCGACCATCTGCTGCGAGAGACCGTCAACCTCGTAGGAGAAGAGATCGCCGATAATTGCCACTAAATCAGGTTGCTGCCTGTTAATGAGATCGATCACCTCGTCAAAACGTCGTGCGTTGAGCCATTCATCCAAATGAATGTCTGCGATACTCGCAATCCGATACCCACGAAACGAAGGATCGAGGCGAGGAATAGCTACGTCAACGTGGCCGATCTCAAAAAAATTCGGCTCAAATCCGCGGCGATGCATCTTCTTAAGTAGGCGAATCATCGCCTGTTGCCTTCTCTGTCGGCGCTGCAAAGCTTTTAAAAGACGCGAATAGTTCATAAAACTCCTTAATGCGAAGAACTTTTCAAATCGCTGGTCTCTAGCCGCCCGCTTCCTCGCAAGAAATGAAAATCGCTGCTCAAATGAATAGGAGGCAAATTGTCACAACTAGGCGAGTACTCTAGATACCGAGATATTTAAACATATGCCGATCGTGCAGCGCGCAACGAAATAATTGGCTCTTTCGCAAAAAAAATGTTTAAACTCCTTTTGAATGGTTGATTCTTCGCGCAGCCGCTTTTGGATGCTGCGCCGCTACTTAAGCCACAGCCCAGCGATTATTACTTATCGTTCAAGCCTAAACACTGACTAGAGAGCAGAGTCTCAGGAGATGACTCGATGAAGCCTTACAATGAAGTTCAAATGTGCGGAAAAATGGCTGTTGCAGTGAATCTCCTTGAGGGATGCAAAGAGTTCGCGTCCCTGATTCCTGAAGTCAGAACCAACCTCGTTTATGCTCAGCCCAGTGCGCATGACAAACATGACGTGCTCGGGATAGACGGACGCATAACCGTCGTGAACGGTCTTCCTCACGCAGCAGGCAAGATCAAGTTCGGAGCGTCCAGCCACATGGCCAGGCTTATGGTCGAGATAGGCAAGACCGATCCGAGTTTAAGGGCAGGCGTGAACTTTGCCAACAACCCGGCCCTCGCCGCGTGGCTTGAAAAGTACTGCGAAGCCAAAGGCTGGGTTTTTAGTGTGATTGACCGAAGAAATGAACCAGATGAGATCAAGGAAGCAGAGGGCGCGTCAATGCCGTGGAAAGTTCAGGAAGCAATAGATGCCGCCGGAGGTCGCGTGCCTAAGATCTTCTATGAAACGGGCGCTGTCGGGAAGGAACCCGTGTCGGTGCTCATTGGGCGGGATCCCATTGAGGTTGTAGAGAAGATTTGTGAGATTGCGAGGCGCTATTGTGAGACGCACTAAAATTGGAAAGATAGACCTAGACACCTTCACCTCCTTCCTACTCCCGCGTTTAGGAAAGTCGGATGAAACGGTCATCGTTCCGCCGAAGACGGGCGTTGACGCGGGGGTTATCGACATTGGAAACGACAGGGTTCTTATAATTGCAGAGGATCCGATCTTCGCCATCCCACAACAGCCCTTGGAGATGTTTGGATGGTACACGGTTCATATAGGGGCGAGCGACGTAGCGGTCATGGGCGTTAAGCCGAGATACATGACGTATTCGCTTTTGATGCCTCCCGAGACGAAGGAAGAGGACTTTCGTACGATAGTGGACGCTATTCATAGGGCGGCCTTGGAGCTCGAAATTGCGATTGTTGGTGGTCATACGGGGTATTATCCGGGCTTTGCTGCACCCACCATAGGCGGCGTAACGGTATTTGCTGTCGCTGATAAGCACGGTTATGTCACGCCAGCCGGCGCGACGCCTGAAGATGATGTAATTCTTACGAAGGGACCGGCAATAGAAACGGCTGGAATCCTTTCAGTTATCAAGGAAAAGCAGCTCCTGGAGAGATATCCTCAATCTCTCGTGGACAAGGCAAAGGCACTCTGCAAGCAGATGACGGTGGTGGCAGATGCCTTGTTGGCAATGGAGTCAGGAGGCGTGACCGCGATGCACGACGCGACGGAAGGCGGAGTTATCGGTGGCCTCTTCGAGATAGCGAGCGCTAGCGAAGTCGGCATGGAGATACACGAGGCAGCGTTCGTCTATCCAGACGAAGTAAGAATGGTTTGTGAGGCGTTTGAAATCGATCCTATCGCCGCCATAGCTGAAGGCTCTTTGCTGATCACAGCCAGACCAAACCGTTCAAATGCGCTCGTACACAAGCTACGTGCGGCAGGCATAGACGCATCGATTGTCGGAAAGGTTATAGATGACGTAGGAAAGAGGATAGTTGAGCGACGTGACGGGACGATCGCTCCGCTCGAAATACCAGGGCAAGATCCCTTCTGGCCAGCTTTTTTTGATTCTTTGTGATTGCTTATTCGGGAATAGCACCGTGGTGTGGACGCTATCTTGCGTACCAGGGTCATATCAGCCAGTTGCTTACCTTCCGGCTTGACAACTACTAGCGCTTTGTTTCTGCGTGATCTGGAGGCACTCTCTCGGTAGACTGCGAATGCTTTGCGAGTTTAGTCCTGCGTAAGACCTTGATAAATCGATTCTCTGGTGTCCGCGGATAACGACCACAATTGCAAATCATCAAAAAAAGCCTCAGCGAAAAAAAAGTCGAATCTTGTCAGCCTCCCCTCATACGAGATTTGTCACTGCGAAACGACGCAAAATCACGCATAGCTGCCTTTGTTACACATCCCGGTGAGGAATCAGATCGCAGCCCGTGCACGAGGCGCACATCGTCTTCGCTATGTCAGCTCGTAGGCCATGCTCATCGAGGAGTTCGCGTTCCTTTCGCGCTAGTCGCAAGAGTCGTTCTGCATTGGGTCGTCGCATGCGCGTCTCTGCTCGTAAGGGGTGCTCAACGACAGCTCGTAGTATAGGTATCACGCCCATTTTGATCAGTTCCTCCATGCCGCTGATGATTGAGAAATCGTCTTCTCCTAAGCCAACGAGGATGTTGGAAAACACTTTGTTTCGGCCGAAAACCGCTACTGCGTCTTTGAGAGCTCCTAAAACGAAGTCAAGTGAAAGTCCAGGGCACATCGTTTCAAAGAGCTGACGATCCATCGTTTCGACGTTGTACTTTATTTCGTCCGCCCCGGCGGCCTTCAATAGCTTAGTTGAATCCGGCGTTGGGTAGACGGCCACGCCGATCGGGAGATCGTATTTCTCGCGCAGCGCGTGAACGATTGCGGCGATCCGCTCGACTTCGTGTTGTGCTGACGTTTCGACGCCGGAGGTCAGCGCTATAGCTTTAAGCTTGCCCGCGAGGTTTGGATCGGCAAGAATTCGCGAAATCGCCATCTCAACATCGCTCTGACTTTTTACTGAACCTCCCAAAATCGGCACCGGGCAGTACTGGCAGTCGTATATGCATACCTCGCTTACAGTGATGTATGCTTGGGCGGGACAATGGGCGATAGCATCCTCCAGATATCCACGGACGATTTCTTTGTCCTGATCGCGAATAACCACGTGATCCCCTTCAAGTGATGCCTTAAGCCGAGAGCCGTGCTTTATTCCTAAGCGCACTCGATGGCCGTTGAATCGTAAAAAGAACGACTTAAGTCCCGCACCAGGCCCCGACGCAGGAGTTGTAATGCGCCCAAGGACCCGTTCATCAATGTCAACGCCCCCCTCTGCAATAAGGAAGGCTTTGACTTCTGCGCTCCTGTCCGTCTCTTCACCGTTCATATATATCATTGAGCAGCACTAGACTCATGTATACTAAGTTGTTTATAAGAATCGTTATCACCTATTTCGTGACCAAAATCACGAGCAAAGAGCAACTTGAAGCGTAATGTCGATTCAACGCAAAATAGAGATAGCGGGAGACTACGGCCCTCCTCGCGACGATCTTGAAACAGTAGTAGCCAGAATACGCCAATGCGAAAGCGCATTGATAGCGTTTTCAGGTGGAGTTGATAGCTCAGTGGTCGCCGCGCTTGCCAAACGGGCTTTGGGAGACAACGCAGTTGCGGTAACGATCGACAATGGTGCGCTGCGTGATGGCGAAATTGAGCAAGCGACAGCAACCGCCAAGGCCATAGGCATTCGTCATATCTTAATTGCTTTGGATCCGCGGGATATATCCGAAGTAACGCACAACGATCCTGAAAGATGCTATTATTGTAAGAAATTGGTTTTCGGCGCGCTGCGGGGCCTAGCCGATCAATTGTCTCTAAACGTGGTGATGGACGGCACGAACGCATCCGATCTTGATTCGCATCGGCCCGGCATAAAAGCGTTGGCAGAACTCGGCATCATGTCTCCGTTGCTCAACCTTACCAAAGATGAGGTGAGAGACTTCGCGCGTAATCTTGGCTTAGCTAATGCTGATGCCCCGTCAGCGGCTTGCCTTCTGACGTCATTTCCTTATGGGACACTAATAACCCCCGCGAGAGTTGAAAGGCTGCGAGACGCTGAACGTGCAGTGAGAGCGCTTGGCATCGCAAAAGTGAAAATCCGAGACCATAATGACTTTGCTCGTATTGAAGTCGACAGGGAAGAGGTCGACAAGGTCATCACGCACGCCTCGGCTATCGCTGAGAAGTTCATCGGGCTTGGATTTGCCTACGTTACACTGGATCTTCAGTGGCTCCGATCGGGGAGCATGGATATTGTGCTCAACAAGGAGAATTCTCGAATGCGAGACGTAAGCAGCGCGGCCACGAAAAGTTAGAGAGGCGACCTGCACGAGGCGCCAAAGCGCCGAAGCTCGCAACACGTATCAAGCAGTCTCCCACGTCCACCACTGGTTCCCACCATAGTTCCACAGCATAGCCACAGCGATGCCGATTACTTGTGAGGTGAGATAGTAGAGACCGAATGCGCTGGTCAAAAGCCATAAAATCACGAGATTGAGCACAATCCCAACGAATCTCACTGCGTGATCTCTATACAAAGCGGTGAGCACGTATCCGAGCCCTCGTGCCTGTCGATCTTTAAACGTCCACGATCTGTTTAGAAAGAAGTTTGAGAGCAGGCCGGCTTCCATGCCAACGAGGCCTGAAAGTAGGTAGAACACACCGAGCTGTGTGAGCGCATATAATACTGCCAAATTCAAGATAGCGCCCACTGCTCCTACAGCGGCGAACTTCAGAAAACGATGGAATTCACCGGATCTGCGAAAAAGACCCGACATGTGACGGACATAGGCTATTGTATCCTTCAGCGGAGTTTGCTGACTCCGGTTTCTCGTCGGTGAGACGTGTAGCAGAGCTCTGAGACTGTCGTGTAGTCGCCTTGCACGAGGATCTCCAGCAGTATTTTGTCTCCTCCCGGACTAAGGTTCGCGTGCGCAACGACGTTCTTCCTCATAGCGAAAAAACCGGACTCGACGTCCTTGACATTTCGTAGCTCCCTGAAGAAGGTGCGCGCGAGAAGATCGGCACATTTGGACGTGACTCGTCTCAAAAAAGTGAATTCCTCGAAGCGCCGCGCTCAACAAAACGGCTGCCGATCGCGATATCTGCGCCATTTTCAACGCACGAGATCAACTCAGGTATCTTTTCAGGAGCGTGTTCTAATTCAGCGTTCATAACGACGATTATGTCGTACTTTGCTGCTCTAATGCCCCTCAATACAGCAGTTGCAAGCCCTTTTTCTCCCTGTCGTGGTATCACGCGCACCGGATACCGGTTTGCGTATTGTGAAGCGGCGTCCCACGTTTCATTGGGACTGTCATCATCCACAACGATAATCTCAAATGTGCGACCTGATGGCTCCATAGAACGATAAACTTGCTCTAAAAGTTCGCGTAAGTTGTCCCGCTTAACGTATTTTGGAATTACTATCGACGTGTTCTCGTTCTGCATGGGTCCAAGGTAGCGCCTACTGCGCAGTTTTTCCTAAAGCATTCGTGTGCAATTCTTTCTTAAAGAACCTGTTCTTTGGGGGGCAGAACGGTTTGGCAGCAAGAAGGTGCTCGCTAGCTACAACATCAAGTACGTGATTGTAGGTCGCGAGAACTTGACACTACAGCAAATTAATCTCGTCCAGGCGCTGTTTGGGAAGGCGTCGAAAGGAGCGCCCGTTGTTTATGAAGAAGGCCCTATGATTGTGTATGCCTTGAACTAAAGGCGCGCGCTGCCATTTGAGCACGCTCTGCGCGATTATTCCCGCTTCGCGTGACTTTCATCCTGGCAGGCGAACAGAGGCGACATTTGGCGGAGCCCATCGACGATTCCCGGCAGCACTTCTGCGACACGTTGGACGTCTGCGTCTGTTGTTCCACGTCCGAGCGTCAGTCTCAGAGACCCGTGAGCGTCCACGGGATCCAATCCGATTGCCAGAAGCACGTGCGAGGGCTCAAGCTTTTTTGAGGAGCACGCAGAGCCGGTCGAGCCCGCTATCCCCTTTGCGCTCAGTCGGAGCACGAGTGACTCTCCTTCGATGTAGCTGAAGCTGAAATTGGCGTTGTTGGGAAGACGGGACTCTTTCCCACCGTTAAGCCGCGTGTAGGGTATCTCCCTCAACACAGCGTCGATAAGCGTGTCTCTCAACCTCTTTATGCGCTTATTGTCCGCGAAATCGTTGACAGCTAGTCGCATTGCCTCGCCAAAGCCCACAATGCCCGAAACGTTCTCTGTGCCGCTTCTCAGGCCACGTTCGTGGCCACCTCCAAAGATGAGCGGCGATAGCTTCGTGCCTTTTCGGACGTATAGGCAGCCGACGCCCTTAGGCCCGTAGATCTTGTGTGACGAGATGGAGAGCATATGCACATTGAGGTCATTCACGTTCACGGGGATTTTTCCGACGCTCTGAACGGCATCGGTGTGCATGTAAATCCCGTGTGAGGCTGCGATTGCCCCAACCGCAGCTACAGGTTGTATCGAACCGATTTCGTTGTTGGCGTGCATTATTGATATGAGTCGCGTGTCATCTCTGATCGCTTCTTCCACCTCAGTGGGATTTATGTGCCCGTCACGGCTTACCGAAACGTAAGTCACCTCGTGCCCGAGTCGTTCAAGGGACTTACACGTTTCCAAAACCGCAGGATGCTCGATTGCCGACGTGATGATATGACCTTTGCCGCGTCTGCCGCCCTGGAGCACGCCGCGCAAGGCCATGTTATCCGATTCTGTCCCACCAGAAGTAAAGACAATCTCCGGAGGGGTCGCTCCGATCGCTTGTGCAATCTGCTCTCTAGCGCGTTCTATAGCCGCACGTGCGTCGAGTCCGTACGAATGGAGGCTTGACGGGTTTCCAAAGCGCTCCGAGAAGTATGGGTGCATCACTTCGAGGATCTCCGAACGCATCGGAGTCGTTGCGGCGTGGTCAAGATAGATCATAGTATCACATCTTTCGATTGTTAAACGTCGTATTTAACCACTCATGTCGAGACAAAAAGGGGTAGCCTTGCGATGCCAAGTCCCATAGCACGCTGGCCTTGCACGAAAGCCGTCCTTGTGCTACGAGCCGACCACCTTATAGTAATACGTGTTGCCGTTTGAATAAATCTTGTCGAAGCTATTTCTTTCACTGTCAAGTGCGACGATGAGTTCCACGCGAGCGAACGTGCTGAACGCTTCGAGACGTCCGCCTATTTCGTCGGCCTCATTGTGCGCTGGAATTACGATAGAAATCATTCTCTTTTCCTAACACGCATATTCGGGCATAAAGATGGTCTACGCGGAGCGAGCGAGTCGTTGATGTGAAGGCGATTAGCGCTTCGATATCGATCGTGCACGAAAAAAGAAGCTGATTTGAGGGTGCAACAAGCATAAATAATAGCTCTCGCAAAACGATCACTATTCACTCGCTGTGCAGCGACTGTTTTGGAGGCACGCGTGGCAAAAAGCTTAGAGGAGATTAACGAACGTATTCGCGACGGAAGCGTGCACGTCGTAACGGCTGACGAAATGACGCACCTCGTCGGCGAGCTCGGACCAGACAGCGCAGCAAAAGAAGTCGACGTCGTCACCACCGGCACGTTTGGTGCGATGTGCTCCTCTGGAGTATGGATGAACTTCGGCCACTCCGATCCGCCGATCAAGATGAGTAAAGTGTGGCTCAACGACGTCGAAGCGTACGCCGGCGTAGCCGCGGTTGACGCGTTCATCGGAGTGACTCAGCTTTCAGAGACGCGCGGTCTTGAGTATGGAGGCGCGCACGTCATCGAAGACCTCGTCGCCCGCAGGGAGGTCTATTTGAAGGCCGTTGGCTACGCCACCGATTGCTATCCGCGCCGAAGCGTGGAGACGGCCATCACCATTGGGGACCTCAACGAGGCGACCATGCTGAATCCGCGCAACGCGTATCAGCGGTACAATGTCGCGACCAACTCCACAGATAGAGTGTTGTACACGTACATGGGAACGTTGCTGCCGCGGCACGGAAACGCGACCTATTCTGGTTCTGGGACGCTCTCACCTATTTACAACGACCCTGATTATGAGACCATCGGCGTCGGCACGAGGATCTTCCTCTGCGGCGCGGAGGGGTACGTCATAGGCAACGGAACGCAGCACGACCCGGTGAATAACTTCGGCACGCTCATGGTGTGTGGTGACCTTAAGGCGATGAGCACTGACTACCTCAGAGCTGCGATTCTGCACAAGTACGGGACGTCACTCTACGTGGGCATCGGCGTGCCGATTCCCGTACTCAACGAAGGGATTGCGCGTAAAACGGCCATCAGCGATGCTGACATCCTTACGGCGGTCCTCGATTATGGCGTCGGTCGCCGTGAGCGGCCGCAGCTAAAAACAGTGAGCTATGATGAGCTAAAATCCGGAACAATTGATCTCAATGGCAAGGAAGTGCGCACGTCATCGATGTCGAGCTTCTTCAAGGCAAAAGAAATCGCCACTGAACTCGCCGAGAGGATCAGAAAAGGCACGTTTGAGCTCGCTCTGCCAACCGCGCGGCTCACACAACGCGCGACACCGAAGCCAATGAAGCAACTCTCCGAGGCGCCGCTCGTGCGAGAAGTCATGCTCCCAAGCATCACGGTGCGCGACGCGATTAGCGTGCAAGACGCCGCAAAGATCATCATCGGAAAACAGGTAAATCACCTCCCGGTGGTCTCGGCAGACAACAAGCTTATTGGCATCGTCACGGCGTACGATATCTCGAAAGCCGTTGCTCTGGACAAGGGCGATAGCTTAAAAGGGATAATGACGAGGCGCGTCATTACAGCGACGCCTGATGAGCCGATCGATCTCGCTGCACGGCGTCTCGAACGGCACAACATCTCGGCGCTTCCCGTTGTCGACCACGGCAACACCGTTGTGGGCATCATAACGAGTGAGGATCTGAGCAAGCTCCTCGCGTGCAGGTGAACCGAGTAAGAGGACATTCGTGAAGATCATATTGAAATTTCCACAAAAGATTATGCAGGATCCGCTGCTGGCAGACGTCGTGCTCGAAACGGGAGTTCGTATCAACATCGATCGGGCGTTGGTGGACGCCTCTGTTGGAGAAATCGTGATCGATGTGCCAGACGAACGCGTCGAGGAGGTCGCGGCGGCTTTCAGAAAGCGCGGGACGGAGGTGCGTGAACTGGACAAGCCGATCGTATTCGACGAGGCCGAGTGTGTGCAGTGCGGCGCCTGCGTATCGGTGTGTCCCGTGGAGGTTTTTAAGTACAACAACGATAGGACGATCTCCATTGACCTTACGCGGTGTGTGCTCTGCAAGACCTGCATGGAGATGTGCCCCCACGGCGCCCTCAAGACTGCTGAGGAATGAAGGAGAAGTTCCAGCTCAAGCAGACGGTCGTTACGATCATTGCCGACGAGCCTGAGCACATCGAGTGTGCGAAACAGGCGATTCGCACGCACCGGCACAGCTTGGAGCGTTTTATCGCACTGAATCCTTTCTTCCGTTTCGCGCTTGAGCCCCTTGAGGAGTATGTCGGAGAGCCTCCGGACATCGTTCGTCGGATGCTCATCGCCTCGTCGGCGGCGAACGTCGGTCCGATGGCTGCGGTTGCAGGCGTTATCGCTGATCTCGCCGTTGAGGCAATGGTTGACGCAGGCGCGTTGTATGCCATCGTCGACAATGGGGGCGATATCGCGCTTGCGAGCGACCGCGACGTAACCGTTGGCATATATGGCGGTTCTTCCTTCAAAGACGTGGGTTTCAAGATTAAACCGACCCGATTTCTCGGCATCTGTACGTCCTCCGCGACGGTTGGCCCGTCTATCAGCTTCGGCACGGCAGATGCCGCGTGCGTGGTCGCCGAAACGGCGTGTTTGGCTGACGCGGCCGCGTCAGCGCTTGGGAACGTAAGCACTGACCTTCAAACGGCATTTAGTGCGATAGAGGGCATAAGCGGTGTTTTTGGTGCTCTTTTGATCGTCGAGGACAAGCTTGCCACGTGGGGCGCGCTTCCCCCGCTCGTCCATGTCTCCCTCGACGCGGCGTGCATCACGCACGCGTGAGGCTCGGAAAACGCATATTGCGAGTAGCGCCCTCGTGGCAGCTTGACGTCGCTTGAGCTCGCGTCGTGAGTTGGCGGCGAGTCACCGCAATGATTATGGCACAACTAGGGGTGGTCGCGGTACCAGGCGATCGTCTTTGTCAAGCCTTCGATGAGGTTGACGTGCGGCTCCCATCCAAGCGCTTTGATGCGCGCGATATCTGCCCACATCCGTTCGATTTCGACGCCCGTCGACCTGCGCTGCGCGCGCTGAGATGATACAGTGAGATGTTTACCGAGGATCTCCGCAACGCGCGTGACGAGCTCTTCTACGCTCACCTCGACTCCCGATGCGACGTTGTAAATTCCATCGCCGGCGTTAGCGAGTAATAACAAAGCTTCGATCACGTCGTCGACGAAGGTAAAATCCCGCGTCGGCGTAAGGTTGCCCATCGTCAGCGTGTCTTGCGTGAGCGCTTGTTTGATAATTGACGGTAGAACGAAGTCGGGATTTTGGCGAGGTCCATAAGTGTTAAAGAGCCGCGCAATGGCAATCGGTATGCCGTATGCGCTACTGTATGCGGACACGAAAGTCTCTGCCGCTAGCTTGCTCGCCGCATAGGGCTCTCGAGCGTGAAGGGGGTGCTCTTCGTCGATGGGGACGTAGCGGGGCGTTCCGTAAACGTGGGCGGTGCTAACAAAAACAAGCCTCTCTACAGACGATGAGCGCCTGACTGCTTCGAGGACAGTTATCGTCCCGCCCGTATTCGTCTCGAACGTTTGGCGTGGATCCTCGAGGGCACGGCCAACGTGTGTCACGGCGGCTAAATGGAACACGGTCGACGCATCGCTGATAGAAAATGGGTGGTTAAGATCGCCTTGCACGACGCAGAGACGGTTCAATTCATTAACAATGCGGTCGGGGTTTCCCCGGACAAGGACGCTCACAGCGGCCCCGTCACGCGTTAGACGCTCGACCAAGTGCGAACCAAGGAATCCCGTAGCGCCAGTTACGAAGACCTTTTCTAGCGTGCTCATCTCACATCGTCCACTGCGTCGTTAAGGGCGGAGTCTTGCGTCACGTTCACTCGAGCTCGTTTAGCGGAGTTTGCACCCGATCCCTTCGAGCAATTGCGTAACGTCGTGTTGCAACCGTTCGACGTCGCCATCGATATAGGTCGAGACGCGAAACGTGTAACTTTGGCGCGGCGCGTACTGATCAACCACACCTACCGCAGTCACGTCAGCGATGGTTGAAAGCACGCGCGCGATGATCGTGGGATCTGCTCCGGGAGGAAATGTCGCGGAAAAATCCCGAGAGCGCTGTCCTCGCGCCAGTCGGTATCGGGCGACCTCTTCTTCGGGCATCAATTGGACGTTTTCGGTCTTTAAGATAACGTCCTTGGATCGTTCTTCGATCGCTATTTCACGCGGCGAAGCACTTTTTATCACGCCAACGTGAACCGCTCCGGAATAGACGTTTCGCAGTCCGCATTTGCTTCCGATAGATCGTTTGAAGTCCTCCAGCTCCTTGATGTTGGCCATGACGAGCTTATTCGAACGCTTTAAGGCAGGCTCAGCGTCGCCAAAGTGCTTTGCGGCCCGCTTCATCGTTGCGACGAATGCATCATGGTCTTTCGCGTTGATGATATCGACGAGGGCAGCGCACTGTGTCAGAAAGGCCTCATGGACGGATCGATCTGCGTTCATCTGGATTGATGCGTATAGCGCTGGGTTTTGTCCCAGAATTCGCCCGACGAAATCTATGAGAATCTCATAGACAGGGCTCATAAAGCGGCGTGAACGCTTGATATCAAAGTCTAGCGCTTCGAGCGTGACGCCCGTCGCGATATACCCAAAGTGGGTTAATCCTTGAATCACTGACATAAGGTGGTCGTGTTCTTCTGCAGAGAGCTCTTCCACGTGAGCGCCAGCATTCTCGAAAAGATCGACCAGAAACCGACGTCCGCTTTCGCCGCGTACCGGCGTTACGATGACGGTCTGCCCCTCCATGTCGGGCATGCCGGGGCCAAAAAGGGGATGGACGCTCACGAGTTCGACGCCTTGCGGTGCGCTTGTCAGCATCTGTTTGACAGGCTTAACCTTCACCGACGCAATGTCGAAAAGCACCGCACCTGGCTTCATCTGAGGCGCGACCTGCGCAATGACGTCGCAGGTCACGTCGATGGGCACTGCTATGACGACTACGTCGAAGTCCGCACAGTGCGCGTGTGACGACCGGCCGACTAGTGTGACATCCATCTCTCGTTCGGAAAGAAATCGTTCAAACCAACGCCCCATTTCCCCATAGCCACCAACGATCGCTGCCTTGAGTGACATTATAGCCGATCCTCGTTCTCTGCGCGGTTCGCGCGTCGGAGCGTTTCGCGCACTGCGGCTTCCATAATGTGCACGGGCGGGTCCAAGGCGGTCCATAGGGCAAAGGACGCAGCGCCTTGGTGCACCAACATCTTGACGCCATCAATCGTTTGCGCTCCTGCGGCGCGGGCCTCGCGTAATAAGGGGGTCACAAGCGGGTGATAAACGATATCGAACACGACGAGCCCAGGATGCATTTGAGGCGATCTAACGAGCGTTTGCCCGTCAAGAACGCCGCGCATGCCGACGGTGGTGGCATTGATGAGTACCTGCGCCTCGTTCAGTAGGCGATCGATTTCGACGAGACCGTGCGCCTCGACGTCGCCGCACCCGCAGTCGATAATTGCTGCGGTCATTTGCCGGGCGAGGATAAGCGACCTGCTCGCCGTTCGGTTGGCAATGAGTACGCGTGCTCCGTCGAGAAGCAGTTGCGCAGCTATCGCCTTTGCGGCGCCGCCAGCACCGAGAAGTAGGACGGTCGTGTCTTTAACCGTAATGCCCGCCTCTTCGAGTGCCCTCACCGCTCCAATGCCGTCAGTATTGAAGCCCGCGCCGCCACGGTCTATCGTGTTGACCGCGCCGATGCGTTTTGACAGGGCGTCTGGGTTGCAGAGACTCAGGGCAGCTTCTTTGAGGGGAAAGGTGATGTTGAGTCCGCCAAATCCGAGCGCTTTAGCTCCGCGTATTGCCATTTCAACGCGCTTTCCATCCACGTCGAAGGCATGATATTGCGCGTCGAGGTCGAGCGCTTTGAACGCGGCGTTATGCATGGAAGGGGAGAGCGAATGGTCTATGGGGCTCCCAAGTACGCCATAAACCGTCGTTACTGCCATGACCGGATCTCTTCAAGTGCACGTTTTAGCTGCGAAACGCTCAGCATCCCAGGCGACGCGCGCTTTCCGGTAAACCCGTACGGCCGCATCTTGGGGGATATGCGCTGCCCGACGTACCCGTAGAGCAGTGATGAACCGTAAATCCCCATAAGTGGCCTGATGTGCGAGCCGAGTGCTCCCATGGGCACGACGGAGAACGTCAAGCCCTCTTCCTGTGCGGCAAGGCTTACGTCGAGCACTCTCGGCGCGTCACCCAGGTGCTCGATGGTGACGGCAAGCTTGACGACGTCGCCAAAGCTGTTTGCGGTGCGCATGATCTCAAGCATGGCTGCTTCTGTGGGCGTCCCGTCGAGATCGTGGTAAGAGAGCAGCGTCGGCCGCCCGTGGGTAGCCGCTTCTGCCATAAGGTCATCCCTGTCGGGCGCCATGAGCTCAATGTCGACGATGGATGCGTACGGCACGAGGGGGCTAAGTTGGTCTCGGCGGTTGATCGAGGCGTTGCCGCCCTCCTCGACCCGGCGATTCGTGAGGATGACCGGCAGGGAAACCTGCTCGAGGTCGCGCAGCACGCCATCTATGTCATCGGCGAGATCGACCCGAAACTCGATGATATCAGCTCCTTCCTCAACGGCCTGCTGTGCCTGACTTGGCTGGTAAAAGACGCCAACGATCTTTGGCCCCTCCTCTCCTCCGACAATCACGTCGCCCAGCTGAATCATGTGATCACCTCTCGATAAGCGTCTCTTCGACGCCGATGCCGAAATGCCGTCCCGCTCGCTCGTAGTGCGCAAGGACGACGTCTCCTGGCTTCAATGCGGTCACGGCAACGGGGGTGCCTCCTTCGGCGACGAGCTTTATGGTCTCGGCGTTTTGAAGCAGCGTCTTTATCGTCGTGCCCTCCACGTCTGCCTCGATGAGCATGAGAGGGCGCCGCTCAATTTTTATGCGGCCGACCACGCCGTGACGCGTCTCTCCGTTACTATGTACAATCATCACATCGTCGCCCGCTTCGAGCTCTGAGAGGTAACGCGTCTTGCCGTTCTCATAGATGTACGCGTGTACCGGTCCGGCGTTTACGCGAAACGGCCTGGGAGCGACGTACGGACTCTCCTCCGTTTCTGCGTGCACTAAGAAAAACCCGTTTGCGCCTGACCCGATAAGCATGCCTTCGCCGCTTGTCATCAGAGAACACGTGTCGATGCAGACGCGATCGCCCATTCCGACGGGCCTCACCGTCGTTACGGTGGCGGGCACGAGCTCTACAACGTGCTCTGATTTGCGCGCAAAATCCATCGTTTTAGCAATTTGGGACAGATCGGTGGTATCGAGAAGCACGCCATCAGCGCCGTGCTCCAGCGTCTCGAGCGCAGTTTTAGCCTCTTCGAACGATCTGACACCGGCGATGATTTCGACGGTTCCTTTCAAGGCAGCAATGAGGTTTTCTAAGGGGATTACCTTCCAGTCCGTTCCGATGACGATGAGGTGGTCGCACGCAGCCGCGACTTCTTGCGCAAACTGTTCGTGAGCTTTGTCCGAGACAACGACATAAGCGGCTTTCTCAGAGGTCAGCGAGATCAGCCGCTTGTAGTCTGTGGTTTCGGTTGCCGCGCCCGAAAGGGGAAGCGTTCCGTCGCCCTCACCTCCCCTTCCCACGACGCGGACGTCAGCGTGAACACTCCCCTCATCGTCAAACGCGGCCACCTTTATCGCGCCGAGCTGATTGACGGCATCCACGTCGGCTTCGCCGACGAGCACGCAATCCGCACCCGACTCGAGCGCGAAGGTAATAACCGGCTTTCGCTCCTCCCACGAGCCTTCATCGGCCTTGATCCAGACGCTCTTCATTAACTACCACCCATGCAATTGCACCCAGTCATTTAACGTTAACGCTCAAGCTCCTTTAGCGCTTCGTTCACTGCAGCGTTCTCGTGCACGATGCGCGATATCGCTCGCACGATCTGGGTTGGCTTGTCGTGCTGGAACACGTTGCGTCCGATTGCCACGCCTCGTGCGCCCGCTGCGATCGCGTCTGAAATCATCTGGAGGAGCTCAGTGTCGGTCTCTACTTTGGGACCCCCGGCGATGATAACGGGGACGGGGCAGCTCTCAACCACCCGTCCGAATGACTCGGGGTCGCCCGTGTAGTTCGTCTTGATCATGTCGGCACCGAGTTCCGCGCCGGCTCGCGCGGCGTGGGCGACGACCTCCTCAGCGTACTGGTCGGTGACCTTAGCGCCGCGCGGGTACATCATGGCGAGCAGCGGCATGCCCCACTCGCTGCAGCGCTCGGCAACCGTACCGAGCTTCTGAAGCTGGTTGGCTTCCGTTTCAGACCCGATGTTTATGTGCACGCTCACTGCGTCGGCGCCGACTCTGAGGGCCTCCTCGACCGAACACACGAGCACCTTGTCGTTTGGGTCGGGGCCCAACGCCGTCGAAGCGCTCATGTGTATGATCAGTCCGATGTCTCGCCCGAACCCGCGGTGGCCGTGTGGCACCATACCCTTTTGCATGAGGACCGCGTTTGCGCCTCCGGCGGCCACCTTGTTGACCATGTCGGACAGGTTCACGAGGCCTTTGACGGGGCCGATGGAGATGCCGTGATCCATGGGGATGACTACGATGTTCCCGCTGTCGCGGTTGGTAATTCGTTCAAGCCGTACTAGTTTTCCGATTTCCATGTGTATTCCTCAATATTGCTAAAGTGTAACACTGTAGCACTATCTATCATATAAACCTTTTCGAAGAACCTTATTAGCCAAGCGAGCAGAAGGAAGAACGATGCTCGTTGGCGTGCTGGGGCCGGAAGGGTCGTATAGCGAGATGGCGGCATTAGCACTGGGTAACCCCGAGGGGGCCCTCTGCTATTTCACCACTATCGAAGACGTCGCGCGCGACCTCATCGAACGCCGACTCGACTGCGGTGTCATCCCCTTGGAGAACTCCATTGAAGGATCGGTCGGGGCCACGCTCGACGTGCTCTCAACCCTTCCGGTCGAGATCGTCCGCGAGATTGTGCTTCCCATCCGTCACTATTTAGCGGCTCGGGAGGGCGCGGATATTCACGTCGTTTACTCTCACTGGCAGGCAATCGCTCAGTGTAACGCGTTTTTGCGCGCGTTTGGCCGGGAAGTCGTCGCAGTCAGCAGCACTTCGCAGGCCGCACGCATGGCAAGCGAGAACGGACGCGCCGCAGCGATCGCCTCATCGCGCGCCGCCGAACGTTATCGCCTGCAGATCGTCCAGGCCGACATCCAGGATGTTGCGGACAATTTCACCCGATTCGTCGCCATCGCGCGACGCGGCCGGCGGGCAGAGGCGCACGAGGGTACAAAGACCTCTGTTGTGCTCGAGCTCAAGCGGAACAGGCCAGGAGCGCTCTATGAGGTGCTCCACGTCTTTGCCGAACGTCAGCTGAACCTAACGAAAATCGAGTCCCGACCTGCAAAGCGGTCGCTCGGTGAGTACGTATTCTACATCGATCTTGAGGGGAATGCCTCTGATGCTGTGGTCGTCAACGCGTTTGATGCGCTGCAATCGCACGTCTCGCGATTGAAGGTGCTCGGCTCGTACACCTCCGAAACCCATTTGACGTCGTAATGTCAATGGCACCACGATGCGTGCGGACGCCGCTCTTATAGCAGGTGCGTTTGTCGGGTCGATTGCGCTTACCGTTGTTCTCATCGTAGTGCTTCACATACCCTTCGTGCTCTTATTCCTCCCGATTATTCCGTTCCTGCTGCGCCCACGACGCCGGCCCACGGTCAAACGCTGTGCGTCGTGCGGGTGGCAAACGGACGACCCGCGCCACGAATACTGCCCGTGCGACGGCAGCGCGCTGGTCACAGATACTATATAATGAATGGCACAATGAGGAGAGCGAATGAAGCTGCTCGCGACCGACCTCGATAATACTCTCACGGGTGACCGTGCGGCATATCACCGGCTGGTCGTCCTGCTCTCGGCGCATCACGACGTCTCGATCGCCTACGTTACCGGGCGCGACAAGATTCAGACGTTTGAGATTATGGATGCCGAGTGCCTGTGCGAGCCGGACTACACGCTGTGCAACGTCGGCACCGAGATCTATGTGGGCCCTGACTACCGGAGGGATGACGCGTGGACGCGCCACATCGATCATCACTGGGACCGGTTCGCGGTGCAGGAGGCACTGGCGACCATCCCGTACCTTTTCCAGCAATCGCGCCAGTTTGAGTTTAAGCAGAGCTATCATCTCTTTCACAAGGCTGATATTGTCATTCCTGAAATCCACGAGCGACTCGATGAAATCGGCGTTGCGCACAAGGTTATTTACTCAAGTGGGACGGATCTCGACGTGATTCCCGCGAAAGCGGGAAAGGGAGAAGCGGTTGATTACGTCAGAAAGCGGCTCAGAATTCGTCGAAAGAACGTCCTCGCTGCCGGGGACAGCGGAAACGACGTCGGGCTGCTCTCTGCCGGGTTTTTAGCGGTCGTCGTCGGGAACCACAAAGCGGAGCTCAATGCTGACGCGCTGCCAGAGGACGTTTATTGGGCACGCGAAAGCTACGCGGGAGGCATCATCGAGGGAACTCAGCACTTCGGATTCCTGAAACCCGCAGACGTCGTATGAGGCGCGCCCCCAGTCGCCTATGCCTTTTAGCGCCGATGTCATTCAATGGGTATCGGTCGAAGAGCGCGTTTGGGGCGATCGGTTTCGGTATCGGTGTCGCGCGCGTCAGCCGCGCTCTTGGTAAAGTAGTCAAGCGCGTCAGGACAGCTGAGCGCCAGTTGCTCGTAGAAGCGTCGCGTTACCATAAGGTCACCGGTTTCGATCTCGTGGTTGTAAGCGTGCGAAAGCACCTGTGGAAGCGCGCCGACGCGCTTTAGGATGACGCGAATGGCCACGACCGCGGTGTCTACGTCATTGGCAGACCAGCTCTCTGTCATGTCGGCATGCACGTTCGCCGCTATCACATAAAAACGTACGCCGGCTTCTGGGATCTCTGTGCTTTTTTTGTGTTCAATCGAGAGGCGTGTCGTCGTGCGTTGAGAGGGCCTCGGTGTGTGTATGAATGTATGGACGGATGGTTTAGATAATGTGGTGCCAAGTGATAGTTCATTTTCGCCCCGCTTTCGCAGCGGTCTTCTCTGCAGTCTATACTGCTTTAGTGATGAGCTTTGCAGATGAGATGAAGCAGAACAAGGGACAGTTCTTACGCGAAATGTACACCTTAGCGGAGGGTCGATTCGGGGTTCTGATCGATTCTTACGACGTCGGCGAGAAGTATGGGTTTGACTGGGAGACACTCGAAACGATCGTCGAATACTTGGAGGCAAAAGGGCTCATCACTTCATATGAGGGGACGTTGTATGCATCGCTTACGCTCAATGGAGTTGAATACGTCGAGTGCACTGAGTGATTCGTGTTATTTGCAGCGTTCTCACTTGGCGTTCAATTCTGTATGCCTATCAGTGATTTGATGGCGGGATTGCCCATAATCGGACGACACAAGGGAAGGCCTTAATAGTCTGCGCATTTGGAGGCGAATCCCGTGAAAGTCCCGCTTAACAAAGACACTATGACGAAATGCACGTATCCCGGATGTCCGACTTTTCGAGAGCAATCTTAGCGACGGAACGTATTGTGCTATGGGCGTGAGTGAGAAGAAACCCGAGATGAAGGGCTGTGATTGCTTGAGCTGCCCTGTCTATGTCGAGTACAACCTCAACGGCGCCTATTTCTGTACGCACGGCGCGGCAGAGTGAGCCGTCAACACTGAGCCCACGCGGTTTGCCGCGCTTTCTGCGATTTTGCACGGCGCTTCATGTAACTGAAGAAGCGAGAGTTTGGCGTTTTTTGTTTGACCTTTGACTCGGCGTGCTCGTATCCGCGGGAGCTGTTAGGAAGTGGCATTCAGTGGGATCTCATACGACCCTGCTTTTTTTGCGATTTCGGCGACGGTGACGGCGCATTGAGCCCGCGGTACGACTCGTAACGTGATTTCGTGACGCATCGCCGGTGAGAAAAGCTATTAACGAAACATCGGCATGCTGTGGTGATGAAAGGCGTTATCGTCGGCGGCACTCGCACCGGTGTCGGAAAGACCACAATAACCCTCGCCTTATTAAAAGGACTCGCTAACGCTGGCTATGACGTGCAGTCTTTCAAGGTCGGCCCGGGCTTCGTGGATGTGAGACTTCACGAACGGGTCACTGAGCGGCCGTGCTACAACCTCGACGCCTTCATTATGGGTGAAGCAGGCGTCAAACGTGAGCTCGCGAAATCGAACGCCGACATGGTCGTTATCGAGGGCGCTTCGGGGATGTACACCGGCGCGTCGAGCACGGCGCGCATCGCTGATATCATTGGCGTCCCTATTATCCTCACCGTCGATGCGAGCGCATCTTCAGAAAGTGTGGCTGCTACGGTTCTCGGATTTGCCCAATACGCATCATATACCTCATACGTTGCAAAGGTCGTCGGCGTCGTTGCGACGCGCGTCGGCAGCGACAAGCACGTGAATGACATACGGCGTGCGTTGGCGAAGATCGGGGTTCCACTCCTGGGCGTTCTTCGAAAGGAAGTCTGGGATCTCAGCCGAAGTCTGACCACGGCCCCTCGACAAAAAGAAGCGGTGACTGATGCCGCCCTCGCTGCAGTGTACGACGAGCTCGATGTCGCGTCCATAACGAGCAGCGCTTCAGAACTTCCCGCGCACGTTCCCGTGCCGCCCCTCGATATCAAGGCGGACATAACGATCGGCATTCCTTTGGACAGCGCGTTCTGCTTTTACTATCGCTCGAATCTTGAGGCGCTCGAACATGCCGCGAAGCTCGAGTATTTTTCACCGCTCACGGACCGACTGCCGCTAGTTGATGCCCTCTATGTGGGTGGGGGGTATCCGGAGGCGCACGCTCAGCAGCTCAGTGCAAATGCAGGCCTTTTAGATGATATCTATTCGAAAGCTGCAGAGGGCATGCCGATTTATGCAGAGGGCGGTGGACTCGCGTATCTTTCGCGTTCACTTGCGGCGAAAGATGGCGTTAGGCATAAGCTCGTGGGAGTTATTCCGGCTGAGGTCCAGGTGACCGACACCCTCCAAGCGGTGGGACATTCTGAAGCTGAGCTCGTGAGAGACTGCGCGATTGCAGTCAAAGGCGAACGATTGCGCGGACACGAATATCATCATTTGGTCGCCGTGGTGGACGATGATGCCCGATTTGCGTACAAAATGAGACGCGGTAGAGGCATCGATGGATGCGACGGAATCGTTGAACATAACGCTATTGCGTCGTGTCAGCACGCACACGTGTACGCAATGCGCGCGGGATTTGACACTTTTATTCGCGAAGCTCGCAGGTATGCGAGGTCCTAACGCTCGCCCGCATTCCGCCTTCCTTCGGATGTCAGCTCACTTATTCATCTGCACGATTGTGTTGGCTCACATCGCAGAGCTTGCTCGAAGCCAGCGTCCCCGATTTCATCGCTCCAATACGTTGGCTTCTGATAGCAATAGCCGCGTTGCCGTTCATTCGTACGAGTCTCGCTTCAAGGCTAATCAACCGATCACGCAGAGTCATTTCGCAACGTTTATTGCATCCCGCAGGAGTTGACTAGACAGTCGTACGGTTGGGGCGACCACATCAAGTCCCTCAAGCTAGTGAGGAACGATGAAGCCGACTGAGAAGCTTCCGGACCTGCTTGAGTTTTTCAACATTATAGCGAGAATCCGGCGTCTCAACGAGGTTTTTCGCCTCAGCTCGAGAATCCGCTATCTGTACGAAGTCCTCTGCTTTATCCTCATTATCTTTGACGTCTTTTTCCTGTTCATTACCGTCATCTTTAACCTCAGACAAGGGAGCTTGCAGGCAATAGCGACGTTTGACGCGGTAGTCGTGCTCTTCTTGTGGGTCGAATACCTGTTTCGGGTGAACGAGCAGGACAACAAGTGGCGCTACGTCGCGCACCAGTGGACCGACATTCTCGCCATCATTCCCTTTGACTATCTGGCCCTCGTCTCGTTCGGCATCGCCCTGCCGTTTACCCTCATCTTCAGGCTGGTGCGACTCGTGCGAATCGTCGCCCTTTTGCGGTTCTCACGACGACTCGAAAAAGAAGTCCTCGCTTTTGCTGAAAAGACGCGACTCATCTACGGCTTAGCCATCTACTTGCTCGTCATCATCGTTGGCGCGTTTCTCTTCTTTTCCATCGAATCGGGCGTGAATCCCAACGTCGGTAGCCCGAACGACGCGCTGTGGTACATGATCGTCACCATAACGAGCGTCGGCTACGGGGACGTGGTGCCGTACACCGGGCTTGGCAGGATCATCGGGGTCATCGCAATGATCTCTGCCATCCTCTTTGCGAGCCTCGTGACGGCCACCACGACATCGGCCCTTCTTGAGAAGTTCAGGGCAGAACGGGAGGAAATCACGAAAGGGAGCAAAGAGACGATCGGAAACGTTATCGCACAACTGAGCGCAATCGAGAAGCGCTTAGAGAAGCTCTCTACATTGGAGGACCGCACGGACGAAATCAAGGCTGACCTCGCCGAGCTCAAGGGGATGCGAGCAGAGGTGCAGAGCCTGAAAGAATCTCTGGAGGGGAAGAAGCAGGGAGGCTGAGTTTTTTCCCGAGCGCTGTTCCTGGTCGGCTCTGATATGAAAGAGCAGAGTTATAGTAACGATAGAAAACCCGAGCTAAAGCCGAAAAGCAGCCGGGGCAAACGTTTATCTTTAGGTGTACTCTTTTAACGTAAACGACGCGTTTACGTGCGTGAGGCGAACGATGTTCTGCAAACTAGGGTTTTCAAAGCTGTTGTTGCTATTTGGTCTCGCCATAGTAGTGATGCACGTTATCTTGTTGGCGCTTACAATAGTGATACACGTTGTACTGTTGGTCCCTTGTCTCAGAAAGACTGTGATGAAGCGCGGCTCGTGCTGTCACTGACCTGACTGCTCGTTACCTCAAGCGGGGATGCTCCAGTTGCTGAGGCCTCTGGGTAGTCTTTGTAGCGTGACCCTGCATAAAACTGAATGCGCTTGTTGATCACAAGAAATGCAATGTAGGGAACGCCTATTTCCGTGCTCATCCTTCTTTTGGCGTCGGCGACACACCTCCTTCAGGATGTAGGATTTCGCGCGCGCTGCACGTAACCGCACGTAAAACTTCGCGCTGCAGGACAACAACACGAAATGGGCAAAACAAAAGATTGGAGCGCTCGCTTGCGTGAAGGGCGCAGAGGGCTTCTTGTCGCTGCAATAGTTGTGGTGGCTGGCCTCCTCCTTATATACGTAGCCAATAACAGGATAAGCGCGACGACTCCAAGCCAAGCGCTAGTTGCTTACGTCGGCGTATTTGTGGTCGCCGCTGGGATATTGTATGGTGCGAGCACGTTGCTTGTCCGGGAATGAGTCCATTTGGTTGCCGACGTTGGCATTACGGCGCCGCGCAACCGAGCATTGCGGTTGGCGACAGCGTGCACACGCATCGAACTCGCCCCGAATCACGAGCGCGTTCGCCGCGTCAGTCGATGTCTAACGGCAACGGGCGCCTCGCAGGTATCTAAGCGTCTTTTTTCTGCGCTCTTGTTTCATTCGGTGATTACGTCGAGAGCTTGGTTGGCGAGCTCCTGCGGATGTACAACGTCCCTCTAGGAGCAATCACGACCACTGTTGAGATCGAGAACGTCCAGCTCGGCGTGGACGCCGCCATCCCCTGCGCGCTCATCATCAACGAGCTCGTGTCAAACTCATTAAGGTATGCGTTTCCCGATGGAAGGACGGGTGGCGTCACCGTCGCCCTACAGCGTTCGAACAGGGCGTATACCTTGACCGTTGCGGATGACGGCGTGGGATTCCCAGCTGATGTGGACTTTCGGGCGACCGACTCGCTGGGCATGCAGCTCGTTCTCACGTTGGTCAATCAGCTCGAGGGCACCATTGAACTGAACAGAGAGAACGGAACGGCTTTTGTCATTTCGTTTCACGCTGACTAGTCAGTCAAAAACGCTCCCACAACTGCACGTCTACGACGTGCTCAAGAAAACCTCTGTTGGGATTGTAGATACTCATCTTTTGCTTCGGCTGGATTAGAGAGGGCCAATACTACCATAACGATGCCGACCGCTAATCCTTTTATCGGCGGCCGTTGGGGCTACTTTATTCTTGTATACGCCGTTTCCCTGCTCGTCTTTCATCTATTGGTCAAGAGAACTCGGCACGTTGTTGGGCAACGCAGCACACGGTTTGCTTCTGTTTCTGGGCAGCATCTTCTGTCTGGATCTTCGCTCGTCGTCGATTATCTCGGGGTCCAACTTGCCATGTCATTGCAGCTTTTTCTATCGCAAGAAAAAATCGTTGTACAACAGATCACCTATGCGCTGCATACTGTCAATCGACTGCGTCCACTCTTGTTCCAAAGCAGACAAAAGCCATTGAGCGCAGTTCGGATCGCTCGTGCAGAATGCCACGTTGGGACGCTCGAGAGAAATATGCTCAATCAAGTGCTCATGAGCGAGCGTCAAAGATGACTCAATTGCGCTAACAACGATCAGCTCTTCAAGAAACGAAACTCGACAGAACTTTGGGATTCGTTGGATACGGCCTGCAGACGGTCGCCACAAATCAACACGCTCCAGCCAGCCAACTAACAGATTTTTCGGTATATTTTTTTAAAAAAACCGCTGTAGGCTTTTTTTATGCGAAAGGTTTAAGCCGAAGATAACACTAATTATTTATACTAAAAAGCGGGCGATAAGTGCCGGTGCACACTTAAGGGCACGACATAACATGCACCCCCGCAACAACAAGTCAAAAAAGAATCGGAGGCAAGATAAGAAAAAAATACCAGATAAAGACGAAACTAAACGTCGCGAATACGACAAGAAGTTCAAACAGCAGCGGCGTTCCGAGGGGTGGACAAAAAAAGAGGTGGACATGCGTCTAACCGAGATCGAAGTGGCGACTGCTCAAGACCTCCGCGACGTGCTAACGAGGTCGTCGCCGAGCTCGACGTGTTTCAGTCCGATCTCACCTATGGCGAGGCCCCCGACTACCGCTTGCAGGCAGCGCAGCAGTAGGAGACACGCACCGTGCCTTGTTACCTACGACGTCGACCCCCTCGCGCTCAGTATGCCATTTGAAGAGGTTTGTTGCGGCTATTATCCCGACCTCATACACTACGAGGGGCCAGAACGGATGTGATGTGCCGATCCGATACGTTACATCAATCAGTGTAGCTACATCCATAAATCCGAAGAAGAGGTGCGCTTCTTAGGGCTTTGCGGGGAAGCTTCATCGGCGCAGCGACCTCAAAGCTGTTGAGACACTATATACTAACCTTGAGGCGCGAGTCTGCGTATCGCGCTAACAAGCAGGTCCAAAAGTCCGCTCGTATGGCCGCCGCCGTCACGGTCGTGTGTAATCGACCGCACCGTGCTCTTTCATCGCGCTATTCGTTTCTGTTTTGGAGGCAAAGTCCGTAACGCCCATCTCGTTGCGCAGCCAAAACCCGCTCACCATAACGTCGTTGTAGAGACAGTGATAATTCTCGCACGGCTTTCCAGCATGCGCCAAACTACCCTCGCACACGTCAAAAAACGAGTAGAAGCCGCGAAGGAGCGTCACTTCTCTGCCCCACCGCGAACAAAAGGCCGGCACCTGTTTGTGACCGCGTGCCCGCGGCGTCACGTCGCCTCGCCGTTCCGCTTCTCGGCGGTCTCTCTCGGAAAGATAGAGCTTCACTGCTTGTCGCGCCCGTTCACCGAACAGCGCCGTGAGGGCGTCTGATGCCGCCTCTCTCACTTCGTCGTGCACATCGGCCAACGCATCGATAAGCGGCTCAACCGCTCTGCTGTCTCCCAACGCTCCGAGGGCTCGGGCGGCCTCTGTGCGAACGACGTTATCGGCGTCGTCGCGCAGCACCCGAATAAGCGGCTCGACCCCCCTCAGATCACGCAGCGCTCCGAGAGCGGTTGCCACCGCATAGCGAACGTTTGCACTCGCGTCGTTTAGCGCTCGAACGAGCGGCTCAACCGCGCCGATATAGCCTAACCGCCCAAGCGCTTCCGCTGCTCTAGCGCGAACGGTCATCGCTTCGTCACGGAGCGCGTCCGTGAGTGGTCCAACGGCCCTCGAATCTCGAAGCTCGTCCAAGGCCTGTGCCGCTTGATAGCGAGTGGCCGCGTCGGCATCCTTGAGGGCACGGATCAGCCCCCCGACATCTCTTTCCGCTTTCATCTTGTCAATGTTTGGGGTTGGCACCGGCACGATTTACACCTCTCATCACGATGCGTTCAATCTTAGCGTTTCAAGAGGGATTGGCGCATACCCGTTAAAACCGTTGTGCTTCGGAAGCGGCGAGTGCGATGTTTCGCTCCTTATCACGCCGAAAAGGCAAAAAGTGAGGAGCTACGTTACTCAAACGCACTGCAGGCCAACGACGACACGCCTACGCGTACGGCTGACGCCGCGGCGGCGCTTGAACGGGAGACGCGTGACCGTGTCGTATCGTGGCAACGGGAAGGTGAACGGTGTGGCGCCCTCTGGAGATACCGATGCACAAACGCTCCCTGTCGCGGATAGGACGCTCGTCCTGATCGTTGTAACGCTCGCCGCCTTCCTCACGCCCTTTGACGTGTCCGCCGTGAACATCGCGCTTCCGTCGATAGCAGGTGAGTTCGCGATGGACGCCGTCACGCTCGCGTGGGTCGCGACCGCCTACCTCCTCACCCTGGCGATCTTTCTCGTCCCGTTCGGCAAGTTTTCAGACATCTACGGCAGGAAACGCGTCTTTGCCTACGGGGCGCTCCTCTTTTCCGTCGCGTCGTTTCTCATTTCGCTCTCGTTTTCGAGCACGTCGGTGATCGCCTTTCGTGCGTTCCAGGGCTTCGCGGCGTCCATGATAACGGGCACAGGCTTTGCCATCCTCACGTCAGCCTATCCGGCCGGTGAGAGGGGCAAGGCCCTCGGCATCAGCACCGCCGCCGTCTATCTCGGTCTGTCGGTCGGCCCGTTCCTCGGCGGCCTCATGACGCAGTATATCGGATGGCGCAGCATCTTTTACATCAACATCCCGCTGGGGATCATCATCGCTGTCGTTAGCCTGCGCAAGCTCAAGTGGGAGTGGGCCGAGGCAAAGGGCGAACCATTTGACCTCATAGGCTCGATCGTCTTCGGGTTAGCGCTCTTCTCGCTCGTGTACGGCCTGACACAGATTCCTGCGTTAAGTAGCCTTGGGCTCCTCGTCTTTGGGGTCGTGGCGGCCGCATCGTTTGTTGTCTGGGAGATGCGGGTGCGATTTCCTGTCTTCAGTATCACTCTTCTCGTCAGGAATCGGGCGTTCGCCTTTTCAAACGTGGCCGCGCTCATCAGCTATAGTGCCACGTTTGCCGTAACGCTGTTGTTGAGCATCTACCTGCAGAGCGTGCGGGGATTCAGCCCTGAAATAGCGGGCATTATACTGATAGCACAGCCCATCGTGCAGGCTGCCGTGTCGCCGGTGGCGGGGCGGCTTTCGGACAGGACCGAACCGCAGGTCGTCGCCTCGATCGGCATGGGAATGACCACCGTCGGCCTCGCCCCCTTCATTTTTCTAACGCCGACGACGCCTATACCGGTGGTCATCGCGAGTTTGGCTATTCTCGGGTTCGGGTTCGGTCTCTTCTCGTCGCCGAACACGAACGCCGTCATGAGCTCTGTGGAAAGCCGATTTTACGGGCTGGCCTCGGGAACGATCGCGACGATGCGCACGATCGGGCAAGTGCTGAGCGTCGCGCTCGTCGAGCTCATTTTTGCGCTCATCATCGGGCAGACGGTGATTACGCCTGGGTCATCCGAGCTCTTTATGCAGAGCAATCAACTCGCCTTTTCGCTCTTCACTGTGCTCTGCTTCATCGGCATCTTTGCCTCGCTCGCCCGGGGGAGGGTGCGATAGGCGTCGAAAAAGGCATCTTGGCGCTGCTCTGTAAAAAAAAACAGTCACGAGCGAGCGACGCCGGCGCGCATCAGACTACGCAAAGTAGCTGGCGCTCGACCGGTCAAAGTCCTCGACGAGCTTGATCTTGAGATCTTTCGGTTGCCACGATGCGTTCGGGTACGCGAGGTTTGGGATGAAACGTTCGGTGTTTGCCGCAAGGAGCGTGGCAGGATGTTCCTCACCAAAGACGCTCTTTGTGATCGCGTGGACGCGTTGTCTCACGACGTGCTCGCTGAGGAACCCCAAGGAGTGCATGTACTCGTGGAGCTGGACGTGAAACACGTAGGGCTTCCAGAGTGCCGGGTCGGTCTCCTTGATGCGGAGAAGCGGGATCTCGTTCATAACGATGATGTTCGATCCGACGGGGTAAAACGCCCCGAAGAACCCGTTCGGGTGGTTGCCGAGGTTCGCCAAACCGAGCATAATACCGCCTCGGCTCATGCCCGTCGACCTCTCGACGGTCGCCTTGACGACCTCAAAGATGTCGGACATAGTCTGAGCATTTTCAAGTCGTTTGATCAAGTAATCGTCCATGGTGCTCCGTTGCAAGCGGTTTTGTCAGCTTGCGTTTAATATAATCTATCTTTAGATATATATTAAGATACGGTGGTACTTAAGCGTTTCAACGCCAACGAGCGGCGGCGACTCGCTTTTATCGTAACGTCGGTTCACGAAAATGCCAACCGAACTCACGGCTGCAGTTTAGCCGGTAGTACTCACCGCCCTGCTTAAGCGAGCGGCGCTCCTAGCTCACCCTTGAGTCACCACACGTTTGAATGAACCTTCTCCTTGCTGAACCTGTCTTGTGCTGGCGGCTCTTCGGCAGGATAGCCGATCACGACAAACGCCAGCGGAATCACGCCTTCGGGGAGCTGGCAGTGCTTGGTAAACCCGGCCACGTGCCCGTCCATGGGGTAGACGCCTGTCCACACCGCTCCCAATCCAAGCGCGCGGGCAGCGATGAGGAGGTTCTGCGTGGCCGCCGAACAGTCTTCCACCCAGAATCCCGGGACGATGACGTTCCGCGTATCCGCGCAAACGAGTATGCCGAGGGGTGCGCGCTTAACCATGCTCGCAAACGGGCTAAACTTCGGAATAGCGTCGAGCATTTCGCGATCCTTTATGACAATGAACTCCCAGGGCTGTTCGTTCGCCGCCGACGGCGCGCTCATTGCTGCCGCAAGGAGCTGCTGGATAGTCTCATCATCAATTTGCTTGTCCGTGTATCGTCGCACACTTCTTCGCGTGTGAATAGCTTCTAGCGCCTCCATCTTCTTTTCCTCCACCTGCATAATTTTTGATAAGCAGCCAAGTGAAATAGCGTGCGGAAAAAAACGCTGCTGCGTTGAATGTTGCCGCGGCTCTTGGCGGAACAAAGGTTAGTGCCGGCAGAGTACTTATATCCCCCGCCGTCCTGCGTATCAAGATCACAGGCAGGAACAAAAGAATCGTAAAACTGCACCTGTACCGGTTGGGTCTGTGTTTCTAACGCAGCTGCTCGACCGAAGCTGTTTTTAGTGTTTTTTTGTCCGTGACTCTTTGAGCGCACGCGAGTTGGGTCTGTCGAACACGCACGCCGCGCCGTCTGCGAAATCGGTCAGCGTCGTCTCAAGGAGATGCGCCGCGCCAGAAAACGTGATCTCGACGAAGTCGACACCCTTAGAAGTTAACGTCACTAAATGTGAAAACGACTCGTGACGCTGCTCAATGATCCCCTTCTGCGCGAAATAGCTAACGACGGATGTGCACGTGTGGCGGTCGAAGCCCAGCTTTCGCGTGATCGTGCGGACGTCACCGCACGTGCTGCTATCGCCTTTGGTTACTGAATACAGCGTGTGAATGAACTGATCTTGCTTGCATCGCAAGTCGTCCAGATGCCGTGGCATAGCCTCGCCTCTCGATCGTTTGTTATATTTATGCAAGCCGCAGCTCAAATAACTTGCTAGCGAAAAAATGTTGATACATTTCTCCACGTGATCCGTCCAGCGAACTGAGCTTTTTTTGTCTCGAGACGTGCGGTGACTATATGTCGCTAAGCTTCTTGCGGGATCGGTCGATTCTCTGCAGTTCGGGAGGGGCGCGAGCGCGCTAGTCACGCAACGCGCTGGTGTAATGACTGGCCGCAGTTTTCACGGATCGGGCCGCGCGAGATCATCGATGGCGTGCTTTTTGAATCGTATGCCGCGATCGCCTGGATAGGGCTCACGATGATCGTGTTCCCCATAGCGTATGTCAGGAGGAATCCCTTCCGGAAATGCTTCGCACGTCGACTCTGCGTTTGGCCGGCGGTGCACGCACTGAGCGCAGCGTGGTACGTGGGCGAGTAGCATCTTAAACCTCATGAGCTTGAAGCTCAGAGCGCCGATGAAGACTCGCCAAGAGCGCAGTGAAACAACTAACAGGGGGACTCATCCGTTCCTCGACACACTGCCCAAACCGTCGATGAGACCTTCGTCACCGGTTTTGATTATCGTAGCGGTGCGGCTCCCCTTGGAAAGCAGCGCATAAGCTTAATAGTCTCTCTGCTGTAGTCTTGCGCATATGTACATTGGAACGTCAGTTCGGCTTGAGCGTATTTTTAGTCGGAACACGAGCAATACCATCATCGTGCCGATGGACCACGGCGTGAGTGTGGGTCCCATCAGGGGATTGGAAGATCTCCGGATCGCAGTAAACAAGGTCGCCGAGGGAGGAGCCAACGCCGTGCTCGGGCATATCGGCTTGGCCAAACACGGTCACCGAGGCTATGGCCGAGACGTCGGGCTTATAATACACCTCTCAGCAAGTACGTCACTTGCTCCCGATCCAAACCGCAAAGTGCTCGTCAGGACCGTTGAAGAGGCGATCAAATTTGGCGCGGATGCGGTGAGCGTTCACGTGAACGTCGGCGCGCAGAATGAATCGGAAATGTTGGCCACGCTCGGACAGATTTCAGAGCGCTGCGATTACTGGGGTATGCCGCTGCTTGCGATGATGTATCCTCGAGGCGAAAAGGTCAAAGACGAACACGACGTCGAGCACGTGAAACTCGCCGCCCGAGTTGGCGCGGAACTGGGGGCGGATATCGTTAAGACGAACTACACCGGCGAGGTCGACACCTTCAAAGAAGTGATAGCGGGATGTCCCGTTCCCGTCGTGGTGGCCGGCGGCCCTCAAATGGACACCGAGCGGGAACTGCTCCAGATGGTGCGAGACTCGATCGACGCCGGAGGGCGTGGCGTGGCGATCGGCAGGAACATATTTCAAGCGAAGGATCCGACGGGCTTAGTTAGGAAAATTGCGCGCGTCGTGCACGAGGGGTACGACGTAGATGAGGCCATAAGGCTGTAGCATCGCGCATTCCTAGCTCACAGGCCACGACTCTGTCTTGAAAAAGGCACTGCTCGTCGTTCGCGTTTGAAGAGTCGACAACGCGATCCGAGCGTTTCGAGGTCTTAGAACAGTCTATCGCGTAGCTGACGCGTTTTCAAAGCATATACCGGCCGATGAATCGTTTCAGCCCCGCCTTGAGAAGGGAGAGAGTGACGAAGTTGAAGATGCCTCTCGATACGCCTCGCTGCAACGCCGTTCGCGTAAGGAGCCACATAAGTGCAAACCGCATGGCGTAACGCTCGACGATTGCCATCATTCGGGAGATCCCCCACGTCGCAATAATCACGATCCACAAGAAGATGAAGGCGAAGAGGCTCAGCGGAAATGATATGAGCCGGTCGATGAACAGCGTTCCGAGGATGCCGATGCCGAGGAGCAGCGCTGTGGTGCGCCACATGGCAAGGCGTCGCTTGCGGCGGCCAAGCACCTGTTCGATGAACCCGTCTATGATTTGCTCTCGATACTCAGGATGTTCATCCGCCGCCATGATGACGGTTTCGACGTCGTCATAGATTTGGCCGGCTTGCATATCTGCAAAATAGCGCGGCGGCGTATATATACGTACGCCGCTTAGGGCTCGCGGCGGGTTAGCGCCTTCTCGTTACGATGTAAGCGGCGATGACGAGTCCAACAACAACGAACCCAGCTTCGAAGCCGGGTATCGGGCTTCCGCTCGTGGATGCAGCGCTTGCGCTGCCGATCTGGATGGGAATCGTTCGGTTCTCACTCGTTAGGTTTCCGCTCGTCGCGTAGAAAGTAAGGTCATAGTTGCCTGAAGCGCCACTTCCGGCAGTGATCTTCACCGCGAACACCGCGGTTGAGTTCGATCCAATGTCAAAGGCGCCTCCGTTGTCGACGCTGATTGCTTGTGGCAAGTTGCTGAAGACGAGGAATGTGCTGTTCGCAGGGTCAGCACCTCTGTTCAGGACCGTCACGTTCACTGTCACCGAGTTGTTGACATAGCTGGGTTCCGAAATACCCGTGATCGTAAGCGTCGTGTTGCTCTGCGTGGCGTTGGCCAAGAGATTCGTCGCGTTACTCGTGGTCGCATTGCTTGTAGCGTTGGTGCTCGCCGGAGTCGCGTTGTGGCTCGAGATGGTCAAATTTGCCTCAGTCACCTGGATGAAGGCCTGCACCTTTGCCCCTTCCTGGAGGTTGGGGGATATTTGCACGTTCCAGCCGACTAAGCCGTGACCCAGCGTCATCTGGGCAGGTACTGCCGTATCGCTTGCATTGCCCGTCAATCCGCTCAAGTCAGCCGTTATGTGCGCTTGCATCTTCTGCTCGTCGAAACCGGGGCTTGAGGCATTCCACGTCGACGGGTCGCCGCTGTGGCAGAGCGCGCAGTTGTTGCTCACGTCTGCCTCGACCTGAACGAACCCGCCGGGCTTGACCTGGCTAGTGGTGCTTCCATCGACGAGGAACGAAACTTGTGGCGTCGCAGGGCTGCTGAGATCGACGCTGGTGACCTTGGGGGTGGAATTGTCTGAATCGGTCACCCGAATCAAGTACTGGCCGGCGGGGAGATCGGATGGCGGCACCCAGCGGTACTCAATCTGGCCGCTCGTACCTTGAATCAGGTTATTCGGCCCGCCGTCCTTCACAAGCGCGATAGACGTCCACGTGCTCCCGTCGTCATCGATGCCGTTTTTGTTAGCGTCATAGTAATATTCGATCTTTGCCGTATCTCCCGGCTTTCCGAGATCAGACTGTATGATGATTGCAGCTCCGGCGTTAGTCTGATTCTTGTCAACAGAAACCATAGTCGTCGCCGCGATCGGTACCGCAATAAAAGCAGCGACAAGTGCGGCGACTATAAAGAGTGGTATGCACTTACGTAAGCGCGCTCTAATCATAGGACATCACATCACAAAAACGGTCGCTCGGCCCAGCACGTACGATAAAACGTATACCTATAAAAACGCTTCGACCTTGACTTAACGCAGCGGAACGCGATTAAGGGCTGTTTTTGGCCGCTTTTGCGCGTGCGCCATCGACGTCCGCTAAAACGGCTTCGATGCGTTGCGTGGCGTCGGTGGCAGCGTCCCACAGGAGCTCAAAGCTTGCCTCGAGATATTGTGCGTATTCGGGGCTGTTAGTCCAGAAAGCCGTATCACCTGCGTCCTTTCCGTGGCGGAGCGCGTCAAACGTTATGGTCGTCAGACTTTCCCGAGCGTCGGCAACGAGGAATCGTATTCCTGCGTAGTTGTCGTAGTGGCGCACGTCGATTCCTCCGGCAAGTGCCTCGCGCGCCGAACTGACGTTGCGTGGGAGAATCTCCGTGACGCACCTCACGCGAACGCCCCTCTCGGCCGCCTCGATACAGTGCTCGAGAATCCCGCTGGAAGAGAGTGTTGAGATGCCAACGAGTGATGAGATGAATGCGATGTGTGATTCGGCCGCGTTAACCAGCTGCTCCATAATGGCGAGCGTGTTCGAACGGCCCTTAATCACTTTAAACGTGTAAAGGTCGTCTGCAAGGGCATCGCTCGACAAGTACTCTTTTGTGAGCTCTAGCACTTCGTCACGATTCTCCTCCATCCAGCGGAGCTCATACGCGTGCCGCATCATAGCCCCTGCGAGCGCCGCATCAGCCGCGACGGCCGCGTATTTGGTCGGCTTCTCGACCGATTCTTCAATCATCCCCTTTTCCGCGAGTGTCTCTAAGACACGGTAGATATCGACGCGGTAGCTGTGGAGCAGCTTGGCGAGCTCGCCCGTGGTTTTTGGACCGTACTTTAGCAATAACACGTAGAGGTTGGCCTCTTTCGCGCTCAAGCCGAAGGCTTCAAGCTTCCCGATTAAGGCCTGTTGCATACCCGGAAGTACGTATCCAGTCAATTTATGCCTTTGCATCAACGCAATCGTCCAGCACGAGCTCTTCCACGCGCAGAGGAAAGGAACGTCTCGACTTAAGTCAGACCCGTTTGAGCGTTCGCGAAGTACATCGACCGATTCGGCGGCAACCGCGCTGCGTTGGTATGGCTTGGCTGCCAACGGCAAAATCTCGCCGCAAAAAGTAGTCAGTGCAGGCGGGAAACTGTTTTGGTATCGCCGATTTGAGCGTTTTCGTTGCGTCGAACCAGGGGTGCGGGCACCGAAAGTAAATCGTGGGACCATACCGCAACGGAAATGCGGCCTCCGGCCACAAAACACGTAGCTCAAGCTGGTTGGAAGAGCAGATGCGCCCTCTGATCCTTCGCGCTAAACACAAACATTAACATCCTTGGTGCTCTTGCAGTGTTTAGGATTGAGTTTTACGACGCGCGACTCTCCAGCGGTCTATCGTGGCGAGGAAGGGTAAATGGCCGACATCGACTGGCAGCTCTTTGACATCGGATACGTTCCGCTTCGTCGTTGTTCGTTATGCAAAAACGAGGAGAAGTTCAACGCCTCAGCGACCCAGTGTTGTTATTGTTCGCGACTACGACAATGGACGGCTCCGATGTTTGAATGCCCTTTTTGGGAAGCACCAGAGGACTGGAAAGACTGGTATGCTTACTGCACGGCACTAAGGCACAAACAGTCTCTCTGACGCTTCGCCACATCGTTCGAGGGCAACGCCGACCGTTGATTATACTGCCAGGCTCGTCGAGAAAATGAGTGCTGGCAGCCCTTATCAGTCTGCAAGCGGCCGAAACAGTCTATAGCACTCCCTTTGTGCTGCGGACTCCCTCTCGAGGCTGTAGTGCTTCGTTGAGTGCGACGCCGAGCGCTTTGAAGATTGCTTCGATCGTGTGATGATCGTCTGAACCATAAGCGTTGACGTGAATCGTGAGCATGGCGTGCGACGCGAGCGATTGGATGAAATGTCTCACTAAGCTGGCATCGATGCCGTCGACGCCAGAGGCGATCGTGGCATTGAATACGACGTAGCTCCGCCCTGCTACATCGACAGCGATGGTGGCAAGCGAATCGTCCATTGGAATGGAGGCGCTTCCGAATCGTCTGATGCCCGCCGTCCCCGCAATCACGCTTTTCAGCGCCATCCCGAGTGCGATGCCGACGTCTTCAACTACGTGATGCGGATTGCCGTCGCTACGCACAACGATGCGTATTCCGATGTCGCCGTGCAAGGAGAGAGCCTCGAGAACGTGCGTAAAGAACGGTACCCCGGTCTCAATTGCCGTTTCTGACGGATCGTCGAGATTGAGGTGCAGATCAATCTCGGTCTCTTTGGTTTGCCTCTGAACGTTGGCCGTCCGCATGTTTTACTCCGTACCCTAGAGGTCGCGTACTATTTTAAACGCATCGTTAAGCGTGATCTTCCCCGTGTATATCGCAGAGCCGATAACGACGCCGGCGGCTCCGGTCGAGGCGACTGCTCGTATGTCACTTAAGCATCCTATACCGCCAGACGCGATAACTGGCACGTTGACGTATTCAACGAGACCGCGAATTACGTCGGCGCGTATCCCGCTCATCCTCCCCTCTACCTCCACGTCCGTGAAGAGCAGCGAACCCGCACCCATCTCCTGAAAGAGCAAACCCAGCTCCTCAGGCCGCAAGCCCGAGCTTCGCGTCCATCCTTCAATCAGGACCTCGCCCCCTCGCGCGTCGACTGACACCATGACGGACGCACTACCGAACTCGGCGCTCAGGATGTGGACGATCGTTGGGTTTCGGACGGCGGCGGTACCTAAAATCACCCGGTCGACGCCTATCTGGAGAAGGTCAGCAACGTGTTCCCGCGAGCGAACCCCGCCACCGACCTCAATGAACGCGTCGAGTTTTGCCAGCTTGTAGACAATCTTAAGATTTCGAGGCTTCCCAAAAGCGCCGTCGAGGTCGATGACGTGGAGGCTGGTGGCACCGCTGTCAATCCAGTGTTCCGCCACGGATACCGGGTCCTCTAACGAGACAAGGACGTTTTCCGGTGCCCCTCCTACTAGCTGGACACATCGACCATCTTTAATATCAATAGCGGGAATAACGTCGAAGGCCACGATAAGCACCTCGTTAAGTCGCAACGATACGTTCGATGTGCTTCGTCAGCGTATTAATCGTTTGTGGCTTGCCTGCGTCTGCGCCTCCGCACTTTGGAAAATAGGACCCCACCTTTTATAGACAGACGTTGGTGGTTCAAAGTGAGAATAGCACGCATCACCGCGTTCGTGCAGGTTAGTCGCAGAGACCCAGAGGCCTTCGGCGTCCGTCTTGCGAAATGGTCGTGACGTGCATCAAGAAGCGTTCAATCGATTCGCTTTGGCCATATGTGCAACGAGCTCGTCTAACAGAACGATTGCAGCCTCCTTGTCGAGAGGCTTGTTATCATTCCCGCACTTAGGCGAGTAGATGCATGCCGGGCATCCGACGTCGCACGAGCAGCCTCTGACGAGCTCACGTGTCATTGTGACGATGTCGGCGATGAGCTCGACCGCTTTTTCGGCGAGACCAATCCCGCCCTCGAAACCGTCATAGATGAAGATCGTAGGTCGTGCTGTATCCGGATGGCACGCGGTCGAAACGCCGCCGATGTCCCACCGATCGCACATCACGTGCAGCGGCATCACTGCAATTAAAGCGTGCTCTGCGCCGTGGATGCCACCAGCGATGTCAAGCTGCTTCGCTACGACGCGTTCCACGGCAGCTTCTGGCACGGTGAGCCACAGCGCCGTCGTCGTGAAGCGGAGGGGCGGCAGGTCGAGGCTCTCAGTTCCGACGACTTGATCGTAGCGCAGCGTTTTGTATCCGACGTACTGCTCGACGACTTCGACAGCGCCGAAAGACACGGTCAACGCGCCTTTCTGCTGGGTCTCTAGCTCTTGTATCACGCGAAGATCAACGGTTTTGATCGGCTCCGTATGGAAGTCGACGGGCTTTTTGCTCACGGATATGATGCCGCTACTCAAATTGAGCTGCTCGACGATGTAGGTCTCGCCCTCGTGAAGCACCACCGCCCCTTTATGGGCCTCTCGGTACGCGCGGGTCCTGTCGAGGGTTTCGAGCAGTCGCCCTTCGCACGGCATCTTGAACACCTGCGAGGAGAGCGCATTCAGGGGCACTGCCTCGGTTGCCCTGCCTCTGCCTGAGTAAACCCACCCGCTCGCGGTGTTCTTCACTAAGCCTTGGTGCTCGAGAGCCGCGAGCGATTCTGCAAGAAGCGCCGGGAAATATGCTTCATCGTCAGGGAGCCGCAGCGGTAACTCGGCCGCCGCGCACATAGCGTGTCCTGCGCTAATATATTCGTTCGAAAGATCGATGATGGCGTGTTCGTGGGACCCACCGAACAGCGCGTCCGGATGCTTCATGAAGTACTGATCGAGGGGGTCGTGAAATCCAACCAAGGTCGCGATAGACTCGCCCTTACCCCGGCCCGCTCTTCCCGCTTGCTGCATCGTCGAGATGATCGTGCCAGGATAGCCCGCCATGATCACGGCATCCAAGCTACCGATGTCAATGCCAAGTTCAAGCGCGTCGTTGACGTTATGCCGGCTAAGCTGCCGCTTTTCAAGCGCGCCTCGATCTGCCGCCGCGTCGCAGGCAAGTAGCCCGCACGATAGGCTGCAATGCGGCCGGCGAGAGAGGGCGCGAAGTCTCTGACATCATTTCGAGCCCAAAGGGCAATGAGCTCGGCCATCTTCCGGGACGGCGCAAAACAAAGCGTCTGCAGGTTGTTTCGGATGAAAAGGAGAAACAAGCTCTCAGCCTCTCGATGAGCGGAACGGGTGCCAATGCCATTCGCGTACGGGTTATACAGAACGAAATACTTACGCTCTCTAGGTGATCCGTCTCGTTCGATTAGGGCGAACGTCGCGCCTGTGAGTCTCTCACCGAATTCAATCGGATTTGCGAGGGTGGCGGTGGAGATGACAAACTGCGGCTTTGATCCATAATACGCGCAAAGCCTGCGCAGTCGCCTCATCAGCAGAGCAACGTTTGACCCGAATACGCCGCGATACACGTGGGCCTCGTCAAGTACGATGAACTTCAAGTGCGCTAAAAATCGCTGCCACTTGTAGTGCCATGGCAAGACATGATGGAGCTCGTACGGGTTGCTGATCACGATCCTCGCCGTCGCTCGAATCTTCGGCCGTTTGTGTGAGGGCGTATCTCCGTCGTAAACACTAGGATTGACGGGTATCCCACAGACGCGCTCGAGCTCCTCAAGCACCTTCAACTGGTCATTCGACAGAGCTTTTGTCGGGAAGAGGTAGAGTGCGGTCGCGCTCCGGTCGCGCTCGAGCTCTTCGAAGATCGGAACGTTGAAAGCGAGCGTCTTTCCGGACGCCGTGGGGGTAGTGATTACTACATTCTTCGCTGCACGCAACGCCGTGCGAGCATCGGTTTGGTGCCGGTACAGCTGAATGGCTTTTAGCTGCAGGTACGCATCGACTTTTGGGGCTATATCGCTGGCCTCACCGAAAACTGCCTCTCTAGCGGGCAGCACTTCGATATGTTCGACTTGGTTGCAGTACGAGGGATCGCTCTGCAGCTTTCGGAGGATAGCCTCGACAGACGTGCTTATCCCTCGCAAAGCATCGAAAAAATGTGTGCAAGCGCGATGAGATCCTGTCTGTTGTGTTCAATCACGGCGAGCAACGGCCCGACATTTTGTGTCCGCAAGTACGTCTCATAGAACTCCGGAACTAAGGCGCTGGGAATGTCTGTTTCGCGAGCGCCGAGGAGATGCTTCTGGAGCGTGAATAGCCGAAAGTCGGGCATCATCCCTTGCCACTTTCTTCGCGCGAAATGGAGCGCGTCGAAGTGCGTTCTCTGCAAATCGCCGCGTATTTGGTAGTAGGCGAGACGTTGCTCAAGATAAGGAACGTCAAAAGTTCGCCCGTTGAACGTGACGAGCGCACTACGTGCGTCAACGTGAGAAAGAAATGCAGTTAGCGCCGCGGGCTCTTCATGCACATCCCTGAGAACAAATTGGTGCACGTTAAGGGTCTCGCCGATCGAATTAGCCAGCCCTATAACTATGATCGGGCTGGAGAAAAGCCCCAACGTCTCGATGTCGACGAAGAGCAACTCGTCCGGCGCGTGGAAGCCCGAGGCACGTAATGCAAGCGGATGCGATTTTGAGAACCTTTTTCCAATCCATTCCATAATCTCGGCCGTGTCGAGCGCTTCGACAAGTCCTAGGAAACGGCGCGCCTGCCCCCCAAAGCGGTTATGACCGACGAGATCTTCGATGGTGTGGTAGCCACGCTCCTTCAAGGCGCTCTCGGTCACCTCTCTCACGCCGTTAAGGAGCTTGAAATCTGATAATAAGCTCTCTTTTGCCCTCAGTGAGGGTATCGTCTGCAAGCTTACCCTCTCTACCGTTTCTATCTGGTAACACGTCCCTCGCTCATTTACGAGCTCGCTCCCGGGGATCATCTCTTCGAGCACATCTCCTTCGTGCTCTTTAATAAGAGCTCGCTTGAGTGCGAGGGCTTGTGCGAAGTCATTTTGGCCCTGGGCGTAGAGCAGCCCCGAGATGAACTGAGAGGAATCCGCGCTCTGTGTGGAAGCGGCATCGCCCGTTCGAGCTACGCGAGACCTGAGGCCCTCGCCTACCCTGTTAAGCTTTCGATTGTCTTGCCCTTCGTTCAACACGATTGGACATCCTCGCGTGCTTTGGATGATGTAAAATGGATTAATTGATCTACTTAGATACAGTACACACGAGTGTTTGCCGACTTAAGTCTTTGTCCGGCATCCCCGTGTGTTTAAAGTCTCGTTCTGACCATATCGACGCGCGCGGCGCTGTAACGCTGCCACTCTGTTGAGCTAACACACGGGGCTTGTTTGCGCCCGCAGACGCTCATCAACGGGATGTATTCATATACATGGAGGAGAAGCCCATTTAGGGGGCACTTCGTGGAGGAACGTCAAATAGTAATTCGGAAAGATGATGCGGGCTATTTCATTGCTTCGTGCCCGTCGTTGAAAGGCTGTCACTCCTATGGTGTAACACTCGAGGAGGCACTCGATAACATTAAGGAGTGCATACAGCTTTGTCAGGAGGAGCTTGAGGAGGGGGGACGTAATTGAAGCTGACGTCGAGCTGTGAGCAAACGGGCGCCGCTGCAGCGCGCGCCGAAAAGTTCCCATTGATCAGCGGGAGCGAGCTCGTGAAGTTCTTAGAATCTATCGGTTTTCGCCTCACTCGAACGCGAGGTTCACACGTTCGTTTAGTCTCTCAGGACGGTCGAGCGACCACAATACCGATTCACGCACATCGCCAGCTTCCCGCGGGATTGCTGCACGCCGTCTTGCGCGAGTTGCAAATGAGCAGGACCGATTTTTTCAAGATGTGGAGTTGTTACGAAAAGGCATAGCACGCGAGCCCCACTATTAGTTGCGCCTCTGATGGATATCTCAGGGAAAAAGACAAGGATGGCGGCCATTCCGGGCCGCCCCCCCTTTTCTTGTGTCGATCATTCGCTAGATCGCAGTTGCCGATCAATTGCTAGACACATTTTGGACACGAACGCGTGTCGCTTCAACTTTTGAACCGAGCGTAGGTCAAAGGAAATCGCCAAAATAACAGGTCTAATTACCGTTAAGAATCCGCTTTTGCCCGTCCTAAAAAAGAACGATGTGGCGTAGTAAGCGCCACCCGCTCAAATTGGAATGGATAAGCCAGCACTCACAAACTCGAATCACGACGTCAGCTCAAACGAGTTCATTATTCGCTGTGCCTGTGCCAGGTACGTGTTATAGTCGTCGAGTGTGGCTTTGTAGGTTACGATATATCCCGTGTTGTTGTTTATCAGAGTAGTTTGCATCACTTTAAGCGTCGTATTTTGAACGTTCGAGTCATTCTGAACGGGAACTGTCGCTTGCCAAACGATGGTATATGCTGGCTTGCCACCTAACGTCGTGCTCTGGTTTGAAATTAGCTGCCAATTCGGGAAATCATTAACTGAGTCGCGAACGTAGGTTGCCCAATCCGAAAGTGTTGCGTTCGGGGTGAGGTCGGCGGTCGCCACGTTCACGCTGTCGAGTGTGTTGTTTGTCACTAAGTAAATGTATACCCTGTTTTGACTGTCAGTACTATTGTTTGAGTCTATTTTTAGTGTCTTCGGATACGTGATATTGAAGCCAGTAGAGCTAGAAAACGTCATATTGTTGCCAATGACCGTTTCCTTTGAGGTGATCGGAGTTGGTGTCGGTGATGATGTAGGGGAGCTTTGCGTGCAACCCGCTACGGACAGCGAAGCGATCATGACAAGCGCGATGATAGCTAAGGCCTTTTTTATCATAACGCGATATTGGAGGGGCTCACATATATAAAGCTGCTAGGCTAACGTGCCGTGATCTGATCCCCCCAAGATCTCTTGGGCTTGGGCTCCAAATCGTGAAGCCTCTAGGCACCCTTTCGTTATAGCACTAAGTTTTTGAGCGCGTCAAATAGCCCCTTCTGTTCGACTGACTCAGTTGGAGGATGTGGAAATCAAAGCCACCCCCAAGCGTCCTTTCCGCTCAACTTCAACTTGGTTGTACAACTCCCCTCAGCTACCATTTCTGAAAGCGTCATATGTGAAACCTGCTCACGACCGTTGAGCCGCATGATGTTGAATTCCAAAAAAAACCTCAGGAGGAAATTCGTTCTCCCCCTTGCTGTAAACACTCTCCAGCAGAACTTTCTCGCGTGGCGACATCGCACGACCTAACCCGACCACAGGGCCCTCGAAGGGCCGCCATCGGCCGTTTCTTTGGCCGTGCATACAAGATCGAACGTTATTTCTAAAGAGTGTGGCCGTTGAATTTTTGATTATTTAGCGTTGCTAGCGCATCGCACGTAGGCGTGGCGTCTTTGCCGTGAACGCGATTATGAATCATGAGGCGCGTCATTAGCTAAGAGGTCCTATTCGGCGTTTCTGTCTCATCATTCGAGAATTGGCCCAACGTCTCAAGAATTCTGTCGTGTAGGGTTCGGTCTATAGAACATACAAGGGATAGATTAGAAGCAGTTACTGGAGCATCCAACAGGTTGCCGTCACCCGTTGTTATAATCCCGTTAGACTCGTATAAAATTAGGAGCGCGGCAGCTACGTCGTAACTGCTCAAGCGGTCTCTAGTGTCGATTACTGCATCGAGCGTTCCTGTTGCGACTTGGCAAATATCGTACGCAATACTGCCGAAAATCCGCACCTTAGCGTCTTTTTCGAATTCGATGAGTCCGCGCGGGACGTGCGACACGCCATAGGCGTATCCAGCAACAACGGGCTTATAGCGCGGTGCTTTCCGTGTCACGAGCGGTGCTCCGTTGAGGCGGGCCCCCTGGCCCCTCTCTGCTGCATACACATCTAACGAGTTCGTTACGACCGCGCCTATACTGATGTCACTGAGCGAAACGTCGTCGATTTTTGGCGCATAGGCGAGTGACGAACAAAAGTAGGGAAAGCCGATCGCGGCGTTGCTTGATCCATCGATCGGATCAAACACGAACGTACAGCTCGGATCGTCGCCTATAATCCGGTCGCCGCGTTCTTCTGAGACGATACGCGCGCTAACGCCCCTTTCGAACAACTGATCTTGCAGCTTCTGCTCTGCAACGAGGTCGAACCTCCTCGTTACATCGCGCTCCTTGTACTTTGTTATCGCCGAGAAGTCTCCTGTCGTTCTGATGAAGGCAAGGACGGACTCCATCGCCCCGGAAGCCATAACGATAACGCTTTCAAGCTCCATTTAATCGCCGCCTTATCTCTCGCATGATGATTTCAGCTGCCTCTGTTGGTGCGACGCTGTCGCTGTCTATGGTCAACTCGGGACTCTTTGTCGCCTCGTACGGTACATTGACTCCCGGCACCACGGCGTCAGGTGCCTGCGATCTCTCGTAGATCTTTTTTGGAGCGAACTCCGCGCTACGATGCGCCTCTCGCTGCCTGCACGTCTCGAGTGAGCAGCTAATATATACTTCCACGAAGCGGGGTATGAGCGCTCGGGCGAGGTCCCGGTAGCGTTTGCGGTTTGCGGTCGCATCGATTATGACATTCACGCCGCACTCCGTAAGCACCTTCGCCGTGTACGCGAGAAACGCATAGACGATATCGCGTTCCTGCTCGGAATATGTTGGACGGGGCGTGACGATAGTCCGAATCTCATCAAGTTGCAGCGTCCGCAGCTTCTCGCCTGCGAGTCTCTTTGCCACTTCGCGTGCAATGGTGGTTTTGCCACTCCCCGGCAGTCCCGTGATCCAGATCGCCCAAGTCACGTCTACGCGTCACTCCTCGCCCGTCATCAATCCTTGAGAAGCGCGTTGACGTTCCGGTAGTCGAACGTCTCAACTTCGAGCACGTTCCGCACGAAGTTGAATAGCTTCTGTCGTACCTGCTGATCGATGTGCGGATACCATATTGGGCTTGCGACGACAAGCCCCCTGAACCCATAGAACGGCTGTATTACTTCAAGCAGTTCATGATCCTGCGTCTTGTCAAGGTAGTTGCTAATGAACAGGTCAAATAACGTTTTGAACTCCTTTGCCAACTTCCCGTACTTTTGAATTGAATAAAAGAGGTAGTTCACGCTCAACGACGTGACATCATCAGCTGCCTCTCCAAATTCTCCGCGGCTCCTGTCGAGAACCGTAAAATCAGTACCATCGCTGAACATGATGTTCCACGGGTGATAATCGCCGTGCACCATGCAAAGTCGATGTGCGCGGTTCTTGAGGGCATAGCGCCAGTCTATGCATCGCTTTTCGAGCAGACGGAAGTCATCTTGCGAAAACACGTCGAACGTTCGAGGATAGCTATCGATCAGGCCCATAATAAGCTCCCCGTGACCTACGAGGTCGCGTATACGGCGCGTGTAAATGACGGGGTCAGTGCGTTTCACGGCGTGGATTTCTACGAGATAATCTGAGAGCGCCTGAGCGCGGGCAACGTCAAGCTTGGTGAGCGTCCCCGCATCCTTGACGCGGTCGAGGTCGTAGAAGTATTCAGTCCCTGCGACTAAGTCCATGAGGATGAAATACTCGTCGGCGTCGCGAGCAGACCGCATTCGCCCCTCACGAGTAAAGTAGCCTACGTCGAAGGCGCGCACGTGCCGGGGCAGTGAGCCAAACGTGGCGTGCTGCCAGATGAGTATCTGAGCGCGATCGGAAAAGTGATCGTGACCAAACCCACCCTCTCGTCGCATCGACGACAGCACGACTGACTTGAGAACGCCGTCCAACGAAAACGTGATTAGATAGGGCTTTCCATAGCCAAAGCCTTTGAGCTCCGCCGCCGCCTGTCCAAGTTCACTAACCTGTGCAACGCTTGCGTCTCGTCCAAAAACCTCTTTGATATAATCATCGATCGCTGTCATAGTTCACGATTCCTTAAGAGCTCCCGCTACGTGCCGCGACGCCCAAACGGACGGACTACGTGCCGAGCGTCCACGAGTGGAGGTAGGCCTCTTGCTCCGCGGTGAGTTGCTCAATATCAATGCCGATTGCGTCGAGTTTTAGAGCGGCGACCCGTTTGTCGATAGCAGTTGGTACGCTGTGCACGGCATTTTCGAGATGTGCGTGATTTTCTACGATGTATCTGACGCACAGTGCCTGATTTGCAAAACTCATATCCATGACTTCTGGGGGGTGCCCGAAGGCTGCTGAGAGGTTGATGAGCCGCCCTTCCGCGAGCACGTAGAGCGTCCTGCCGTCAGCCATTCGATACTCGTCCACGTTCTCTTTGACGTTCGCCGTGCCAGTCGCCATCCCCTTGAGCTCCTCCAAGTTGAGCTCTACGTTAAAGTGGCCAGAATTGCAGACGATGGCCTGGTCTTTCATGACAGCAAAGTGTTCCCCTCGAATGACGGAGACGTCTCCGGTCACCGTGATAAAGAGGTCTCCGATCCTCGCTGCCTCGGGCATCGCCATCACCCTAAAGCCGTCCATAGCCGCCTCAAGGGCTTTTCGCGGCTCGACCTCCACAACAACCACGTTCGCCCCAAGACCTCTCGCGCGCGCTGCGAGGCCTCGGCCACACCATCCGTAACCAGCGACGACGACGGTTTTTCCAGCAAATAGGAAATTCGTTGCATTCATGATGCCGTGAAGCGTACTTTGCCCGGTCCCGTACCGATTGTCAAACATCATCTTGGTTTCTGCATCGTTGACAGCGATAACGGGATATTTGAGCGCGCCTTCGGCCGCCATTGCCTTCAGCCTGACCACGCCGGTCGTCGTCTCCTCGCAGCCGCCCATTATCGCGCTCAGGTATTCTGTGTGCTCGCCGTGAACCGTGGCGATGACATCGGCGCCGTCGTCAAGCGTGACCTGTGGTCCGATTTTGAGCGCCTCCTCAATGCAAGTGTAGTACTCTTCATCGCTTTCGCCGCGGAAGGCGCAGACGACAATCCCGCTCTTTGCGAGAGCGGCCGCGACATCATCTTGAGTGCTGAGGGGATTCGAGCCGGTAAGCGCAACATTCGCTCCTCCGGCGTGCAGCGTACGGATGAGGTTTGCCGTCTCGACCGTTACGTGCAGACACGCGGTGACGTTTATGCCATCAAGCGGCTTGTCGCGCGCAAACTCAGTCTTAATCTTCTCAAGAACAGGCATATGCCTGCGTGCCCATTCAATCCGTTTTTCCCCAGCATCAGCGAGGTTTATATCCTTGATCATGCTCCTCATCGTAAAATTCCTCATGTATTACGCAATCGCCTGAAGCAACCATACGATTTATATAGATACCGATTATAAAGCCAACGGGCAAAAAGGTTGTCAGTAGCGGGGCAAATCGAAATACAATGTCTGATAGCAACTTTTTATTTACCTCCGAATCGGTGACGGAAGGGCACCCAGACAAGGTCTGTGATCAGATCGCGGACGCGATACTTGACGCGATCATAGAGCACGACCCCAAGAACGCCCGAGTGGCGTGCGAAGTGGCGGTGACGACAGGACTTGCGGTCGTAATCGGAGAGATCACCACAACGTGTAGCGTGGACATACCAAGCGTGGTGCGGGATACGATCCGCGACATAGGCTACATCGATTCGCGATTTGGTTTCGATTCCGACAACTGCGGCATCGTGGTGTCGATCAAAGAGCAGTCGCCCGATATCGCGCAGGGGGTCAACAAGTCACTCGAGTGCCGTACCACGCCCGTCAATGAGGACGCCACGGACATTGAGTGCAAACCATCGCCCCCGGACGTCACCGAGGACGCTGAGCTAGGCGCCGGCGATCAGGGGATGGTGTTCGGCTATGCGACGAACGAGACGCCGGAGCTCATGCCGATGCCCATACTGCTTGCCAACAAGCTCGCGCTAAGGCTCACTGAGGTCAGGAAGTCTGGAGAAATAAGCTATCTCGGACCCGATGGCAAGACGCAGGTTACCGTAGAATATGTAGACAACGCGCCAACACGTGTCGACACCGTCATCATCTCTTCACAACACGCTCCCGACGTCGAGCTTGAAACTATTAGGCGTGACATTCAGGCGAAGGTTATTGACGTTATCATCCCACCCCACATGATGGATAAGGACACGAAGGTGTACGTCAACCCCACAGGTCGGTTTGTCATAGGCGGGCCCAAGGGCGACGCCGGAATGTCAGGACGAAAGATCATCGTTGACACGTACGGGGGGATGGCACGACATGGAGGTGGTTCTTTTTCGGGGAAGGACCCGACAAAGGTCGATCGGTCAGCGGCGTACGCCGCCAGATATATCGCAAAAAACGTCGTCGCGGCGGGCCTTGCTGACAAGTGTGAAATCCAAGTCTCGTATGCAATCGGCGTAGCGCAACCAATCGCGATTTACGTCAATACGTTTGGCACGGCCCACATACCCGAAGCGTCAATCTCTGAGATTATTATGCGACGTTTTGCACTCACCCCAGGCTGGATAATCAACACTTTTCGTCTTAGGAGGCCGATCTACCGACAAGTCGCTGCCTACGGGCACTTTGGGCGAGCGGATCTTGACCTGCCGTGGGAGCGCACCGACAGTGCGGGGGTACTCCAAAGCGACGCACTCGCGGCTGAAGCTGCGCTGAAAGCATCTAGCACGTAGCTGAGGTTCGGTTGGGGCGAGGCGGCATCTAGTAGAGAACGTTCTCAGGGGAATGATCGATTGAAGATAGGGGTGTTGGGGACCATATCGTGGAGGACCCCGCCACGCCACTACGGGCCCTGGGAAACCGTTGTTTATCACCTCACTGAGGGTCTGGTCGAGCGAGGTTACGACGTTACACTCTTTGCAACCGGCGATTCCATAACGAAGGCGAAGCTTGAGTGGGTGTGTCCGCACGGCTTCTATGAGGATGAATCACTTGACGCTGGCGTCTGTCAATGGCTCCATATCTCAAACGCTTTTGAAAAAGCGCGTGAATTTGACATCCTTCACAGTCACTATGACTTCTATCCGTTGACGTTTTCACGACTCACGGCAACCCCCCTTTTAACGACCATACACGGATTCTCTTCGGAACGCATTCTTCCCGTGTACAGAAAGTACAGGGATAGTTACTACGTGTCCATCAGCGACGCCGACCGAGCTGAAGGCTTAAACTACGTGGCCACCGTGTACAACGGGATCGACGTCGACTCCTTCGACTATAGCGACGCTCCAGATGATTATCTCCTCTTCTTCGGGCGCATATCTTTTGACAAGGGCACCCATCGAGCGATTGAGGTGGCAAAGAAAACCGGTATGACGCTCAAGATTGCAGGACTCGTTGCCAGCGAACATCGCGCCTACTTCGAAAAGTGCGTTAAGCCTGAGATTGACGGGGAGCAGATACAGTATCTCGGAATGGTAAACGAAGAAACGAGAAACGAGCTTTTTAAGCATGCGTATTGCAGCTTGCACCTGATTTCGTTTGCGGAACCGTTCGGCCTCACCCTCGTGGAGTCTCTCGCGTGTGGCACGCCCGTCATCGCTACAAACAAAGGAAGCGTCGCAGAGATACTCGTTGACGGCGAGACCGGATTTATCGTTGAGAGCCTGAACGAAGCTGTCGAAAAAGTGGGGCAGGTTCGCGGCATTCGAAGGCAGAACTGCAGGAGACGCGCACAGCACTTTGACGTGGATCGTATGGTAGACGGGTACGTCAAAGTCTACGATACGATCATGGAACGTGAAGCCAAGCGCTCGGCTATCTAAGTGATGAACCTCACCAAGCTCCGGAGCTTCTACAGATGCGTTTTGCCTAACGATACGGCTGCGCTACTCTTCTATGCGTCCATCGCTATTTGCATCGCGATCTGGAACGTCAACATCTTCATTAATGACGAGGTCACGCTCGCGGCACAGCTCTACAATCTCGCACACGGCGCTCTTTCGATACAAACGACGCCGACGAGGCTCTACGAGGGCCTCAGTTTCGGATCGTCGGCTCCGATCCTCGGATTTACCTTTCAAGGCCACATGTATGGCTTCTATACGCACGCCATCGCTGTCTTTGCAGCGCCGTTTTACGCCCTCTTATACCTCATTAGCGTCACCGTTGGGATCAGGCTCTTCTTCGCTTGTGTGTGGTCGCTTAGCATATTCATGGTCAGCTTGCTCTTGGGAAGGCTTTGGGGCAGGCCACGACTGGGCCGCAACCTCGGCGCGCTAGTCGCGCTTGTCCTGCTCATTATCAACGGCTACGTTGCGACGCGGCTGCCGCCGCTTGTCTTCGACCAGTGGGGCGCTCTCATGGCTATCCAACTGTTCAATATCTTAGCAATGTCGACCATCGTGCTCCTTTCACTGCGCATCTTCACGCGATACTTCGCCGACGGCCGCGTTGCCGCGTTCGGGGCAGCGTTTATACTCATAGCCACGCCGCTCACATTCTGGGCGGTTTCGGCGAAGGATCACACCGCGTCAGTGTTGCTGATCGTGGCGAGCATTTGGAGCCTCTACACGTATCTTCAGGACGGACGGAAGCGTTACCGCTATCTTTCTTACGTTCTCGTCGGCGTGAGTTTTTGGGTACGGGTGTTTGACGCGGTTCCACTCCTCATAGCGATCATTTTGACGGATTTGTTCACGTCAAAAGGGAGGATCAGAGCGTTAATCACGGCCGCGGTAACGGTCCTGCTCGGGATGATCCCGTACTTTATCAATAACTACTTGCTGTTTGGCAACCCCTTCCTGTCGCCGGTCTACCTGAGTGCGCACCCTGATATCGCTCAGCAAACGTCGAGCGGCACTGCAAATACCGGCTCAGCATTCTTCACCACGATCCAACGGCTCCCAACGCTCTTTTTTGCCACGTGGAATTGGCAAACGATTCCAAGCTGGCCAGAGCACCTCTATCACGTGCTGTTTTACGTTAACATGCCGGTGACGCTCGCCATATTCCAGATATGTCCCCTTTTGATAATTCCCCTCTTTGCTGCAGTCCCGTACGTCGCGCAAAAGCTCGCAAGATACAAGAGGAATGTGGTGCGCCTGAGGATAGATAAGAAACGCGCGATCGCCGTCACATTTTTCATTTATATAATCGCGCACCTCATAATCTACGCACCGTTCCAAGAGCAAGGATTTGGCCTTGATATGCGGTTCTTTTTGCCCCTCTATATCCCCCTCGTCTTCTTTACGCTCGCGAGCATCCGTGAAGTTCTCGTATATGAGGCACGTATCGGTCGCGCGTTTGCCGCTGCCTGGATTATCTTCGTTGGCGCAGTGCTCGGGTATGCCGCGCTATCCGCGCCAGCGATAAGCGGTCTGATAAGCGAGTTGAGTTTCCCGTTTATTGGGACGCTCGGAGTCGTAACTGCAGTCCTGATGGCCCTCTTTGTGCCGTACTTCGTTGGCTACAGGAAACGAGTGAAAGAGCTGGCGATCCTCGTCGGATTTGCCACGTTCGTGTCTTCATATTGGCTGGTTATCGCGTCCTGGGTGTGGCAAAAGACCCCCATAGGCGTTCCCCGTCCCGGGATGATGCTCCCACTGGCGGAGGTTATCCATCGCATCGTCATGGCCGCAATTGCGTCGTAAGCTAAGAAACGAGAGTCCCTGCTGAGGCTTATCGCCCGCCTCGCCGCCGATCCCTTGGGTATTTCACATCGCGCCTCGAACCCTTTCTCACTGCCTCGCCCTCGACATAGTCGTATCGATCGAGAAATCGATCGAGCCGAGATAGAAATCCATCAGAAGTCCCATATTGAGGCCGGCTCTCCCGTCTGAATTCTTGAGGACGGCTCGGTGGCACATATTGTGACGCGCGCGGTCTGTGAATAGCAGCGCGCTCATCCTGCAGCCGTTGTTGTGGCGGCATCTGGAGAGGCGCTCGCGTAACGGGACTCGGACGGACAACGCGCCGGGCGCGCGCGGTGCGTCGCCGTCGTTCGGTCGCGGAATAGCTCAACCCGAGGAGAAAATAGAATGCAAAGAGGACAAATCCGCTCAGCGCTGCCAGAAGCGGCAAATCTGCTACGTTGAGAATGATCACTCCGCCGAGTGCGAGCACTGGATATAGCAGCACGATAAACGTGTGCGCGACGTTCCTTGTAAGATCGAGAGCGAAATAGATCAGTAACGTCGGAACAAAAAAGATGCCGAAGAACGACACGATTTTAAAGAAGACGGAGAGCTTGTAGAATCCAAATGCTTGGGGATCGAGAGGATTGGCGCTGTACACGACCAGTACAAAAAGAAAGAACAGAAGGTAGATAAAAGCGGGCAAGCTCGCAAGATCTGAAAGACCGAGCACCGAGTCGTCTTGGTCAAGTCTCCCGTATGGGGCTGAGCTGTCGTAGGACTCCCTCATTAAACCACGTTATTTTAGGTGTTTGGGCCTATTTAAATAATTTCATTGTTCGCTGTTTAGACGCAGGTTTGCGTCTGGACGCAGCTGAGGAAAGTTGTCTGGCGCACGCGTTTCCAAAAGAGTATCCGGAGTGAAGGGGGCGGGGAGACGCGGCAGGTTTTGCGCAGTTGTTAGGAGCCGAAATGACTTTGAGCCGCCAGAAGAACGTTCGCCGATTTGTGCGGGGGTCAACCTACGGAAAAAACGTGGTTCTTTTGTTTAGTTGCCGGACACTTTCGCTGATCGCTTAGGTAAGCTATACGACCCACTAAAAAGAGCAAGAACTCGTCGTAGCTGTACGTAGCACGAGATGATTCGTGGATAGTCGCCGTTGGCGTCGTACGTGCTCGAGAGTGCGTTAGCGATCGAGGATGTGAGAAACGTGTCCAGTGAAGAAATGGGACTTCCGCTTCAGGAGTCTTTTCGCAAAAGGATTCGTCATCCGCCGTGTATCCGTTACCTTTTGCGTTACGGTATGCCTTCTGATATGGCGTACGATAAGGCGCACGCACTCCTCGTACGGTATGTGGTGACGAAAGGGCTGAACGACGTGCAAGGAATAAAAATGGCACAGACGATGACAAAGCACGCCGTCTCTTTGGGTGGCGTGCGGGGGGCACGTGACGTTCAGAAGTTTGCGGAATGCCTTTCACAAACTCGAGATAACCCTAAAGCGAACCATTGGAGCTGTGAGGAAATTTGGTCCAGCAAGAAACTCCGAGAGCGTGGGGCGTGCACTGGCTGGAGCTGTGAGTACTATTATCCAGAGCCGTGTGGCGAATCGAGTCACCAAAGTGGTGAGGCCCAGATGGAGAAGGATGCCCTCACATATTTGTTCAACAATCCGGAGCGTATCAGCGAAGGGCTAAGGCGGGGGCTCCGTTCTGAGGGGTTTGTCGATGAGTATAGATGCGGAGATGGCACTTGTTTGCCGCTCAATCGCGTGCTCTGGCACGTATGTCGTTACCTCGCCTATCACGACCGACCGATTCGATGCAACACGATTTTGGCCAGCCTCTCTCGAAGCCCTGAAATGCGACCGCACGTGGATGAGATAGAACGATACGTGCAGCGGCTGAAAAGCCACCCATCGTGCCGGCACGGCCGATTTATCGAGTATTTGAGCATCATTGAGGCGCGTGGAGCACGGCTGCGAGCTCAAAAGCTCGTCCGTCAAGCAGAGATCGCATTGGCATCGAGCGCGCTTCCACTTGATATCGTCTTGAGAACTCTCGGGCAGCAATTAAGCACCTTGTCGATCACGGCATGCGACAAAAATCACCTCTTTGAGCAAGATCTCGATGACTTTATGACGAACCTTTTCTCTAAGAGGTGCGGCGTCATACCTACCCGCTCAGAGTGGCTAAACGCTTCTTTGGGAGGCGGTTGGAAGCCAGGCAAGTTATACGTAGTCAATGCATCGTCCGCCGCGGAGGCCACGGACTTCAGTGCGTGGTGTGCTGACTTTGCCGCACAACGTTGTTTCCCCACATTATTCGTGAGTCGCGAAATAAGCAAGGACGACTTTACGGAGCGCGCGCTAGCACGACACTGCGGCTTCGATAGGGAGGAGCTCTCCCGGTATCGCGAAAATGGCTTTGACTCGGAGACGGATGCAACGATATTGAGGCGTGTGGTTGAAGCAGGAGAACGATTGAGCCGGCGAATAGCCCGCCATCTTATGGTCATCGAGGCAGATTCAGAAATGACCGTTGCAGACGTGAGAAGTGCCGTGCGCACCGCGCAGGATCGAGTTGGCGCGGATAATGATCGGCCGATATTGCTAATCTTTGATCAGTTGCCGTTTCCGTCGTCCGATAGCGGGAAACCCGTGGACTCTGTTCGGAAAAGAGTCCCTTTCTACGAAAACTCACAATTCGAACGCTTGAAACGCCAGATGCAAGATCCTGCAGTGGGTATAATAGCGACCTTTTCGAGAAGTGTGACAGCGGGAGAAGCGCAATTCGAAAAAGATGAAGCAAACACAGCGCTTTTTCATAACAACGAGGGGGGATTACCAGCCGCCGATTACACGCTAACGCTCCAATCAAAACAAATAATGGTGAGGGGCACAACATCCGAAAAAAAAGTTAATCAGCTTGATCTTGCCCGAGAGTGGTATAAAATGCACTACCCTCGATCTCGAGGGGACATAGATCGGCTTTTTGACGAGGCGGAAGGCGATCATCCCTTGGATGAGGCAACCCGCAGTTACGCACGAATATCGCTTTTCGGGAGGGGCGAAAGGGCACTTGCCAATCCAGTCATCATTTACGAACGGCCATATCATCGATTTGGAACGCTGAATATGGAACCGATGGATTTAGAAAATCACGGTGCTTTGGCGTTCGATACAGTTTTACCCGGGCTGTGATCAACGGACCTCTGGGGTTTCGTCGGACACCAAACATCGGCCACCGTAATACAGAATGCTACTTGTACAAATTGAGCTAGTGGTTCGTTAGATTTGGCCGATCGTTGCAATGGCACACATTCATCTTCCGGACGGCGTTCTCCCTATCCAATGGGTCTTATTTTGGTGGTTGCTAGCTCTTGCTTTGCTTGTCGTTGCCCTCGTCGCAACGAGAAGGCGCACGATTGCAATTCAGCGGCTAGCTATCGCAGGGATGCTTGCAGCGGTCTCTTTTGCAGTCTTCCAAATCAATATCCCATTTGCAGGCGGGGTTCACATGACCCTCACTCCGCTGATAGGAATCTTAGTAGGGCCGGGCATCGGATCGCTAGTCATCTTCATTGTGAACCTCTTAAGCGCCGCCGTCGGTCGGAGGATGGGGGCTCGTAGGGGCTAACACAATTGTGAAACATGAGTGAGATCGCGGTAGCTTTCTATGTCTTTAGAATGACAAGAGGCCGACTTGAGATGTTCACGAGAGGCGCAGTCGCTGCGATCTCAGGACTGCTCGTCGGCAACGTCGTTTTTCTTGTCGTTTTAGTAGTTGCAGGCATCCAAGGAATTGAACTACACGGCGTCGCGTTGCTCCCCTACTTGATCCAAATTGTAATACTTAACCTGATTGTAGCAGTCGTCGAGGCGGTCGTGACGGGCTTTGTTGTTGATTATTTAAGCAAGGTCCGACCTGATCTTCTCGGTGAATGATCTCCGGACTACTCGTTGCCTTGTTTCGTTTCTTTCTACGTGTCACTACAGCAGGTTGCTGTTAGGCTTAGCTCGTACCAGTAGCTAGCTGTTAACTCGATTCGCCTGCTGCCCGTGAAAGTCGTTGCGTTCGAAACTACAGGGGTCTCGCCCACGTCACATTACGTGCTTGCACTTTCCGAAGATTAATTTAAGGTAGTGCCCGCCGTTATTTCTTCCCTATCACCACAGCTGTTCCGTATGCTAAGATCTCCTGCATATAGTCAGAGATCTCTGACGAGTCAAAATAAGCGCTGATAATGCCGTTTGCCCCGACTGATTTGGCGTGCTCCACCAGCCGGTACAGCGCTTCGTCTCTCGCGTGTTGCATCATCTCGACGTACTCGCGGATTTCTCCTCCTGCGATAGAACGCAGTCCAGCTGTAATATTCCTTCCAAGCCCCCTGCTCCTTACCGTAAGGCCGTAAATAAATCCTCGTGTCTCTAAGATGTTGTATCCTGGGACCCAGTTTGAACTGACTACCAACACCCCGTCTATCGTAATCGGGGACGGTGGCACCGATGCCTCTCCACTTACGCCAGCTTCGGAACTGGCCTCACGCACTCCGGTTCCACATTGAATGCAGAACTGTGCATTTGGGGGTAGCTGAGCACCACAAGCTTTACAGGACTCTTCTTCGCTCATAAATAGCCTCCTTTCTGTGTCTTGATAGACAAGCGAAATACTTTGCACATTGATAGCCAGTTGCTAAGGCTTAAACCTTTTCGAGTGCGCCGGTTGAGGTGCGGCCGAACGCCGGTCACACATGCCTTTTTGTAACGTGCAATGCGAAGTGTGCAGCGAAATACTCGCTGGCTGAGGTCGCAACGAAGTAGTAAACGCAGTGGTCTCGAAGAGTTAAAATAGGGGGCCATTACCACAATGCACTTGCAACTAGCCTTTGCAGACGCGCTGCGCCGCAATCCCAACAGAGGAACTAGGTGATGCTTCGCAGTGGCCTCGGTTTGGAGGGCTCATCGTCAATCGTACGCTAGTCTGATTGCCGTGGTTGCCAATACGTAACGTACTATCACGCCCCAAGGACTAAAAAATGACATCAGTAACGAATAGGCCGCTTCTTGTTACGTGCGGCTTGCCGTATGCGAATGGCCCATGCCATATCGGTCACCTGAGGACGTACATCCCGGCGGACATCTACGTCCGGTGCCTCAAGAAGCTCCGGCAGAGTCCGCTCTTCGTTTGTGGTTCTGATACGCACGGAACTCCGATCGTCATCAACGCTGAACAGCAGGGGACCACGCCGGAGAAGTTTGCCGCGTACTATCACCGCTACTGGAAGGACACTTTCAAGGCATTATCAGTTGACTTCAGCCATTATGGAAATACTGATGCTCCTACAAATTACTTTAGAACGCAGGAAATCGTAAAAGCGCTTCAAGAGAACGGCTATATTTATCCGCTGGTCATTAGGCTGGCTTACTGCCCCGAATGCGATCGCTTCCTCCCCGATCGATATGTAGAGGGGGTATGCCTTTTTTGTGGCATGCCGGCGCGCGGCGACGAGTGCGATCAAGGGTGTGGGCGTCATCTCGAACCGGGAGAAGTCGTCGATCCGAAGTGCAAAACGTGCGGAGCCAGCGCGGAATACCGGGAAGAGAAGCATTTCTTCTTCAAACTGTCTGCGTTTAAGGACTTCTTGTCGACGTATCTTGAGACGCTCGGAGGCACTGCTAATGCTCGCAACTATGCGCGAGAATGGGTGACAAATGAGCTCAAAGACTGGTGTATTACGCGGAACCTTTCGTGGGGGGTGCCATTTCCGGGAACCGATCTCGTCGTCTACGTCTGGGTCGACGCTCCTATCGGGTACGTTTCTTTTACCGAGGAGGCGACGAGCACTTGGGAAGACTACTGGAAGAAGGAATCGAATATAATTCACTTTATTGGGGGGGACATCATCTACCACCACGCCGTCTTCTGGCCGGCGCTGCTGAAAGGCGCAAACTACACAACGCCCGCGGCCGTTGTCGCCTCAGGAATGGTCAAAGTCGATGGCGAGACTTTTTCTAAAAGCCGCGGGCACGTCGTCTGGGTCGATGATGATTACCTCGACCACGGGTTCCACCCTGATCTGCTTCGCTATTATCTCGCGGGCTACACCTCACACACGAAGGAACTGAATTTTTCGTGGAAGGTATTTGGGGAGAAAGTGAACCGTGAACTCGTAGGGTCACTCGGCAACTTCATTTATCGAACCCTTCTTTTTGCGTACAAGAATTTCGGTCGCGTTCCAGAAGCCCCTGTTGACGGCGCGATAATCGAGCGCATAGCGGCGACACGCGAGAAGATGGTGAGTGCGTTAAAGGAATATGAGTTTAAGAAGCTCGTTGATGCGGCGATGTCTTTGTCAGACTTTGGCAATGCCTATTTCCAGTCTAAAGAGCTTTGGAACCTCGTAAAATCTGATAAAGCAGCATGTGCGCGAGAAGTCAAGAACTGCATTCAGCTCGTTAAGGCCTTAGCGGTGCTTTTGGAACCAGTCATGCCGTCGACTATGAGAAGAGTACAGGCACAGCTTGGCCTAACGTCGACCTATTTCTCTGATGCCACGGTCGAGGTTGAACCGTTGCGGCTTAGCCAGCCGGCGCTGCCGTTCACCAAGATCGATGAGAAAAAGATCGTGGAACTAGAGATAACGCTCGGCAGGAGAATGGCGGGGGGGTCTCAGAAAGCTCCCGCGAACGAGGCTCGAGCAACAGAAGCAACGGTCGAGCTCGAAGATTTCAAGAAGATGGATTTGCGGATCGCTCGTATCGTAGAGGCTGAAACGGTCAAGAAATCCGACAAGCTCCTGCGAATCACGTTGCAATTGGGCGATGAGACCCGGCAGATTGTCGCAGGAATTGCCAGAGACTACCCTCCTGAGGAACTCATTGGCACTGACGTCCTCGTTCTTGCGAATGTCCGACCTGCGAATTTGATGGGTGTGGAATCTCACGGCATGCTCCTTGCCGCTGAATACGAGGGTAGAGCAGTACTGATTCGACCGTCGCAAAAGGTACCTTCAGGCACTAGAATTAGGTAGGAAGGTAGATTGAACGTGGCCAGCTCCAAGCGTAACGAGCGGATCGTCATAACGGTAACAGGCTCTGACCATCCTGGGATCGTCGCAGCCTTGACAAGCCTGCTAGCGACTGCCAATGCCAACATCGAAGACATCAGCCAGACCGTGGTGTCTGGGGTATTCACGATGATCATGATCGTCAACATAGGCTCAGCAAACTTTGAGGAGTTAAAAAAAGGACTGGAATCGATTGGCGCAGCACAGGGGGTGCGCATCACCGCCCAGCACGAAGACATCTTCCGCTACATGCATCGCGTGTAGGCAGATTTTGCTTTTCTTATCTTCAGTCTGTGCGTATTTTTGTTAGGAATCGTCGTGGGAAGGTCGGGCGTGGCCTCGCCTCAAAATTACGCAGCTGCGTCTGGAAAGCGTCTCGTGGGAGGCGACCCAGACGTGAGACTCTGATGACCGTTCTGCACCGTCACCTATTGCAGGTAATCATTTGCGCACCACAACGATTTCCCTCGTGAGACTCTTGTGCACGTATTGAGCGTGACGCTCCTCAATCGTGAAACCTGCATCTGAAATCTCACGCTCAATCGGGTTGTGCGCTATCAAAACCGCACGCGCGCCGCATTTGAGCACGCGAAGGATCTCATCTAACGCTGTGACTGTTAGTTGATTTAGCGACCGGGCGCGTATGCTGACAGAACGCCCGTATGGGAGATCGGTGGTCACGGCGTCCACACATTCATCTCTCAACGCCAATCGCTGAGCGTCCTGAACGAGCAGAGCACTCTCGACATCATAATAATCGAGATTCATCTTTGTTCCGAACACCATCCTACTATCAATGTCTGAACCGACGACAGTTGCCCCGATGAGTCCCGCCTCAAGAAGCAAACCTCCGGTGCCGCAAAAGGGATCGAATAGGAGCGCATTTGGGTTTATGCCAGTGAGGTTTACTGCGGCTCGTGCGATCCGAGGTAGCAGCACGCCCGGATAGAAATAAGGCCGAAGACGGGGGCGCCGCGATTCGAAACGAGAGCGATCGATCATTGTTAGTGTTTTACCGATTATGCAAACGTCTTCGCTGAGCAATGCCCTTACAAGAAGCTGTGGGTGGGCAAGGTCGATCTCATATCCGCGTTCAGCAAGCGCCTTCCCGATCGTGGCCTCCACATCAACGCTTCTTAGACCGTGTCCAATTCGCTTCGCGCGCACTGCGACGCTGACACGAGGCAGCTCAATGCTTTGGGCCGCCTGATAAATAGACGCGAGCCTTTGTTCACACACATTCTTTACCTCGATTACAGTATGCGTCATTGCTAGTCGATTACCCAGCGTTTGGTCGTAGATTTCGACATCCATAACCAGCACGCGCTCTACCTCTCGCACCACAACGCCTCGGAAGATGGCGAGAACCTCAGCTCTTGGAATGCTCTTACTCTCTCCAGACAGCTCGAATGCAAGTCTCATGTTGTTATCTCGGTGATCCGGCCGTTCCGCGAAACGCTGTTTCGCATCGCGCGCGTTTTCTCCGGTTCGTGCAGCTCAAGCCTTGGTCGGTTATGTGCCTCTCAACGGTCTCCCTGACCTAGCCGTGCTCCGTCTTGGGTGTCACTTGACGCCCGAGGTAGATAAAATTGCTGTGCACGTGTAATTGCCAAACAAGCGAAATTTTGGGCCGATTTGCTTTCAGAATAGTAACAGCGCCCCGTAACGTTATATATATAAAGCCTTTATAAAGCAACAAGGAAAGGGGAAGTTATGGTAGAACCGCGGGACACTATTAAGATTGAAAATGTGGTTGCGTCCACCGGGATTGGGCAAGAAATAAATCTGAAGCAAATAACGCTTGCTTTAGAAGGCGCAGATTACGATCCTGAACAGTTTCCAGGGCTTGTCTATCGCACAAAAGACCCGAAGACCGCTGCACTCATCTTTCGATCGGGAAAGATTGTTTGTACAGGCGCAAAAAGCATCGATGACGTGTATAAGGGCTTGGAAAACGTGTTTCAAAGTCTAAGAAATATCGGAATCGACGTCAAGGGAACGCCGGAGATCAAGGTACAAAACATCGTCGCTTCCGCAGATCTTCATTCGGTTTTGAATCTAAACGCAATTGCCATCGGCCTCGGGCTTGAAAACATTGAGTACGAGCCGGAACAGTTTCCTGGTCTCGTGTACCGCTTGTCGGAGCCGAAAGTGGTCGTTCTTTTGTTTGGTTCCGGCAAACTGGTCGTCACGGGCGGGCGAAAGCCCGAAGATGCGGCCAATGCGGTCGATCGAATCGTCAAGGAGCTTAAAAGCCTGAGCCTTCTATAGGTTACTCAGGCATCCGCTTAATGATTATTCCTGAATCAGAACGCTCAGCCGCGCCGCTGGTTGGCGAAAAAGTCTTCTCCCATCCTGACATGGTCAGGGCAAATGAGTACGTGCTGTGCGAATATACCGCACCCGTGCGCGACGTTTGTGTTTTTGTGCCGTGTGCTAAGGTGAAGCCGTATCACACGAGTCCTAGTCACAGGAATTATGACGAAGTCATTTTCAACGTGTTGGCTCCAGAAGAAGTGCACGTCGTTGCATTTGGCACGTGCGGCGTAACGCCGCGGGAACTCGATACTGAATATCCCTTTGCTAACTACGATTTCGTGCTCGGCAATTGCAACGTCCTGTCGGTTAAGAAGAGATTCGTCGAGCTCGAGAGCAGTCGGCTTTATCGATACCTAGAAAAGACGCGAAGCTCGTACAGACATCGGATTGCCTACTGCACGGGTGACTTTAGGAAAGCCATGCAGAGGGCGTGCACCAAGACGGACCTTGACGTCACCATCGTCCCGCACGAGGAAACGCTCGAGCGCTGCAGGGTACGGGGCAGGAAGTTTGAGTATGGAGGTCTGAGCAACGTTCAATACTTGGCTGATTTAAGGGGTGCCTTACTCTCGATCTCCGGGACTTCTCCACAAGATGTGCGCTTAGAAAGGCTGGAAAAGACGTTAGGTGATAACGATTGGTATCTACTTTGACAACGATGTGAGACACTCAACAACGATGAAAGAAACTGCGTCTTTTTATTCTGAATATCTCGCGCGATTCGTGTCGGTCGTGCTTGAAGACGAGGCCGTGCAACGGGTCACGCTCCAACCGCACGCCCGGCCCAGTGACGTGCAGGATGCGACACCAGCCGTGCAAGCTCTTGACAAATACCTGCGAGGGGCGAACGTTGACCTCAGCGTCTTCCCCGTCGATCTTGGAAACCGCTCAGCTTTCGAAAGAGCTACGCTGCAATGTGTGCGGCAAATACCGAGAGGGAGCGTAGCGACGTATTCAGAACTGGCAGCGAAGGTAGGCAGCCCCCGAGCGGCGCGAGCTGTCGGGAATGTGTTGCATCGTAACCCCGCTCCGCTCTTTATCCCCTGTCATCGAGTGGTAAGGGTATCTGGCCTGGGTGGTTTTTCTTGGGGACTCGACACGAAGCGAAAACTGCTTCAACTTGAGGGCGTGCAGTCGTCAATCTGAGAGTAATCGGTCACTAGGCTTTGCACAAGCGTCAATCGTCGATTCTTGTTGAGCTGCGTTACGGTTTCTCCAGCGAGATACTGTCGCCCAACTTTAGATTTAACTCTGTTGCGGCACTACCCTTGTTGACGGCGATCTCTACCAACTCAAAGCTCCCAACGGTGAGCAGCGGGTGCCCTTGAGCCACTTCGTCGTACGTCTGCACAAACCGGATTGCTGTAGCACCGTTGAGCAAATGGGTGCTATTATGCCTCGAGCGCTGTATCATAAGCGTTCCAGGGATATTCGTCACGCAGTTGCCAAACCTGTCGATATAGAAAATGGTGCCTGAAACGGCATTTTCAGACGAGCGCGGTTCTTGAAGCAGAAGATCGACATACGTCGTCGATGGCTGAAGGTTTCGCAGGCGTCCCATAAGGATGTGTGCTCCTACGGGTGCGAAGACGTCTCGTCCGTGAAACGTGCGTGACTTCGCTTCCATTTCGATACGCAGCACCTCGAAATCGCCTAAGGAGCGCGCGGCGGGGATTAACAGGCCGTTGTCAGGGCCGACGAGATAGTGTCCTCCCGCCTCTATAACGAGGCCCATTCTGTCCGTGCCGACAGTCGGGTCAACAACGGCGATATGCACGGTGCCTCGAGGGAAATATTTGACAGTCTCGCGGAGAATGAAAGCTGCCTCGCGTACGTTCTGGGGTGAGATTTCGTGAGTCACGTCGATGATGGTCGCTTCTGGGGCTATGCCGAGAATAGTTGCCTTCATGACCGCCGGGTAGTAGGCGCCGTAGTCAGAAATGAGGGTTACGATCCCCATAGTGCAAGATAACGTCAAATGAGGTTTAAACTCTTTGCGATGTTCAGAGCCTCGCGTCGCTCGATGTCGCTCACGAACCGATTGATCTCCGGGTAGTCAACGACGTTGTGTGGAGCGTACTGAAACATGAGGTTGAACTTGACGTCCGGTGCATTCTCGCGAACCCATGCGACGATCGGCTCTGTACAGCACCGAATGTGTCCAGGCATCACCAGATGACGCATCATAAGCCGATCTTTTGAAACGAGCAGGTTACGAGTGACGGTCTCCACGTAATTTTCAACGTTCGAATACCGGTGTGCACAAGCGTCGTTGCCATATTTGAAGTCGCTCAAATACACGTCAATCACGCCATCGAGAAGTTTACAAGCTTCCGCTGAATAGTAGGCGTTTGAGTTGAAAACCATCGGAATATTCAAGAATCGTGCATCAACCATGCTCTCTCGCTCGAGCATGGCGAGGCCACGCATCGTTTCTAGGATCTTACCGATGTGAGGGGTCGGATCTCCCCCCACCCAGTTCACATTGCGTGAGCCCGCGACCGATCGCGCGTATATTCTCCGTGCAAGTGCCTGCGGGTCGCTGATAGTACCGGCGTTCGGATGTCGTGCGATATCCCAGTTTTGGCAGAAGACGCATTTGAAGGTGCAGCCCGTAAAAAAAATCGTATGCGATGGCACGAGTTCTCGTTCTTCGCCATAGTGAAGGAACTCTGATGAGTATTTCGACTCCCTAACGCCACAGAATCCAGGCTTTTCGGCTCTGTTGGTTTGACATCGGCGCTCACAGAAATGGCAGTTGTGAAACATGCGCTGCGCGATTTCGATCTTGAGATCGAGAAGGGAGGAGGTGCTAACGAAATCGCTGTGCCGATCTCCTTTTGCAAAACGATCGTGAATCTGCCACAGTTCCTCAGTCGACGCGCTGAGGTCGGCGTGTGTCTCAGTCAGTTGTGCCTTTCGATAGAGCGGCAACAGCTCCGCTTGCATGAAGACCGCCTCAATCGCGTGCCGGTGAACACGCGCGAAAAGAATTACTGAGGGGCAGCGCTCGCGTAGCCCTTGCGATCGTGCGAGTTAATCGTGAATTTCTTGAGATGCTCGAGCAACCCGTCGCGCTTTCGACCGATGAGGCTGTTTTCAAGAACCTCACCGATAGAACTGACAGGGATAACCTCCACCATGTCCCTGTAATGCTTCTCGATCATGACGTCCCCTTCGTTGTCTTTCGGAACGAGTATACGCTTAATGCCTGCCTTAGCGGCTGCCTCAACCTTGGGCGTGACGCCGCCAACGGGCAGCACCTCTCCCCGAACCGAAAGGGATCCGGTCATTGCTACCGATTGATCCACTGGAACGTTCTCGAGTGCCGAGATCACGGCGGTTGCGATTGAAATTGACGCCGAATCGCCCTCTACCCCCTCATAGGTGCCGATGAACTGGATGTGCACATCCTTGTTTGTGATATCTTCTCCTGAGAACTTCTTAATGAGCGCTGAGACGTTCTGGACGGCCTCAAGAGCGATCTCTTTGAGCAAGCCGGTCGCAATCACGCGACCCTCCTCTTTGGATTGTGGCGGAGTGATCTCCGCCACGATGGGCAGTACGACGCCCGAATCATCACCCATGACCGCGAGACCATTGACACGACCAACCTCTGCGCCGGTGTTCCGGAACATCTGGTAGTCACGGCGGCGTTCGAGGTACTGATCAGTGAGCTGCTGCTCGACCGATCGTGCCATCTTCTTTGCGTCGACAACGTGTTTTGCGGTCGTGTGTTCAGCCCCTTCGGCCCGGGCAACGTCTCCTGCGACGCGGATAAGGCCGCCAAGATCCCTGAGCATCAACGTGAGATGTCCCTTTCTTCCCGACCTTCGTCGTGCCTCGCGGACGATCTCTTCAACGGCGTCAGCAGCGAAGTGAGGAATCTTCTCGTCCTTTTTCACCTCTTGGGCGACGAAGCGCACGATTTTTCGACGGTTTTCTGGCGTATCCTGCATTGAGTCGCGCATGTACACTTCGTAACCGTAACCGCGAATGCGCGAGCGGAGCGCCGGATGCATCCCCTTTACGGAGTCGAGATTTCCGGCGGCGACCATCACAAAGTTGCACGGCACAGGGGTAGTCTTTACCATCGCGCCGCTTGAGCGCTCGGATTGCCCAGTGATGGAATACTCTCCCTCTTGGAGAGCGGTCAGGAGGCTTTGCTGCGATTCGATTCTGAGCGTGTTAATCTCATCGATAAAGAGCACCCCCTTGTTTGCCTTGTGGATCGCTCCTGCCTCGACCCGGTCGTGCGCCGGTGTCTCGAGCCCCCCTGACTGAAACGGGTCGTGCCTGACGTCACCTAAAAGCGCTCCTGCGTGCGCTCCGGTACCGTCGACATAGGGCGCTGTCTCTTTGCCCTCGTTCGCGACTAGGAGTTTAGGTATGAGCACATCTTCGCGGGGCGTAATATAGCGCAGCGCGATGAAGAGCATAGCAGCGGCAATGATGCCCATTATCGGCTGATTAATCGCAAAGCTATAGCCAACGATAGCAAAAACCATCACCATCGAAAGCATATTCCTAAATTGGATCTTCTTTTGCGCTTCCCGCTTGTGTGCATCAACGATTTGCCGACCCTTCCCTGATGGCACCACACGCACTTTGGGGCTGTTGCTGTCCTCAGCGTTGTGATACACGAGGATATCCTGCAGCTCTTCCTTAGGGAGGAGCTCTGCCATGGAGCGGGCGAGCATTGACTTCCCGGTTCCCGGAGAGCCAATGAGCATCACGTGGCGTCGTTGCTTTGCCGCCTTTTTTATAACCTCAACGGCCTGTTCTTGTCCGATCACTTGATCGACGAGCATTGGGGGCACGGCGATCTCTTCAGTGACCGCTATGTCCATGCCGCCGAGCAAAGCCGACGCTTTGTGTTCAGTTGCGTCTGCCGTCTTGTCGTTGCCGACCTCTTCCGCTTGGGACAACTTGAAAAAAACACTCCGTCTACTTATTATTGGTAGTATCCCGTTGATTAATTAAATATTTTCTGCAAGGTAACTCGATTCAGACGCGTTATCTTGAAAGCAACCCTCTTAGTCTTTTTTTGCGCTGTTATCGCCCTCAAACGTCTTGCTTTATGAATACGTCGATCGCCCGGGCTGCCCTCTTTGAGGCCTCATTGTAAGGATGCCGGTTGCCGCTTTCGTAGCAACATCTTCGCCGCCAACGACGTGTTGCAAAAAGGTGAGACAGTCATCATCAATAACCTGTTGACCTAGCATCGCCGTATGATCGGTCTCGTAGATCCCCGTGGGATTCATAGTTTCTTGAGGGCCTGTACAAGCTTGCTGACCGTCTCCTGCGCGTCGCCGTAGAGCATCCGCGTGTTGTCCAGGTAGAACAGGTCGTTCTCAATTCCCGCAAAGCCCTTCCCCTGCCCGCGCTTCAGGACAATCACATTCTTTGCCTGTTCGACATCAAGGATTGGCATGCCGAAGAGCGGGCTGCCCTGCCGGTGCGCCGCTGGGTTCACGACATCGTTGGCCCCGATAACAAGGACGACGTCAGTGCTGGGAAACTCAGGGTTCACCTCGTCGCGGTCGAAGAGGTGGTCGTAGGCAACCCCTGCCTCGGCAAGCAGGACGTTCATGTGACCGGGCATCCGCCCGGCAACCGGGTGGATCGCGAACTTCACCTGCACGCTTCTGCTCTCGAGCAGGTCGGTCAGCTCCTTCACTTTCTGCTGGGCTTGGGCGACTGCCATGCCGTAACCGGGGACGATGATAACCCGGTCTGCGTAGGCGAGCATGACTGCAACGTCGTCGGCCTCGATCGGTTTCATGCTGCCCGATACCTGCGCCGCCTGCTCCTCCGTTGCGCCGAACGCTCCGAAGAAGACGTTTGTGAGTGAGCGGTTCATTGCCTTAGCCATCTTGAGCGTGAGCAGCGAACCCGCAGCACCGACAATGACGCCTGCTATGATCATCGCATAGTTGGGGGTGGCAAACGAGAACCCGTCAAGCGCTACGGCCAGGCCGGTGAAGGCGTTGTACATCGAGATCACGACAGGCATGTCGGCCCCGCCTATCGGGAGCGTCATGAGGAGCCCGAAGCCGAGAGCGAGAATAAAGAAGAGCAGGAGGCCCATGCTTACCGAAAGCGGCATCCATGAGGGCTGCTGGAGTACGAACACACCGGAAACGATGGCGAGGACAAGAACTGCCATGTTGACGATCTGCTGGCCCGGGAAGGTAACCGGCCGCGATGGCATCCAGCCCTGAAGCTTCAGGAAGGCGATGAGGCTGCCGGAAAACGAGACAGCCCCGATCAGACCACCAACGGCTGCAAGCGAGCCGGTGGTGGCAGTGGTGGGGCCTAGGAGCGCAACTGCTGAAATCCCGGCTGCCGCGCCGCCCCCCATGCCGTTGTAGAATGCGACCATCTGGGGCATGTTGGTCATCGCCACGCGCTTGGCCGCTACATAGCCGAAGCCGCCGCCGATCACGATCGCGATGGCGATCAGGGCTATGTTGTTGAGATTCGGAGTAAAGAACGTGACGAGAGTTGCGATCAGCATCGCGGCGCCGGCCCAGACGATCCCGCTCCGGGCCGTGAGCGGATGGCTCATCCGCTGCAGGCCGACGATGAAGAAGAAGATCGTCGCAATGTATACGGGCTCGATGGCAAAGGAGAGGTCAGCCATGTCACGCCCCCTTGCCGGGCTTCTTTCCGCTGCGGTTGAACATCTGGAGTATTCGTTCCGTGACAACATAACCGCCGGTCACATTCGCTGCCCCGAGAACGACTGCGATGAACCCGATCGCCTGCTCTGTAGGCGTTGTGGCAAGGCCGAGCGCTACCATCGCCCCAACGAGCACGATCCCGTGGATGAAGTTCGAGCCACTCATCAGAGGCGTGTGTAGGATAGCAGGGACACGGCTGATGACAACGTAGCCGGTGAATGCCGCTAGCATCGCGATGTAGATAGCGGTCCAGAACGCAGTGATCTCGATCATAACCTCCCCCCGCTGATGAGGTCAAGCGTGGGTTTATGCCGCACTTCGCCTGCGTTCACAAGGAGGCTTGATGCCAGGATCTCGTCAGTGAACTCACGGGTAAGCGCCCCGTCCTTACTAAGAAGGAGCGAGAGGAACGACTGGACGTTCTTTGCGTACATCTGGCTTGCATGAATCGCGACCCGGGCCGGGAGGTTCTGCGGGCCCACAATCGTGACACCGTGTTCCTCTACGGTCTTTTCACTTTGTGTCAGCTCGCAGTTGCCGCCAGATTCGGCAGCAAGGTCGATGATGACGGCGCCCGGACGCATCTGTGCCACGGTCTCTTTCGTGATCAGGACCGGTGCCTTCCTGCCGGGGATGCTGGCCGTCGTGATAACGATGTCAGCCCGTGCCAGCGCGGCGGAGACCATCTGTTGTTCCTTCACCTTCTCTTCCGACGTGAGCTCGCGAGCGTAACCGTCTTGGTCTTCTGCATTGATCTCAAGCTCGAGGAATTTCGCGCCGAGGCTTCGGACCTGTTCGCCTGCTGCACGCCGAACATCGTATGCCTCGACCATAGCGCCAAGACGCTTGGCTGTGGCGATCGCCATGAGGCCGGCAACGCCCGCACCAAGGATAAGCACCGTTGCCGGTCGGATCGTGCCCGCGGCCGTTGTCAGCATCGGAAGGAACTTGGGGCAGTTGTCGGCGCCGAGTATCGCTGCTGCGTACCCCCCGGCCGTTGCTTGGGAACTGAGCGCGTCCATGCTCTGAGCGCGGGTGATCCGCGGGACAAGCTCGAGGGCAAAGGCGGTGACCTTGCGGTCGCGCATCCGTGCAACGGTTGGCAGGTTGTTTGCTGCGTTCATGAACCCGATGACGATCGTGCCCTCTGCGAGCATCTCGACATCGGCTATGGTCGGGGGCTGTACGCACAGCACGATTGTTGCACCATCCAGCAGTTCGGTCCGACCTGGCGCGATCTTCGCACCGGCGGCAACATAGAGGTCGTCTGAGTAGAACGCTCCTGCTCCAGCATCGTGCTCGACCAGGACCTCGTACCCCGACTTGGTGAGTGTCTGGACCACCTCGGGCACGGTCGCAACGCGCTGTTCACCCCGGGCCTGCTCCTTTACAACGGCGATCACGATACCGTTTGTTTTGGGTGCAACGGTAGGGGTGCTCATAACTCCGACCCTGCCTGTCCGGCGTTTTCGATACGGAACAACCTTTTCATTCTATGGATGGTCTGCAATGTATCCTACTAGTTGGACCTATACCCTTTTTACCTTACGCACCGGGACTGCCTCTCCGTGCCCGAATCGCATCATCTTGTCATCGGACATTGTCGCTCTTCCCGTAGCCAACGCCCGGGGCCGGAAACAAGAACAACGGCCCCCATTTTCTCACGTTTTTAGCATGCCGAGCTGGCCTACGAGATCTGCGATCTGCCCCCCCCCTTGCCTATGCACCGCAGCTTCTTCGTGGTGAGCCCCACGTCTTGCTTAATAATCTTGATGAGCCCGTCATCAGGGTAGGTTTCGACGATCGTGAGCGGAATTCGCTCTCCTCGTTCGTTAACTCGCACGACGACGAATTGACCTGCCCTCGCCTTTCTGGCGATTAGGGGTGCATCGACTTTTATTGCGTAGTTCGACGGAGCGATTTCTTTCTTTTGTACGAGGCGATGCGTGTTAAGGCGTGTCACTCTACGGAGAAGCTGCATCAAATTTGCGTAAGCATTGGTAGGTATGGTAGGGCCAAGTATACGCCGACTGCAATGAGCACTACGCCAGCGACGCGCTTAATCCAAATGGTCTTGGACGATTTACCAGCGAGAGACGACGACAGGCGAGCTGAATAGGCAATAGCGAGCATAGGAACGGCGAAGCCGAGAGAATAGGTCAGGAGCAGTAGTCCGCCTGTCATAATGTTGCCGTTTGCAGCCACCCATGTTAATATCGTAGCGAGGACCGGCCCGGTGCATGGAAGCCACACTATCCCCAACGCTAGCCCTAAAACCAACCCGCTGGCTACGCCCTCGGTCGGAATATCGTAAGTCTTTTTTGACACCCTATCTATAAGGCCCAATCTTGGTGTGTTGTAGGGTAAATGGAGATCGAAGAGCATCCAGAACCCCATTGCAATAATCAGTAGTATTGCCGCTGCGAAGAGATAAGAGCTATACGCTGTAAAAGCGGCCCCAAAAGCTGATGCGACGAGGCCCATGGTCGTGAATGATATGCTTAGACCAAGAACGATGGCGATTGGCCTGAGCTTGCCGCGATTCGTTGATGAGGCGACGATGGCCGGTAGCAAGGGTAACACGCAGGGAGAAAATATGCTAATAAGCCCCGCTCCAAATGCAATTAGTGGATTTACTTCCATTTGCGCGCGTCCTCAGGGACCTGTGTTACTTGCGCGCATCTTCAATGGCGCTTTTCACCGTGTTCGAGTCGAAGACACCAACGAAGATCGCCGCAGCCCCGTCCTTGCGCAACACAACGGTTGTCGGAGTCGAGGTCACGCCATACGTTTGGCCTATGATCCTTGACGTAACGTTATTGTCGATGTTGAACTCTACAAATGTTACGTTCGTGCCATTGTACTGCGATTGAAGAGACGTTATCAACGGTCGTGCCTGCTCGCAAGCAGGGCAGTTGTTCTGCGTGATGAATAGGATGACCGTTCCGTTCTTCATTAAGTCGCTAACTGCTTTAGGAGGCGTTATTCCGCTTTTAAACTCGTAGCCGCCTGACGAGATGGACGTGCACCCGCTCATCCCAACGCACAGCAGGCATAACGCGGCAACAATCGCAAAATACCGTATGCTAGATTTTAGATTCATCACTGACTCCCTCTACTGTTCTTTTGTGCTAAAAAGCTTGCAATGACACATGCCGTGTTCTTTGAGCTCTTCTTCGTGGTACGCGCACGGGCAAATTATCTTTCTGTCCTCTTCTGCGTCTCCCGTCATGATGCGACAAGGACAGTAACGCTTTCCGAACTTTTCTTGCCTGACAGCTAGGCCCTTTGCGACCTCATCGACCCGGCCTTCGTCGGGATTGAGTTCGATGCCTTTTTTTTCTGCGTATCGTTTGGCCCAGTTTTTTATCTTTTTGGCCTGTTCGTCGACGTCCATTAGGTCACCGCGCGTTGCTCCCGCTTGGAGGAGCGCAAAACTACTCGTATGTTATAATATATTATTATTCCTCTTTCGCCTGTACGTTCAGGTTTTTGCACCCCATATCCAGCTCTAAATCCGAAAAAATGACCTGTTTGTTGTTTTCTAATATTAGTAAATAGCTATGATCAGATGACTGCGTCCCCTCGCTTAAGCGTCTGCGATAAAGGGGGGAGAATCTATTCACGCAGTGCGCAAAAAGCAGGCGGGTCCCTGTTGAGCGCTTTCGCGTCTACACTTCAAGAGCTGTCTCACTTCCGTTATTGCCCCCCCATCGAAACCTTCTCGAGCTGGCTTGCTACGTTCCAAATGAGGGTCCTTGTATGGAGTGGCATGTTGGGATCGTTGCTTATATCGTCGAGTATTGAAATCGCATATGCAGCGCGTACCGTCTCAGATTCCTCTCGATTAAGCAACCGAGTCTTAGCTTCGTCTGCAGCGCGACGGATGTTTCTTGGCACCGAGTCATCGCCGACAATGCGGGAGAGAATTTCGATGCTTTGCTTTAAGATACCCTCTTTGTCCGACATTGAATCACCCTGCGTTCAATGCGGCCGTTACGCGCGGCAGGCATTCGTGCACACCCCTCTGATGATCCGCACAATATATAACGTTTTATTAGTTGGCCCGTTTTGGGCGAGAAATAACCGTTGAATCGATATTAAGCAGTTTTTGCAGAAGCTGTTCACGCGTGTTCAGGCCAATTCGCGAGTGCGCGCTTTTTCACATTTTGAGGCTTGCGGCTTTCCGAGGTATCGCGCTTGACGGGTTTGGAAACGTTGCGACTCGAGCACAACAGCCATGTGCACTTCACATCGAGCGTCGCTAGAGCTCCCTCCACCCAGTGTCTTCGTCAGCGTTGCTTAGTCCCGCGTCGGCCTCTTGATCCTCATCGGGAGTTCCGCGATCTTGGTCGCCCATGAAAAAGAAATAGAATAAGGCTCCGATGACGAAAAGAAGCGGAATTAGTGCAATGATTAAGAAGGGTGAGATACTGCCTACAATCTTGTCGAGACTGAAGCCATTTCCGGTGCTGCTCAGCGTCGCGCTATTGCTGACGTTCGTTGAGACGCTGGGCGATTGCGGAGTTGGGTTCCCTTGGGGAAGCGTTGGCTCGGCTGAAGGCACTACAGAGGGCACCAAAACGTCAGGAATTTCGCTTTGAGCAATTATAAGGCGAACTGTGCCTAGATACGGCATCGCCACAACAGGGAATCCTTCATCCGTATAAGCAGCAGACAACCGTGTTTGGGGCACGGCTTGGGCGGGCATTGCACGTGTCGCTGCAAGCGAAGCACTGCTAGGACTTGCCACGACGCAAATTGAAAGCGCAAGCATGAGCAAAGCTAGAGCGAATGCCGCTCCGACGTGAAAGTTGCGCGTGAAGTGCGTCATAGGACTGCTGTCCCGTTTATTGCTTCCTCCTTCTTCACGCGAGTATAAGAGTCTTTACGCGCCCCGACTCGTCACGAACCGTGGTTGTTCTGCTGGAGAAAGAGCGGCGAACGCGAAACGGCCCTTACACAGCGGCTAAAGCATTCATAAGTCTTTGCTACAACGGTATGCTACTCAAAGCTTCACAGTTCAAAAAGTCGTTGCTTTTGTCGCTGATTCAGTTTCCGCGGGTCAATCGCCGTCCATTTTAGAGGCGCTTGGTGACTTGTCCCCGTCTCGTACGGAGGAGTCCTTGATTGAGTAAAGGCGGCTGCCGTCGCAAACGATAGTACATAGCCATCCTGCTGTACCTCGCGCTGAGCGCTGAGGCGGAAGGAATGGTGGGCAACAGCCGTAGCCAATCGGTTGGTAAATCACTTGAGCCACGACATCATGGCGCGGAGCTTGCTACCCACTGTTTCTATCGGGTGCTCTCGCTCTTTTTGTGTGAGGGCGTTGAACACAGGGCGGTGAGCTTGGTTCTCAAGTATCCATTCGCGTGCGAACTCTCCTGTTTGAATGTCTTTGAGGAGCCCTCGCATGGTTTCACGTGTGGCGTCATTGATAATGCGTTCGCCTCGCGTGAGGTCGCCATATTCCGCCGTATCGCTGATTGAATGGCGCATCCAAGAAAGACCACCTTCATGGATAAGGTCGACTATAAGCTTTAATTCGTGTAGACATTCAAAATAGGCAATTTCCGGCTTATATCCTGCTTCGACCAACGTCTCAAAGCCGGCTTTGATCAGTGCAGTTGTTCCGCCGCAAAGGACGGCTTGTTCTCCAAAGAGGTCAGTCTCCGTCTCTTCCTTAAACGACGTCTCAAGGACCCCCGCTCGCGTGGCACCGATGCCCTTGGCGTAGGCCAGCGCCGTTTGGAATGCGGCCCCTGTGTAATCTTGCCACACAGCCACTAACGCGGGGACGCCCTCTCCTTGCGTATATACACGGCGCACGAGGTCTCCCGGTCCTTTTGGCGCAATCATAACTACATCAACGTATGCAGGGGGAACGATCTGGTTATAGTGAATGTTGAAGCCGTGGGAAAACGAAAGCGCGTTCCCCTCTTCGAGGTGCGGTTCGATTTCAGCTGCGTAGACAGCTGCTTGCCGCTCGTCGGGGAGGAGCACCTGCACGATGTCCCCCTTTTTTACCGCCTCTTGGACGCTCATGACGTTAAAGCCGTCCTTTTGCGCCTGGTCCCACGATCGCCCCTTGCGCAGACCAATGATGACGTCTAATCCCGAGTCCTTCAGGTTCTGTGCTTGCGCGTGTCCTTGGCTGCCGTAACCCAAGATTGCGATTCTCTTGTCGCTCAGATTTTTCAAGTCAGCGTCTTCGTTGTAGAACATTTGTACCATTTGTTAACCCCTCCGCTTTGCCGCTTTGGCTTGTTTAATGTGTGAAGGCACAAAAATAGCTTGCGGCGCTTCGAGCGTTTCATCACCTTGGTTCAGAACCGTTTGCGCACCACGCCCTTCGCGTATATCGACGAGGCGATACACCGCGTCAGCCGTTCAGCGATTCATCATCAAACGTAGCAACGCTAGTCTTTGCCGCTTTGTATCACCTTCGGTCCCCTTCCTAGGGCGAGGGTGCCCGTCCTTACAATCTCCTTGATGCCGAATTGCTTGAGCATGGCGATGAGTGCCACAATTTTTTCCTCATCACCAGTCACCTCGACGATAAGGCTCTTGGCAGCTACGTCAACGATGCGCGCCCTGAACACGTCGACGAGCTGCATAATCTCGCCTCGATTTGAACCGTCTGCAGTCACTTTAATGAGCACGAGCTCTCGGTCTACGTACGACTCTTTCGTGAGATCGCTCACCTTAATGACTTCGATGAGCTTGTTAAGCTGCTTGGTGACTTGTTCGACCACGGTGTCATCGCCGGTCACCACGATGGTCATCCGGGAAACGTTTTCGTTTTCGGTCACGCCGACGGTAAGGCTCTCGATGTTGTACCCTCGTCTGCTGAAAAGGCCAGCCGTTCTCGCAAGCACGCCAGGCTTATTTTGGACGAGGACCGATAGGGTGTGTTTCATAGGGCTACACCTTCCCGCTCTTTGCGTCGATTATTTCGTTAAGAGCCGCCCCTGCTGGGACCATGGGCCACACGCACTCCTCGGGTTCGATTCTGAAGTCGATGATGACGGGCTTTGGCACCGCAAGCGCCTCTTTGATCGCCGGCGCGACTTCACTCGCCGAATCCACGCGTATTCCGTGGGCGCCGAACGCGTCTGCGAGCTTCACGAAGTTGATCTCTGAGAGCTTTGTCTGGGAATACCGGCGGTCGTAGAAGAGTTCTTGCCACTGCCGGACCATGCCGAGGTAACCGTTATTGAAGATCGCCACCTTGACCTGAACGTCGTAGGCGACGGCTGTTGCAAGCTCCTGACAGTTCATGGTGAAGCTGCCGTCTCCTGCGAGATCAAAGACGGTTTCGTCCGGTCGACCGATCTTCGCTCCGATGGATGCGGGGAACCCGTACCCCATCGTCCCGAGGCCGCCCGAAGAAATGAAGTTTCGCGGGTGCCGATGGCTGAAGTATTGCGCCGCCCACATCTGGTGTTGCCCGACCTCGGTGCAGACAACCGCGTCTGGGCACAGTCTGCTTATCTCTCGCACGACGTATTGCGGCCGCAAACCTGTCACCTCAAACTCAAGCGGATATTCACGTTTCCACGTGTGCACTTTTTCCATCCACTCTTTCGTGCGCGTCTGCTTGAGCATCGGCATGAGTTTTTGGAGCACTCGCTTCACGTCGCCGACGATCGGTATGTCGACTCTGACGTTCTTGCCGATTTCGGCAGGATCTATGTCGATATGAATAATCTTCGCGTTCGGCGCAAAGCTCGCGATCTTGCCCGTCACGCGGTCGTCGAAGCGTGCCCCGATTGCTATGATGAGATCTGATTCGGTGACAGCGTAGTTCGCGTACCGTGTGCCGTGCATGCCGAGCATCCCCAATGACAGCGGGTGGTCAGCGGGCATCGTCCCCATGCCCATGAGCGTCATCGTCACGGGCGCCAGAATGGTCTCAGCGAGAGCCCGGACCTCCTCGGAAGCTCCACTGATCTTGACGCCGCCGCCGACGTAGATGACGGGACGGTGGGCCTCCGAAATGGCCTTCGCCGCTCGCTTGATCTGGCCGGGATGCCCTTCGTAGGTCGGCTGATACCCGGGCAAGTGCACCTTTTTCGGATAATCAAACGGTGCAGTCATCGTCTGCACGTCCTTCGGGATATCGATTAGGACGGGACCTGGCCGCCCGGTGGACGCGATGTGAAACGCCTCTTTTATCGTTTGCGGGATCTCGCTCGCATCGTGAAGCAAGTAGTTGTGTTTAGTGACCGGCTGCGTGATGCCCGTTATGTTGGCCTCTTGGAAGGCGTCGTTGCCGATGAGATCAGTGGTCACCTGACCGGTGATCGCGATCATCGGCACGCTATCCATGTAGGCGGTCGCGATCCCCGTGACAAGGTTCGTGGCGCCGGGACCCGACGTCGCCATGCACACGCCTACTTTGCCGGTCGCTCGCGCGTAGCCGTCAGCCGCGTGGGCTGCTGCTTGTTCGTGGCGCACGAGGTAGTGTGTAATGGCATCCTGCTGATAAAGTTCATCATAGATGGGAATGACGACGCCACCGGGGATGCCGAAAATAGTGTCAACGTGTTCGTATTCGAGACTTTTGATAAGTGCCTTGGCACCGGTCAGGTTCATTGCTTCTCACCACCTATTTCAACGTTAGTAGTCTGTTTACGCCTTCAACAACCGCCTCAACCGACGCCATCAGGATGTCAGTGCGCGCCCCGCGGGCCGTTATAATGTGTCCGTCTCGGCTGAGCTTTACCCACACCTCAACGAGTGCGTCGGTCCCCCCGGTGATGGCGTCGACGTGGTATTCTTCGAGCGTTATATCTGCAAGCTTTCCTATCGCCTTCCTAAGGGCGTTTATCGCGGCATCGACAGGTCCCAGGCCAATACCCGCTTCGACGACCTCCTGGTCGTCGACCAAGAGCTTGATTGACGACGTCGGCGTCACGATGTTTCCCGACACCACTGTCAGCTCTTGCAGCTTTATCCGCGCCTCACGATTGATCTCGAGCACGGCGTCGGCGATGGCTTGCAAATCCGCGTCGGTAACGCGTTTTCCCTTGTCACCGAGCTCCTTGACGCGTTTTAATATGCCGCCTAATTGCTCGTCGCTCGCGTCGAGGCCGAGCTCCTTAAGAGCGAGGTGCACCGACGCGCTGCCTGCGTGCTTTCCGAGCACAATTCGTCGCTCTCGGCCCACCATTTCCGGGGTGATCGGCTCATACGTCCGCGTATCTGCCAGCAAACCGTGGGTGTGGATACCCGACTCGTGAGTGAACGCATTCTCCCCGACAATCGGTTTGTTTTGGGCAACGGGCACCCCGGTCAGCCGGCTGACGAGCCTCGAAATAAGATAGAGCTCGGTCGTTTTTAGGCGTGTCTTGTAGCCATAGAGCGATTCGAGCGCCATCACGAGCTCTTCAAGCGACGCGTTTCCGGCCCGTTCGCCCAGACCGTTCACCGTTGCGTGCACCTGGGTTGCGCCAGCGCCAAGAGCCGCGATGGAATTGGCCGTAGCGAGGCCAAAATCATCGTGGCAGTGGACGCTTATGGGCGCGATGTGAGCGAGGTCGGCGAACTGCGCTGCCGCGCGATCGGGAACGAGCACGCCTACGGTGTCACAGTAGCAGAGCCGTTGCGCGCCCGCGGCGACGCCTTGGCGATAGAACTCGCGCAAAAAATCAGCGTCGGCTCGTGACGCGTCTTCGGCGCTGAGCTCCACTATGAGGCCATGATCGACGGCGTATGCGGTCGTATCCACAGCCATGCGAAGCACGGCCGCTCGGTCTTTGCGCAGCTTCTTTTCGATGTGCAAGTCCGACACGGGCACGACAAGGTGCACCGAGTCGACGTTGCACGCAAGACAGTAATCGATATCCCCCGTAAGGGCACGCGAAAAGCTACAGATCTCAGCACGTAATCCTTCGTGCGTCACGCCTCTGATGGCAGTACGCTCGCCTTCCGACGTGATTGGGGATCCCGCCTCGATCACATCTACGCCGAGCTTGTCGAGGGCCTTAGCAATCCACAGTTTCTTCTCGGCCGTGAGCGACACACCAGGAGTCTGCTCGCCGTCGCGCAGGGTCGTGTCGAAAAACTTGATATCGTTAAATAAAGCGATCCCTCACGGTAGTCACTTCCACGCGGTAAAATGAAGCCGTCACTATATATAAGCTCTCACGCTCGCGGCGTCGGTCGCTTGAACCGCTCCAGAACGTTAAAAGTAGTCGCCGACGGTCTCAAGCATTCGGGCAACCAGTTCGGCGGCGGCATCAAGGTCTTCGAGGTTAAGTACTTCGACGGGGGTATGCAGGTACCGCGTGACGACGCTCACCACGCCGGCGGGGATCCCGGCCCGCGTAAGGTTGATCGCCGTAGCGTCAGTGGTACCGCCCGAGCTGACGTCGCGCTGGTAAGCGATTTGAGCCTTCGCCGCCGTCTCTTCGGTCCAGCGAAGTACCGAGTCGGGGGTGATGAGCCCGCGGCCGCCCCCGTCAACGACGGTGACGGAGGGGCCCTTACCGAGCTCCAAATGCGCCATCTTCTTTTCGATTCCGGGATAGTCGCCCGCGATATTGGTCTCGGTGGCTATGGCGACGTCGGGATTTAGTCCAAATGACGCCGTCTTGGCGCCTTTCAAGCCGACCTCCTCCTGCGTCGATCCGACCGCAAATACGGTGGTCGTCGTCTTCGTGCGTTTTATTGCCTCGATCATCATCGCGCACCCTGCTCGATCGTCGAGCGCCTTTCCGGTAACGAGGTTGTTCGAAAGCGGCGTAAACTGGCGATCGATCGTGACCGGCGTGCCGATTGTCACGCCGAGGCTTTCTGCCTCTTCTGCGCTTGCGGCACCGATGTCGATGAACATGTCCTTCATCGGGATCGGTTTCTTCTTTTCCTCCTCCTCGAGGATATGCGGCGGCTTTGAACCGATCACTCCCGGGACGGCGCCTTTGATTCCGTGGAGTTTGACGCGCTGGTTTAACAGCGTTTGGTCGAACCAACCGCCGATGCCGATGAAGTAGATGAATCCGTTTTCGTCAATGTACTTCGCCGAAAGGCCCACCTCATCCATGTGCGCTGAGAGCATAACAGACGGCCCTTTTCCTTTCTTAGTGGCGATCAGATTGCCGAACGCGTCAATCCTGATCTCGTCGACGTAGGGCGTGAGCTCGTGCGTGAGTATGTCACGGGAGCTTCCCTCGTGTCCGGAAACGCCGTGAGCATTTGATAGTCGCTCAAGCAAGTTCCGCAAACCGTCTAGCTTGTCTGACATCATTCTAAAGAACGCATCCTAGCATTAATAGGTTTCTTGTGAAAAAGGGACTGAAAGCCAGCCTTTATTTACGTCGCTCCTGCGCCTGCCACGTATTCGCCGCCTACGTGCATCGGCCATCTGTGCAAAAGTGCAGCTGCTTCAGCGTGCAGCGGCGTTCGCCAACACGGGGCGCGGGAAGCTCTATAAGGGTGCGGTGAGAGACCGTGACTGCGGCAAAGGAGAGCAGGAGCAATGAACGAGTGGTGACCAAACGGCACAGAAGAGGCGACGCACGTCGCGTGGCCAAAGAGCATGATGCTCGTTGGGCTTCTAGTGATTCCTACGGCCGTCTGTTTGAGCCGGGACGACAGGACGAGCTACGCCGCGCGCTGACTGCGAAGGTGCGCGCGGGGATGCAGGCGCTGGATGCAGGCGCTATCGAAAGCATACAGCGTGCCGTTGACGAAGTCATCGCTGAACGCGAATGGGGATGGCACTTTGCATTGCCGACCGAGCGATTGTCCAAAAACAATCTTCGTGCAGACGCTGCGTCGGCACTTTTATGCGCTGACTGTGCGCTTCCCGGCTGTTGCTATTTTGATATCGTCAGGCTGACGTCTGCTGACGTGGCGCGCTTAAGCACGCACTTTAAGCTGTCGTTCGAGGAGTTCGTTGCACAGCATTGCATGCCGTTCGTCGACGCCCAAGACCGTCGCTATACGCACACACTCAAAAAAGCAAAGCCGTGTGAGTTTCTTGGCGAGGATGATCGTTGCCGCGTCTATGCGGATCGACCGATGGTCTGTGCGGACTTCCCACTCGTTGTTGATCCGTTCACGGGTGACATTATCGAAATTCGACTGTTTCCTTTCTGTAACGTGCCGTTTAACGTCGTGCGACTCGAAGTGACGCGTCGCGTTCTCGATGGTTTCAGGTAGGAAACGGTTCGAAAAAACGGTGGTGCAAGCCAATCGGTTTGCTTTCCGATGGTAACGGCACGTGCGTAGAACCGCGCGGAGGGTAATACTGGCACGGCGAGGAAAAGCGGGCCTGCCGGGATTTGAACCCGGGTTTGAGGCTCCGGAGGCCGCTGTGCTATCCAGACTATACTACAGGCCCGTGGACTACTAGTTGCTGCGGCCGCTATATAACTCATCTGATAGCGCAGCCCGAGAAAAAAAGGTTTAAATGGATAGTTGCGCATTGGGGAACACACCAAACCAAATACCGGCGATCGTGAGCTTACAAAAGGAGTCTTGGATGAGTCGCAAAGTTCTGATGAATGGGGCGTACGTGGCGTGGAGTGCCGCCACGGTCCACATAAGCACGCACGCCCTCCATTATGGTACTGCTGTTTTTGAAGGTATACGGGCCTACTATAACGATGGAAAAGGCCAAAGCTTCATCGTTCGACTGACGGAGCACGTCGCGCGGCTCTATCGCAACATGCGCGTGCTCAGACTTACGCTGCCGGTCACCAAGCAGGAGTTCGCAGACGCGATCATCGACGTCGTGCGCGAAAACGCGCTCAAGGAGGACGTGTACATACGACCGATCGTCTATTGGGGGGCCGGCACTGTCGGTCTCTATCCGTACGGCAGGGCAAACGACTACGCGATCTACGTCGAACCGATGGGCGCGTACTTCGACGACATCGACGCCGGCCTTAAAGTGTGCGTTAGTTCGTGGGCGCGGCTCTCAGACAACGCGCTCCCACCGGCGGGCAAGTTTGCGGGAGCGTACGTCAACAGCGTGCTCGCAAAGGTCGAGGCGGTGCAAGACGGGTACGATGAGGCGATTCTGCTGACCAAAGACGGGTTCGTCTCGGAAGGGAGCGGCGAAAACGTGTTTGTCGTGCGCAACGGTACGGTCCTTACGCCGCCGGTTTCTGATGACATTCTCGAGGGGATTACCCGCGATGCGATCATCACGCTCTGTGCGGATCGCGGATACGAGGTGCGCGAGCGGAGGATCAGCCGCTCAGAACTCTACGCCGCGGACGAACTCTTCTTTACCGGTACCGCAGGAGAAGTGGCCCCCATAACGAGCGTCGACGGCATCGTCATCGGCGACGGTGCAGTCGGTACGATTACGCAGGAGCTTAAAGAGGCGTATTTCAACGCGGCGCGCGGCAACGATCCGCACTATACCCGGTGGCTGACGCCCGTTTTTTAGCCGCGTTCGACGGAGATGCGACTCTTTCCATAGCTCAGCCGGACGCCTAAAGAGCGCAAGTACGCGCACGAGTCGCTGGGGCAGTGGACAAGCACCTCGGCCAGATCCTCAGGTTTGTCGATGTCGGTGCTCATGTAGAATGAATCGAGAATTTTGAGGGGAAGCCCGCGCTCTCTGGCGATGGCGACGTGTTTGAGAAAGCTCACTTCGTAAAAGTCGACCTTAAAGCGGGAAGGATCGCGCATGAAGATGGCGTTCGTGCCGCCGCCGCGTCCGGGGACGAGCGTGATGCCCTCAGAATACATCTCGCGGACGTGCCACTCCTGGATCAGCGGAATGTCAGACATCACGATGAGTGCCGGGTCGCGTTCGTGCCTGATGTATGCGTTGATGGCGGTGTTCAAGTCGTGGTGGTTAAGCTGCACGTGCGCCCAGTCGCACCCCGGGTCGAAGTCCTCGGTCGCGAGGATCGTCACGTCGATGCCCTGTAAGCTGCGCAACACGTCTCGGAGCATCGCCTTTGAAAAGGCCATGCGCTCTTCGGGAGAGAGAAACGGCGCGAGCCGCGTCTTCGCTCCGCGCGTCTTGAACGGCACGACCGCCTTTACCGCTCGCATCGTCGCCACACCGGTGGCGTAAGCGTCCCCGTTATTTATATATTACCGCGGTCATGTAGTGGCTAAAAACGGCTTCGCTTTTATGTCGCTTGAGGACGTGAGCACCGCAGATATCGTCGCTGCCCCTTTAGAGACGTTATCGTTTGTCCTTCCGGCACGGGTAACGTTCTCCCGCAACGTCTTTGTTCCGGTGACCAATATCTGTCGTAACGCGTGTGGCTATTGTGGGTTTCGCCGGGACATCGGCGACGCTGAGGCGCATCTTATGGGGCCGGACGAGGTGGAAACGCTCCTGCAGCAGGCCAAGAACGCGGATTGCACCGAGGCGCTTTTCACCTTCGGCGAACGCCCGTACGAGGTCCCGGGCTTTCTCGAGAAGCTCGAGGCGTTCGGTTATGCGAGCTTTCTCGACTATCTTTACGACCTCTGCAAGGTGGCGATCGCTGTCGGACTGCTCCCGCACAGCAACCCGGGCGTCCTTACCTTTGACGAGCTCGAGCGGTTGAAACCCGTTAACGCGAGTATGGGGTTGATGCTCGAGACAACGGCCTCGGTGAACGCCCACCAGGGCTGCGTAGGTAAAGAGCCAGAACTTCGGGTATGGACCATCGAAGACGCCGGCAAGCTGCGCGTGCCTTTCACGACAGGACTCCTCGTCGGGATCGGGGAGGGGTGGGGGGATCGCATCCGGTCGCTCAAACTCCTCGCTGATCTCCAGCGCCGATACAGGCATTTGCAGGAGGTCATCATCCAGCCGTTCGCGCCTAAACCGGGCACGCGCATGGCGGACGTCGCAAGCCCGAGCAGTGAGGTACTGCTGCGCACCGTCGCACTAGCGCGCCATCTTCTCCCTGACGACGTCGCGATCCAAGTGCCGCCCAACCTCGTCGAAATCGCACCCCTGCTCAGTGCGGGGGCGTCTGATCTGGGCGGTATCTCGACGGTGACAGTCGACTACATCAATCCGGAACACGCGTGGCCGGATGTCGCCGACCTCGGCGTGGCGCTGACGGAGCGGCTGGCCATTTATCCCCAGTACGTGCGCGCCGGATGGTACAGCGAGGCGCTCGCGCCGCTCATCGGTGAGCTGGCGGATAAGGATGGGTTCCGCAAAAAGAGAGCTGAAACGGGGGACAGGTAGCGCTATGGACATCGTTCATATTGGGAAAGCAAAAACCGTGTACCGGACGGAGAACCGCGACGAGTACCTTATGGAGTTCCGCGATGACGTCACGGCGTTCAACGGGAAGCGAAAAACGACCGTGCCAGACAAAGGACGGTACAATGCACAGATTTCCGCGCGGCTCTTCGAGCTGTTGGAGCAGCACGGGGTCGCCACGCACTACAAAGCCTTGGCGGGCGATGGACGAATGCTGGTAAAAGCCGTTGAAATCATCCCGCTCGAGATAATCGCCCGAAACATCGCCGCCGGGTCCGTTGTCCGCAAGTATCCCTTCAAGGAGGGGCAGCGACTCATTCCACCTGTGCTCGTTATCGATTTCAAGTCTGACGCGTACGGCGATCCGATGCTCAACGACGACCTGATACGCGCCCTTCGCCTCGCCACCGAAGAGGAGCTGGCGACCGTGCGCGAGCTCACACTGCGCGTGAACGCGATCCTGAAGGACTACCTCAACAAACGAGGGCTGCTCCTTCCCGATTTCAAGTTGGAGTTCGGAAAAGCACGGGACGGGAAGATCCTCGTTGCTGATGAGATTAGCTGCGATACGTGTCGCTTATGGTTGAAGGAGTCCGGCCAGTCAGTCGATAAGGACGTCTTCCGCTACGAGCGCGGCGACCTGATTACCGCGTACGAAGAAGCAGCGAAGCGAATATTGCACTGATAGCTCAGTCAGGCCGTCGTTGCGGCGCATCTTTTAATAAACGGTCGTAGTTATAGTGTAGCCGACCGGCCCGACGGAAGCGTCGCCGCAAGAACATAGGTCGTGCGTCTCCCTGCTAGAAAAACTTGACTTGCTTGCGCGTCGAGAGGTAGAGTTCGTCGTAAAGCGCCCCAAGCTCCACCGCCTGGAGATTGTCGATCTCCTCTTTCAAGTCCCAGTTGATCGAGGGTCTACTGACCCCGATTTCAGCAGCTATCTTTGCCAGCGGGAGCCCTTGACCCCGTAACTCCATAAAACGCCCTTTCGTCTGCTTATCTTTTATACGTCCACTTATGCGCGAATGACGACTCAGATCTAATGTGCGACCCCCGCGCAGTCAGATCCTTCCCTCGTGCACGACACAGACGCCGTGACGACATTGGTGCCCGAAGGACGCTCTGGGGGACATGCACGTATACGCTTTTCGGTCTTGGCACAAACAGCCGCGCTCACACTGCTTGGGGGGTGCAATCGCGTTTGCGAGCGAGAGCTAGACGTCACTGCTCGTTTCATCTTGCGTGCGCTCCGCTTGCCCGACGGCGATCGCTTCGGACCTTCAACACGCCGTACACGAGGACTGCGGCCGCCGTCAAGATGGTCGTCTCCAGCCAATTGTCCGGCCGCACCAGCTGGAGCTGCCACGTCTCCCAGCTTAGCGGGTACAGCAACCTGAGCCCCCCACTTACGTGTATCAACAGAACGTCGAGCGCGTAGTGCGTGGTCATCCCGAAGGTGAACAACAGGAACACGCGCACGCGCGTCCCTCCTTCGAACAGCAGGGCACCGAGCCCGCATACGAGGAGCGTGCCGATCGGGATATGGAAGAGCGCAAGAGAATCTTGCGCATAAATGCCGAGCAGCTGCAACGGCAGGTACAACTTGAAGATGTCCGGCAACACCGCACCAATCATCACGAGTACGATATTGCGCCCGCCAAACACGGGCCACCTGAGCGCAAGGAGCGCACAGAGAATAAAGGCAAACGCGATGTGTGCCATCCAGTCCACGGCTACTCGCCCCTCGCCTCTCTGTGTGTATCCCGACTCGGTTCCCGCGGCCTAATAACGAACGCCCGCCAATCAAACCGCCAGCTCATGAAAAAGAGCACCGCTAGAACGACGAACGCAACAAACGAGCGGACGTAGACGAGCTCGCCCAGCAGCTGTGGTGACACATTCATCGCCACACTGCGTACCTGCTGCCCGGGCTGGAGCGTACCGATGACATCGACCCCATCTCCTCGTTGCACCGCCGTTGTTGAGAGGATCGTGTAGGTGCCGTGGACCCCGTTGAGCTGAAACGACCCAACGCCCGTCGCGGCGACCACGCCCGATATCTCGACATTCTGTCCGATGTACTTTGCGTAGTTCGCACTTACCTGGGCTTCGCTCGGGTAATCGAGGTGTTGCGTGACATTTGCCTGGTAGTACGCCGCGAGGACAATGAACGCACAGATGAGCGCCACCGCTATGATCGCTCGCCGCATGCACCCGAAGTGTCAGTCGTTCGGATATATATGTTCTGCAGCCGGGCAGCCGTTCATCTCATAACGGGCGCTTAAAAGCAAACGCTGAGAGAGAAAATCGCGATGTTCTAATGCCTAGCACCGATCAAGCACGCTGCCTCCAGTCGGCGGCAACGGGTCGGTTTGTCCAATTGTCACGTCAGCAGGTCGCAAAGATCCTCTGTGGACGGGATCACGTCTGTGGCTCAGTTCGTCTATCCGTTCGCTCGTGGCCTTGCCTCTTGATACACAGACAAAATCGGATCCCACGTTGCGCGCACTTTCCTATTGGTGTATTCGGTCACCGACTGCAATCTTCCGGCCTGAGCGGAGTTGAGCGGTCGAGCGATCCAACAAAAACGCGTTAGGCTTACGCAAAAACAGTGCCTGTCGCGTTCAGCTGGCTGCCCTTTGAAGCAGGAGGCCTATTCGCCAGAGTGCGGTGAACTGCGCGAGGATGGCGACGAGCAATACCGCAGGCTCGACGAACCCAACGAGCAATCCTATGGCGAGGATAAGGAGACGCTCACTTCGCTCTGCGATCCCAACAGTGCACGGGATTCCCAATCCTTCAGCCTTGGCGCGGACGTAGCTTACGAGTAAGGAGCCCATCAAGGCCGCTCCGACATAGAGCCAGTTGACGCCAGCCACGCCGAGACCAAGCAGAACTATGCAGTCAACGTAGCGATCTGATATCGAGTCAAAGGTAGCACCGAAGGTTGTTGTGGCGCGTCCGTTGCGTGCCACCGCCCCGTCGAGCATGTCAACCAAGCCCGTCAAGAGGATTAGAACGCCGCCTGCGAAAAAGAATCCCAGGGCAAGAACGATGCCAGCGAAGATGCCGATCGCCAAGCCGCAGAGGGTCAACACGTTGGGCGTGATGCCGCGGCCGGCGAGGAAGTTGGCCGGTCGTGCGAGGAGTCGATCAGCGTAGCTTTTGAGTCTGCTTAACACGGGTGCGTCTCCTGCGGCGTAACGGCCTGTTAAGAGGGAATGGCGTGTTTCCGTAATATAGTTGACGAATTGGTGTTGCATCTGGACAGCCAACGGCTTAGCTAGAACCCGTTGTTAGGCGAGTCGCCATGAACAACGCCGGTGGGCGCCAATAGTCGCAGTGCGGTGGATCAACCTTCGCGAGGGCTACGGCTGACGGCGTTGAACGACGGTTCGCGCAAGGCCTTTCGGAACGAACCAGCGAGCGATCGTAAGAACGGGCGACCAAGCGCAGCGTCGCAGGGCAGTTTCGGTGTGACTAAATTTTATATATTAGGTTAGCCTAAATATAACGTAGAGAACAATGTCACAGAAATACGAGCTCAGCTCTTCAGAAGAGGAATATCTCGAGGCCATTTACACGACGCAGGAGGGGAAAGCACGAGTTGCTACCACGCGAGAGTTGGCTGCCTGTCTCGGCGTAAGGGACGCGAGCGTCACGGAAATGCTCAAGAAACTGAGCGAAAAAGGGCTTATCAACTACACGCCGTACCGTGGGGCGATGCTCACCGAGGCCGGATGCAAGATCGCCACGAAGGTGAAGCGGAAGCACCGGCTTCTCGAGCGCTTTTTGGTGGACATCTGTGGGATCGACACGCACGAGTCCCACAAGCAGGCGTGCGAAATCGAGCATGTCATTTCAGATAAGGCAATCGATACCCTGTCCGCCCAGTTGGGACACCCGTCGACGTGCCCCGGCGGAAGCGCCATACCCGAGAGCGACAGCGAGGACGAAACTGATGTTTCAAGGCTCTCTGAAGTCAAAGAAGGGTCGTACACGATACGGTTTTTGACATCTGCCGAACCGGAGACGATCAGTCGGCTGTGCTCGCTCGGTCTTATCCCCGGGCTTACCGTGCGCGTCCAGCGGACGAGCTCGAAGGGCCCTCTTGTCATCGAGACGAAGGATACGCAAATCGCGCTCGGCAGGGACGTCGCAGAGTCCCTCCTCGTGAGCCCGGAAGCGATGGAAACAGAAGGAAGAAGAAGACGAAGACGGAGAGGCGCCCCGTCTGCGGCCACGCCGGGCTAGGCCTCCGTCACGTGCAACGCGCACTGGTCACAAAAGGAGCGGAGCGGATAGCTCACCACGCACATGCATGAGACGACGGTAACAAGGAACGCACCCAAAAGGATCGCGCTCATCGGGAACCCCTCGGCGGGCAAAAGCGCGATGTTCAGCCAGATGACGGGCGTCAACGTCATCATCTCCAACATCCCGCAAACGACGGTAATGGTGCAGCAGGGGCTGTCGCACCTTGACGAGCATAACGTCATGGTGTATGATCTGCCCGGGGTCTACTCCATCACCGCGGTTACCGAAGACGAAGCGGCGTCAAAGGACTTCCTTTTGAGCACCCCCATAGACGCCGTCCTTGATATCGTCGACGCGACGCGCCTCGAACGAAATCTGTATCTGACGTTGCAGCTCCTCGAGCTCGGCCTCCCCGTCGTCGTGGCGCTCAACCAGGTCGACTTGTTAAAGACGCTTGACCTTGACATCGACGTCGCTGACCTCGAAAGAGAGCTCGGCGTGCAGGTCGTGCCGACCATCGCTACCCAGGGAGAAGGGGTGCACGCGGCGCTGGAAACCGCCTATCACTACGCCGACCAGCCCTCGAAACGGACACACCGTCAGGTGAGCTATGACGACCACGTCGAACGCGCCTTGGCAGCGATCATCCCGCTGCTTCCCGAAACGAGCATCCCAAAACGGGGTTTTGCGGTGCGGCTCCTCGGGGGCGACAAGGACTTTGAGTCGCGCGTGGATGAGCGCACGCTCGCGCGCGTCAGAGAGTTCAAGGATGATGTGGAGCGGGCCCACGGTGAAGAGGTCGCTGTGACCATCGCGCGGGGGCAACACTCGACCGCCGACCTCATCGCGAGTGCCGTCCTGGTCAGGAGGGTCCACAAACCGACGCTCGGCGAGAAGTTTGGAGAGGTTTCGACGCGTCCTCGCACGGGATACCCCCTGCTCTTCGCGCTCGTCGGCGGCATGCTGGCACTCATCTTCTTCGTCGGCGGCTATCTGAGCCGCCTGATCACCACGTTCTTCGAGGGAACCGTCTTCCCGCCGCTCTACGGGGCGGTGAACGCGCAGGTTGCCAATCCGTTCATCACGTCCGCCGTCCACTCCACCCTGCTCGCCTTAGCGGCGGCACTCGCCATCGCCGTTCCATATATCCTGATCTTCTTCATTTTCCTGGCGATCCTCGAGGACGTCGGCTACCTCTCGCGAGTGGCGCTGCTGCTCGACAGGCAAGCGCACGTCATCGGCCTGCACGGCCGATCTGTCATCCCCTTGCTGTTTGGCTACGGCTGCAGCGTGCCCGCGATTATGGCGACGAGGGCCCTACCCACGAGAAAGGAACGGATAATTACCACCGCTCTCATCACGCTCATTCCGTGCTCGGCGCGCACCGCGATAATCCTCGGCGTCGCGGCGACCTACGCAGGGATCCCCTACGCGCTTGCCATCTACCTCATCTCCTTCGTGCTCATCATTGCGGTAGGGCGGCTCCTGCGATCAACGGTGCCGGGAAGGACGGCGGGGCTCGTGCTCGAAATTCCGCTCATCAGGAGGCCGGCGCTCGTCCCGATCTTAAAGAAGACGTGGCTGCGGATGAAGGAGTTCCTTTGCATCGCTGTGCCTCTGCTCGTCGTGGGGAGCATCGTGTTCGGATGGCTGGAACTGACTGGCCTGAGTCGATTTGTCGAGGCGCCGATGGCGCCGATCACCGTCGGCATTCTGGGACTTCCTGCCTTTACGGCCATCTGCCTCATCTACGGCGTGCTGCGAAAGGAGATGGCCGTTGAAATGCTTGCCATCGCGTCGGGAACGTTTATCTTTAGCGCGGTGATGACACCGGTTCAAATATTCGTGTTCTGCCTCGTCGTCACCCTCTACGTTCCGTGCATCGCGACGTTTGGCGTCATAGCACGGGAGCTCAACGCGCGGTGGGCGGTGGGCATCGCAATCTTCACGATCGTTTTGGCGCTCATCGTCGGCGGGATTGCCTTTCGGGTGCTCACCTTCGCGTGGTAGTGATGATTGGTGGTGGGGGGCTTTAGCACTGCATCGCCCCAAGCCTTTTTGTTTAGACAGGTAATCTAGAGCTGTGAAGCCTTTATTTGACGATCTGTTCAAGTGGTGGGGTGCCGTCGCTTTGGTGCTTATTGTGCTGAAACTATACGGCGTGCTCTAGAATTTAGCGCTGATCGAAGAACAGCGCCAGGAGCGTCAAGATCGATCAGAGTCAAACTCACAAACATCCGTGCAAGTCCCCCAATACCAGTTGTAGTCGAGGGCCGAGCCGCGTGTGTCGCTCTGCCGACACAATCGATACAACAAGGGCCCGAGCGTCCGACTACGGCGAAGAAGGTGATTCCAGAAGTGCCGTCGCAAAGCGAGTGACCTTCTCAGCGTACGCCCCGCTTTCAACGTCGTTAGCCGCAACGTCAAGCATACCCGCCGTCTTTTTTCCGGCAAGTTTTTCCATGCTTTCGAGCATCTTTGCGCTGGCCTCGCTGCTGGGGTTCCCGTGCGTGCAAAAGAAGGCGACGCTCGTGAACTTCTTTTTGTTTTGTGCAAGATACGTTCGTATCGGGCTCGAAATCTTCCCCGCCCACACAGGGCTGCCGATGACGACCAGGTCATAGGATGCGGTGTCTTTGGTCGTTGGGCCGATTTTTGCGCGGACCCGCATGAATGCCTGCATCGCCAAACTGGCCATACTCTTGTCTTTCAAGTAAGACACGATCGGTTCAATATCGGCGTTGAGGTTTGCAGCAAGCGCTTCGGCGACTTTTTTCGTGTTTCCCGTTCGCGAGTAATAGGCTACGAGTGTTTTCATCCCTGTGCTTTATGCGGCACCCGCTTAAGAGCGTGATGGGTCACCCCCGAGGCGCGAGCGGTCGACCGGATGAGCGCTCAAGGATTTTTCGGGGAGATGCCACCCAACCGTAAGTCCTGGATATGCGCCGGGGAGCACGTCAACTATCAAGAGGCCGCCGACGAAGAGTATAAGCGCTAACCGTGGTCAAACATAAGTATAAGTATGGAGATGTTCAAACTGTTTAACATACTTAACACAAAAAAGGAGCGAACAAACAATGCACGAAAAACGCTATGGTGAGATGGGAATGCATCACGACATGGGACAGAAGTGGATGATGAAAAAGATGATCTGGGAACAGCTGGACGATGATGCCAAGAAGCAATATGTGCTTCGCAAGCTGGATGAGAAGATCATGAAGAAGGAGTTTAAAGTTAAGCTCGTAGAGCACAAACTGGAGACCTTGCGCTTGCTCAAGGGCTCGATCGAGCGGTGAGCGCCCTCACCTCCTTTGAACAACTATTCTAACGGCGCGAGGCCTGCGCTGCTACAGCAGATCCCGATCGTCAATGGACAAGGAAAAATCAGAACATAAGCGTGTGCTCGTCAAGGGGTACATGCGTCCTGACGGCACGTCCTACTACGTCGTCATCCCCAAAAAGATCAGGGAACTTTTCAAACTGGACGGCGGCGAGTACTTCATCATGAAGGCAAAGCCGGAAAAGGGAATAATCCTGCTGAAGCTCGTAGAGTTCGCCGACGAAGAGCCAGAAAAAGAGTCGGAAACGAGATAATTCTTTACGCACCCACGGCTGTTCACTGATGAAGTCGCGAAGGTCGCTCAGGACCAGACGGTGTCATAGGCGATGTCGAAGACGGCAAGCGACCGCTGCACCTGATGGGTGGGCGCGGCAGCGCCGGAATGCGCGCTGAGTGGTTTTTCCCCTTACCGACAGGTCGCGCGTTGCTATCTAAGCGTTGATATTAAAGCGTTCAGAACAGCCCAGGAATGGAACGGGTCACCCCTCGAGGCGCGACCGTTCGGCGTTGACCGGACAAGCGCCGGATACGGCGGCGCGATGCGAACAAACTAAATACTGGTAAAAAAACATCTGGTGGAGCACCCGTGGAAGCGATCGAAGTCTCTCACCTGGTCAAGCAATTCGGCGACCTCACCGCCGTCAACGACATCAGTTTCTCGGTGCCGGTCGGGGAGACCTTCGGGTTCTTAGGCCCTAACGGCGCCGGCAAGACGACCACCATCCGCATGCTCACTGGGATCTCACCGCCGACCTCAGGAAAGGCGACCATCTTTGGTCACGATATCATGCACGAGACCGTTGCCGCACGGCAATCGATGGGCATCGTATCAGAGATCTCCAACGTGTACACAGACCTGACCGGATGGCAGAACATGATGCTCGCCGCGCAGCTCTATCGTATCGGGAGAAGCGAGCGGGAAAAGAACGCGAGCGAGATTCTGAAGCGTTTTGAGCTGTATGAACGGCGAGGTGACAAGGTACACGGGTATTCCAAGGGAATGAGGCGCCGGTTGACCATCGCCATGGGCCTCGTCAACGGCCCGCGTCTGCTCTTCCTTGATGAACCGACCTCCGGATTGGACGTGGAGAGCAACCTCATCATCCGCGACATGATTAGCGACCTTATTAGCGAGGGGGTCACTGTGTTCCTAACGACCCATAACATCGAGGAGGCGAACATCCTCTGCGACCGGGTGGCCATCATCGACAAGGGGCACATCGCCGCCATCGACGCGCCCGAACGGCTGAAAAAGACGATTCAGAGCGTCCAGTCTGTCGAGGTCGCCTTTTTGGACGGCACGTCGCCTGAGCGGCTTGACGAGCTGCGCAGGCTTCCGATGGTGAACAACGCCCGCAAGGAAGGTGACAAGTTCAAGCTCTTCACAGAGGACCCCACAGAGGTCATTGGCGGCGTGATGGCGTACGCGCAGACGCACCACACACGGGTGATAAGCATGACGACGCTCGGTCCGAGCCTTGAAGACGTCTTTGTCAAGCTAACCGGGCTGCAGCGAGGAGGCGGGGTTGGTGCCATCGATTAGCCTTTCGGGGATCGAGGACCGCCTTTCCCGCGAGCTTGTCGCCGCGTGGGCGATTGCGAAAAAAGACGTCCTCATCTATTACCTCAGGCCAGGCGTCATCGTCGGCGGGGTGCTCTTTCCCCTTTTTATGTTCCTCGCGTTTACGGCAGGGAAGCTCGCGACGCCCGTTGCGCTGGTCCCAGGACTCATCGGGATCACGACGCTCTTTTCCGCCTCATCGATAGAACCGGTATCCGTCCCGATCGAACGGAGAATGGCGACCTTTGACCGGCTGCTCGCCGCCCCTATCTCCTTAAACGCGCTGGTGTTGGGCGAGAGCCTCAGCGGTCTTATCTATAGCCTTCTTATTGCGGTTGTGGTGTTTGTCGCCGCGCTGGTCATCCTGATGACGCCCATCACGAATATACCCCTCATTGTGCTGGGGATCCTTTTCAGTTCACTGTGCTTTGCAACGCTGGGAACCCTTTTCGCGGCATATCCGACGGAGAACCCCGGCGATATCATCTCGATGGTGAACGTCGTGAGGTTCCCCCTCATATTCATATCAGGTGTCTTCATCCCGATCGCGACACTGCCCTCTGTAGGGCAGATGATCGCCTATATTTCGCCGCTCACGTACGCGAACGATCTCATCCAGGGTGGATATAACGGTAAAATGATGTTCCACCCGATTGTTGACGTCGCGATGCTCATCGTCTTCATCCTGCTCTTCCAGTTGATTGCGAACTACCTGTACAAGCGATTCAACGATTGAACGATCGGGTAGAGAAGCGGCCTGCAGACGGAGATTCGGATCCAAGTGCGCCGTTCATATAGCCAAGGGTGATTACCTATACGCCTGTCGTTTGGCACCGCCGGTTGTGCATCGCTAGCTCGAATCGCTCTGCTGAAATGCGGCGTACCGGGCTTCAAGCATCACTCCTTGAAAAGGTGCTACGATGAGGTATGGAAGGAATACTAAGCCTTAATAAAAAGATGCCATCACTCAATGAGAATATGTAACTGAAAAAGTAGCGAAGCAGGACATTTGCTTTTGCGGATATGCCAGCGGGGAACTGATCAAAGCTAAAAGAGCAGCGACGCGAGAAAATCCCACCATCATCTTCTTGGGGGTAACGACTGTTCCGCCAGCGGCTGGAGTGACATCTGCGTTGCGGAGTACGCAAAATGAAATTTTAGATTAAGTCAGAAAATATCGGACTGCCTCAGCACCATAGTCTGATTCAAGTAAGATGTTTAAAAGGGTACTTAAAACGGGCCCCTTGAGTTCCGTTAGGCGCAGAAACCCGTAGCACAGCTAAGTATCAAAACTCGTTTTACCAATTCGGATGCGTGGTTTTCCTTCTTTTTCGCCGCGTCACTACGCAAATCGTGCGTCACTTGTGGGCAACCACATAATCTGAGCCGTGGACCCGTTCCACCGCGTAGCCGAGAGAGGTTAACAGGCGGCAACAATCGACATACATATCGAAGCCGTGTGTCGCCAAAAAAATCATCGGAGCAGGCTCTACAAGCGTTGACGCAGCTCCTTTGAGGGCTGCGAGCTCGCCTCTCTCTATATCCATCTTGACAACATCAGGGGCGGGGATTATCTCCTTTTTTACAAGCGAGTCAATCTTGACGGTCTTCACCGTCGTGGTATTGGGGGCGGGGCCGTAGAGGGACGAAAGGGAGCCTAATGTACTATCTGCCACGGAAAAGAACGTAGCCGTGCCTTCGCTGTCTGAAACGGCCGCCTCTACAATCTGAACGTTGGTGCAATGGTTAATCTTAACATTCCCTTTTAGGATGCGTAGCGCTGCAGGTAATGGTTCAAAGGCGACGACTTTGCCCCGCGGATCTGCCAACTCCGAAGCCAGAAGCGTGTACCAGCCCGCGTTAGCACCTACGTCGTACACTACGCTTGATGGATATATCGACTCGGCGAATTTGTCCGTGTACTTTTCTTGCCACCTTCCCAATACCTGAGTTATACCACCCCCGACAATCCATTTTTTTCCCTTCAAACGACCTGCCACGATTGGTAATGTGGTGTTCTTTCCAACAATGCGCTTTATTGCGCGCCCCGTCCGGACGGCCACGTACAATTTGAACGATTTAAACGATCCTTTGGTCTTTTTTTCGTTTACAGAAGATGACACGGGACCTCATTGCGGTAACTCAAGCAACAGATACAGATTAACTAATGTGAAAAGCACTACACTTATAAGATTTTTGTTGTTGTATTGAGGCTCGAGCACATCACGGCGGAGCTGGAAAAACGTGACTTTTCCGATGTCCCGACGGCGAAGCTCATGGAGCTGGAGCTGAAGACACGCGCCGAGCTTGCCAGAGAGTTTGCTGAGCCCAACATCCGCAGTGAGGGGGAGCTCAAGGGGGCGAAGTCCGCGAGAACGTCGATTGACAAGACTATGCTGTGGCCCGGGGGCGATACCACGCTGCTGCTTGGATCCGAAGAAAGTGACAACGGACGAAAACGGTCACGCCATGGTGATTAAGCAAGGCACCGCCATCATTGGTGCTGGTTGTCGGCGGCTCTGTTGCCTGCGTAAAACGGCGCGAGTCGAGTCGTCGCGAGGGTCGCGCGGTGATGCTGGATCTGGCTCAGACGAGATTCGCCTGTCTAGACGTGTCTAGGTAGCGGATCGGCATGCCATATCATTGAGTAAAATTGTTAAATCAATTTAATAATATCTAAGCATTATTGTGGGGTCGACTCTCAAAAAGCGTGCGCAGCAACAAGCATTGCGGTCACGAAAGGCCACAGACTCCCTGAAGCACCCCTTTTTTTTCGGCATCGGAGAACGGGAGACGTGCACGAGTAAACGTGTGTTACACTCAAGTGTCACAAGGCTTTAACCGTGGCTATTAAAAAGCATCTCATCGCGTAGAATCAGGCTGGCGGATGAGCGAGCGTCGCGTGAAGATACGAGGACAACGAACATCAAAGGGTTGAATCGCGAAAAAATACTTATGAGACGCGGTGATTAGCGTGCGGGGCAGGACCGTCGGAATCGTTGGTGCGCGAGGCATCAACAATTACGGCGGATTTGAGCGTATGCTCGCAGATCTCGTGCCGCGCCTCGTGCAGAAAGGGTACGGCGTTCGTTGCAGCTGCGAGAAACCGGCTCGTGGAAAGCCTATCGTTGACTACAAAGGGGCTACCCTTGATTACTTCGCGCTTAAACCTCCCGCCAACTACGTCTTGCGAAAAGCGTTCGAGCTTGTTTATGATTTTTTCTTCGTTCTTAAGTATGCGTTGGTTTGTGATGTGGTTTACGTGCTCGGCATCTACGGCGGAGCTGCTCTGCTTGTTCCGAGAGTGCTCGGGAGGGATGTCGTTGTCAACACCGATGGGTTGGAATGGAAGCGCGCCAAATACAACGTGGTGGAGCGCAGTATCATCATTCTGTACTTCGCCGTTTCACTCAACCTCGCGACTAAGATCGTGGTCGACAATGAAGAGTTGAAGCGATTCATTGGTGCAAAACATCACTTCAAGATCTCCTACATTCCGTACGGGGTCGAACACCAACAACCGCAACCGTGGGACGCGGCCAAACTGGGTCACTACATCTCTGAGAAGCAAGGAGCGGGAGCGATAAAACCCGGGAAGTACTGGTTGCTCGTATCGCGTCTCGAGCCTGAGAACAACGTCGACCTGATCGTCAAAGGATTCGTTGAAGCGAACCCGAAATACCCGTTAGTCGTCGTTGGCGATTTCACCAGTTATAGATACAGGAATCGGGTCCGCGAGCAGGCATCAAGCGGCAGCTCGGCCGCCATACCCTTTTTGGGAGCGATCTACGATTCGGAAACCCTCTGGATGTTGCGGCAACACTGCCTGGCGTACATCCACGGGCATTCCGTCGGCGGTACCAATCCGAGCCTCTTAGAGGCGATGATATCAAAGAATCTCATCATAGCACACGATAATTCCTTTAATAGGGAAGTGTGCGATCGCTCCGCACATTTCTTCTCGACGAGTGCTGACGTGAGCAATTTGGTCGCGTCAACCGAGCAAAACCCGGAAGGCGCCTCGCGGCTTCGCTGGAATGCGTACGAGCGGACAGCGGCATATTCGTGGGAGCGTGCTGTGGAGGGGTACCACAAACTGTTCAAAGGCGATAACGACGTAGCCCGAGCCAGACTCGAAACTGAGGCGCGTGTGGCTCAAAATGAGCAATCGTCCTCTTTTAGCAAGAAGAGTAGCGAGATCCTGAGTGATTTGCGATCGGCAGTGAAAGAGCGGTTTTCAGAAACGGGCCGGGGCCGATAGACGCTTTGTTATCTGCAGAGCTCAGCAGCTTTGCAACCGCCCGCAGCGGTCACACTGAACGAGAAAAGCCATAGAGCAATAAGCTGAAGGACTACTCGTACTGAAATTATGGTGCGATCTCTCATCGCTCTGCGTTGTCTGCCGAGAAGTCTAAGCGTCAAGTTTGTTGGGAAGCGATGCTGTTGAAACGGTCATGTGCGGGGCGCTGAACGTTTCACAAGCCCGTGGGCTCGAAAACGCATACGAAAACACCGTGGACATTGTCGCTGTAGCTACACGTGCCGTCGGAGCCTGCTGTAAGTCGCCAAATTGCAGACAAAACGGCTTTTGAAAAGCACGAGAGCAGCAGGAGAGCGCGATTGCACTCAACGAAAAAGCAAAGGGACGCAAGGTATGTAATGAGGGGGAGGACAACAAGTGTATGTGTTTCGTGGTGACGTGGCACTACCCCGTTGCCCTGCACGCAGATGCGCGCGAAGGCGCTTTTTATTCATTCTCAGATATAGTTATTTCGATATGGCATTCCCACGCGCCGCATTTTTCACCTCAGTGCGCTCGTTTTAGGGCGAATAATTGTACGTTTTCTTTTTGCGAAGCAAATGAGCACAACCGCAGCACTTCTTCATCGTTATCGCACACTGCGTCACACTAGCGCAACCTTTAACTATTAAGCGCCCTCTTTGCCATGTCTCTTCTCAGAGGCGATATCCATGCGGTTACGCACCAAGCTAATCGCGCTTACTCTCGTGCTTCTCTTTATCGGTTCGTTAGGAGCGGTCGCGGTAAGCGCGGAACAAGGTAATGCCGGCGTCGTATCAGCTCAGGCGGCGCTTACCACTACAGCGTCAGCCAGCTCGTTAAGCAGGGCACCGATCAACCCCGCTTGGACGCAGTATCAAAAAAACGTGGCGACGGGAAATGTAGCGCAGCAAGCGGTTCTCCCCCACGGTCTCGGCGAGATCCCACCTGTTGTAGATCTCTCCCCCCTTAAGCAGCAGACCGTTGCGCTTGCTGGAGCGTCCGCGTTTCCCACATCGTATGATCTTCGCGCCTTGGGTAAGGTAAGCCCGGTGGAGGATCAAGGCTCGTGCGGCAGCTGCTGGACATTTGCCACGTACGGCTCGCTTGAATCGTATCTGCTGCCGGCACAGCTCTCGAGCTTCTCAGAGAACAATTTGAATAACGCGCACGGATTTGATACGCCGTGCTGCAACGGAGGAGATATGGTGATGTCGACGGCATACCTCGCCCGGTGGGGCGGCACGATGCAAAGCGGGCCGGTGGCCACGGCCTGCGACCCGTACACGGCCTCGTGCTCTGACACCACATCCTGTTCCATTCAAGAACACGTGCAAAACGTGTATTTCCTGCCGCTCAAGCAGTCACCAATGGATAACAACGCCATAAAGAGCGCCTTAATGACGTATGGCGGCGTATATTCCGCCTTCGACTGGCTGGGGGATATGCGAGCGCAGACCACTTATTGGAACCCGTCGACTGCGGCGTACTATGACCACGCAACGCAGGGCGGGAATCACGCGGTGACAATCGTCGGCTGGGATGACAACTTCCCCGCGACGAGCTTCTCTACAGCGCCTCCTGGGAACGGCGCGTGGATCTGCAAGAACAGCTGGGGTACGTCGTGGGGCCAATCAGGGTACTTCTACGTTTCTTATTATGATAAGAACATGGGCTCCACTGAAAACGCGGTTGTTACCGCTGAGCCAGTGACCAACTACGCCGCCAACTATCAGTACGACCCTCTTGGGTGGGTTGGCAGTTGGGGCTCGGGCGGCAGCTCGACGCTGTGGGGCGCGAATGTATTCACCGCTCAAACAGGGAATCTAAAAGCGGTGGGCCTCTACGCCGTGGCTCCAAATATGCAGTACACGATACAGATCTACACCGACCCGACCAATACTCCGACAGATGGCAAGTTGGTAGCGACACAATCGGGGAGCGAAACGTATGCTGGATACTACACCATTCCTCTGGGCACGACGGTCCCGCTCACGTCCGGTCACAAGTTCGCCGTCGTGATCGAGTTCACCACTCCGGGGTACCCCAAACCGCTCCCCACGCAGGAGTATATACAGGGGTACAGCAGCAACGTGATCAATAGTCCCGGCCAGAGTTACTACAGCAGAGACGGGTCTTCGTGGTCAGACTGGTACAACTATGACGGTAACGCCTACGTCGTCAGCAATAACATAAAGGCGTTTGCAACGACCGCCGCTCCGGTCGGCGTCGCCTCAGCGCCTGCCGTGTGCGCGCAGGGTGCAAACAGCCTCGATCTCTTTGTGCGCGGCACCGACAGCGCCCTCTATTGGAAACACTGGAATGGCCAGACCTGGTCAGCGTGGACGTCCCTCGGCGGTATCTTGACGTCAGATCCTGCGGCGGCCTCACCGGCCTCCGGTAAGATCGACGTCTTTGTGCGCGGCACCGACGGCGGTCTCTGGCAGATGGAGTATAGCAACGGCGGATGGCATTCCTGGACCTCTCTCGGCGGGATCATGTACTCCGGCACCGGACCAGCAGCCAGCTCATGGGGCTCAGGCCGTCTCGACGTCTTTGTCGTAGGCACGGACCACGGCCTGTGGCATCAAGGGTATAACGGCGCGTGGTCCGGCTGGGAATCCCTCGGCGGGATCCTCACCTCGTCACCCGCGGCGGCCTCACCGGCCTCCGGTAAGATCGACGTCTTTGTGCGCGGCACCGACGGCGGCCTCTGGCAGATGGAGTATTCCAACGGCGGATGGGGGGGCTGGACCTCTCTCGGCGGTATGTAACGCGTCACCACGCTCCTGCTCTGGGTAGTACACTACTAGTCGAGGTATAGGGGGGCAACGAGCGATGTCATGATCAACGTGCATTAGCTGCGGAGCCTCAGCGTAGCTCAACTAATAACCGTCTCAAACAGGTATTGAGCTCTTTTACCGGACAGTTGAACTTCTGGGCAGTCTAGCACGCCGCTCTCTTTTTTTATCATTCGTCCGCAAATTCGACATCAGGAAACGCTCCTTTGAATTTGAGCTTTCCATCTGTGAGCTTGTTACGAGAATCAGTGCGTACCACATCTTCTGTGCTTAGGGGTTATGCTCAGGGTGCTCTCGTCGTCGGCACCAACAAATGAAACCATTGTTTATATTTGAAATATGGTCCGCTCAGTGTTCGATAGAAGTTACCTGAAAGGCTTCGCCATGGCCAACTACCGAAAGTCGTCTACTTTTAGACAACCCTAAAGAAGAGCAGTGCTGCGTGGCGGGAGCCTGAGAACCCATCGATTGAGCGGGTGGCGAGCAGCGAGAGCACGCTAGAGCTCTAACTATGCAAACTGACTAGCGGCAGGGGGTGGGCGCTCTCCCCACTCCGCCCATTGTGCAGCGAAATCGATGCAATCTGAGGCCGCTGTTCGCACTGCAGAGTTCTCTAACTCAGAGGTAAATAACAAAGACTAAGTAACATCGCAAAAAAACTCAGTAGCCTGTCTAGAAGCTGTAATTTCACTTTTCGCCGTTTAGGCTGCAGCTTTTTCGAACGAACAGCCGGGGAACATTGTGTCGCCTCTTCACAAAACGCGCGTCCGCACGCAACGCTGGAGCGCGCGCGGCAAAAAACTCGTGACTCTCTTCCTTCTAGCTGTCACTTTGATCTCTCTCATGGCGGTGACGGCCAGTGCAGCGGTTACGCCTAGCCCCTCCCTGGCGGTCAAGAGCACGACGCAGTCATCAGTAGGGGTCACGACCCACCCCATAGAGTATCACATTGGCTGTCCCCCCTCAATGGTCGATGACGGCTCACTTGACTATTTTAAAGCCCACGGATTCACCGCCGTGCACCTGGTCGTTCCTGACGCCGGAACGTACCAGACGGAACTCAACAAGATTAAATCGCTCGGCATGACGCCAATTATTGACGTCGAACAAGTCATCTGGCAGGCGGGAGCGCTTCAGAGCACACCGATCACCACCTTTGGCCCCTACTTCCAATCACTCAAAAACGCCGGCTGGGAGTACGTCTCCTCAGAAGG
>JACTTZ010000016.1 GCA_015660915.1 Methanomicrobia archaeon | reverse complement strand
TTACTTCATACACATAAGCCGAAAGAGATCGCATTAGCGGACGAGCAAGGGATAAGGCAACAATAGCTTCAGTGCGCTTGGACAATCGTCCCATTTCTGTCTTAGTGGGTGTTGCGTTTAGAAGTGCCGCTTGGCGTAGACCCAATTGATTGTCGCCATAATAACTTCTTCAACGTGGTAAAAGGCACACCAAGAAGAGCGCTTTGTTAACTGAGGTCGCCTAGCACGCATTTAAGCAGATAGTATTGGCTCGTCAAGATGTTACGAGCAGTTGCGCTACGTCCCGCTACGCGTTCTCGGCATCGGAATGTGCGTAAGTTCAGTTTCCATAATTCTTACTTCTCTGGCATATTTCAGCACGGCAATTCGTTCCACGCGAGAAAATGACAACTTTTACTTGTAGATCTGCACTGAATACTTTACGGCTGTCTTGCGAGCATGGCATCTGCACTGATTGATACAATGCAAGACCGCGATTGTCGCAAAACGACAACATCGAGCGCGAGACTTATAAACGGATGAAAAGCGCACAAATAAAAGTTTCCGGTCTTGAATCTAGATGAACCTGGAAACAAGAACGGTACGCGGCATTGGCTGGTCTGCAAGCTCACAAATAGCACGCCTGCTAATGCAAATACTGATTTCTGCGATCTTGGCGAGATTGCTTGTGCCTAGCGACTTCGGCCTGATCGCTATGGTGACTGTCTTTTCCAGTTTTGTGGCCATATTTTCAGACTTTGGATTGACGTCTGCTATAGTGCAAAAAAAAGAGGTTAGTGACGAAGCTCTATCGTCGACTTTTTGGATAAACGTTGGCCTGGGCGCATTGCTGACAATAGCATTGGCAGCCTCTGCGCCGTTAATAGCTGCTTTCTATTCTCAGCCAAGACTGACCCCCCTTGTCGTGTTCATATCCACGACCTTTTTCATAGCTTCATTTAGCAACGTGCAAAGTGGGCTGCTTATGAAAAAAATGAAGTTCAAAGCCCTTGCCGTCATAAGCATCTGCGCCATTGGGATTTCTGGCCCCATAGCTGTTTTAATGGCTTTTTTCGGATACGGAGTCTGGAGTTTAGCCTGGTACACGGTACTTTCTACTTCTATTATGGTCGTCTTCACTTGCATTTATGCTCGATGGGTTCCCCATTTTTTGCTTGGTCTGCGGCACATGAGAGGGCTATTAGGGTTCGGTGCGAACCTCACAGGTTTTAGTTTCGTTAACTATTTCGCTCTAAACATGGACAACCTTCTCGTTGGGCGGTTTCTAGGTGCGAGTCCGCTCGGCTTCTACAACCTAGCTTACAGCTTGCTTGTGTTTCCGGCGAGTAACATCTCCGGTGTCGTCTCGCGCGTCATGTTTCCTGCACTTTCGATAATCCAACACAACAAACAGCTGGTGCGCGAAGCTTATATCACTGCTAATCGCTACATCGCCGCCGTCTCTTTTCCGTTGATGATATGGGTGCTTGTCACGGCACCTCAGCTTGTCCGAGTGATTTACGGTCCAAAATGGATACCTGTGATCCCGCTAATTCAAATTTTCGCTTTAGCAGGACTAGAACAGTCAATAGCAATCAATGTAGGGTGGATATTCCTGTCACAGGGCAGGACTGATGTGTTGTTCAGGTTGTCTATAGTCACGAGCAGTATACTAGTTATTTCATTTGCTGTCGGGCTTCGTTGGGGGGTCGAAGGGGTCGTAGTCGCCTACACGATAGCGTCATACTTGATGGCTTACCCTGTCTTAGCAATCGCATTTAGATTGATAGACCTGAAGATGAATTACTTCTTCGCAAAGCTGTGGTCCATCGTATTGGCAACACTCATATTGGGGATTGTTGCGTTTCTGCTTCGATTCTCTCTCGAGAAACTGGGCGTCACACAAAACGTGATTATTTTAGCTATCGTGACAGCCGTGAGCCTACTCAGCTATTTAGCCCTCATTTTTGTATTGGACAGAGAGCTTTTCACAGGAGCGGTAGGCCTTCTCGCTCAGTTAAGATCAGCTCCCAAAATCGATTAGTACTGCGAACCAATGAAAGCAACTTATCAGGAGCTTAGTGTTCTCTGCGCCGGACGCTTGGCGACGTTTCCCCTGGAATTGTTGATTCTACAGCGAGTTAACAGCTATATTAACTATCTTTAAAACGACATGTTTTCAGTTATTGTCATTCATCTGGTCAGTTTCTATCTATTTTGAGCAGATAGAATATGCCACAGTGGTGCTGCACAGCATCTAACGCGGCGAGGGTTCAAAATGCAGGATCAAGTTAAAAAAAATAAGAGTTAACTCGGTTGTGGAGAACTCTCCGAAGAGAAATTAGAGCGTTATGAAAGGTACCTCGGTGGCATAACCCACAATTGCATAAAGCTTGATGTGAAAGTTTGAGGGGGGGATATTGAGTTATGATTTCCTTATCCACGCGCTGATGCCACTGCGCAACGTTATTGGAGAGTTCACTCTTTAAATAATCGAGCTGGCACTGCAATTTCAAAGGCGGGGTGCTTCTGTACAAATTCCTGTGCCGCTTCATAGGGATTATCAAACTTCCATTCTGCTTTTCCTCGTGGGACATCGTACAGATCCTTCATTTCGCCATCCGTCACTATAACATACGAGCCTGGGCTTACTAACTCGTGATACGCTTCAAGCTCTTGTAAGACGTGCTCTTTGGCGTGATTGCGTCAAGAATTATTGGCCACTCTCAGTTCTATCGGGGTGTCCGAGTTCCAACATTACATCGCTGTTCATTACTTTATAGTGGTAAAAATAGTCCTTTATCATCTCTCCTTTGTAGCCCACGCACAGGATGAACTCGTCAAATCCTTGGTGAGTATAGAGCTTCATGATATGCCTGAGTATCGAACGGGGTCCAATGTTGATCATTGGTTTTGGGACGAAATTCCGTTTCCTCTCTGGACGAGGTCCTAAACCACCGCAAGTATAACGACTTTCAACTTTCAACCTTCATTCAGGAGCATTTAACTTGACGGTAACGTGTAAAACAATCAACGAGCGTAATAGGCGCGATATATTTCATAAATATTGGTTATCGCATTGTTTCATAATCACAAAGAGGGCTCCGCAACGAACTCTTAAAAAGAAATGAGTTGGCCCATATGAGGAACGAATAGATGGCGCTTCACCCGGGGGGCTTACCCAGATTGATAATATGATCCTGCACCTTTGGAAAAACGCCCGATCAACAGCTTTCGCTGGTATCTATTAATTAGCATAGTCTACTGCATAGAAAGAAATATCGGCACCATCTACGCTGATGCTTTTGATTGCTACTGGCGAACGGATTACAGCGCGACCAATGGTCAATAGTTTTTCGGGCTTGCTTCGTGCCTGCATAAATAAAACACTATCTAGAATGGTGTTGGAGAACTAGACGGGGAAACTGACGGAGTTGCACTACAAAAGTTGAATTACCGGGCATGACGCATCAATACAGGTAGGATCGGCCTTTGACATAGCAGATGATCTTGCCGCCACGATTAAGCCACCCTCAAATTCCGCCGCCGGAAAGGCAAATCACGACTCTTCTAGCTAAAGGATTCAAAGCCGGAAGGTTTATTCTTGTGTTTATCGATTTGCACAACCTAGTGCCAAAAAAATACCAATTCTTCGTGACCGCAGAGGTAGAACAAGAGTATTCCACGCACGCAGAGAAACAGATCCTTGATGATTCATATCCGGAGGTCTAAACCATCAAATGAATGTTCTGGTGCATTTTGTCTTTCTGTTATGAACACTACCTGTACGGCTCAGAAGGGGATGTCATTGTGAAGATTACGTTTGTTCTACCTCCGTTTTCAAACTATCGATCAGGGGGGTTCAAAGTCGTCTATGAATACGCCAATCACCTCGTTCGGAAAGGGAATGAGGTGACAATTATCTATCTGTGGACCCGGGAAATCCAACGCTATCTGTGGTCTCAGGAACTCGAAAGATCCGGTTCTGGTCGCCCTTTGCCTACGCTTTTTCTCTGGCTTCGTCAATATTTGGGGCTGCTCGCTTACAATATCCAAAAACCTAAGCTCAGTTGGTACCGTTTACATAGTAGCATAAAATTGGTCAAGCTGAACAGTCTCGAAGCAGATCGGGTTCCGGACGCGGATGCCATTTTCGCTACAGCTTGGCAGACTGCTTCATATGTTAATGAATGTCCTCGCGAGAAAGGAGCAAAGTTCTATCTTGTGATGGATTTTGCACCGTGGTTAGGCGACAAACATGAGCTAGAACAAACCTGGCGTTTGCCGCTCAAGAAAATTGCTATATCTAACTGGCTGGCCGAACTCGTTTTACAGGCAGGCGTGCCAAAAGAGGATGTTGAAGTGATATCGATAGCCATCGATCACGACTGCTTTCACATCATAAACAATATTCGCCGACGAGCGAAAAGAGTTATCATGTTGTATTCTCTCTCTGCCTACAAGCGGTCTCAGTTGGGTTTGGCCATACTATTGAAGTGTAAAGATGCAGTTTCGGACCTAGAAGCAAGTCTGTTTGGCCCACTTAAGAAACGACCTGCAGAACTCCCTTCGTGGATAGAATATTATGGGGATGTGACTGAAAGCGAACTTCGAAGACTTTACAACGCAGCATCAATTTACCTTTGCAGTAGTGCAGCTGAAGGGTTTGCACTGCCACCAGCAGAAGCAATGGCGTGCGGATGTGCCGTTGCGACAACTGATTGCGGAGGGAACCGCGATTACGCCGAGCACGAAAAAACCGCCTTGGTATCCGATCCCAATGATTTTGTATCCTTGGAGAAAAATGTCCTTCAACTGCTGTCAGACGAAGAACTCAGAGTCAGAATTGCGTTTGCGGGAAGCTACCAAATCGCACAGTTCACGTGGGAAAAAAGCACACAACAATTGATCAAGTATGTGAATCTGCATTCATGACAAATTAGGTGGCCAACTTTCTTAAGAGGGATCTAAAACTTGAAGTTGGCCAATCAAGCGGTTAAGTGGTCTTGCAAACGTCGTGTGACAACCTGGCCAAGCGTTTATCACAGCCACACCACGCAGACAGATCTGAGGTATCTGTCGCGATCAATCTAGCATCAGTTAGTGAAAGCGTATGGCGAAATTCCTTGTCAAAATAAATTCAAAGCAATCGCGCCTTGGAAATCTTTAAAAAAAGGCAAGCGATACCAACAACTCGAAATCAGCGCGAGATTAATCTATCGTAGACGGGCGTTTATTGCCCTCGTAGTGCCTATGACAAAGAGGAGCGCCGTTGGATCTGCGTTACGATGAACGCCTACTTTACAACAACGATTACAAGTTCCTGTTGGGATTAACGCGCAAATATGAGTTTTATTATCTCGCTGAACCTCTAGCCAAGCATTGAATACACGCAAGAACACGCTCTTATGCTAAGGGACGGAAACGACGAAAAGAAGACACACAGCATATGCGAGGAAATATGGATTCGCTGAGAAGCGTTGCGGGAGCATCAGGGAGAGGCCAGACGTCGCAAAGGCCAAGATCTATGCGAGCCTCGGTTTCTGTCACGCGGAGTTAGGCGAACATCGAAAAGCATTCAGCTGGTATCTGCAAGCGGTTAAGCACGATCCGTACCGTTGGCCAAATCTAGCGTACATAGCTCGTTTTCTCCATAAGCTACCCAACGACTTGCTGGATGGACGCACCTAATAAGGAACTTGATTTGAAGAGAACAGGCCTTCCGTCGAGTTAGCTGTCGTTAAGCGTCGCGGCAGAATGCCTCGATCAATTGGTGCGCCTTGGGCGCCTTTCTAACAACCGACTACGCGCCTCTGGACCACAGGAATAACATAACGTGTATATCGTCGAACGCCAAGCTATATTCGAGCTATTTTCGTCTTGCGGGAACATGAACCCAGAAGTGACCATTATAGCGCTAAATTGGAATGGATGGCAGGATACCTTAGAGTGTTTAGCGTCTTTGTATCACATTGATTATGACAACTACCGCGTCATTCTCGTGGACAACGCTTCAACCGATGATTCGCTGGCCAGAATCGAGGCCTACTGCATGAAAGAGCTTAATTTAGCGTCTTATATTGCGGAGGACTTAACTAGAAATAAGCTAATAAAAGTCGTGCATTACGCTAAAGGGGACGCAGGATCTAGGATAGATCGCAGCGGAGCGGTTGCACAAAAAGCAAACCATGCGCTCACCGTGATACAAAACGACTATAACTACGGTTTTGCCGAGGGCAACAACATCGGCGTTGCATATGCCTTGAACGCCTTTGATCCAGATTACGTTTTATTGCTGAACAATGACACCGTCGTTGACCAGCACTTCTTGAGTGCGCTGGTTGACACCGCCGAGAACGATGAATATGTAGGGCTGATACAACCAAAGATGCTGCGCTATGCTGACGCGACGATCGACAACACCGGAAACGTGTGTGACCGTTTAGCATATTGTGAGGCTCGAGGCCTGGGTGAGTTGGACGCGGGTCAGTACGATCATGAGAGGACGGACGAGTTTTTTTACGCAACCGGCTCCTGCGTGCTCATTAGAAGAAGCGTTCTGTCGGCATTCTCAGGCGAATGCTTCGATCCACATCTGTTCGCGTACTACGAGGACGTGGATTTGTCGTGGATGGCGCGGCTGCTTGGTTTTAAAATAGGCTACAGTCCGGATTCCGTGTGCTACCACAAAGGGAGTGCGACGTTCGGCAACTGTAGTCCCTTCATCGCGTATTTAAGTGACAGAAACAGGCTAAGGGTGTTGATTAAAAACTATGCGCTAATATCGCTTTTTTTTGCCTTGCCTTTAACCATCGTGTTGAAGTCCGCAGCGCTCATCGCGGATTGTGTAATTAGCGTTGATCTCCACTACATAGCAAGCTTCGTCAAGGCGCTCGGCTGGAACACATTACAGCTTCGAAATACGCTTGCTCTAAGAAGGAGACTCCAATCGAAGCGCAAAGTTTCTGATAACGACATCGTGAAGCATATGATTCCATTCTCTCTCAACCCGCGCGTAGAGCTTTTAAAACTGAAGCGACGTCAACGAGTTTGAGCTTACCTTAACAAACGCTTGCCTAGTTGGAAGCAGCTCTATTGACCAGAAAAAATATAGGGCTAATCAAATGGTGGCACCAAGTATCTTTGCTTTCTGAGTAACCAAGGAGTCAAGCGTAATCTTCACAACAATGCGTGTCCTGCTATATACGATCGATTTGATTCAATTCGACGCATTTTGCCATTTGAGTGAGGTCCTTCCTTGCTTCACTCGATTTAAGGTGTTGTAAGCTTTCGATAGCCTCATTGACTTTTGTAGCCGCGATTTCCTGAAGGTATTCGTCTTGGGAGCAACTAATCTCGTCAAGATCGAGCATTATTGGTCGACTTTGTGACCAATCAATAATGTCATCACAAACTTGATATGCGACGCCGAGTGCGTGCGCATAAGTAGCAAGGGTTCTCACATCGCGGGGAGTCCCTCCGCCTATTAGTGCTCCGAGGGTCGCTGCGGCCTCAAAGAGGGAGGCTGTCTTTTTCGACACCATTTCTTGGTACACGCCCGGGCGCACCTTTTTTGTGCGGTAGATGAACCGTTCAGTGAGCTCCCCCTCGCACATAATGGCAGTCGCTTCTGCCAGCGCGCTCGTGATCCGCGGATCCTCGTACCTCGCAGTTATGCTTAAAATCATTGATAGGATAAAATCAGCGCTTAAAAGCGCCATCTCTTGCCCATGGACTGCATGAAACGCTTTGGCTTTGCGGCGTATGCCATCGCCGTCGATAATGTCGTCGTGGATTAGCGACTCCATGTGCGCTAACTCTACCGCGACTGCAGCAGGAAGCGGGTCACCAGCTCGCCCTCCCACGCTATTATAAGCGAGGAGCACAATAATCGGCCGGAGACGCTTGCCTCCAGCGAACGCATCTACAAAAGGAGCAAAGAAAGGAGATTCCTGCCGCTGACGCAGCTCTTTTTGTAGCGCGAGGTCTACTTGGGCACGGTAAAAATCAATTCTCGTTAAAAAGCTGTCTGAAGAAGTATTCCGCGGACTTCTCTGCATCTGTTTGCCTCATGCGATGTGTTCGATCATAAATTAATCGAGCATTATCGATATACAATGCGAGCCGATTCCAAAAGCGGCGAGGATGAGTATTTCCCACGAATGGATGCTGTTCATCAGTCAGCGCACCCCCTCTTGTGCATCGCCAGCGTGGATGAAGCACGACGGGTCTTCCTTGAGATAATCGCCGGTAAGTGCCCACGTTCTTCCCCTACAACCCCCACAAAGCCGCCTGTACTCGCACTCGCCGCAGCGCCCTTTGAGGCGCGTCTCACGGTGCCTTAGATCCTCGAACACGGGAGATTTTTTCCATATACGCCGAAATGGCGTCTCGCGCACGTTTCCGCAGCTCATTTCGATGAATGGACACGGCCAGACGTCACCATCCGGCTTAATGTAGACAAAGCCGCGCCCCGCCGAACAGCCGTGAAAAACCGTTTCCGCTAACCGCAGAAGGGGGCCGCTGCCAATGCCGGCGCGCTGGAGCAGAAATGGCCAGTACTGCGGGCCCGCAACGGGCTCCATGATTGCTCGGGTCGTGCGCTGAGCCTCTGCCATGAAGCGGATGAGCCGCTCATTTGCCCCCTCATCGAGCGTGGCCTGGCTGATGTCGCGCCCTCGACCCACCGGTACAAGCTGGTACATCAAAATGATGCCCGTGCCGAGCTCGTCGACGAGGCGCATCAAGTCCACTAGCTGATCTACGTTGTACTCCATCGCAGTGATGTTGACGTGCAACACGATGCCGGCGCGCCGGAGCGCACGCATTCCCTCCAAGGCAGCCTCAAAAGAGCCGGATATGCCGCGCACCATATCGTGCTGCTCTGCTGTGAAACCGTCGAGGCTCACCGCGGCGATCGCAAGTCCGAAGCGACGCAGCCGTCGTGCCACGTCATCGTCAATGAGCGTGGCGTTGGTCGCCATTGTGTTGGTAAATCCCAGTGCTTGGCTATACGCGAGTAGCTCAAAGAGATCCTGACGCACGAGCGGTTCGCCGCCCGTGAAGGCCATCATACGAAACTCCGGCACCTCCGCCAATTGATCGAGAAGACGCTTTGCTTCGTCCGTCTTTAGTTCATCAACGGAGGGTTTCCCACCTGCAGCGTGGCAATGGATGCAGCGTAGGTTGCACGCGGTCGTCATCTCCCACACCGGGTGGGCGGGGAAGCCGATGCAGCCCATTCCGCGGGACCCCGCCGCTCCGGGAAGGCACTGAATGCCATATGTGAGTATCCAGCGGGGCAGCCCGCGCCACCGCGCGAGAGCGCCTACGTAGAGCGCACTCATCGCCTGCCTCAGAATGAGTGTCGGTGGCCACCAGCAGGTACGCACCGTGCGTCGCGGTTTTTTTCCCCACTCTGGACGCCATGAATCCATTAAATCACCCTTAAATCACCCAAGAAAGGCGAAGAGATACGCAGTGGTCGTCCCCACGTTCACCACTAACGTAGCCGCACACAGCCGTCCGAGGATGATGTGTTGCTGCCAACGCCCGCGAAGCACCAAAACGACTGCGACGAGCGAAAAGAGCGTTGTGGGAAGTAGTATCCAAAGCGCGCGCAAAGGTACGCCTTGTGCGAGGGTTAGGAGAAGTGCAAACCAGCTCCCTATTCCCACGACAACGTACAAGTGCGCGGCGGTCTCTCTCCCCAATCGCACGACGAGATTTGTCTTCGCTGCCGCCCTATCTGCCCAATAGTCGAGAAACTCATTGAGAAGGATCACGTTAAAGATGGTGAGTGCGATTGGGAGCGCCACCCACGTGACGAGAGGCACAATGCTGCCCATTTGTAAGTAAAATCCCGTGGCTACTGTCAGCCATCCGTAGCAAAATGCAATCCATAACTCGCCCCACCCTCGGCGCACCCAACGCGCCGGCTGCGCCGAGTAAAAGACACCACCCACAAGTCCGACGATCCCGAGAGGTAGGGTCAAAGGTCCTGTGTGGTAACCAAACTGGAGAACAACGCCACCCCCTAACGCCAGCAGCACGGCCGCAAAAGAACCCCAAAGCGCTGCTTCACGCGGCAAAAGACCGCGCTGCACGACCTGAGCTCCCCCTGCGAACGGACTGCTGTGTATGGTCCCAGATAGCGAGTCCTCGGCGTAATCCCACCACTCTCCCGCGTAGTAGGTCGCAAGCATCACGCAGATAACCCCGCGGTGCCCCACGCAAGTATTTCCCAGCGGAATCTACCGCCAAGCCACCACGCGAGAACGGCCCCTAATATGAAAGGAAGGAGCCCTACAATGTGAAAAGGAGGCCGCGAGAACGCTACCCACGCGTGTATTGTTTTCGCGAACGATGCCATCTCTACGAGGGGACCGTGATTCGAGAAGATATATAAGCATTGCACCTCTTTGCTTTAGCAAAAAGCCGTAACCAATGCGATGGCGAGGCATTTATAGGCAATACTAAGTCCCTCTGCGGAGAACTGGCGCTGGAGGTTGCTCTGTTCTCAGGGCTCGCAGTTGCCATCGTGCGGTTGCAGGGTAGCAGCGCTTCTCGAAGATCAAGATGAAGTCCTCCATCGTTAAGGGCCAAATCATCTTGTCGAAAAAAAGCTCAGAAAACACGCAGACGTAGCAGCAAAGCCATTCGAGGCAGTGACAGACCACGTATTCGGGCGCATGAAGTGATCTTGAAACAGACATCGCTATAATGTCGCAGCCGCGCGAGACAATGCATAAAGAACCTATTTCGTGCTTATTTCGGAGAATATATTTTGCCGCGACGCCCTTAAACTCAGCAGCACGTGTCTCCAAACAGACTCCAATTTCTACGTTTCCACTGCGGCATCCGCGCGCCATGATCGAGCGACTCTAAATCTTTGCCATCGCCGTGAATATGCGATGCCTGCGGCGAAGCACATCGTCATACTGCTTTTTTGTGACTTTGTCGTCGAGGGTCAGAACCGAAAAACCTGCTGATTGAAAGAGCTCGCGCAGCTCAGATTGAGAAAAATAGTGATGTGGGATCACTCCTCGAACAAAGGTATTCGTAGCTATCCGCTTGCCGCGGCCACAGCGCATATCAAGCCGTCCGGCAACTTCGACAAACACTAAACCTTGATGCCGCAAAACTCGAAACAGCTCACCGACGGCCTTCACTCGCCCAGCTCGCGTAAGGTGTTGGAGCACTCCGTAGCACGCGACAGCGTCGAAACTACGATCTGAGAACGGGAGCCGCTGGACGTCTGCAACCACGCGCGAGTACCGCGGATCGAGCGACGCCAGTGCTTGCTCCGAAAGGTCAGCCCCAACTGCTCTGAAACCGTTCCTAACAAGCGGCACGAGATACCTCCCAGCACCACAGCCAACGTCGAGCACGTCAGCGCCTGGCGCAAGCCAATGCATTATTGGAGAGAGATCGTACGGACCTTTCCAGCACGCAGGGCGCAACGAGTACTGCTCGTCCCAAGTCTTTGTTAAAGTTTCAAAGGGTGAATGTAACTCGTCTTTGGGCATAAATACACCAACCCCCTCATTTCCAGTGGAACCAAATCCACGCACATAAAAACGTTCATCAGAGCGCTATTTTTGATTTTTACCGCAACAGGAGGGATTTGGATTACAAATATATAAGTGCTAATGCATTACCACTGTAGATGCTCGCAGTTATGACGATCGCAGGATCGGACTCAGGAGGTGGAGCTGGCGTCCAAGCAGACGCGCGCACCTTTGCTGCTCTCGGGGTGTTCGGAACCTCCATTGTTACGGCGATTAGCGCACAAAACACGCTCGGCGTCCTTGACGTGTATAATCTGCCCGCTGAGGTCGTCGTTGCGCAAATGAGTGCGGTGCTCTCCGACATCGATATTCGATCCGTGAAGACGGGCATGCTCGCGACCGTCGAGATTACAGAAGCCGTCGTTGACATGCTTTCGCAGCACGAGGTTCCAATCGTGGTTGACCCTGTCATGGCCGCCGAAGCCGGAGGGAAGCTGGTGACAGGGGAGCTGAAAGACGTCCTTGCGCGACTCCTGCCTGAAGCAGAAGTCGTGACGCCGAACATACGAGAGGCAGAAGCGATTTCCGGCGTCGCCATACATAGCCTCGACGATATGAAACACGCCGCGTACGAAATCTATGCCCTCGGCCCCAGATCGGTCGTCGTAACCGGAGGCCATTTGACCGGGACTGACGTGCTGTACGATGGCGATTTTGAGCTGCTCCGTGGCAAGTTAATTGAGGGGGGAACCCACGGGGCAGGATGCACGTTCTCAGCGGCGGCCGCCGCCTTTCTCGCTCAAGGACACTCCGTAAGCCAAAGTGCTTTGATGGCTAAGGCGTTTGTCACCGAAGCAATAAAAAACAGCGAAAGTATTGGGTCTGGGCCCGGAGTGGTAAACCAAGTCGCAGCGACGTTAGATAGGGCCGAGCGTTACTTCACGTTGCTCGATGTAGACGCGGGGCTCCGCACCATTAAGACTATAAACCTGGACCTTATACCTGAGGTCGGCAGCAACTTAGCGATGGCAATTTCGCGCGCTAAGAAGCCAGCAGATGTGGCCGCAGTGAAGGGACGAATAGTGAAAGTTGAGGGGGCCATTACGCCGGTCGGATGTGTGACATTTGGAGCGAGTCGTCACATGGCACGAGTTGTCCTCGCCGCTTTGCAGTACGACCCCAATATGAAGAGCGCCATGAGTGTGCGGTGCTCAAACGAGGTTATTGGCGCCTGCCGAGAACTCAACCTCGTGACAGAAAGCTTCGATAGAGCGGACGAACCTAGGAGGGTGCGTGCGAAGGAGTGGGGAACCGCACGCGCAATAGAGAGTAGCGTGACGCACGGCGCGGGCGTCCCCGACGTCATATTCGACCACGGCAGTATTGCGAAGGAACCAATGGCGCATATTTTGGGCCATTCAGCGCAGCAGGTGGCCGAAACGGTTGTCAAGATTTCATCGATGCTGAGGTGATCGATTAAAACGCATCTCAGCCTAGTCAAGAAAGAAGGAACGGAGGTGGTTTCACGGGAAGCATCAGACCCACGTACATCAAAAGCATATCAGCCGAGCTGCTCCGAGGACATCGCGAGATATTCAGCTCTGATTATGAAAAGAACAAATTGCTCGTTTCGGAATATACGAACATTGAGAGCAAGAATATTCGAAATAGGGTTGCAGGATATATTACGCACAAAGTAGATATCGGCAACAGGAGAAAGTCATGAAGTTCCAAGGCGCATACCCTGCCATGGTTACGCCATTTACGAACAAAGATGAGATCGACGTCGAAGGGATGCGCTCCAACATCGCATATCTCCAGAAAGGGGGCGTGGCAGGGTTGGTGCCATGCGGTAGTACGGGGGAATCTGCGACGTTGACGCACGACGAGCATAAGAAACTCATAGAGCTCACAGTTGAAACCGCAAGCGTTCCAGTCATCGCTGGGACAGGATCAAACAACACCGCAGAGGCAGTCGAGCTGACTCGCTACGCGCAAGATGCAGGTGCAGACGCCGCTCTTCTGATCGTCCCTTACTACAACAAACCGATGAAGAGTGGATTGATCAAACACTTCAGCGCTATAGCGGAAGCGTGTGAGATTCCGCTCATTATGTACAACATTCCTGGCCGCACCGGCATCAATATGGATGCTGAAACGATCAGCACGATAGCGCACGAGTATAGCAACGTGGCGGCAGTGAAAGAGGCGAGCGCGAACTTCAGCCAGATCTCAGATATCATAGAACTCACCCATGATCTCGAATTTTCCGTTCTTTCGGGAGACGACGGACTAACACTTCCCATGATGGCCCTAGGGGCCACAGGCGTGATCTCTGTCACGGCAGATATCTTGCCGAAGCAGATGGGACAGCTAACGCAGTTCTGCCTCGACGGTAACTACGCAAAAGCGCGCGAGGTGCATTATCAACTTGCTCCGCTTTTTAAGGCGCTATTCATCGAGACGAATCCTATCCCTATCAAAAAAGCGTGTGATTTGCTCGGGCTTGCTGGTGGACCGCTCCGATTGCCTCTTACTGCCATGGCAGAATCAAACGTCGCGAAACTAAAAGCGACGCTCGCTAACTACGCAGACTGAGGGAAAACTAGGATTGTCACGTGGTGGAGCTATATGACAGCGAACAACAAGATAACGGTCGCAGTAACAGGGGCTTGTGGCCGTATGGGACGGATGATCATTGACAACGTTACGCAAGCGCCGGATATGACGCTCGTGGCCGCTTTTGACAATCAGCTTTGTACCCCTGATGTCACAGATGCGTCGCAACTTACAGAGACGCTTGAAAGCGCGAAACCCGACGTACTGGTCGATTTCACCGTCGCTTCTTCATCGGTCGAAATCATCAAAGCAGCCGCAGGCGCCGGAGTGCGACTCGTCGTCGGAACAACGGGATTCACTCCCGAACAGCACGCAGAAGCAAAGAAAGCGATCGAAGGCCAAGTGGCAGCGATAATCTCTCCGAATTTCTCAATCGGCGTTAACGTCTTCTTCCAGTTGATAAAGAATGCTTCAGAGAGTCTTCCAAGCGAAGCGTACGCTGCTGAGCTCATTGAGGCGCATCATAAGCACAAAATCGATGCTCCAAGCGGGACGGCAGTGAAAGCAATCGATATCATCAAACAGGTCGATCGTTCACGGACGATAGGGTCTTACTCTATACGCGCAGGGGATATCGTCGGCGATCATTCGGTATTGTTCATCGGTGATGGCGAACGGCTTGAGATTCGCCATCAGGCCCACAGCAGACAGGCGTTTGCCAGCGGCGCTATGTTAGCGACACGCTTCATAGTGAAGCAGCCGCCGGGCTTATATTCGATGGATGATTTAATGGCTTCGATCTAAGTCGCTGGCAGAGCTGCGGCCCAGCAGACATTGCTATATGCAACGAGTTGGAACGATATTGACAAAGAGCCACGAGCTTAGGTTCTTGCAGTTCCGTCTGTACTGAGCGCGGAAGCAACGAACGACCACAGTTTTCGTTGCTAACAAAAGAGCCTAGGGCTACGAGAGAACGACTGCGAGCGTGAGGAGTCAAACTGTTGGCCGTCTACGAGGATTCGTGGCCGTTATTTTTCAAGAAATCAATAAATGTCGTCTCCATCGACGCGAGATTACATACCGGCATAATCCCGGGTCTCGGATTAATGTTTAATGATCTTTGATACTTTGTTTGGCCTTGCCACGTCCCTGAGTTGACGACTGTGACGCCCCGGTATTGTGATGCACCTATGGTATGAACGTGACCGCTGTGAAGGATGTCAGGTATCGTTTCAATGACAAAGTGATCCGTACTCTCTGGCGCTATGGAGACCCTATTCCCATATACCGGCGAAAGATGCCGCCTTTTTAGCATTTCCTTCATCGCGCCGTCGGGGTTGCTGTAAGAGGAGCCAGGAATTGCCGCGATTATATCATCCAGGGCCCTGCCGTGATAGATAAGTATTTTAACGCCGCATAGTTCAATTAACGAAGGATTCCCTACGCACGTGACGTTGTTACCGAAGCTTTTTGCATAGTCGGTCGAAAGGGCAGGCTGCGGCTCTGCTTGTCGTACTGCATCGTGATTTCCTGGAGAGACAATGATAGAGAGGTCTGACGGTAACATTTCAAAAAGTGCGGCGGCTTCAGCATATTGATCGTCGATGTCGTCAATGGCTAATTCCTCCTCTTGATTCGGAAAAACACCAATGCCATCCACCACATCTCCGGCCACGATGACGCAAGCCGTTTTTTGCGCTCTTTCATCATCGCTCGACGTTATCCACTCAGCAAAATCCTTCCACGCGCTTGTTAAGAACGTCTTGCTGCCAACGTGAATATCGGAGGTAAGTGCCACGTATACGTCCGTTGTTGAGTGGGTGGGTTGGTTTTGCGGGGGGATTTCTGGCCACGTAATGCTGTCAATAAAGAGCACTTTTCCGTCGGATGAGAGAGACCCGGTAATGCCAATCACCTCGTCGTGCACGACTTGAAGGGCTGCTTGGTAAGCGCCTTTATCTTTCAACGCAATCCCGCTGAAGTATCCAGTGGGGTCCTCGAGCTCGAGTATCCGGTGGCCATTCGGGGTGTCGCGCATCTCATTCACCATCCCGACAATGGAGATTTTTCCGACTGTTGCAAACTCATCGTCGAACCAAGCCTCGCGTCTTCGGTTGTAATATGTCAAGCTCTCGATTGGTCGGGAAGTAAGCCGCCTCTTTACGATTTCACTGAGCCGGTCGTATCGGTTTCTGAAGTATTGTACGAACTCCTCATATGTGCCAACACAGTTAGAGCTCTCCGTAATGTCAGCTAGAACCGTTATAGGCAACGGCTGACGTTGATACACCCGCGTGCCGGCAATTTGCGTATCACTGATCTGGCTCTCTACCATTACGTCGGAATAATCTTCGTTATGATTTAGCAGAACCATTGGCTTCGCATTTTTTTTCTGCGTGTTCAGCGATTCTTTTGCCGCCGTCACGTGAGGGGGAGCAACTACGAGCACAGATTCATCAACGTTTCTCAGAACCGCCTCAACCACTGCCAAGGGCAGATCGCTCTCCTGAATCATGACCACGGCTTCCCTGGTAACTAGAAAGCCGCTTTCAGTGAATTTCTGAATTATGTCGGTTCGAATCATAGTAGGAAACGGCGTGACGCTTAGGCAAGACGGTGAGCCGAGCATTCACCGCGGCGATATCCTCCCCCTGCTTACTCTTTACGCTAAAAGCTGGACTCCTGAGCGTCGAAGCGCTCGACACGGCTGCCGAGGATTCGCAACTGGGCGTCGGCAGGTTATATAAAGCGTCAATTATAACTATCATCACAACATCAGCCAGCTCGGTACCCTTTTTTACGCTTATTCAACTGAAATACATGCAAGATCAAACGAGAGAACGCACGAAGAAATTTTGGAAGACTGATAATTATTGGTTAGCGCTCCTGCGTGATATAATAATTGCATTTCTCGTTGTCGCCGTGATCATGTCGATTGTATATGCCTACTCAGGGTCTGTGACCCCGCTCGTGGCTGTGCAATCGGGAAGCATGGAGCCCCACATAAACATCGGCGACGTCGTGCTTGATCGAGGGCTAAATAGAGTGTCAGTCGTCACCTATAACGACGGGAAAGCCACTAATTATCAGAGCTTCGGTAATTACGGTGACGTCATTGTCTACAGGCCGAATGGCGATGAGCATGCGACTCCGATCATACACCGCGCTATGTATTGGGTAAACGCTGGCGACCGGCTGCCAAACAATCAAACGGCTGTTCACGCCGGATACATCACTAAGGGCGACAACAACCAAGACTATGATCAACCATTGCTCTTTGGCGGCATGCCGCGCGTCGAACCAGTCAAGCCAGAATGGATAATCGGCGTAGCGCAACAGCCGCCTATCCCGTGGATAGGAAACTTGCGGCTCGCTCTTCCTTTCGTTATTAACCCGCTCACTACGGCCTCCGATCAATACCAGAGATTTCCGATTTTCAACTTCAACAGCTTCGCTCCTCGTGCCTGATCTTATTGTTACGTGGCGTACTACGCAGCAGGTGCAAAACTCGCTGCTAAATCGTTTTAACCACAATTAGATACGCTTATATGTTACGTTTCGACATAAGTTTTGACTATGCCGCCATTTCTCACGATGGATGAGCTCGATACGCACGGACGAGTTGTCCTGGTGCGCGTTGACTTGAATTCACCTATTGGCCCTAACGGGGAAATTCTCGATGACATTCGTTTTCGCGGCCATATTCCCACCATTAAAGCCTTAGATGATGCAAAGACGGTGCTCCTTGCCCATCAGTCCCGGCCGGGGAAGCGGGATTTCACCACGATGGAGCGGCACACCGAGAAGCTCTCCTCGCTCCTCGGAAAAGACGTTGCGTATGTCGACGACATTTACGGACATAACGTCCGACAATCGATAAAAGGAATGGAGATAGGGGACATCATCCTCCTCGAGAACGTAAGGTTTAGTTCGGAAGAGATGCTCAAGGCCCCCGTCGAAGATCTCGCTAAGACGCATCTCGTTACACAGCTGTCCCTGTTATGTGATATGTATCTTAATGACGCGTTTGGAACTGCGCACCGCGCACAAACTTCAATTATCGCTTTTCCGCGGGCGTTGACTTCGGGAGCAGGTAAGTTGATGGAGCGAGAGGTCGAAATGCTCACAAAGGCGCTTACCACCTCTCAACGGCCGCGACTGTTCATGCTCGGAGGGGCGAAGGCAGACGACAGTATCAAAGTGATTGAACACGTTCTCTCGAAAGGCAGCGCTGACAAGGTGCTTGTCACGGGCCTCGTAGCGAACATCTTTTTGGCAGCATCGGGAGTCGACATTGGACCCCCAAGCCTCGATTATATAAAATCATCGGGACATGGAAACTATGTCGAGATTTGCAAAAGACTGCTTGACAACTACGATGGGAAAATTATAATGCCTCTTGACGTGGCTTTGAACGACAACGGTAAGCGTCTAGAGACGCCGATTTCCGCATTACCGAAGGCCTATCCAATACAGGATATCGGCATAGAAACGATTGTGGCGTATTCGGCAGAACTCAAAGCTGCAGGTACCGTTGTGATTAACGGCCCCGCCGGAGTATTCGAACAAAAAGCGTTTGCGCTCGGAACCTATGAAACGCTAAAAGCGGCGGCCCAGTCGAAATTCTCGATATTGGGTGGGGGCCACATCGCAGCCGCTGCACGAAACATCGGTGTTGACAAGCATATCACTCACGTATCAACCGGAGGGGGCGCATGCATAGATTTCTTGGCTGGGGAAAGCTTGCCCGGAGTTCAGGCGCTCATCGAGGCCAGCGATTTCGAATGAGTACGCTTGCTTTCCTTTTCGTGAATCCAACGCCTTGTAGCGATACACTAAAAACGTATAAGTATCGGGGGCATACATAAAATCGCCTCAAAGCGCCTCGGTGGCTCAGCTTGGAAGAGCGATTGACTTGTAACTGTTTACGCAAAACGCCTCGCGCATCGATTCGCCTGCTGGTACTTTATGTTGCGGAGCAAGTTATCAATAGGTCGGGGGTTCAAATCCCTCCCGAGGCTTTTTTCCTTCGCGCAGCAGATCTGTAGAAGTGGCTCACGCTTCAGAGCGGAACAGCGTGCATCCACCCGATTTGCGAAGCGTTCACGTGGCCGTGCGGAACATTCAGGTGATGCCAAAAGATGATGTCCATAACAACGCTGACTCTTCCTGAGGCGTGGTACAAGGCAGTCAGACACATTATGGAATTTGGCAACGTGGTGGACACCGAGTACGGAGTTAAAGCGCGCCAGATCCTAATGGGTATGATCGAAATCGATAAGCCAACCCTCGGTTGGCATAAAGGTGATGCTTTTTGTTCAAAAGCTCGAGTCGAGGAATATAAGAAACAGTTCGATCGCGCTTACCTGCATCAACACCACTTCGAATACACGTACCTAGAACGACTAATAGAGGGCCACGGAATTGATCAGTTGGCTTGGATGAAAGACCAGCTACTGAAGAAACGGGTCGGATCGAAGCGTATTCAGGCAATTACGTGGATTCCCCAAATTGACTGCCTGAAGGAAGAAGACCAACCGTGCTTTCAGAGGATGTGGGTTTATCTACACGGCAATGAGAGGCTTGACGTCCATATCATGTATCGCAGTTGGGACGTTTTTCAAGCATATGAAGCTAACATCAATGCGTTTCTTTCGCTAGTCAAAAAGGAGCTTTTGGAACCTACAGGACTCAAGATGGGGACGTTGTGCACGGTTGGCAACTCGATGCACATATATGATTACAACTGGGATGAAGCTCTCGCGCTACTGAGCAGGTATAAGAGATAGCGTTATAGTCACTGCTTAGAGTGAAGGTCAAATGTCCCCGGTAGTCTCTTCGCTGTTCGGCCGGCAGCGATACAGATGGTCGCACGGAAACATACCGAACTTCTAGTTTGGTCGCCGCCAAACGCGTTTGCAGAAGTGATTTACGTGTAACGTAACGTGGCGAGCGAAATCATCAAAAATTGATTAAGCTCAACTTTTGTTTATCTAAACAAGTGCTCTTTTGTGAAACGAAACAATATTAATATCAAAACTACTGTTCTTATTGCAATTAAAAATATATTATAGTTTTTCAGAAATAATCCTTCATTAACTAAAATCAGACTAAGGGGACCAATACCTTTTAAGTGGAAGAAATCTGTAATCGCCAGTTAGTAGATTGTCCCTCGCTACGACACAATGGCTGAACTGAAAGAACACGGAGTAAATCATGACCCTAATCGATAGTGCAAAACAAGGAATCATCACAAACGAGATGAAAACTGTCGCCTCTGATGAGGGAGTCACACCCGAATTTGTCTGTCGCGGAATTGCCAATGGGCAGATCGTAATTCCTATAAGTCCATATCGGGAGACCAAACCGATTGGAATAGGGAAAGGACTTAAGACCAAGGTTAACGCTTCTGTTGGCACCTCTTCCGATATCGCTGATGTCGATCTCGAAGTCGAAAAAACAAAGGTGGCTGAGGCCTCGGGAGCTGACTCCATAATGGAGCTATCCACCGCTGGTGACTTTTACGAAATCAGAAGGAGGATCGTCGAAGCTACTTCTCTGTCCGTTGGGAGCGTTCCACTCTATCAAGCGTTTATTGAAGCTGCACGGCAGTCCGGCTCAATCGTTGATATGCGAGAGGATGATCTCTTTAGAGTGACTGAAGAGCAAGCAAAACTCGGTACCAACTTCATGGCAATTCACACCGGAATAAACTGGGTGACACTGGACAGGTTGAGGGCTCAGGGACGACACGCTGGCCTCTGCTCGAGAGGCGGAGCTCTAATGTCAGCGTGGATGGCTCACAACGAGAAAGAGAATCCACTTTTCAGCGAATTTGACTACCTGCTTGAAATCCTCAAGCGGCACGACGTCACCCTCAGCATGGGAAATGGCATGCGAGCTGGCGCAGTGCACGATTCTACCGATAGAGCCCAGATTCAAGAACTGGTAATTAATGCCGAGCTCTCAGACAAAGCACACGAATTTGGTGTGCAAACGATCGTTGAAGGCCCGGGACACATACCTGTCGATGAAATTCAAGCCAACGTGGTGCTGCAAAAGCGGTTAACCAGGGACAAGCCCTTCTATATGCTCGGTCCGCTCGTGACTGACATAGCGCCGGGTTATGACAACATAGTTGCCGCGATCGGAGCAGCTCTGTCGTCTTCTTATGGTGCTGATTTCATCTGCTACGTTACGCCCGCAGAGCACCTTGCCTTACCGTATCCAGAGGACGTGCGCCTCGGAGTCATATCTGCGCGCATTGCTGCTCACGTTGGGGACATGGTAAAGCTTGGCAGCAGGAACGATGACCTAAAGATGGCGCAAGCGCGCAACGAACTCGATTGGGCGAAACAGTTTAAAGTGGCAATAGACCCACAAGCTGCAGCGAACATTCGTAAGGAACGAATGCCTTCAGATGCAAACACGTGTACCATGTGCGGCGAGTTCTGCGCCTACAAAATCGTCAAGGAGTACTTCGAACTGTGATGAAACGGCGCCTGCACGCCCTGAGCTGTGCTAATGTCGCAGCTCGTCTCGTGGGATTGGGGGTTTGCGAGTGGGTAGGGTGAGGGTGCGACAGGAGTTTGCACTTCTGAACCACAAGCCTAGACAAACTCGATGTATCTTTTTGGGCTTGTTGCACTATTTGTCCGAAACATCATTGTCCGCTAATCGCGCGTTTCTTTTGCAGCCAAGCCATCACAATAGCCGCAGGTATTTGAGCCCTTCAACGACACCAAGGCCGTACTGCTCTTCTGCGATATAGTTTGCAGCAGCTCGCGCTTTTGAATCTGCGTTGCCGACCGCGATTCCCTTCCCTGCTATCTCTAGCATTTCAACGTCATTTTCAGCGTCGCCAAATGCCGCAAATTCGTCGACAGCGACCCCAAGCAGTTGCGCGACTCCAATTAGGCCGACGCCCTTGTTGACGCACGCGTCCTTTACGTGGAGAGCGAACCCAGAATCGACGACGGTAACGCCATCACAGCACTGAGCCACCATCTTGCGAAGCGATTCGACGTCAGAGGTCGATAAGTAGTCCTTGCTGTAGGCAATCTCAGTAACGCGCTCTTCAGGATTGATCCGTTGAAGAGTAAACTCACCACTACTTTCGATTTGTTGAGCCGCACGAAGGCAGGCATGAATATTCCCACTAACAAGCTTCGATTTACCGGCTGTGACGATCCCTCCGTTTTCAGCGATCACGCCTGAGATTTTACCGATGCTAACCGCTAGCGCATTTACAAAACACAAAACGTTGCCAGTCGCTAAAACAATAGGGACGTTCAACTGTCGAATGGCCCTAACAACAGTAAGTTCCAATGACCGGTCAGGAAAGGTTAAAGTGCCGTCGATATCAAACGCTACAGCCTTAATCAAGGTACCACTTTCACGGTGGCTCAGGACAACTCCGAAATACTTGAGCTTTCTCTCGTTTAGTCGCGTATTCCCTCTGACTCCACCGAAAATATCGCTTCGCCTTCAGCAAGGTTTGGAGAGTCTACAAGGCGTGCTATGCGTTTGCCTCCCTTCGATTTTCTCAAATACAACCTGAAAGTTGCGGTATGGCCTAATATATGACCACCGATCGGTCGCGTTGGATCGCCAAAGAAGGCATCAGGTTTTGCTTGAACTTGATTGGTAACGAGCACGACTGCATTGTTTAACGTTCCAAAGCGCATAAGGTCGTGCAGATGCTTGTTCAACTTTTGTTGCCTGTCTGCAAGCGTACCTCTGCCGACATACTCCGCCCTAAAATGGGCAGTAAGCGAGTCTACGATAAGGAGTTTCACAGGGCGCTCAGTCGCCTTAAGCTGTTCCGATAGCTCACTTGCCGCTTCGACTAACAATATTTGGTGATTGGAATTATGTGCTCGCGCGACGTGGATATTTCTTAACACGCCTTCAGGATCGAGATCGAGACCTCCTGCGATCTGGCTGATGCGTTCCGGTCTAAAAGTGTTCTCGGTGTCAATTAATATGCACGATCCATCAAGACCGCCTCGTTCGTGCCCGAGCTGAACATTGACTGCAAGCTGATGCGCAACTTGGGTCTTTCCAGAGCCAAATTCTCCGTAGAGCTCGGTGATCGCTTGGGTTTCCATACCTCCCCCAAGCAGCTCATCAAAAGCCTCGCTTCCGGTCTTAAGTTTACCTACGTGTCGCCTTCTTTCAAGAATGACATCACCGGTCTCAAAACCACCGATGTCTGCAGCTTGGCGCGCCGCTACTATGATCTTGGAGGCGGTCGCCTCACCGAGATCTGCTGCGTTTGATAACTCCGAAGGGGATGCTACGGCAACTGCTTCCACTGAGTTAAAACCAGCTTCCCTCAACTTCTCCGCGGTAGCAGGGCCTACACCTGGCAGGTCTTCGATACTAAAACCATCGATTTCTTCTACTTCTTCCATTTACCCACCCTCCCTCTTTTGTCGCAACCCTTGGAGAGTCGTACACGCTAATCACTTGTGCCCTATAAAGGCTTTTGAGTGCAGAGCGAAAGTGTTTATCGCACGTCTTCCTTCTCGATCGCGAACTGAAGCTCATCGAGTCTTCTCTTGATTGCCGCAAGTTTTTGAGGTGCCAAGTCCTCCGGCGTTTTTAACACGCTTTTAGCCGCAAACTTGTCATTCATTCTGATACCAACAACGGAAACCTCATCGCCAACGTCTAGCGTCACACTGCTAGATGCTTTGTCAAAAGTCACGTAGTCGATCCCGTTGTCGACGCACACAGACGCCGCCGATGAAATCACTGTACCGGTAATACCTCCATTAGTACCTTCTTGCGGCACGGCATCTTGGCTTGGCGCCCGGTCCACCTTACCTTCTAAACCAAGACCGCTTCTCCAGTCAACACTCAGTTCGAGTTGATTGTCAAAGCCGTTTTTCGGGGTGCAATCGCGCAATATGACATTGCTTTGCGTATCCTCTTCGGTTATTGCGAGCGCTTTGTCGCCCCAGAGGGCCACTCTTATCTCGCCAGTATCGTCCTTAAGCACGATGTTTCTCACTTGCCCGGCGCTACCATTATTTCTAGTGAATTCCCGGAGAGAGCCGACGTTCTCGATTGCTCCCTGAACCGAACACGGGACGTCCGCTTTGACCTCACTAATGGGGATGATTTGCTCAACGAATTCAATACTTCGTGCCCCCTTTAGGAGCGATCCGCGACTGCCCATGTGCACTTCGAGCCGTCCATAACGCTCTCGTGTATACCCGTTTGTGATGTCAACCACATCCCCAGAGACAAAATCACCAGCCTGCTCAGCCAGATCGTCCCAAAGCGTTACCCGCACCCTTCCCGTTTCATCGCCTATCGTTATGTTCGAGACTTTTCCTACTGAGCCATCGCGCTTTGAAAAAGTACGTACGGATCCGACGTCGAGTATAACACCACTTATTTCAACCGCATTGAGTCCTGCTATAAGGTCAGCGATCGTCTCTTTATCCTTAGAGGAGGTTACCTCAGTTTTTGGCACTGATTCATCGACTTCAATTTCTCTCGCGTTCACTTCTAAGCCATATGGCCCTTCCTTGACGACTCCCCCAATCTTTAGGGTCTGTCCAATTTGAAGCTGTTCGACGTGTTTTGCGAGATCGTTCCATAAGACTACGCGAATTGACCCCGTTTCGTCAGAAACAACGAGATTGGCAACATATCCTACTTCGCCGTTGCGGGAGAATTCTCTCGTCGGCGAGGTTCGCGAGAGCTTCCCAACAAATGCGACAGCTCTCGTTTGCCCATCGATTTGTCCGATTTGCACGGTCGTATCGATGCCAAGCTCGTGAGCGACGAGCAGGGCTGCGGTCTTGTCATCACACAAGCCCGACATGTCCTCCACCTTTTGATTGACCTTTTCAGCGAACTCCTCTCTCGAGATCTTATTGACCAAGCGTTCGTAAATGCTCGCCACGTCGTCAGAAAGCTGGTCTACGTTTCCTTGCACCTTCAGTAGAACTACCCTCTATCTTAATAACTTTGTCAAAAGGGCGCGGCGAGTATGAACCCGTTCGAACCCCGGCAAGACATATACGAAATTTTGAGAATCTATCCTTTACAGCGTTTAGAGTTGTCGTGAACGATCCCTTTCTTCGCAATGAAATATTTTTTATACTTCTTTGGCGTGTTATGACAGCGACCTACACGCTGTTTTTAGTTAAGGGGCATGTCGAGAATGGGACAAACTATTGCCGAGAAGATATTATCGAATTCAGCTGGAAGAGTCGTAACGGCAGGTGACTTTGTCGAAGCAGCGATAGACGTCGCCATGATTCACGATATTACGGGGCCTCTGGCCGTTAAGACGCTCTATGAGATAACAGATCGGGTGTGGGATCGCACCAAAGTAATTATGCTTTTTGACCATCAGGTACCCGCTGACTCGGTCGATGCCGCAATCAACCACTTGGAGCTTCGCAAGTTTGCAAAACGAGAGGGGATCCTAAACTACGATGTGCAAGAAGGGGTGTGCCATCAAGTTATGGTCGAAAAGGGACACGTGCTTCCGGGGGAGCTCGTCATAGGCGCCGATTCACACACATGCACGTACGGAGCTGTGGGGGCGTTCGCCACCGGCGTTGGTTCGACAGACATGGGGGTGGCCCTCGCTTCAGGAAAGCTTTGGTTTAAGGTCCCAGATACCATCGCATTCAACGTTGATGGAAAGCTCGCACGACGCGTTTATGCCAAGGATATAATACTCACGATAATAGGCGACGTTGGTATAAATGGCGCCACATACAAGGCGTGTGAATTCGGTGGGGAAACCGTCGAGCACATGGACATCGCCAACCGGATGACTCTTTGCAACATGGCAGTCGAGATGGGAGGAAAAACAGGGATCGTAGCACCCGACGAAGCGACGGCAGTCTTTCTAGAGGAGCGCTCCGTCGACGGGGATTTCACGCTGGGCTCAGACGAAGACGCAACGAAAGTCACGCGTCGCTACACCGCGAGCGAAATGGTTCCCGTGGTTGCAAAGCCCCATCAAGTCGATAACGTGGTGCCAGTCACCGACGTAGAAGGCTATCATATAGATCAGGTCTTTATCGGTTCGTGTACAAACGGTCGGTACGAGGATCTAAAAGCAGCAGCTGAGCTGTTAGAGGGCGAGACAGTGGCACGAGGAGTGCGGATGATTGTGGTTCCCGCTTCGAGAACCGAGTATCGGAGGGCGTTAAAAACGGGTCTTATTGATATCTTTACCGACAGCGGCGCCCTCGTTGAAGCCCCATGCTGCGGCCCGTGTATGGGCGGATCGTTTGGAATACTGGGTCCGGGTGAGGTGGGCCTCAGCACGTCAAACCGGAACTTCGTCGGCAGGCAGGGAAGCCCGTGGGCTTCTGTCTATCTATGTTCCCCTGCGACCGCGGCGGCGTCCGCCATCGACGGCGTAATAGCCGATCCAAGAACGCACTAGGAGCGGAGCATGACGAGATCAAAAGCGCATATTACAGGCAGAGTGTGGAAGTTTGGAGACAACGTCGATACCGATGCAATTATCCCAGGCAAGTATCTAGTGCTCAACTCATCACAAGACCTCGCAAAGCACGCCTTCGAAAACGTACGCCCAAACTTTGCGAGTCAGGTCATCAAAGGCGACATCGTCGTCGCCGGAGAGAATTTCGGTTGCGGTTCCTCAAGAGAGCATGCTCCTCTGGCTCTAAAGGACAACGTCGGCATCGTGATCGCGCGTTCGTTTGCACGGATTTTTTTTCGAAATGCCATAGACATAGGGCTTCCCGTTGTCGAATGCGATACGACCGAAATCGAGGATGGAGATATTCTACACGTTGATTTAGAAAAGGGTAAAATCTACAACGAGACACAAAAAAAGGAGTACACAATATCCCCTTTCCCCGCATTCATCAGAAACATCATAGAAGCGGGGGGCCTCGTCCCGTACATAAAAAACAGGGCGCAGCTTAAGAGTCGGGAGGCACGCGAACTCGAAACGGACTAGGCATCAATCGTGAGCACCGTCACATCGCTTGCTGAATACTTTGTGGTGAAGCAGAAATGAAGACGTATAGAATCCCCATAATCGCCGGAGACGGCGTCGGACCTGAGGTCATTGCAGAGGGGAAAAAGGTCCTCGAAGCCGCAGGCGACAACTATGGATTCAACATTGAGTGGAAAGAGTACCCATACGGAGCAGAGCACTACCTCACTACTGGAGAGCTTATACCAGAAGACGCGCTGAAAGAGCTGAGCGACTACGACGCGATATACCTTGGCTCAGTCGGAGATGCGCGTGTCCCACCGGGTGTGCTCGAGCGCGGCGTGCTATTCGCGCTGAGATTCTATTTCGATCAGTACATAAATCTCCGCCCTATTCGGCTGCTAGAGGGCGTAGAGACGCCAATTCGAGACAAAGGCCCCGAAGATATCAATTATGTCGTAGTGCGCGAAAACTCCGAAGACCTCTACGTAGGTATAGGCGGTCGCACCAAGAGAGGCAGCGTGCATCACGAGGCAGAAGTGATTCGCAACCTCTATAACGTCAAGTTTGGCCTCGATATCGACTCTGATAGTGATGAAATTGCGTATCAAGTTGGGCTTATCTCAGCTGAGGGGACGCAGCGCGTCATGCAGTACGCTTTTGACTTGGCTATGAGAAGGAAGAAACATGTGTCGAGTGTCGACAAGATGAATGCCATGACGGACATTTACGGCTTCTGGCGTGAGATATTCACCAAAATTGCGGCAGGTTACCCAGACGTAAGAATAGATTTCAATCTCGTCGATGCAATGACTATGTGGCTCGTCAAAAACCCAGAATGGTTTGACGTCGTTGTCGCTCCGAACTTATTTGGAGACATTATTACGGATCTCGGGGCTATGGTGCAAGGGGGGTTAGGACTTGCTCCAGGTGGCAACATAAACCCGAAAGGAACGTCAATGTTTGAACCGATCCACGGTTCGGCTCCAAAATATAAGGGCTTAAACAAGGTCAACCCGATTGCGACAATTTGGGCTGGGGCAATGCTCCTCGAGAGTCTCGGAGCGACTCAAGCTGCGAGGGGCGTCATGCTCGCTATCGAGTGCAATCTGCGCGCACGCAAGGTGAGGACGTTTGACCTAGGGGGGTGTTCGACCACTTCGGAGGTCGGCACCGACATAACGAGATACGTCAAGCAGTCTTACTAGGCAACAGTTTGATTGAACAACCGATTTATACCGTTAAGCATATAGAGATACGCAAGTCCTGGTGGGGTAGTGGATATCCTATGAGCCTGCGGAGCTCAAGACTCGGGTTCAAATCCCGGCCGGGACGCTCCATTTCTGCCAGAATACACCCTGTGGAGGCTTGTGTGAGCACGCCGCGCACTTACACGATTGCCACTAATAATGGCCTGCCTCGAAAAACTCTAAAAGAGAGTTGTAGAAGTCTCGCGACACCTACGCTTGACCTTGCTTATTTGCGTCGTTGATAGCCTTCCTTATCACGTCCGTTTCCTTTGGGCGAAATACCTGACATACGCGGTCCTCATACGTAATACCCCGCACGATCACAATCGGGGTGCCACCTGCTCCTTCTCCCATCATTAGGTTGGCTAGACCCGCTATCTCATCGCCCACGCCCTCGTTGGTTATTTCTAGCGTTTTCCCTTCGAGGTCTTTCATACCGCGCCAGTCTCTCATAGGGGCCATTCCAGCAAATCCTATGCCAACGCCAGTTTGTCCCTCTCGAAACGACCGACCGCAAGTGTCGGTAACTATGACAGCCACGTTTTTACCGTAGCGCTCGATTATTCGTGAGCGCATTTGCTGTGCGCTCCGAGAGGGTTCATCCGGAAGGAGCAAGACAAAACCTTCGTCGACGTTTGACCGATCTAATCCGGCATTGACGCACACGTGACCAAACTTGCTTTCAACTAGCAAGAACGGCTTTTCAATCAGGATTTCAGTGGATTGGCCCAGTACCGCTTCAATGAAGCGCGGATCTTCATGAAGCCCCGCAGCGATCCTAAGAGCCCGCTCACCTGGGCTATAGCTTTCCAAACTCCGCATTAATCCTTCAGCCTTCGAGACTATTGTTGAAGCAATGACAACGATATCTCCGTCGTGAAGGTCTACATTCCGCAAAAAATCTGTTATATCGTCTCCCTGTTTTACGCGAGGGATATTGTCTACTGTAAATGCTTCAGTTCTCAAGCGAATCACAAGCGGCTTGCGTGCGCACCGTCGGAGCTAGAAGGAATATTTATCGTCTAAATGGTCCATATTTATTATGACGGCGATGATGAGAGTTACCCCCACTGAGCGCAAGATGAGGAGCGAACCTATCTGATGCCGTCAATCTGCGTCAGCAACAAGCCGGGTTACTCGATAGATATGAGCTTCTTGTCAGCGATTCCAATTTTCGGCAGGTGGACTTCGAGCACGCCGTTGAAGAAGCTTGCGCGGGCGGCAGCATCATCGATATTCGTGGGGAGTTTGATGGAGCGGTAATACTCGCGCGACACGCGTTCTCTTATGAGGTGTTCGTCATTGTCGTATTTTGAAGTCCTTTCCGCTGTGATTTCTACCATGTCGCTGCTGCCTTCAAGCTTCACGTCGTCTTTGCTAACTCCTGGAAGATCCACTAGAACAACGATTTCTGCTGGGAGATCTATTAGATCGACGGGTGGCGTTGCGGTGATTGGCCCGGTGTAATCGTCGCTGTCAATATCCTCTAACAACCCATCCATTCTGCTGCGAATATTGCTCAGCGGGCTTATTTCCTTCCAAGACATGTCAACTTCTCCGCTGTTCTTTTCTCGGTGCAGATATAAAACAATATGCTATTTGCCCGCTGTATCCATTCATTGGACGGCTTTGAATCGAAGCAATCCTGCGAGCGATGGGGAAGTAGGAAAACGGAATACTATTCGTTGTTTGCTGGAAACACGCGGAAAAAGGTCTGTTTGCCCCATCTTAGGCTTAACCAAAAAGATTTTATTGCTTCAGCTTCTTTATAAAATGACGTCTCTCTCAAGAGATTTTTGGACTTCTAAGCGACCCAACGCGGATAAAGTGAGTTGGAGGCGAGCGGAACCTTTTGAGCCAAAAAGAGGCGGATTCGTAGAAAAACAAAGCTTATTACATACGCAAATCACGTATAAAAGCTAATTTAATATTGGAGGTGAAAAATGGTCAGCAAAAAACTCTTATCTGCTGTTTTGGCAACCGCGGTGATTCTTTCAATTGTTGGAGGGTCAAGCGTGGCTTTCGCACAAACGCAGACAGCAACTGCGACGAGCACTGCGACGAGCACTGCGACGCCAAAATTGACGCAGACTATCGCACAGATTGCAGCTAATAACACGAACCTTACAACTCTGGTGAGCCTACTAAAGAAGGCAAACCTTATAGACGCATTGAACGGCACTGGTAACTTCACTGTCTTCGCGCCTACAAACGCAGCTTTTGACAAGGTGAATGCATCCACCCTCGCGGCTCTGCAAAACAATACAACGACCCTCGCGGCTCTGCAAAACAATACAACGCTGCTAACGAGAGTGCTGGAGTATCACGTCATCCCAACGGCGCTGTTGTCAAATAGCTTCACGGGTAACGGCACGCTCACAACGCTCAACGGACTGTCATTGCCTTACTCCGTCAACGGAACGAAGATAACACTTGGCAGTGGCAACAGCACGGCAACAATAACCAAAGCGGATATTAATGCAACTAACGGCGAGATTCACATCGTAGATGGTGTGTTGATACCGCCGGCAAACGCGGCTTTGAGGCGTTGTACGCGGTAGCAGGACTCTTGGTTGTTGCATATTTGGTGATGCAGCGTCGGAAGTAACGTTCTAAACTTCGCACGGTGAGCCCGGTCTTGACTGGGCTCGCGCCTTTTTTTCCATCGATTTGAGATTGTAGTCTATCGTGAGATATGGCCATGCTAGCAAATACAAAGGAACGTTGCCTTCAGTCTATTAGAGCTCGTCCTTTGTACCTTCTCCGTAGCACCGCGCTTGCGGGTGACTTCACCCCCAGCTACGTCACCAATCTTTCGTCAATAGATCAAACAGAGCTAAGCAATTGACCAAGATGCTTACAACACGTCAGGGGTCGTAAGCCGTTCCGGGACTGCTTCAGCTACAGCGAGCGGAGGGTTCCTTGGCTTGCCGGGCTTTGAGGCGTTGTACGCGGTAGCAGGACTCTTGGTTGTTGCATATTTGGTGATGCGGCGTCGGAAGTAGAGAAAAGCAAAGTTTATAGCATATGGAACGTCATGCGTCTACGGAGCTAAGTCTATACTGGAGGTGAAAAATGGTCAGCAAAAAACTCTTTTCTGCTGTTTTGGCAACCGTGGTGATTTTCTCTATTGTCGCAGGGTCGACCGTTGCTTTTGCACAAACACAAACGGCGACGATGAACGCGACGACAAACGTGACGAAAACTGCGACGAGCACGGCGACGGCGAACGCGACTACGAATGCGACCGCAGCAGCGGCGACTGCGTCAGCTACAGCGAGCGGAGGGTTCCTTGGCTTGCCGGGCTTTGAGGCGGGCTTTGAGGCGTTGTACGCGGTAGCAGGACTCTTGGTTGTTGCATATTTGGTGATGCAGCGTCGGAAGTAACGTTCTAAACTTCGCACGGTGAGCCCGGTCTTGACTGGGCTCGCGCCTTTATTTTTTCTTTTCGTATTCTCCAAAACTAATATTGCGTCAGCCACAGCGAGCGGAGGGTTCCTTGGCTTGCCGGGCTTTGAGGCGTTGTACGCGGTAGCAGGACTCTTGGTTGTTGCATATTTGGTGATGCGGCGTCGGAAGTAGAGAAAAGCAAAGTTTATAGCGTATGGAACGTCATGCGTCTACGAACGCTAGTCTATGTCGAGGTGAAAAATGGTCAATAAGACGTTCTTTTCTGCTGTTTTGGCAACCGTGGTGGTTCTCTCTATTGTTGGAGGGTCAAGCGTGGCTTTCGCACAAACGCAGACAGCAACTGCGACGAGCACTGCAACGCCGAAAGCTACGCAGACTATCGCACAGATTGCAGCCAATAACACGAACCTGACAAAACTTGTGAGCCTACTAAAGCTAGCGAACCTCACAGACGTGTTGAACGGCCCGGGTAACTTCACCGTCTTCGCGCCTACGAACGCAGCCTTTGACAAGGTGAATGCATCCACCCTCGCGGCTCTGCAAAACAACACGACGGCGCTAAAGACCATGCTGTTGTATCACGTCATCCCGAAGAAGTTCCTTTCAAGCGACTTCATGGGTAATGGCACGCTTCAAACCCTCAACGGACTAACCTTACCGTACTCAGTAAACGGTACGACGGTCAAAGTTGATGATGCGACGGTAACCAAAGCGGATATTAATGCAACTAACGGCGTGATTCACGTCGTCGACGGTGTGTTGATGCCCCCGACGACAGGAGCAGCGACTGCATCAGCCACAGCGAGCGGAGGATTCCTCGGCTTGCCGGGCTTTGAGGCGTTGTACGCGGTAGCAGGACTCTTGATAGTTGCGTATTTGGCGATGCGGCGTCGGAAGTAACGTTCTAAACTCCGTGTGGTGAGCCCGGTCTTTGCCGGGCTCGTGCCTTTATTTTTTTTCTAGTTTGACGTTCTGCTAGCAGCACGCTGCGAATGCCATTCGCTCTAAAGCGTGTCACAGTTGGGTCTGCATCCAGTTGTAGAGCTGCCGCATACCCGATTCTATGTCGATTCTGGGCCGCCAGCCAAACGATGTAAAATATGATATGTCAGCCTGTGTTGACTCAATGTCGCCTTCCCAAGACTTGCCTCCGGTGTAGCGGACGTCGGGATGCAGGTCCATCATTTGACAAATGAGTTTGGCAATCTCGTTTACAGTGATCGCGCTCCCGCTTCCAATGTTGTACGCTTCGCCCGGTACCCCCCTATCATAAGCAAGCAAGAACGCATCAATGGCGTCGTCGATATAAACGTAGTCTTTTTTCTGGAGTCCAGTTCCCAGTATTTCAAGGTGGCTATCATCCCGCTGAAGCTTCCTTATGAGATCGTACATGACGCCTTTGGCATTACCCGGTCCGTAGACGTTATAAAGACGGAGAGCAGTCGTGGGTAGTCCAAAAATGCCGTTAAATGCAGAACAATATAGCTCGCCTGCTGCTTTCGAAGCGCCGTAAAAGGATACCGGACGCATAACGTGTCCTTCGGGTGTAGGGGTGACAGCGGTTCCGTAAACTGTGCTTGTGGACGCGTAAACAAACGTAGCTCCAGAAGCGCACGACAAGACATTGAATGTGCCTCGTGCGTTAACTTGGAAGTCGTAACTCGGATCTCGTGTTGAATTAGGCACTTTGGTTTGCGCGGCGAGGTGAAAGATGCCGTCAGGTTTGACCACACTGGCCCGAAGTCTCTCCAAATCGAGGATGTCACCTTGTACGAAATCGAAATTCTCGTGATGGTAAGCTGGCTGGACTAGGTCGTACCCGGTCACTGTGTGTCCGCTATCGAGGAGACGAGTGACCAGATGCGTGCCGATAAAGCCACTGCAACCAGTTACAAAGAACTCTAAGCCGGATCCGGGTTCTTCGGCCTCTACATCGATGACCAAAAGCTCCTCTACTGCCATGTTCCATTGACTCGTGAGCTAGCAAGTTTGAGAACGCGTTGCATTAGCAACCTGCGGTCATGTGTTTGCCGAGGTCCAAGAGATCGTTGGCTCTCTGCTCGGTTTCCGCCTCGACGAAAATCCGAATGATCGGCTCTGTCCCAGAGGGGCGTATGAGCAGCCAACCGTCATCATACCATATTTTGACACCGTCTGTTGTGTCGACGTTGCCGTGAACGGATGACTGGATGTGTTGCATGGCAGCGTCTCGATCACGACACGTGACCTTCGTCTTATCCATATATCGCTTCGGGATTTCGTTGACGAGCTCAGAAAGTCTTCTATCACGCTCGGTCATTATTTCAAGCACTTTGGCCACTGTCATCGCCCCGTCGCGGCAGTACTGATGTTCTGGGAAGATGATGCCGCCGTTGCCCTCTCCACCTATTACAGCGTTCACCTGCATCATTACACGCGCTACGTGAATACTTCCGACAGGAGTCCAAATAACCTGGCTACCGGCTGCTTCAGTCACATCAACGATACGCTGTGATGAACTGACGGGTGTGACGACAGGTCCTCGCTTCTTGGAGAGTACGTGCTTAACGACGATCGCAAGTAAAACGTCTTCATTGACAAAATTCCCATTTTCGTCGACAAAAACCGCCCTATCGGCGTCGCCGTCGTGAGCGACTCCCAAATCGGCACCGTTAGAGACGACGATTTTTCCGAGATCCGTAAGCACGTCCTCTGTTGGTTCCGGATTCCGACTGGGGAAGGTGCCGTCTATCTGCGCATTGAGCGTTGTCACCTTGCAGTTTAATCGACTCAGCAAGAATGGAGTGACGATGCTGCCGGCCCCGGAACCAGTGTCGACTGCTACAACAAACCCACGTTTTGCAATGTCCGATGTGTTCACGTTCCGCATAACCCCCTCAATGTAATCGGGGATGATGTTTACTTGTGAAAGTTCGCCCGTCTCGCGCCAATCCGCGAGCTTGGGTGCCCCGTGGTAGTAAATGTCTTCGACGGCAAGTTCCCCCTCACTTCCAAATTCTGTTCCATCACCAGCGATGAGTTTGAGTCCGTTGTATTCCCGTGGATTGTGCGATGCGGTGATGACAATTCCCGCATCAGCGTTATCGCGCACGAAGTATTGTACAGCGGGTGTTGGCGCTATACCGACATTGACAACCTTGCAACCTGTAGCGAGTAGTCCGGCGATGGCTGCGTAGCTGAGCATGCTACCCGATGTCCGCGTATCCTGTCCGACCGCAACTATACCCTTTGTCAGCGTTCCCAAGCTCATTGCGAGCCGTAGGGCAAGATCTACAGTCAGATCGCGATTTACTACCCCCCTCACGCCGTTTGTTCCAAAAAGCCTCATTAAAAACTCCTCGTCCGCATTTACCAATCAAGGACGCGCGCCGCTCGGCGGAGGCTCCCTATCATTCTGGACGTCGCTCTCGCCCGCCGCCTTCACATGTCGACCCATCTCTCCCCCTGTTCCGTAAGTTCCTTTTTCCAGATAGGAACTTCCTTCTTGATCCGTTCTATTGCATCCCTGAGCGCCTCGAAACCCTCTTGTCGATGTGCCGCAGCAACAACAATATAGACGATGTCTTCGCCTCTTTTGACATGACCTGATTTGTGGTATATCTTTGCCTCGACTATGCCCTTCATAGTCTTCAGATCGCGAGCGATTGAAGAAATTCGCTGCTCGGCCTCCTCCTCATAGATGTCAAATTCAAGCGCAACAGCTTCCCCGCGGACCGTTCCGGTGAACGTAAGGATCGCTCCCGCTTTGTGAATATCAGGGTGAGCGCGTACGGCTCTTACGAGAACGCCAAGCGTTACCCATTCCGGGAAAGTCTTAAGCGCCTCAAAATGCTTTTCGAAGTCTACACTACGCTCTAGCCGGGCCTCGTAAACCTCACGAAAGGAGACAATCCTTGACGCAAGGACGCTACCCACAACAACGGCGAAATCAACATCCTCTTGTTCCCCCAGACGATCGAGCTCTCGCGGGATTGTATTTGCATTCTCGTGAGCATAGCGCGTTACGACGTATCTCGTCGGTGATTTGATGCAAAGGAGGTCGTCTGAGACTCCGTTCGCGGCAAACGTAAGCGCATTCTCATGTTCCTGACGCAGCGTCGCCACCGTATAGTGAAGAGAGAGTGCCGCTAAGAAGTCTTCGCAGCGTTCTGCTTCACCGGTAAGTGCAATAACCCTCACGAACTAAACAATACAACAACGAAATAAATACGTATTGATGAAAGCCACCCAACGCGATGCCTAGCCGCTTTGAGGGGGCCTAAGAACCCCTTTGTGGCGCTTTCAAGAGGCTTGACCAGCTTGGGCGTTGCAGTGCCCTGTAATGCGTACGGCGACGCCAAGTGCAACGAGGTGTCTGCATACACAGTTTTTGCCCTATTTCACGTTAAACGCGAGGTCGTTGGGCAAGAAAAGCATGACGTGCCCCACAAGCGACTTCTGCATCGACCATCCTGGAGAGCACCACTGCGGCTTTATTCGCATTAAAACTCCTCAGCTTCGCGCTGACCTAGAAACCGTCAAATCGCGCCGTAAATGAGTTTCGAGGCTCGCGATGAAATGCTCAACCTACGAAGTCCTATTGAGGCACGGATCGCAGAGCAGCGGCAAAGTTGCTGTTTTGAACAAAAGTGCAGAAAGTGAAGAGACTCACAATAACGCGTTAACGATACAGACGAGCCTTCAGTGCTCGGCGAACTTAATTCGTCCAGCGCAATGAGAGCAGACCCAAAGAACGCTTTCCCCTTTTTTTTCGCGTCTCAAAATCTTGATTCGACCTACTTCTGACTTTTCGAAGCTGCGCTGACAAAGTTTACAGACTGTTGTATTGTCCTGTCGCCCCATGTCGTGCTCCCCGCATCTTCGAGTGCTACTCGCGCTACAGCCGATACTCGCGTAGTAATAGAAAGGCCAAGGTACTAAATAACACTTGCTTGCGGTCTAAACGCTTGCCGATTCTTAGCACAAATCACCATTTGCGTCGGTGATGACCGTTTCTCTACATGTCAATCAGCGATGGCTTGAATGTTGAATCTCACCGGCAGTTTATTTCTGACTTCAGCATAAGTACTACTGATGATCGAGATTGATGGCAGCATCGGTGAGGGCGGCGGGCAAGTGCTTCGCTTATGCCTCGCTCTTTCCGCATTAACGCGAAAGTCCGTCACCATCAAGAATATTAGGGTCAACCGGACAAATCCTGGGCTTCGAAGCCAGCATTTGAGTGCGATACGTGCGGTAGCTGCGGTCACAGCCGCGAAGGTGAGCGGACTTGCGATAGGCTCCTCCGAGATAATTTTCTGCCCGGGACCTACGCACGGAGGGACCTTTCACTTTGATGCAAAGACGGCTGCCAGTACCACGCTCATTTTGCAAGCGCTTTTGCCAGTCCTCGCATTTGCCGATCAGCGTTCATCTATCACCCTCATCGGTGGCACAAACAATCCCTTGGCACCGCAAGCCGATTACGTGATCAATGTCCTAAATCCCGTGCTAGCTAGCATGGGATTTCTTTACGAAGTGCGTCTCGTAAAAAGAGGGTATTATCCTCGCGGAGGGGGACTGATCCACATCTTCACAGAGCCCGTCGACGTGCTACACCCTATTAATATCGTCAATACGGGGTCTCCAAGAGGAATAAGAGGTATATCACACTCGCGGAATCTTCCTGCGCACGTAGTCGAACGGCAAGCTGACGCGGCTACACGAAGCTGCTCGCGCGCAGGCTATCAAGACATAAGCATCGTGCGTGACGTTGGTCAGAGGGCCAAGAGTCCTTCCACGGGAAGTGGCGTAGTGCTATGGGCAGAGACTTCAACAGGGGGAAGATTAGCAGGGGACGCGCTCGGCGCTCCGGGAAAACCTGCTGAACAGGTCGGAGAGGAGGCCGCAGCTGGGCTCTTAGGGCAATTTTCAACAGGAGCACCGTTCGACACACATCTAGGCGATCAATTGATTGTCTGGCTGGCGCTAGCAAAAGGACGTTCTAGAATTAAAACGACCAAGCTTACACTCCACGCGGTCACTGCTATGAAGGTGACTGAGACGTTAACAGGTTGCTCATTCACAACCCACGGAGAGATCGGCACGCCTGGGACCATACAGTGTCTAGGGGGAATCACGTCACGGTAGCAGACACCAACCGCTTCGCTCCACGGGCCGCCAGCTGCTGATGGTTGTTGGCTGATTTCAAAGTCAATCGAGCTTCCGAAGCACGGTACTTTGAGTTATCACGCCGACCATAGTATCCGTCAGATCGAGGACTGGCACCCCCTCAACATCGTGTTTTAGCATGATTTCGACCACTTCGACGCACGCGGTATTAGTTCTCGCAAACACGATGTCGGCGATCATAATATCGTCTACAAGTAGTTTCCGCACGCGTGAATCTTGATAGTAAGATCGTACAACGTCTCTGAACTGGCTCATGGCCTTCGCTATGTCGTTCTCCGTTATTATTCCAACGAGCTTGTCATCCTCGACGACTACCATCCACCACGCATTTTCATCAATCATCCTTCGCCTAGTGTGGGTTACTCGGTCAAAGGGGGAGCAGGTCAAAGGGGACTCCATTATTTCGCCCGCAAATCCCCCTGGTCTGCTCGCTTTCACGATCTCGTTGAAGGTTATCCATCTGACAGGCTGCCCATTGACAACGATTAGAACCTCCGACCTTTCCATAAGATGGTTGACCTCGCCAATGGGTAGGGTGCCGCTTATGACAGTGAACGTGTCATCCATTGCTTTCGTCACGTGAAGTGATGAGGCCGGCTTCGTGATGTCATCACTTGCGCCTAATGTGCGTGCAATGCCTTTTTTCGTCAAAATCCCCGTAAATTCGCCTTCATTCATCACGAGCAGTTGATTCACTCTGTGTTTTTCCATAAGATCCAAGGCGTGGGAAATCCGATCGGACTTGTCTATGGCGTACGCGACTGACGCTAGATCAGACGCGCTAGTGAACGCGTAGTTGTCGTATCGCATTAGGTGCACCCTGCTGATCAACTGAGAAGATGGCTGCCCTATTCTGCCATCTTCCCCACTATATCGGTTTTAGATATGACGCCTACGAGCGACTCCCCTCTTACGACAGGCATGGCGTCTATTCTGTTCTTAACCATCGCACGCGCCGCGTCTACAGCCTTAGAATCACTGCGGATCGTAATAAGCGGCTCAGACATGATATCTTCTGCAACCTGAAGGACCCTTCGCACATATCTATTCCTTAGCACGCCCGCCCGATCGGCCTTTCTCACCATCACGATGTCCTTTGAATCGACGAGAGGCTCTTGAGCAAACGTCAGATTAGTGTGCGTAATTATGCCTACCGGTACACCGTTTCCCTCTTGAACGATGGTACGAAAAATGTGGTTAGTCTCCATGTCACGCAATACGTGGTTAATAGAATGGTGGCGGTGACACGTGAGAAAAGCATCGGCCATAATAGTTTTGACCTGAACCTTTGAGCTTGTGCCTGCAAAATGTGCTGTCAAATCCGTCTCTGTGAAAATGCCTAGGAGCTCGCCGTCTTTCACAACGGGAAGGCAGCCGATTCCATTTGCGATCATCTCTCGAGCTGCCTCTGCAATCGAAGCACTAGGCGAGGTGATAACTAGATTCTCTGACATGACCGTCTTTGCGAGCGTTCGGTCCTGGTGTCGCCTTCGCCAACCTGCTTCTGATGATACAAGCATCTTTGCGAGGTCGTATTTAGCAATGACACCAATAAGAGTCCCCTCATATGCAACTACTACCCTGCCAATTTTGTGCTTCAGCATCACGTTTTTCACGTGGCCAACGGTGTCTTCAGGTGAGACGGAATAAACAGGCGCACTCATTAAATCGTCAACTTGCATGTCCCGTCCTCGCTTCGACTCGTTTTCTCATAGGTCTTTGTCTCCGAACAGAGCTCTAAGTCGGAAACACTTTAAGAGCGTTGCTAGCAAGCTTATGCTCGCGAAACACAATAAAACAGCTACGTAACCGCCCCCTGAGCTGACGCCTCGGCCGCATTCGTAGCGCGAATCAAGCTGCGAGATGGTTGGCGTTCACTGCGGCTGTTTAATCAACTTCCGATCAACCACAATGTAATCCTTTATCGCCCTAACAGCGTCAAATGGTAGAAATATGAAGTCGTTTTCTGTCCTAAACTCCTGCAGATTCAGATCGGGATCTGGCTTCACTTTAAGATCAAGGATATCGCCGCTGTTTTCATCAATGATGAGATCATAGAGCGTGCCGATATCAGTACCATCGCTCCCCATCACTTGCTTATTGGACAGATTCTTAGCGAATATCTCCTTTTTCATCTCTGCCTGCTATGTATTTATAATATAAAGGGTTTCGTATATTCCGCGCTTACTGATAGCTCACGTGCGTCGTCGGCTCAGCGGGGCGACCCCCTGTGAATCTCTGTTTTATCTGCTCGTAATACTGCATTGTGCGCTCATCAATCGCGGGCCGGACTTTCTTCAGTGCTTCTCTGAAATGACGCATTTCTATACAACTTATGTCCATTGCTTCTCGCAACGCGAGCATTGCCGCTTCTCTGCAGAGTGTTTCTAAATCGCTGCCGACATACCAATCGGTGAGATCCGCAAGCTCTTCAACGTCCACATCGTCTGAGAGGGGCATGTTGCGCGTGTGTATGTTCAATATCGACACTCGTGCACTCTTCTGCGGCGCACCGAGCAGAATCATCCGGTCAAATCGTCCTGATCGCAGGAGCGCCGGATCGACTATGTCAGGGCGATTCGTAGCAGCGATTACGACAATATCCTTGAGATCTTGTAAGCCATCAAGCTCTGTTAGGAGGGTGTTCACGACGCGTTCGGAGACCCGCGATGTATCTTCTACGCCTCGCACGGGGGCGAGCGCATCAAGCTCATCAAGGAAGACCACAACAGGCGCAACTTGTCGAGCTTTCTTGAAAACGTTCCTTACAGCACGCTCAGATTCACCTACCCATTTGCTAATAAGCTCGGGACCACGCACGCTTATGAAATTCGCTTCAGTCTCGTGTGCCACTGCTCTGACGATGAGCGTCTTGCCTGTCCCCGGCGGTCCGAAGAGCAAAATGCCACGAAGCGGCTTGATGCCCATTCTTCCAAATGATTGAGGTTCTTTGAGGGGCCATTCTATTGCTTCGATTAACTCCTGCCGCACTTCCTCAAGCCCGCCAACGTCGTTCCAAGAAGTACTGGGAATTTCGACCAGGATTTCGCGAAGCGCACTTGGTTGAATTTCTCGAAATGCTCCGCTGAAATCATCTTTAGTGATCTTCAGATTAGCAAGGGTCTCGGCGGGAATCTCCTTGTCGAGGTCGATGCCAGGCATGTACCTATTCAAAGCGCGCATTGCCGCCTCTTTCGTAACGGAGAGAAGATCGGCTCCGACGAAGCCGTGAGTGATGCTGGCCAGCTCCTCAAGGCTAACGTCTTTGGCGAGAGGCATGTCGCGCGTGTGAATTTGCAGGATCTCCAGTCTACCTTCATAGTCAGGGACAGATATTTCAATCTCTCTATCAAACCTTCCTGGACGTCTCAAAGCAGGGTCGATTGCTTCCACTCTATTTGTGGCGCCTACGATTATTATCTCGCCCCTCTCCTCAAGGCCATCCATTATGGTAAGCAGTTGGGCAACAACGCGTCGCTCGACTTCGCCGGTTACGTCTTCGCGTCGTGGCGCGATTGAATCGAGCTCATCGATAAATACGATCGAGGGAGTGCGGTCGCGCGCTTCATCGAAGATTTCACGAAGTCGCTGTTCGCTCTCACCGTAATACTTGCTCATTATCTCTGGTCCAGCTATAGAATAAAACGACGCGCCAGATTCATTTGCCACGGCTTTTGCAATGAGTGTCTTGCCGGTACCGGGCGGGCCGTGAAGCAGTACACCACTCGGCGGCGTGATACCAAGGGTTTGAAAAACCTCTGGATGCTTCATCGGGAGCTCAATCATCTCCCTTATCCGCTGTATCTCGTCTCTCAAACCGCCAATATCCTCATAAGAGATGCCTGTGGCACGCACGGATTCAAACCCTTTGACAGGCTTGTCTCTTAAGTCAAGCTGCGTTCGCTCTGTGATGAAGACTACGCCAAGCGGACTCGTACTTACAACGACGAGTGGTACCGCTTGACCCGGCACTCGCAGAAGAGGATGCGAAGCTACACTGATGACGGGCACCACGTCTCCCTGAACTACAGGACGCTTGAGGAGCTGACGGTGCACGCTGTCCGTCATATCAGTTAATGGCTGCGTGACCGGCCCCTCAGGGGGGGCAAGCACGACCTTTTGCGCTTCGTTCACCTTCGGTTTGCGCACAAGCACGCGCTCACCCATGCCGACCCCCGCGTTTTGGCGAATGAACCCGTCTATCCGGATGATACCTTCGTGCCAGTCTTGGCGATCAGCACGCCAGACTTTGGCAGCCGTGCTAGTCTTGCCTGAGATCTCTATTATTTCTCCGGGGGATAGCTGAAGTTTAAGGAGCGTGTCTGGATCGAGCCGTGCAATACCTCTCCCTGAATCATTCGGGTAAGCTTTGGCAACTTTCAGCTGAACCTCTTGGGGCATGCGATCAAAACCTAAGCTTATATGATAACATGGTGATATATAAGGATGGCTAAAACCGCCCCATTTGTACCTATTATGACCATACTTACCTTTCAGCCTTTTTCTGGCGCTTCGGGGGACATGATCGTCGGAAGTCTCATCGATCTCGGCGCGGACGCATCCGTCGTTCGAGAGCGCATGGAAGCTGCCGCCGACGCCGAAGTAGAGATCCTCGAGGTGAAAAAATCGGGCATACGCGCAACGCGAGTCAAGGTCGTCACCGAGGAGAGGCCACTCGCTTATCGAAAACTTACGGATGTGCTTCAATCTTGCGAGATGAGTCCACCGATAGTTGCAGATGCGACCGCGATATTTGAGATCATAGCGGACGCAGAAGCAGCCGTGCACGGTGTTCAAAAAGAAGAGCTCGTGTTCCACGAAGTGGGTGCTCATGATGCCATTGCAGACGTAGTCGGTGCCTGCACGGCCGTTTCATTGCTCCACGTCGATTCTATATTCACGACCCCAATATTCGTGGGCGGGGGTTCGGTAGAGACCCATCACGGGCTTCTCCCCGTCCCCGCTCCGGTAACCGCTGCAATACTTGCCAAACACCGCTTGATAACCAGAGGGGGGCCTGTGGAAGGCGAGCTGCTGACCCCAACAGGTGCGGCTATCCTCGCCTTTCTTACCGGGACATCAGATGTTTTTTTGCCCCAAATGATCATCGAACGTGTCGGTTATGGCGCAGGCTCTCGCGATTTTTATCACCCAAACGTTTTGCGTGCTACTCTCGGCCAGAGCGATGAAGGCCTGCTGCGAGACGACGTCCAAGTGCTCGAAACTAACGTAGACGACGTAACAGGAGAGGTGCTTGGAAATCTGATCGAGAGGCTGTTCGAAACAGGCGCTCTCGACGTCGCAATAATACCCACCACCGGGAAAAAAAGCCGAACCGGGCACATTATCCAGGTAATAGCCCGCCCCGCCGACTCGCATCAACTGGCAAAAAAGATAATCGAAGAAACAGGAAGCTTGGGCGTGCGGATCATGCCGACGCGTCACAGACTCATCGCTTTAAGGCGAAGTGAGTCCGTAACGGTTCGTATCGGCAGCGAATCCCACACGATCCACGTAAAAGTTGCCACCGATCAACACGGAAACGTGCTGAACGTCGCCGCTGAGTTTGACGAAGCTACTGAACTTGCCAAAAGACTCAGCATCCCCGTCAAACACGTCATCAGGATGGTCGAAGAAGAGGCTTGGGCTCGACTTGGCAGCAGCTAGCGCGTGTGGTTCTCTTTTGCGCATTTATGCTCCTTTAAAGCTTCATTAATCGTTATCTCTCCTTTCGCAACTCTTTGAGCGAGCTGTCTCGAGATCGTCGTTCGCCCTTCAGAGAGTTCTCTACTCCTCTCTTGAATCCACCGAATCTCACCCTTCGACGGGAGAACTTCTTGATGCCCTATACGTATGCCTGGCGTGTGCGCGATATTGATTGCGGCGACAATGTCTGAGATCGCGGTTCCACCTGTGCCCTTTCCGAGATATGGCGAGGTCCCTCTTTCGTCGACGAGCTCAACCGCTATTCCTTGGGCCACTAACGTATTTGCTAAATTCGTGCTCACCAGGCGCGCTCCACGTCCCATTCTTACCAATATATCAGAATACGTCTGCTTGATTCTCTCGATTACGCCAAACGCTTGTCCCAATGGGACGCGATAAACCGCTTCGACGATTCCATTGGCGACGACGGCAATTCCAGGTTCATCTCCCGGGTCAATGCCGACGACGACGCGCTGAGGCAAGGCACCATTCCTGAGAATTCTAATCGCTTCATTCACCGTCATCTCGGGATCAGATGCAATAACCACGTTGGGAAAGGTGATGGCGCTCGCCTCCTTCTCAGAGGTTATCACGACGCCGATTTCATCTCCCATAGCTTCGCTTGGCGTAATAGTTATAAACTTAAGCCTCTTTTCGCGAAGCTCTTTGGTGATGTCCTGGTAAAGCGCAAAGTCCGTAGTTGCTAGGGCGATATGAATATTTGCCCCCCCATCTGTATGTGAAACGAAGCTTTATAACTCTAACTCCCTATTAAGCCATAGCAAGCAGCAATCGCGTCGTTTTTGAAGTCTGATTTGCTTTGAGGTTCTAAACACTGATGCTTTATCCAAGCACCTGCCGCAACTTAGATGCCCTACTTGGTGGCGGATTTCCTACCGGAACTGTCTCGCACATCTTCGGAGAGCCGGGAAGCGGAAAAACTACCGTAGGTATACAACTTGCTGTAAACGTCATCAGACGCGAAAAGCGCGTCATGTTTGTCGCTGCGGACCAGTTCCCAAGCGAGCGCTTCGCTCAAATCGCCGGAGCAGACGTGGGACCCATCGGTCAGAAACTGCTCGTTTTTGAGGTAAAAAGCTTCGATCAGCAGCGTGCCACGCTGCGCAACATCAAGAAAATAGCAAAGGAGAACGTAGGGCTTATCGTTCTCGATACTGCCACGACGCACTATCGGCTGGAACAATCAAAGAACACTGAAATCACGTTGCGACACGCCCTAGCCAATCAATTGCTTTTGCTGCTCGGATTGGCCAAGAAGTACGATCTGGCCGTAGTAGCAACCAATCAGGTCTACGTCGACGTCGAAACCGAGGAGGTGCTGCCCGTTGCGGGGTATCTAATTGATAACCTGTCCAGAGTCGTTGTACAATTTGTGAGGACCGACGGAGGGCACCGGTGTGCGATACTGAAGAAGCATCCGACGCGGCCTCGCGATACGCGTACGTGTTTCAAAATTACTTCCCAAGGACTCTCGGATGCCTAACCTCTCTTGAGGAGATAGGTACCTTTATAGACCAGTTCTGCAGGCCCCTCCATAAAAGCGCTATCTTTTTTCAACGTAATTTTTAAAGAGCCTCCTAACGTGTTGACGGTCACTCTCGTGCCGATCAGACCCATCTGGTTCGCAACAGCCGCAGCCGCAACAGCGCCAGTCCCGCAGCTGAGTGTCTCATGTTCGACGCCGCGCTCGTATGTGCGAACGAAGAGCGTGTTGCCGTCTACCTTTACAAAGTTGACGTTCGCCCCGTGCGGGAATACGGGATCAAATCGGATCTTTTCCGCCAAATCGGCTATGTCGACGTCAGCTAGGTCGCCAAAGATCACCGCGTGAGGGACGCCAGTGTTGACGGCAGAGACCACAACGCCGTGCATGTTTTCGACAAACTCGTCGCCGGTTCCCCGTGCTGGTATCGCTGAGCGGGCAAACCGAGGCTTGCCCATGTCGACGATCACCGAGCTTTTCTTAGCTGTGACCCCCCGAACTCCTGCCTTAGTCTTCACCGTGACGCTGCCGCGCTTGACGTACCCAGCGTCAACGGCGAACATGACGAGGCACCTAATGCCATTTCCGCACATTTCCGCTTCAGAACCATCAGGTTGAAACAAGCGCATGCCGAGATCAGCGCTGCTCGAGCGCGACAGGAAAAGAACCCCGTCAGCACCGATCCCAAATCGACGATCACACGCCCTGGTAGCGAAACTTGACTTGCTCTTAACAACAGCGCCGTTACTTTCGTCAACGATAATGAAGTCGTTGCCGTTACCGTGCATCTTGACAAACGGTATCGTCCTCATGGTCTCCTCAGAGCAAGTGGGGGGGGATATTCTGCCCCGTCAAGAGGTCACCGTACGACTCTCGCCTCCGTATAATTTCTGCCTCGCCCTTGTTCACCAGAACTTCGCTCGCGCGCGGCCGGCCGTTGTACTGAGAACTCATTGCAAACCCATACGCCCCTGCATCGAGGATCGCGATGAGGTCGCCCTTTTCAACTCGAGGAAGGCGCCGATCTCTCGCTAATATATCACCGCTTTCGCAGATCGGACCAGCGATTGTGTACACGTGATCGGACGTTTTTCCGAGCTTGTTAGCGACGATCACCTCGTGCCACGACTCATACAAGGTCGGGCGGAGCAGGAGGTTAAAGCCTGCGTCCACGCCCACAAAGGTACTGTGGGCCTCTTTGACGGTGTTTACTGTACAGAGCAGAATTGCAGCGTCTCCAACGATATATCTGCCAGGTTCAAGAATGAGCTTGGAGCGGATATCAAGCGCGCGAGAGCGCGCGTTAAAGATCGGAAGCACCGTATTCGCAAGGTCGATCGGGGTCGGCGCCGTCCCCGCGTACGGTATGCCCAATCCACTGCCAATATCGATGAAATCGAGTTCGAGCTTAAGCTCGTTTTTCAGCGCCTCAACGAGATCCATCATCCGCGTCATCATCTCTGCGAACGGGCTGAGCTCGAGTATCTGCGAGCCGATGTGGCAGTGAATGCCTGCCAGACGGACGCCCTCAAGTGAGAGCGCCTCAACGTAGGACGCGAGCACCTGATGGTGGGGGATCCCAAATTTTGATTGCACGAGGCCCGTGGCAATTTTGGGATGCGTCGCTGGTGATACGTCGGGGTTGACCCTAAATGCGATTTCGACCTCCTTGTTGGCTTCTGAGGCAATTCGGGCGAGCGCTCGGAGTTCATCTAGCGAATCGACAGAAACGCGGACGTTGGTTTCACACGCCATGCGAAGTTCGGCATCCGTTTTTGAGTTCCCGTTAAAGAGGATACGCTCGGGGGGGATCCCCGCAAGAAGTGCGGCATAAAGCTCACCATCGGAGAATACGTCGGCGCCTGCACCCTCTTGTGCGAGCATGCGCAGCACGGCGATGTGGCCGTTTGCCTTTACGGCATAGTAAACGTCCGCGTCGGGAAACGCGGCAGCAAAGCGTCTGTAGTTGTTCCGAATGCGTCCCTCGTCGATGACGTAAAGCGGGGTGCCGTGCTGTCGCGCAAGATCAACGACGTCAGCGCCGTCAATCGTAAGGTGGCCGTTCTTGGCGCCAAGATGGTCGCGCCTGCCGAAATCCATTTTTAGACAACCTCCTCAAGCCGTATGACCGCTTCCTCAATGGTGCTGACAGGCACTGTCAACGCAAACCTGACGTAGCCCTCCCCGTGCTCCCCGAAGCCAATGCCCGGCGTGGCTACAATTCCCACATCCAGTAGCTTCAGTGAGAATTCTAGGGATGGGCTTCCGTCGGGGACGGGGACCCAGACGTAAAACGTTGCCTTTGGCTTCTCTACGGACCAGCCGATGTTCCTCAGACCGTCAACTAACGCATCCCTACGCTCCGCATAGAGTTTTCTAAGCGCATCCACCGTGTCCTGCGGTCCCGTCATGGCCGCAATCCCGGCCTCCTGGACCGCTTGGAACGCGCCTGAGTCGAGGTTCGACTTAACCTCTCTGAGGCCCGCAATGACCTCAGCATTTCCCACGGCAAACCCTATTCGCCAGCCCGTCATATTGTACGTTTTGGAGAGGCTGTTAATTTCGATTCCTACGTCCATCGCGCCGGGAACGGAAAGAAACGAAGGGGCTGCGTAACCATCAAACGTCAGCTCTAAATAAGCAGCGTCGTGACACACGATAACGTCGTTGTCGCGGGCGTAGTCAACGACGGTTCTAAAAAAAGCGTCGTCAGCGACGGCGGCTGTCGGATTGTTTGGGTAGTTTATGAAGAGCAGTTTGGCATCGGTCACCGCCTTGTCAATGTCAGGCAGGAAGCCGTTTTCAGCGCTCAGTGGCATGCCTATCGGCTTACCATCAGCCAGGATAGTGGCGATCTTGTATACGGGATACGCGGGATCTGGAACGAGCACGTTGTCCCCTCGATTGACGAAAGCCAAGGGCAAATGCGCTATGCCTTCCTTCGATCCGATCAGCGTCAAGACCTCGTTCGTCGGATCGAGCGCGACGTGTTTCTTTGCATACCACTCGCTCACTGCCTCTCGATATGACAGCATCCCTTCAGAGGAGGGGTACTGATGATTTGAACTCTTGTGCGCTGCCTGCACGAGCGAACGCACGATATGAGGCGGCGTTGGACAATCTGGATCGCCCACGCCAAGATCGATGATGTCGACTCCTCGCGCCTCCTTTTCTGCCTTCAACGCATCTATGTGGGCGAAAAGATATGGCGGCAGTACATCTAACCTCTTTGAGTATTTGCTTGTGACGTTCGCCATATATCCACCTAGTTGACAGCCTGCTTGCTGCATATTTGAGCACCGCTTCTTAAACAATGAAACATCGGAGACTGCGACGATCTGCGAGGCTCATCATCATTGAAGTTCCTTTTCGAATATAGCCTTATTGGGGGCCGTTCCACACTGCAAAGGCTAGAGCTGCAATGCCGAACTGATGCGATGCGACGCAAATTGAACGACATATGCCTATTTTGTTGCGCGGACTAAACGGGCTTCGCTGGAGGGGTGGAACTCTTTTCGCACCAAACATGATCGTGTCGTTCCGAAAGCTCAGGTGCATATGTGCGCCGCTCAAACTAGTAATTGCAGGTACGTCACGCACGCTGCGCACGTGCACGGCCGAGTGGCCGAGACGAACCGCGAAGCTGGTACGTCATTGCGCGGCACAGCGGCGGCAGATGGAGATGCAAACCTTTATTGTCTAGGACATTTTCATATAGGCGAGAACTGATACCATGAATAATCGCAATCTGATTACCGCGCTAGCCATTGCAGCGCTTATAACGGTAGCAGTGACGACAGCGGGCTGCACGACGAACACCAGCCCCACCGCTACTCCAATCGCCTCGACGGAGACAACCATTGGCAACAATACGGTCTTTTCAAGCGCTGCTGGCTTCAATATCACGTATCCAAAGACACTAAAAATAGACTCAACGACAAACGCTTCAGTACAGGTCAGAATATACGTCTACCTAGCGACAAACAACACAGTTGACGCGGTGAACGTGGCGACCGAACCAGTCGACCCGAATGCGACAAGTTTGGATTATGCATCCTACAATATAGGTAAGGTCAATGATTACCCGAACTACAAGCTACTTGCGAACAACACTACCGAAATCAGCGGCAAGACATCATATACCGTCGTTTGGCAAGCGACCGTTCCTGTTCAGACTGGCACTGCGGCGTCGACCGTTCAAAATCAGACGCTTGAAGTGATGCAAACTTATGTGGTAAACAACAACAACGGATACGTCGTAACCTACAAAGCCATACCCAGCGACTACAACACATATTTAGGACTAGCGCAGGGAATAATGAGCTCGTTTGCTCTGACGTAGCCGGGCGATAGATTTAAAGGGGTAGCGGATATAGTAGTTCCCTATCCTGACCTTTTTCCAGAGCGCCTTCGCCTAGTACTCGCAAATATCAGGAGATTAACGGCACTGCGATTACGCGAAAACTCGTGGACAAAACTTAATTTATGGAAGTTGTAAGAGTCGCTGGCCGTCGAGAATCGAACAGCCAGCTGCCTTACTTGGTCGTACAGACCAATTTATGTGATAAAACAGTTCCGATGTTACGCTGTGCTGTTTGATTTAGTCGGTCACCTCACAAGTTTTGTTAACAATTTTTGCGCTTCAATCCTATTTGTATTTTTTCATTATTAAACGTGAATGATAGCGAAAGTCGACAACTCTTGAGCGGTTTGACGAAAGTGACATTCTTTGCACTCGTCAACCACTGTCAGAGGTGGACCAATATCATCACCAGGCATCTCCTGCCTTCGAGAGTTGCCGTTGAGCTACAAAATCAAACGACAGCTCATATTTACCGCATGTCATTAAGATAATCGTATGACAAATGCGCATCCGCTATCTGGGTCTTGCCGCTAGCGAGGGCTTCCTTAATCGTGCCAAAACCAGAACCACCTACGAGAGTCTTACCATTTCCTATTTCAAAGGGCTGGTGCGCGTCACTTGTTCCTATGATGGGCTTGTCGTATTCACGAGCCAGCTGTTTCGCTAGCTCGTTGCGCGAGGCGCTCGTTTTTGAATTGAAAGCTTCAATGAGATCGAGCTGTTCAATAGCGTCGCCGCGCAACAAGTTCTTGCCGAATCGGAACGGATGTGCCCAAAAAACTACGCCTTCCTGCGCCTTGATTTCCGTAATTACATCCGCTGCATTTCTCGACTCAATGTCTTCCTCTAAAAACAACCCTATCAGATCCTCTCTGTTGCTTGTTTCAACCTCGGCGCCGACGATTACCAAAAAGTCAGGATCGTTATTCAGCGTGCGCGTTTCAACTCCGCCTCTAATTGTCAGGTGATCGGTAACAGCGATCCCATCCAATCCCCTTTTCTTTGCGACTTTGAGAATGGTTGCCGGTTCAATTGCACAGTCACCGGAATATTTTGAGTGGATGTGGAGATCAAAGATCAATTTCTTATCTCCCGAGACGAACTTCGGTCGATTAAGTCATAGGTGTAACGCAGCGAGATGGTTTTCACGCCTGCCAACCAAAGGCGTTTAATGAGGCATTTGTATCTTTCGCCGTCTTGGAGAACTACGAAGTCGCCGCTGCGTTCGCGTGCAGCTTCCGTAAGCCGCCGGACGTAAGATACGAAAGTTGTTATAAATGTTCAAATAGCAATTAGGACTATCTTATCCTGCCTCAGTCTTAACTTGCTAAGGCGGTTGACGCTCCGCGGTTAGTTCCACAGAAAGGGTCGATGCTTGGGTTACCTCAAAGAATTCGTGGGATTGTAGGTTCTGTGGAATGCGAAGACACGTTGGACACGCGGAGAAGGGGGTGGAGCTTAACTGCTTTAGTTTTCTCTTTTTGTCGCAGACTTCTCGAGCTGAGAGGTTATGAGCTCCAACAGCACGTCAGCGTTGGGGTAGGTAGATACGTGTCAAGCGGCGCCTAATGTGAAAATGGAAAGTGATCTGCTCAAATTATGGGCCCCAAGGAGCGAGCAGATAACCACGAGCTGCTCGGTCAGCGCATGCTAGCGGAGAACGATTTAATATCGGGCTAGCACATAAGTCTATAGAGCATGGATTTGAACGACTTACCTGAGAGGATTGCTCGTTTTTACGCTCATACGGGCTTCACGGAACTGTATCCGCCTCAAGCTGAAGCAATAGCAGGCGGGTTACTCGACGGTGTCAGCTTGGTAGTCGCAACGCCTACTGCTTCCGGAAAAACGCTGCTAGCAGAGTTTGCCATGCTTAATTCGATCGGTGAAGGTGGCAAATGTCTTTATATCGTGCCTCTAAAGGCCTTAGCTTCGGAGAAGTTCGACAGGTTTTCGCAATTTGCGGCCTTTGGCGTGAAAATCGGTATCTCAACGGGGGATTACGACGTTCGCGATGACAAGCTGGGACGCAACGATATCATCATAACGACTTCAGAAAAAGCAGATTCGCTGCTGAGAAACGGTGTAGAGTGGATGCGCGCGCTTAGCGTTATTGTCGCAGACGAGATCCATCTGTTGGACTCGATAGATCGCGGTCCAACGCTCGAAGTAACGCTCACCAAACTCAAAAAACTGAATCCCCGTGCTCAGATACTCGCCCTCAGCGCAACCGTTTCCAACGCAGATGAGATCGCTGACTGGCTTAACGCACAGCTCATCAGAAGCGACTGGCGACCGGTTGCGCTGCACGAAGGCCTTTACCTTCCCGAACGTGCCTCCATCACGTTTGTGCAAGAGACGCCTCAAAAAAGCACCTCGAAAAAAACCGTTTCTGATGGTACGACTGACCCGCCTATCGCTCTGGCGATCGACACTCTTAGAGAGGGCGGGCAATGCCTAGTCTTCGTGAACACGCGGAGAAATGCAGAAAGCCTTGCAAAGAAGATCGCTACGGCGATGAGATCGCAGGGCGATCGCGATTGCAGCGAGCTAGCAGCGAAGATTCAAGGAGATACAACGATGGCTGAGAAGCTCGCGTATTGCGTGAGGCACTCGGTCGCATTCCATCACGCCGGGCTTTCAAGCGACCACCGGAAACTCATCGAGGCCTGGTTCCGAGCCAACCGCATAAAGGTCATCGTCTCCACCCCTACGCTGGCATCGGGGCTCAACCTCCCCGCCCGAAGAGTCGTTATTAGGGACTACAAGCGTTATGACGCAAACTACGGCATGACAAATATCCCTGTGCTCGAATATAAGCAAATGGCGGGACGCGCAGGAAGGCCCGGATTCGATTCGTACGGAGAGGCGATTCTCATAGCAAAATCACTGAACGAATGTGAAGCGCTCGCAGAGCACTATATTCTAAATGATGCCGAAGATGTCATATCAAAGCTCGGAACAGAGACGGCCTTGCGCGTGCACGTGCTCTCGACTATTTCAAATGGCTTCGGACGAACGAGAGATGATCTCGAACGGTTCTTTGGCGCTACGTTCTTCGGATTTCAGCAGCAGAGTGCACTGAACCTTACTTCATACGTGATCGACAGCGTCTTAGCGTTTTTAGAGAACGAGGAGATGATAGTCGACTTCGGGGGACACGTCAAAGCCACCTCACTTGGACACCTTGTCTCCAGGCTGTACATCGATCCACTGACCGCTGTGAAGATTCGACGCGGACTTAGAAATGCAGGCAATGCCACTGACGTAGCGCTTCTCCATCTCATCTGTTCAACCCCGGACGTTAAGCGCCTTTACATGCGAAACAAAGACTACCGCGCGGTGACTGAGTTTGTCAATAAGCACCTTGATGAGTTCTTGGATGAGATTCCCGAGCGGTTTAGAGACGTCGATTACGATTGGTTCCTCTCTGAGGTTAAAACAGCAATGCTCGTTCACGACTGGATTAACGAGGTAAGCGAAAAGGAGATCACTGAAAGCTACAACGTCGGGCCAGGAGATATCAGAAATCTCGTTGATACCGTGCAGTGGGTAAGTCACGCGCTCGCGGAGCTTGCAGCCCATCTGAAAGTGCCTTCAAAGAAACAGGCTCGAGAGCTTACCGAACGCGTCCAGTTTGGGATAAATCGGGAACTCCTCGATCTCGTGCAGTTGAAAAACATCGGCCGCGTAAGGGGTCGGAAGCTCTTCGACGCGGGTTTTTCAAGTCGCAAAGATGTCAAAAATGCTCCGTTTGAGATGATCTCAGCACTTCTTGGTCCAGCGGTAGCCGCCGACGTTTTTGAACAACTTGGATCCGCCCAAAAGGCGGTCCACAGAGAGGATCAACTCGGAGAACAACGGTTTTTCAAGAGCGACTGAAGCGAACCATGCGCTATGAGATTCTTGCTGGCAAAGTCACCATTGAAAGCGTTGAGGTGTTTTTGCACGACCTTGATACAATTGCTCGGTCAAGCAACGCGACGATTCAAGCCGTTGATGCCACAAAAGTTGCTGATAGGCAGCACGTTGATGATGCTGTACGCCAGTCACTTAGGTCTTTTGCAAACGGAGATAACATTGCTACGAACCTCGGCGTTGAAATCCTCCTTCACCTAAGCGCTTGCCGACAAATACGAAAAGCGCTCAACTTTGGCGTTCACAACGGCTATATAGACGTGTTGTTCGTTGTCGTTGGCACCACGAAATCAATCGAAAGGAGCGCTCGTAGGCTCAACCAACTGATAGAGGTCGATGCCAGCGTGATAGATTATTCCGAAACAAAACGCGGGCCATTGATGCAGACGTTCAACATCACCGACGAAGAGGTTAGAGCTGCAGGGGGGTACCACAGAATTCCAGAATTGGTGCGCGAGCGACTCGCGCTCTTTGATGCCTTTAAATGATCTGAAAAGTTCGAAACGCAAGGCTAAGTTCGGCAAAAAAACGCCGTAGCTGACTTCGTTCGGCTGGGGGTATGACAGGAGCGACACACCACTGACGGTAAGAAAAAGGTAAATCGTTGCCGTTACTGTCGGTATTGACACAGAATGACCGCGACGAGGCTAGTCTTTCAGATCGCCCCACGCCCATCCAACGCATATAAACAAGCACCACAAACACGGCTGATACAACAAAGACTGTCAATGCGAGCGTCGCAACATTCAACGTTACCGTAATCAGGACAAGCGTTGCGTCAGCCATTGAGACGAGAAAGCTCGTAATGACTGCTATTAAGGCTCTCTGCAAACCATATAAGTCTTGTTTTCTTGGAAATAGCAGAACGGTCAAGACGAAACTTGGAATGAGAAAGAACAACACTGCTCCAATCACAAGCCGAAAAACAGACAGAACAACTTCCATAGATTGCCTCGTGCAACGTTGGTGTTACTGATCTCTGCACGAGACTACGTGAAGCGAGAGCATAGAATTAGCCTTGGATGGGCCGGTCACGGCGCTGACGGGACCACCATACGAGGCGACAACAATAACGCAACACTTAAGATTGAAAAGCAAAGCTTCACTCGTGTGCCGCTTTGCTCCGCAAACGAGATTCACCGATTCTAATGAAAGCTCAGGTAGCAGTGCTCATTCCGACGCTGAATGAAGAGGCCTCTATCGGCCGCGTGATTGACAGGGTTCCTGTTCACGCCCTCTCGAACGACGGATACGACACAGCTATCTACGTTATCGATGGAAACTCTGAAGATGAGACTCGGCAAAAAGCCCTCGAAAAAGGTGCAGTAGTGTTGCCTGTTACGGAGCCGGGAAAAGGGGCGGCAATGCAACACGCGTTTTCATCAGTCCGCGCAGATTACTTCATCATGATAGACGGAGATGCTACTTATCCGCCAGAGCGAATTGCGGATTTCGTACGCCTTCTACGCACTTACGATGTCGTCATCGGCTCACGTTTGAAAGGCCGTATCGAGGACGGAGCTATGACGCGAACGAATCGTTTTGGCAACCGCGTGCTCACGGCCCTAGCAAACGCTCTTTTCAAAAAAGAGATTACTGACTTATGTACCGGATTCTGGGGATACCGCAGCCACGTTATTGATCACATGCGCCTAGTTGCGCGCGGATTTGAAATCGAAGCAGACATGTTTGTCGAATGTGCGCGTCTTGGCTTTAGCATAGGAGAGCTTGCGATTGATTACAACAAACGGGCCGATCGACCGAAGTTGAGTTCGACTACCGACGGACTTAAGATAGGATTTTTTTTGCTGAAGCGACGGATGACGCTTGGCGGGGGGCGCGAACCATAAGAATTGCATATGTCATGGATGCAATTTATCCGTACAACATGGGCGGAGCGGACAAACGCCTGTGGGAACTTGCACGCAAGCTTGCTGAAAACGGTGAGCACGAAGTTCATATTTACGGCATGAAATGGTGGCACGGACCTGATACGATCGTGACCGATAACGTGCACCTGCACGGCGTCTGCAAGGTTCGCGAACTGTACAACGAGCACGGCGTTCGATCCATTACAGAAGCGTTGATCTACTCGTTGAAAGTCTTGCCGCCCCTGCTGAAAGCCGATTATGACGTGATCGACTGCAACCAATTCCCCTATTTTCCGTGTTTCTCTGGCAAAATAGCCTCCATCATTAAAAGGAAACCGTTGGTAATCACGTGGCTAGAAGTGTGGGGGGCCTATTGGTCCGAATACCTTGGGACTCGTAGTGGCAAGATCGGCAGAGTTATAGAACGATTGACAATGCGTCTTCCTGATGGCATTGTGGCGATATCGCAAAAGACGCGTAGCGATCTTATTAAATGCAAGGTCCGGCCAGAGCGCATTGACGTCATACCAGTCGGCATCGATCTCGAGCGAATCATTAAAATCGCGCCTGCTCCGAGAACTACCGATGTGCTGTTTGCCGGTCGACTCATCCACGAAAAACGTGTCGATCTTTTGCTGAACGCGATAGCTATTGTAAAAACGGCAGTTCCGATGATTTCTTGTACGATTGTAGGAGATGGGCCAGAGCGAGACGCACTCGAAAGCCTTGCGGCCAAGCTCGGACTTGAAGAGAACGTCATCTTTACCGGATTCGTTGATCAGGATGGGGTTACGGCGCACATGAAATCATCGAAAGTCTTCGTCCTCCCGTCGGTTCGCGAGGGATTCGGACTCGTTATCATCGAGGCATATGCGTGCAGGCTGCCAGTGATCAGTATAAAGCACGAGATGAGTGCTGCCCGAGAGCTCGTTCAAGACGGCGTCAATGGTTTCCTCATCAGCAAGATCTCACCTCGGGAAATTGCAGAGGCTATTCTTAAGATCGTCAGAGACGATGCTCTGCGAGAGCAACTTGCCGAAAATGGGTTCGCAATGTCGAAGAGGTACGCATGGTCGGACATCTCAAAAAGTATTATACATACATATGAGAGACTAAGTAGCTGACAGAAGAGTTGTTAGGCGAATACGGAGCACTTGTCGACCTGTCCTATTCAACTCCTCCTGCTACTAGTTCGTGAACGTACGTAAATGCAACCCTTTATGAAAGTGCTAATCGTTTCACCCTTTTATTCTGGCGTTGGTGGACTACAGCAGTACACGTATAAAATCGCAGTTGGACTGCACGACGCAGGAGTTGACACGACCGTTGTTACGAGTTCACGCGTTCCGCTCAAGTCGGGTCCCTCGGTTATCACGCTTCCTCGACTTACGACTATCTCTAACACGCCGTTTAGTTTGCGTTGGTTTGGATCCATCAAGAGGATTGTCGAAGAGTTTGACCCTGATGTAGTGAATGGACACCTACCGGTGCCCTATATGGCCGACGTCGCTGCGAGAGTATGTGGTGATCGGCCGTTTGTCTTGACATACCACAACGACGCGGTAGGCATCACCCCCTTAACCAAGCTTTTAGTGCGCGCTTATTACGATATCTTGGGAAAAGGAACCGTTAAGCGAGCGAGTCGCATTATTACCACTTCTCAACACTATGCCGAACGTTCCCCCTATCTTAAGAAGTTCCTCAAAAAAACTGCTATAGTGCCCCCTGGCGTCGATTTGACGATATTTAATCCAACAGTGTATTCTGGCTATGTCCGGAACAGGTATGGCCTTGACGGACCCGTCATCCTCTTCGTTGGCCAGTTGACCAAAACCCACAGACACAAGGGCCTCCACAGTCTCATCCGTGCGCTGCGCGATCTGGATCATAGAACAACACTTGTCGTTGTTGGCGGCGGAAACTGGCTTTCGCACTACGCAGCTGATGCACGGCGCGCCGGGGTTGCAGACCGGGTGGTATTCGCGGGGATCATACCTGAAGAAGAGATGCCCCTGTATTATCGTGGAGCAGATCTAACAGTGCTTCCGACATATACCGATGCGGAAGGGTTTGGTATGGTCTTGGCTGAAGCGAACGCATGTGGCAGGCCGATTATTGGGACGAACGTCGGAGGTATTCCATCGACAATTCGAGACCATTATAACGGGTTACTCGTAGAACCAGGAGATCTGCGCGGGCTTGTGCAAGCAATCAGAGTTGTATTAAGCGACGGCGAGCTCGCCGAAACGCTCGGCCAAAATGGTTACAAGAGAATGAGCAGCGAGTTCACGTGGGATCAGGCAATTGCCCGCACTATGAGGATCTACGATGGCTTAATATGCGCTCAACTTAAAACGTAAGCTGAAAACGGACTGATATGCATTCTAAGCGCTGACCTCGAGGTTGTGTTTGTGAGAATATGCATGATATCTAACCTTTATCCGCCATACGTTCACGGTGGCGCTGAACTGTACGTCCATCATATCGCACAAAGACTGAGCGCTGAGCACGATATCTCTGTAATAACTACAGCCCCGTTTGGCAGTAGGTCTTCAGTTTCCAACCAGGAAGTCGAAGGAAAAGAGACTATCTATCGGTTTTACCCGCTGAATCTCTACTCTCCTTATGAGTATTCTCTCAAGCCCACCTTTATCAAGCCAATCTGGCACCTTTTCGACGTGTGGAACCCACACGTGTATACGTTCGTAAAGGAGGTGTTAGAGCGAGAGAAGCCGGAGGTCGTGCACGTGCACAATTTCAAGGGTTTGTCGGCATCGGTGTTCAGCGCCACTAATGATCTAGGTATCCCCACCGTTCACACCATACACGACTTCGACCTTATTTGTCCTAAGACGACCATGCTTACGAGAACAAATGCGTCTTGCACGAATCCCCACAGCTTATGTCGCATCTATCGGTGGTTTGCCAAGCGTATAGATCTTACAGCTGTGATCGCCCCGTCTGATTTTGTACTTAAAACCCTTTCCAGCTTTGGACTGTTCCCCGATGTGCCTAAGACGAAGCTCCCGCTTGGCATAGAGGATGGCGAACCCGTACCGAGAGTGAGCAATAGTACATTTGACATACTCTACGTCGGACGTCTGGGAAAACACAAAGGAGTCGATACCCTCATCGACGCAGTAAAAGGCTTAGACCTCCCAAGTGCTCGACTGCACATAGCCGGCCAAGGCAGCGACAGGACGAGTCTCGAGCGTGTAGCACAAGACGACGGGCGAATTGTCTTCTATGGCTTTTTGGCCCCGGACAAGCTCCGACAGCTCTACAGCATAGCTGATATAGCTGTCGTACCGTCTATCTGCAACGAGTCGTTCGGAATTGTTGTCCCTGAATACTATCAGCACGGCATCCCTGTCTTAGGCAGCCGGGCAGGAGCACTTCCTGAACTCATCACCGACGGATATAACGGCTTCCTCTTTCAACCTGGCGACGTCGCAGCGCTCGTGGCCCTTCTAAGAACGTTGTCGAGCGATTCGAGGCTCCTCACTGAGCTGAGCACGAACGCGCGCAGGTCGTCAACGGCGTTTGACATGCGTGTCCACCTGCGCAAGCTCGAAGCGATTTACACGGAAGTCGCGCACGCCGAGGCTTCCTCCTTGCGCGTTGAGCAACGCTCTATAAGCTGACCATCGAGGTTCGCGTGGATATTCTATCAATAGCCGTTCATTATGGCTTGTCTAAGCCTTCAGGAGGCGGGCAGAACAGATACTCTCACCTCATTCAAGAGCTGAGGAGACGCGGTAACAACGTTATAGTGCTCGAGCCTGAAATCTTTTTTGATGCAAGCGACCAAGAACGCGCCAAGATCTACACGTATCCGAGATACTCAATGTTTGGAAGAACCTTGAACCTCCTCAAGGATTTTGATATTTGGTTCCTGGTCAAACTAATTAAGATTTTTCGAAGCGAGCACATCGACTTGATCGCTATTGACAGCCCATATGGCGCCTTGGCAGTGAGACTTGCCGCTAAACTGACCAAGAATGACGCGCCAGTCATCTACAGTTCTCACAACGTCGAATCTAGTTTCACTAGCGAAGTTACGCCGCAATTTGCTCAATTATCGCATCTCGAACGAAAGATGATACCTCAGTACGTAACCGTGCTAGAGAGACTCACTGCGAGACACCTAGTAGCTCATATTACTGCGGTGAGCGACGCAGACGGGAGACTTTTTCGCAGAAAATACGGCCTCAACAAGGACAAGATAACCGTGATTCCCAGCGGTTGTCAACTTGAAACCCCACTTGATCAGCAAGAGAAAAAGCGCCTGAGGGCGGAAATGGGATTCGATCCTGATTCTGTGATCGTCGTATTTCACGGCACCTACTCCTTCCCTCCAAATAGGGACGCAATCGACACGATCACCCACTACATAGCGCCTAAGTTTGAACGTGACGAATCGGTCTTATTCGTGCTGTATGGAAGTGACGTTCCCAAATTTGAGCGAGCTAACGTGAGGTCTTTCGGTTTTGTCGAAGACTTGTACCAAGCCCTTTCTGTGGCGGATATCGCATTGGTGCCCCTGAGAAGCGGGAGTGGCACGAAGCTGAAACTCTTCGATTATATGAATGCAGGCTTACCAATAATCACGACACGGAAAGGAATTGAGGGGATACAAGCTAGCGATAAAGAGCACGTGGTTATCGTCGACAACATCGACAAAGAGATGATAGATTCCCTCAAGTACCTCGTGCATAACAGGGAAGAGCGCGAGAGACTTGGCCTGAACGCCCGGAGACTTGCTGAGGATGAATACAGCTGGGGTGTCATCGGAGACAAGTTGGATCACACTTACAAGAGGCTCGGAAAACGCGGTGCGACTAAGTTCGACATCTGAGTGACGCTACTGTAATAGTTGCTGAGTCAGCGGCGAGGATCAGCGTTGCTTGTGGAAGGCGGCGTTACTGAGTGCTCCGGTAATAGATAGTGGCCCCCCCATTGTCAAAAATCTTGCTGCGCATTGCATTTGTGGTGCCAAGATCGGCATAGCTAATTGCAGTACCTTGAACGATAGTCTGCTTTTGCACCTGTGCAACCTGTCCGGTTTCCGTATTATATGTGCCGAGGAAAACATATCCGATGAGCGGCGTCTTCGTTGGCGGCTGTCCAAGTTCCGCTACATCACTATTTAGGAAACTTTTCAAAAGCTCATTGCGATGCGCATCCGCATAAACCGGTAAGGTTTTGCTGCCGCCGGGGGCGCGCACTTGGCTTAGCCATTGGGCAGCAGCGATCTCCCTATCGTTAAGGACCGCCGCGTCAATGTTGCGGTTTAAAATAAAGGAGGTCGACCCTTGTTGAGTCACCTCGTAGATAAAACCAGTATTGAACAAAAAGAGCACGATAAAAAAGGCTGCGACAATTTTCAAGGTGAATGCGGCGCTTGCACTGTCACGCCGCCCAATGACACGAGCTGCGACCTGTGGAACGAGCAGCACACCGGTAACGCAAAACGGCGCCAGTAGCAGCGTTGAGATGTGGAAGAGCCGTGTTGCATTAACAAAGAAAGCGAGCGACGGAACGATCACTGCCACGACGAAAACGGCAAAACTAGCGAGTGCGAGCGCCACAAACTCCTTGTCGAAACGACGCCTGCAGCATCGGAACGCTACCGCGCAGAGTCCAATGGCGATGAGAAGTATGCTAATAATATAGAGGGCAAGCCCAGCTTCGTGAAGCGGTGACAACGTGCCAATCTGGAGCACATTTTTCAGTGATCCCTCCCAATTCAGCGCGATTGCACCTAGCGTTGCTACGAGCGCGATAGGTGACAAACAGTGAAGCCATCCCCGCTGCAATTCCTGCGCCCGCCTAGATACGATGATATAGATGAGCGCAAGAGCGCAAAGGTAGACCGCGGTGCCGATCCCAACCGCGATAGCAATCGAGCGCGGCGTAAAGACGACGTAAACGATGTTCGTGAGCGCTCCGCCGATATCGTTAGAAACAGAAGCCCCTACGCTCTTGTACCAGGCGCCGGTAAACGCCGCGAACGCGAGAACAAAGACGAGCGTCAGCATACGATGCGACGCCGTAGATTGGTCTGTCGGTGCACCCTCAGCCGATTGATGTAAGCGGCGGATGGCCGGATTGTCGATGAGAAACAGCAGAAGCCAAGCGATGACGAGGTAAATGAGAAAGATAAGAGCGAGCGTATAATGCGATGCCACGAGTGAGATGACGAATATACCATATAGAGTATAGACGCGCTTTTTTTCTTCTCTTGATCGATACTTGTCCACAATAACGACCAACAGCAGAACGAGGAAGAGTTCCGCAATCTCTTGACGCGCTACCGCGGGCATCTCACTATAGAACGTGAACAACAAAGAGACAAAAAAGGCGGCAAGGAACGCGATTTTATCGTTCGTTTGTTTTTGAACGGCTACGAAGATTCCAAGCGGCACCAACGCGAACAACAAGGGATAAACGAGCTTAAAAAGCCACACCAAGCTCAGACCAGACGTCTGCGAGAGCAACGGAGCGAGGGTCGTAACGCTGATCACCGCGTTCGTCGCATCGGGCAACGCTGGGTTCCAAAAGCCGTTCGTAAGCACGAGGCTCGCGTGATTGAGCTCCTTTTGAATGTCCCAGCCCCAGACATACGACGAGACAAGCGACCCGTAGTAGACTAAGGCAAGGGCGATCGTGAAGACGGCAAACGGGAAGTGACGATCTTGAAAAGAGGCCGAAGTGCAGACCCAGAAAGCAGCAGCGCCGACCAAGACAAGCGCGCCAAGCAGTGCTATGTTGCTACCATAAACGTTCATGAGGAAGGATCCGAGGACGACGACAAATGGCAGGATGCAGAGGAGGAGAACGGAGGGTTCTGACACCTCGTGCACGCTAATCTGTGGTTCATCAGCGAAACTTCGATCCCGCCAATAGCTAGCCACAGCCAAGACAGCAACGACAGCAGACATCGTCCCCACCGCAGGGACGAGAGCGAACGGCCGTTCAACCCCGATTAGCGGGTAGACGAAGTTTATAAAAACCCCTGTCCACATGACAGTCGCAACGCTTAGTCCAACAGCGAAGAGCACGGTTCGTGCACTGCCGAGACGGTGGGCGCGGAGCACGCGTAGAATCAGGATGCCCGGAACAAACAAGAGGGATATGAGAGCAAAGAGCCCGCGTGCGAGAGGCACGTGCAACCCCGCAACGTCGAGGCCGATGAACGCCCACGTTACGAGATACAGCGCGAGACTCGTCTTGAGTGTCGCGGTTATTCTCCAGTCATTCATCTGAAAGGGATTGGCAAACATCTTATCCTCTGACCGGAGTTGCATATTCACGAGCGTTCTTTGGTGCAGTCAGTTTCTCTTGCTTCAACGTGGGCCATAACGTCACTTTCTGCCGATTATGCTCTTAATGACGTCCACGTCTTGCTTCGTGAACGTCCGAAGTGCGATCAGAGAGGCAAAGTATACCCATACAGCGACGCCGAATATGATGAAGATATTGATCGGTCTCAGATAATAAACGACGACTGCCATGACGAAAGACCCGATAAGCGGTTTGAGCACAACACGCTGCACTTGAACAAAGCACAGGTTCTTTGAGGCGTAATAGAAGCAGATAGAAAAGGTGGTGAGCTCGGTTGCGACCATGACATAGCTTGCGCCAATATAGCTGAACGTCGGGATGATGAGAAGGTTGAGGATGATGTTCACCGCTACACACAACCCTGTGGCATACATCACCACACGCTGCAAGTTTATCGACGTCAGCGTCGTGGTGAGCACAAAGTTGAGAAAGAGGAGTACGACCGACCAGATAACGATTTGCAGGACGCCGGCTGAGTTGTAGAACTGGCCGCCATAGGTAATATCGATGACCTTATCAGCGAGCACCGTTGTGCCGAATGCGAGCGGAAGCCCGAGGATAAGCATATAACGGAACGACTCGTTGTAGACGAACTTTGCGAGGTCTGTCGAAGAGACGTGGAGCTTTGATATGACGGGGAAGAGCGCCCCCATGAACGCCGCCGGCAGAAAGGTCAATGACACCGCCATGGTGTACGCAGCGTTGAACCATCCGGTCGCGGCATCCCCCTTCATAAAAAACAAAAGCAGCGTGCTGATCTTGTAATAAATCAGTGTGAAGAACACGATCAGTCCAAACGAGGGGACCTCCTTAAACAAATACGTTAAGAAACGCCGCTCGAGCTTAAACTTCGGACGTACAAACCTTGCAGATGCGAGTGCAAGGCTTGCCGTCAGGTTGATCAGGCTCCCAACGACGAACACGAGGGCAAGCGCGAACAATCCGTATCCGAAATAGAGCACTGTGATGCCAAGGACGACCGTCACGATCTGTTGAATGACGTTGAGTGTGGCGTCATACTCCATCTTTTCGTGGGCTTTGAACGTTGCTCGCACGATCTGCGAGAGAGCGGTCAGCATGTAAGCGAGGACGGCGATGTACACGACCACGGCCTGTTCCTGTGGGAGGTCCATTAAGCCCACGAGGCTGAATAAGAAACCGTAGGCGATCACAGAAAGCGCCGTTTCAACGAACAGGATGTTTCCAACGTAACGAGCGAGATACTTCTTTTCTCGTGACGTATCACGGATGATGAGGTTACTCATGCCAAAATCCGAGATAACGCCATAGACCTCCGCAAACGAGAAGGCAAACGCATATATGCCATACCCCGCAGGGCCGAGCGTTCGAGCGATGACAATGGCGAGCGCAAAGCGCATCAGACGACTAAATATATCCGCAGAAGCCAAAACTGCGGTATTTTTGAATATCCTTCTGCTGGTAGTCATCTCGAACTCGTCACTTTCCCGTTCGCGCCACAGAGGATTGCACCAAAAGCGAACGCGTTCGTCCGACAGTCTCGCAGGCCACCGACAGCAGCCAAAAACCCCAAAATCGAACGCGCCAAACCCACCACACGCGGTAGACGTTTAAAACCTCATACTTGATAAAGCATATATAATCGTACAAGTATAGAAGGCCCAAATATGAACGTACAGAGCCTTGGGCGCCCTAGTCTCGCGTATTTGTTTTTCCTCGCGTTGTGCATACCGGTTATCGTGCCGGTTGGGGGGCCGATTCAGGCCTTCTGTGCCGCGGCTATTCTCTTCTTTTTCCCTGGTTATTTTACGTCGCTTGCCCTTCTCCCCGGACAAAGCGTTGCCGGCAGGGTAGGAACAGCGATTGGCTTTAGCTTCGCGCTCCTCGCCGTCCTCGAAGTCGTCTACACAACCCTGCTGATTCCAGGGGACCTTCTCACCATCGTTGGGCCACTGTTCCTGTGGACAACGCTTATGTTCGTTTTTAGCCTTGCCTTGAAACGCGAGGACGTACCGATCAACGTCAATTCCTTATTGAAGCCCGAGACCATCATCATCGTCGCGCTGCTCCTCTTTGGGGCTCTAACGCGACTTTGGTACCCGTTGACCGTCGGCACAATTCCTTACTTTGATCCGCTCTATTGGGCGTCGCGCGCAGCCTATTTCGTTCACACGGGTTTCACAGGCATACCGTCATTCTTGGCAGGCGGGAGCGGCGACTGGCTCAGGGAGCGAAGCTTCGAGTTCACGATGGGTGCGTTCGCCATGATTGGCAACGTCTCAGTGGTCGACGAGGCGATCTGGTACGGACCCGTCGTGGGCATTCTCGCCACCATAATGCTCCTTGGCGTTTTGGAACGGCTTGGGGTGAGCCTTTCTGGGAAGATCGTCGGACTGTTCTTGTTTGGCTCCATGTCGCCGCTCTTTGAGGTCTTCTGGAGGACGAATATCACGATAATGCAGGTCGTCGGCACGTACTTCCTGTTCCTTGGCCTCTATCTGTGCGCTTCACGCGAGGTCGGTTCATTTCTGTCCGGTGCGTTCGTGCTCGGGCTCTCGATGGACATGCACATCCTCTACGGGATCTATACCCCTTTCATATTCATTCTCGTGGTGATCGCACAGCTTATGAAACGGCAAAATGCCCTCACGGCGTTTGCCTCCATCCCCACGTACGCGATCGGGCTCATGCTCTTTGCGTGGCGGTTCCTCGTAAACGGCGTGCCTTCGAGCTTCACGCCAGGCCTCGTGACCAAGAGCGCGGTGCCGTTTGCGATGCAGGCCGTCCTTCCGATCCTTGCGCTCCAACTGGTGTATCCCGATCCGACGTATATCCTCCTCTACGTCACGCCGCTCGTCGCCGCGCTCGCAATCGTGGGACTGGCAGGCTCTCTAATCGAGATACACGAATGGGAGCTCTCGCATCTCGTCCTGCTCGCGTTCATCCTGGGCATATTTGTGGGCTGGATCGCTTCAACGCTCTACTTCTCGTTTGATCCAGCCACGGCAGAAATCTTCCTTGGGCGTGGGGTCGCCTACGCTCAGGCGGTGCTTATACCTGCTGCGGCGCTCGGCGTCACCCTAATAGAGCGCTCGTTCGGACGCCGCTCAGCGCTCATATCCCCGGGTCGAGTGGCAGCGGTCGTGTTGATCGTGCTCATCATTTTCACCAACGCGGCGGGAGCGGTAACAACGGACAAATATCAATCCGTGATCGGACAAGACGACTTCAACGCGATCAAGTATGTGGGACAGATTCCGAGCAACCAGACACGGCTCGCGTTCTTCGCCCGCCCCAACCCGACTGATCCGTTCGTGAACGCAAGTTCTTCACAACGGTACGCGCTTTTTTACACCGCAAACCCGTCGGCCTTCGACGCCTCCCCGATGGCGTACCGAGACGAGGTGTCGAACAGCACCGGCGTGTTACAGTCAGCTATTCAGAGCGACAGAAGCTTCTACAACTACGCGATCCTTTCAGAGAACTTCAGTTACAGCGATCGAAACACCCTCGATAGCTTCATTAGATCAAACGGGTACACCGTGGTCGCGAGATTTGGTGACACGTACGTCTACCGCAATACAGCGGTATAGCGTCACTGCTTCCTTGTTTCTCTCGGCGCTCGCAGAATAGCCCCTTCACTTGCCGAACTGACCGAAGCGGCATAGCGCTTCAAGTAGCCGCCAATGTCTTTGCGTGGCGGCCTCCACGCGGCCTTTCTCGACGCAAGCTCGTCGTCTGTCAGGTGCGCGGTGAGCCGGTGGCCGGGTATGTCGATGGTTATCTCATCGCCGTCTCGCAGGAGTCCCAGCGGACCTCCCTCGGCGGCTTCCGGCGAGATGTGTCCGATCGCAGCGCCTCGCGTGCCGCCTGAGAAACGACCGTCGGTGATGAGTGGCACCTTCAGCCCCATTCCCGACAGCGCCGAGGTTGGCGCAAGCATCTCAGGCATCCCGGGCCCGCCTCTCGGTCCTTCGTAGCGTACGACGACGACGTGTCCTTCCTTGACGGAGCCAGCGAGAATGGCGCGCATCGCTTCGTCTTCAGAATCGAACACGCGCGCCGTTCCCGTAATGCGCAGCATATCGTCGCTCACGCCGGCGCTCTTGACGATGGCGCCATCGGGGGCAAGATTTCCGTAAAGCACCGTTATGCCGCCTGTCGCATGCACCGGGTCGTCGAGGGGGCGTATGACGTCATCACGGTAGATGCGGGCACCGTCAGCGATCTCGTAGATGGTCTTGCCCGAGCAGGTCATCTCGTCACTTAGCAGCGTTCGCGCGCGCTTCATGATGCCGGGGATTCCCCCGGCCGCGTCAAGGTCACCCATCGTGTAGGGGCCGCTTGGATTCATGAATGAGATGTGCGGCGTTCGCGCGCTCAGTTCGTCAAACAGCGTGAGGGGAAGCTTTATGCCCGCCTCACGTGCGATTGCCGGAAGGTGCAGCGCCGTATTCGTGGAGCCGCCGATTAACATGTCGAGCGTGATCGCGTTGCGAAACGAGGCCTCAGAAGCGATGGCGCGGGGGGTGACCTCGTCGCGAATGAGGTCGATGATTCGCTTGCCGGTGTCCTTAGCGATTCTCCTCCTTCTCGCGTCGACCGCGGGCGCCGTCGCACAATAGGGGAGCGAGAGTCCTAAGATCTCTGTCAAGCAGGCCATCGTATTGGCCGTGTACAAGCCCTGGCAGCTGCCACATCCGGGACACGCCCTGTTGACGAGCTCCTCAAGGTGCGCTTCGGTCATCGTGCCCGCCTGTACAGAGCCGACCCCCTCAAACGTCGAGACGAGCGTGAGTTCGGTGCCCTCGTAATTCCCGGCCTGCATCGGCCCTCCGGTCACCACCATGGCGGGGAGGTCGAGCCGGAACGCGGCCATCAGCATGCCCGGAACGATCTTGTCGCACGACCCTACCATGACTAACCCGTCGAACTGGTGCGCCTGCGCCATCAACTCAATGGAGTCCGCTATGCTCTCACGCGACGGGAGGGCGTACCGCATGCCTGCGTGCCCCATGGCGATGCCGTCGCAGATGCCGATCGTGCCGAACTCGAACGCGATGCCTCCCGCCATGTGCACGCCCTTTTTCACGAACTCGGCCAGATCGCGCAAATGAAGGTGTCCAGGGACGATCTCGTTCCACGCGTTGGCGATGCCGACAAACGGGCGCTCGAGATCGTCGTCTGTCAGGCCGAGCGCCTTTAAGAGAGCTCTCTGCGGCGCGCGTGCGAGCCCTCTCGTTATCTCCTTGCTCCTCAGTGCCATACGCCTAGCAGGTGAGCCCTGAAGCTATAAAAAGGGATGCGCTGCCCCGATCGGGAAGGAGTCGGGTCAAGGGCAAATGGAGAGTGAGCAAAAAAACGGCTCAGAGATTGCGCTGTCGCCGGACATTCGTACATATTTTTCGCCTTGATAATGCCGACGTTGGAACTGGAATTTGAGTCAAGCGACGCAGTTTTGCTCGGACTGCGACGCAAAACACAATCGCGCTGAATCAATGGCACTTCGCGTGGAACGATCACGCGTTCACGACTTTGTTGGGCCGCTCCCTATCTGTTTAACCACGCACATTCTAGGATGGTGGCACATGTTACGTTTCGAAACGTTTTTACTGGAGTGGTGCCACTGTCTTAGCACTCTGTTGAAGAAATCGGGAGCATTTGAGGATCTCTTATGAAAACACGAGCCAAAGTGGCCATCATACTGATGCTCGCTGCGATAGCACTCAATGCTTACGCGCAGGTGGTCAGTGGGTTTAGTCTGCTTTCCAGCGTGGCTATCGTTTTGTTTGTTTTGGCGATTGCCTTCTTAGTTTATCAGAAGTGATATCTACTGCCTAGGAAACTGCGAGGGCGCTTCGCCGAAAGCATAACGTCACAAACCCGAAGCTTTAAACTGCTGCAGCGTCCATGACGGCGCGTGTTCAATCGGGAAAGCTCGGGAGCGGATCGCGAAAAACGTAGGTGGGCTGCCGCGATCTCTAACGCGACGATTCCACCAGTCATCGCTGTTTTCACGTTCGCGCTCATCAACTACTCCCGGTCGGTCGGACTGTACTTTGTCGAACTAACGTTCCTCACCACGCTTTTTGCCGCAATTGTGCCCCTGAGCATCTTGATTATCTGGGCGAGGAGAACGAATGCGCACGACATGGACGTGCCTGCGAGAACAGACCGGAACTTTCCATTGCTTCTAGCGACCGTTTCGTATTTTATCGGCACCGCGGTCTTGCTGATCATACGCGCGCCCCTGCTCTCGACTGCAGTCATGTTTGGCTATTTCGCAGCTTTTCATCTTCCTCGTCAATCTGTGGTGGAAAATCAGCATCCACACGATGGGCATCGCAGGACCGACCACCGTGCTCGTATATGTCTTTGGCTATTGGGGCGCGCTGCTTGGATTGCTCTTGCCACCCGTCATATGGAGCAGAGTCTATCTCAAGAAACACACGCTCGCTCAGGCACTTGCGGGGGCCTTCGTGGGCTTTTTGCTTACGGCCTTCGCGCTGTGGCTGGTGCTCTCCTTTGGGCTATCGTATGCGCCGCCGTGATCGCGCGACGAGATTTGAGACCCGGCGAGAAGAGAACTCTATACCGAGCAGGCGAAACCAGGGAAGCTGCGCCGGCAGCCCGACCAACCTAGTCCCCGAGAGTCCCCCGTTTACCTTAACGATACCAATCGCTCAGCCGACATCAGAATATGATACCCTATGGAAAGCGACAGAGGGGGAATAGGACGGTACAGCGACGTTCAGCTTGCCAGGAACGGCCGTGGTATTTTCCGTCGTGGCGCCTCAGGATTTGTGGGGGGTGAAGATACCGCGCGATGAATACTCGACGGGCATTACGTGCCCTCGTTGACTTTCCTCGCTGTCCGCACGTAAGCAGCCAACAGGATGATCGTGATAAGCGGCACCAGAATATCATTATAAAGAGCTCCGCCAGCGTTACCAGGGGCATAATTGCCGTGCACAATGATATCCATAATGTGCCCGTAGGCGGCCCCCCACAGAAATATCGTTGCCGCTATCACCGTCGCGATCCAGTAGTTGCCTCTGAGCCAAATGCAGGTGATGCCCAGAAACCCTATGGCCAGGTTGGCGAAGCCGACTTCTCGCTGGAACGGGCTTCCTGCCGCCCACCCGATGTTGGCAGCGGTGCTATCGGCAAAAAAGACGTGTCCAACAAAGCCGATAAGAGAAGCGATCCCGATGCTTATCACCAGGAAGGAGAGCAGAAACACCTCGATCACGCGGTGTTTCGTCCGAGGCTTCTTGTCCACGAGAAGGTAGAAAACCGCGACGATAATGCTGACAAGAATCCATAAGAATGCTGTAAAATCAACCATCAAATCACCTTTGAACGCGTTATTAGTCGGGACGACGAGTTCCTCGTTTATAAAGCACGCAGGCAGCAGCAACTCCGCCTCGCTGAGAACACTTTGGTTCCATATGGCAACGACTGGCGCGAGTCTGTCCGATAGACCAGCTGATCTCACTTACACATCAGCAGTCAAGCCACGTAGTGAGGTTTTGATCGCAATGAGGCTGGGCTATGTAATCTGGAACGAATCAATCATCTGTTGCGCTGCGCTTAGGTAGGTATCATAGTTGTTGGGTGCTGCCTTGTAGGTTATGAAATACTCCTTTCCGTCTTTGATCGTCCAAATCTGCGTCAGCTTCAAGTCATTCCCATTGACAGTTGCCGTATAGACGATCTTGTATGCCGGATTGCCCGCCAAGGTCGTATTTCCAGCATCAATCTGCGTGAAATTAGAAATATTTTGCACCTGTGAAATAATGCTAGCTGTTCTACTGGTAAGCGTATCGTTTGCAGAGATATTTATGACTTGGACGTTTAAATTCTCCGTGACGTTGTTCGTTGGCAGTACGAAGAGGACATCAACGGCTCCGCTTTGATTTATGTCCTTGCTCCAGTCTGACGGGTACTGGATCGCGAAGCCATTTGTACTATTATACGTGTTTGTCGGAGAAGCTGAGGGCGTTGTATTGCCTACGTTGAACGTGCATCCCGCCGTTAACACGGAAGCGAGCAGCACGACACCTATTAGAAGGATGGTGGTTTTTTTCCTCATAGAATCCACGATGCTTTGACTGTAGGAGCTCGTATTAGCTTTTCCGGTTTGAGCTGGCGGGGCGGCAGGTGAATAGGCTAGTGTGATTGAAGCTACGGCCGCTAAAAAAAGGAAAAGAAAGTGGGTCTTATGACCCGATTGACGTTGCTACCAGCACGACGACGAAGTTGTCAGTCGTATCCTGACTAACGTACGCCGCGTACCCTTTATCCGAGTTGTATCCGATCCACGTCGTGCTGTTTGTCTGCAGAGTGGCGTAGCCCTGTTGCTGTGCACCGCTCACGGCCGAATTGAACACGTTTGTGGTGTCTGTTGACGATTTGGCGAGTTCTATGACGGCACCGTATATATATTTGCCGTCCGTTATCGATCCTGAATACTGGTCGTTCCCTGTCGCGTTGCTCACACTTTTATTGAAGGGAATAATTACAGTATAGCCTTGACCTTGCATGTAACTCGTGAAAAACGAGCTCAAATCCGTTGAATTTGGGAGTGCCGTGGCCGCGATGGGTTTTACCGAAGCTGTCGCCGTCGTAGCAGTCCCAGTCGACGGAGCGGCGCTCGGGCTTGGCGTTGGACTCGCAGTTTGCGTGGTGCAGCCCGCAACAAATACTGCTGCAAGAACGGCCGCGGCTATCAATAAAATGCTAACTTGCTTTTTCACAGAAAAAAACCTCCTGTTGGATCATACCGTCAAAAAATATAAGATTTTTCATCGGAATGCTTGAAGTGTGGCGATGCCCGTCTTCTTACAGCTTTGGATACAGCAGCGGGGACGTCGGCGAACCTAGGCGCCAGTCGTTAGCGTAGTATCGATCTCCCAGCTACGTATAGAGTCAGAAATGAGTTTGCGGTTTGTTTTGTGTTACTCGTGCTCGTGTAAACTACTTGAGACAAGCGAGCACGGCAGCCTGATAATCGGATACGCATGCGACGGCTTCGCGCTTTGAACGCTTATGGTGTGCGTGCAGATCGGTTGCATGCACGGTAGAACGCTTCGGCGACGCATAACCGTTGTGATAATCGCTAACAAACGAGAAAACCGGAGCCGCCCTCGCTCCGACGACCGGGCGACACCGTGAAAAGCTGTTGGGGCGCTCAGTAGTAGCGTGGGTCAGAGCGTAACGGTTTTGTTTTCGAGCGTTGCGCTTCATAGTCGGCGTATGCTGCAGCAAGCTGTAACAAGCACGCATCACACAACCTTTATAACGAATACGCGTACTACTAACTATTTTATTCGGTAAAACGAACCCCGCTGGCGGGCGCGCATGCGTGGATGCGGATCCGCGCGCACGGTACGACCCGTCTAGGAGGGGAGGTAATCGAGTTATGAAACACA
>JACTTZ010000015.1 GCA_015660915.1 Methanomicrobia archaeon | reverse complement strand
TTAAGTGGTGTTGACGTCTGCCAGCATTGATGGTCGGCGTAACGGTTCTCGTCGACGTCGTCTATTGAAAGCTTCTTTAGCTCTCCTGGAGCGCCACCGAAGTCAATCGAATCAACCAGCACGAGCTTCTTGCATTCCAAAATTCCAAACAAGAAGTACCCTCTGCCGATATCGACGACCTTCAGTCGAGTTGCGCCATTCAATTTCTGCTTTAGAACAGGAACTAAGGACGTCGCGAAGCCGTTGTCACCGTACAGTGGGTTTCCACAGCAGGCGATGACCGCCTCAGCATCGCAAATCGATTCGCTCACTTTAGATCATCTTGTTCTGAATGATGGCTTTTTCTGGATCCAGCACGATCATATGCGTTGCACACGAGTTGCATGGATCATACATCCGTACTATGACTTCCGCGTACTTGTAGTGGTCCCCTTCCATTGCTTTGCTAATCGTTGGGTAATTCCACGTCGTCGGAACGATGCAGTTGTAGTAAGTAATCCTGCCGTCCTTGACCCGCGCCATGTGGACGTTCGAGCCACGAGCTGCTTCGTTGATTCCGATTCCAAGCTCGTTGTCGCCGCGACCGGCACACGCTACCTTCGTTACGCCGCTAGTATTGAGCTCGTCGAGGATGTTCTCCGCTCGATGGAGAAGCGTACCTTGCTCACGCTGCCGAGCCTTTTGGATGGCCAGTGCGCCTCTCTCAGCGAATCCCTTGAACGTGACCGCGCGCGCGCGAGGGCCGACTTCTACGGGTTCGCCGCCGACAAGGCATATGGTGTTGTTTGCCTCTTGCCCGACTTCAAGCGAGCTGTACCAGTTGTTCGGCTGTTCCTCATTGAACGTTTCCCACGGGAAGGCTGTTCTGTCGCCGTAAGTCAAGTCCGAAGCAAACACGTCGTAGTCGTGCACCCCCATGTCAGACGGATAGTCAGAGTCCTTGATCAGCCCCATCATGAAGTCGGTCTGTTCGTTTGAAAGCTGTTCGTAGGTCCGCAGACTGCTCTGCAATTTCGTTCTTGCAAGATCGCTGATGTTGTGTTCCATGCCGCCTATGACGATGTCAGGCGCGTGTAGGCCCTCTCCGCCGACTACATCTATGATGTTTTGGGCGATTTTTCTCATTCCCTGACAGCGCTTCATGGCATCTGCGTAGACGTTTTTGTCAAAGCCGATTCCACACCCGAAATCCGGGAAAATCAAAATGTTATGAAGCGGGTGGCTGTGCATTTTGTTAGCAATGGCAGCCAGTTCTCGTAATAGCATGCCGTCCTTTGGGGGCTCAACGCCGATTGAGTCCTCCACCGCCTCTACCGAAGCGCACGAGTGAGCGATAGGGCAGATGCCACATATCCGCGACGTTGCCAGTGGGGCGAACTCCATCGGCTTGCCGATAAGAAACTTCTCAAAATTCCTGACCGGCGTTATGCTGAAGTAGTTTCCTTTTTCCACTATGCCGTCGTCGTTTGTCTCTAGAACTAGCTTGGAGTGCCCTTCGACACGAGTACACGGTGCCATTTCAACTACATTGGCCAAACTATTAACCTCCTTTTGGTGTTTTATAAGATAGTTAGAGTTTATTGCCGCTCATACTATAAAACATTAAAACGCGATACTGTCGATAAGGCAGCAACTTGGTTACAAGCTGAGCGATAGGCCAGTTTTCATATTAGCTGCGTCTGATGTCGCTAACAATTAACTATTATTCTATAAAAGCGTTATTATTAATCAATAATATCGATTAGACACAATCATGTGCTCAACTTTTAGCATAAGCGTGCTCAACTTTTAGCATAAGCGTGCTCAACTTTTAGCATAAGCGACTTGAACAAGCTTTTACTGATTTTTAAAACAAGATATTGCTTTTTTTTAACTAAGCTACTATTATGTGGTCTATGTTTCAATGAGATTTTTCAACGCAATATTAATAATCGATATTACTATATGATAATAACGCTTTTATAATCGTGTGTTAGTAAGATAGGAAATGAAAGAGAATAACTTTAACTATGTGCCAACCATTTGCCCGTACTGCAGCTGCAGTTGCGATTAAACCTCGTTGTTCAAGACGGAAAGCTTATAGGGGTTGCACCTTGGAAACGACACCCCGTTAGCGAGGGCAAACTCTGTCCAAAGGGGCTCGCGTGCCACGAATTCGTCCGCAGCAAGGATCGACTCACCGTGCCCCTGATCAAAAAGGATGGCAAGTTCGTCGAGTCGACGTGGGATGAAGCCCTTACTCTGATTGCTTCGAAACTCAAGGCAACGCAGGAAACGCACGGGCCCAATTCTGTTGCGTTCCTAGCTTCTGCGAGAATAACGAATGAAGAGAACTACTTGATGAACAAGCTGGCGAGAGCGGGCTTTCGCACCAACTACCTCGATCATTGTGCGCGTTTGTGCCACGGTCCCACAGTAGCCGGACTCGCACGGGCGTTCGGCTCCGGTGCGATGACAAACTCCATTGCCGACATTGCACAATCTGACTGCGTCCGGTTCCACAAATAGCCAACGCCAAAGATTATGCGCTCGCTGAAGCAGCACGACCATTCCTCGGGACAATCGGGTTTAAAATCATCGCCATTGCTGCCCTCCTGTCAACATCATCAGGCATTAACGCCACGCTTTACGGAGGAGCCAATATCAGCTACATTTTGGCGAAAGAGGGGCAATTGCCGCAGTTTTTTGAACGAAAGGTTTGGAGGAGCAGTAGAGAGGGCCTTCTCATAACGGCGGGCCTGACCATTATCTTTGCAAATCTCCTCAACTTAGAAGGCATCGCTGTGGTCGGCAGCGCCTCAATACTGCTCATATATGTCGCGGTTAACGTTGCACATCTTAGACTTCTTCGAGAGACTAAGGCAAACCCGGTTATGTTGTGGCTTGCTATTCTCGTATCCTTGGTATTCATCTTCCTTCTCGTCGATTATGAGGTTCAGAGCTCGCCAAACGCATTAGCTACCTTGGCCGGCGTCTTTATTTTTAGTTTTGTTGCTGAGGGGGCCTATAGAAGGAGATCGGAAAGAATCTTGCGAACGCGGACTTAGGTGACCTCCCTCCACCACATCAAGGCGGACGATTTGGCGCTTACGACAGCTTTTTCATAGTTCGTAGGCCTACTTTCTGATGGCGTACAAGCCGACGAAACAACTGCTAGAAAGGCAAGCGATCCTTTGTGCACAGTTTGAAAGATTTGCGTCGCTCGCCCTGCAAGCGGTGAGAACGTATCCACTAAATGAAAAGTGCTGCCAGAGCTTTTGTCAGTCAATAACCAGAACCTTGCCGCTGTAAGCTCAGCGGGCGATTCTTTCTTAACGCTGAGGCATCAAGGCTGATTCGTGACCGTGGACAATCTTCTACGTGTATCCCCTTTTGGGGAGCACGAGGGTTGCAAATTTGGTTCCGAGGACGTTTTCAGAGACACCCTGTAGTCGTCGTTCAAAGTGAACTTCTTAAAAAGCATATGCGAGGTTGGCATTATGTTCTATGCCTTGCTCCATCAACATGTACGTTGGTTGTTTTTGGATGCAGCAGATCTAACAGCCTCGCGGATCTCTTTATACCCTTTATAGATAACACCACTCTCTGCTGAAATATATGTCAGGCTTATGCTCAATTCACTCGCATTGACACTCCCGCGTCGACGTCTCCCACTCTCAGTGCCCCTCTGTACGATTGCAGACTTGCTTTAACGCTTTCAAACTCGTCGTGCAGCGCACGCGATTGCAGTTCCTGTCTCTGCTTGATGGCAGGTGTGACTTCTGCCGAGAACTTTTTTTCGCGGCGCTTTTTGCATTTGGATCGGTCCTAACGAGGTCTGCTTCATACCTCGCAACTTTTCGTTCAGCGGCGTCGGTGTTTTCAGCTCTTTGGAATTGGAACGTTCTTGTTCTGTAATTTAACAAGCCATATGACCTCAAATACCTCCCAGCTCGGCTGTAATTCACAAAAATGAGCTAAACGGCAGTTCGCACGGTTGAAAACAAGACCCGACCTGAAAACTATGAGTTTGGTGAAATCGAGCCGCCGGCTTGCTTAGCAGGATTCGCATTCAGCCCGCAAGCCTTGCCATCCAATTTTAGAAGCGCGTGCATCGCATCTACCGTATGGATTGATCGCCGCCTCTCTTCAGGTTCTACGAGTTTCGGCATAGTCGAAGCCAAAAAAACGTGGCGAACTCAAACTGACTTCTGGTACCGAACTTGTCTTCATTGCAGCCTATCTCTCCCGAATCTGGTCGCAACAAACTCTACACCGTTCCGGAGCAAAAAAACCGTGACAATTTCGATAACACTGCCCAAAGTGTAGTTTTCACCATTGAGCGCTCCGCTTCGTTCTAGCGAGGAGCCTATTTCGTCATCGCTTGCGTTGTCAAGACGCAGAACAATCGAACCTTCAGCCTTGCACATACCGGCGTAGATCCCATCTCCGTCACCATCAGTAATGCCTATGATTGGAATGCCGGCCCGCGATAAGATGTCGCCGCTTATGGACGTTGTATCATCTCCGACCGTAATCGTGCAGATCGTTTTTTCATTGACGCGCTCTAAGGTGCCTTCCGCGCAGTGGTTAACGAATGTCACCATCCCCCGTTTGAGCGGGCGCGCGGGCCGCACACTGCTGTGATCGTAAGCTTCAATGCCTGCTCTAAGGTAGCCGGTTTTGACATACGCCGTTCGCAGGTCAATATTCCCAATCTTTTCAAGCCCGTGGGCCTTCGTCGTAACGCCTCTCACATCGACAATTCTGCCTCGTTTTGCTATGACTGCAACTTCTTCGTCGACCACGGTGCCCACGACCTGTCCCTGAACTAAAACGGGTTCTCCTCGCTTGGCGCCGTGGACATGCCTTGAAACTATATCGCCAGTTTGCCCAACGGATAAGTCTTTTTTTTGCTTTTCGATAAGAGTAAGCGATAAGTAACTAGACAGGTGCCTTGCTACACGCTGAACGTTGCGGGACTTGTCCCCGTCAGCGCCCCGCCAAAGAAAGACACTCCCATCCACAAAACCCGGACGTTCCACCTGGATAACAGAACGCTGCACGCGCGACGATACAATCTGACCGAAGACAATTCCTGTTTCAGACGTTTTGCCGCAATTGGCAAGAACCAGAGCCTCTTTGTCTGAGACCTGATTCAGCGCATCACTCGTGTGTATGTTTTGAGAGGTATCGATGAATGTCAGATGCTTATCTAAGGCAGCGACGCGGGCCATTGTACCTCCAACGAGCGCACATACTGGCCCAAGTGTGCATAAAGCTTCCACAATATCAGCGATTTTTCCAGAATCTATAAGTTCAGGACCGTGGATCACAAGTCCGGTGTCAATGGCACGTTCTAGCGACATAATCTCGTATAACTGCAAAAGGTCATGTTCTGCAAATGAAAATGCCTTAGCGGCTCCTGTCCGATCAATAAGGTGTGTAGAATGATCAGAGGCAACGGAATTACGCTGAGCGAATACGGCGTGCCCTTGTCATAGAGCTTATTCGCACGGGAGTCCTGCCCAGCTCGGAACCCGACCCTATATCTTCGCAGAGGGCAACCGTCTCTGGGTACAGGGTCCTCGACGTGATCTGGGCTCCAACGTCCACGAGTGCTCGCTCCCGCCGCTTACTCCCAAACCCTGCCGGAAAGGCAAGCGGGCTGTCGGTAGTGTCGTTTTCAGCTCTTCAAAGATACTCCGCAGGCTAAATCTTCCACCCGGTGATGGAGTAACTGAAGCTGTAGCCGGCGGCCTAGGCCTCCTGCTCCATCCATGTCCTTATAGCGCTCCAGTCGTAGCTATAAGAATATTGCTTGTTAAAGTAATTGGACTGTTCTGTGATGCTGCCCTCCCGGGGGCCTGCTCGCGTCTTGTATGTCTCTGCCTTGAACCCGAACCCAGGAGAGATATCATCAGCACCACCGGAGACCCCGGAGCCCGTCTCTTTCAGCATTTCCGTGAACTTGAGCTCCCTTGCGGCATCGTCAACCCTGAACCTTGCGATGTACTCGAGCTTTTTCTTTGAGAGAAACGCCTTGCGCTCCGCGACCACGAGCGTAAGCGTGTAAGCCCCCTTCTTCTCCTTGAGCTCAGCGCCGATCGAAGCAGCCTTTCCCCTGATGTCATCTATCAGAGCCATCTCACACCTCCGTCTTCCATAACGTGCGCGTCTGTAACGCTGGCAATGCCCACTACCGCCAAGGATTTCAAACCGCCACCCTTTACGCGATGCCCGTAGTTCAAAGGCTGTTCGAGCTTATGTGGTATTTGGCTCCGTTTGAATACACTTGGGTAACAGAACTCGATGTGTTAGTGGTTACTCAACCGTAACACTCTTAGCGAGATTGCGCGGCTGGTCGATCTCAGCACCTTTATACTTAGCTGCATAGTACGCGAGTAGCTGAAGCACCACTGCAGCGAGCATCGGCGAGAAGAATTCATCAACGTCCGGTATCTTAACCACAGAGTCTACGTATTTGGTGATCTCGTCATCAGACTCGTTTGCGATCGCAATTACGTAGGCGTTTCGCGCCTTTACCTCTTTGATGTTGCCGAGCGTCTTATAATACGTCTTCCCCTTCGGCACCAGCGCAATTACCGGCGTGCCACTGGTGATAAGGGCGAGCGGGCCGTGTTTTAGCTCTCCTGCCGGAAAGCCCTCAGCTTTAATATACGAGATCTCTTTCATCTTCAGCGCGCCTTCAAGTGCGATAGGATAGTTAAGTCCGCGTCCGATGAAATAGCAGCAATCCGATTCGCAAACTCGAGAAGCAGTTTTTTCGATATTGCTGACGTTGTCGAGAAGTGATTCGATATGGCTCGGCACCAACTTCATTGAGGTGATGATATTTCGTGACGTCTCGACGTCTGTAAGGTTCTTCAGCCGCGCAACGTAGACGCCGAACATGTATAGTATCAGTATCTGCGCTGTGAAGGTTTTTGTGGCAGCGACCCCAATTTCTATTCCCGATTTTGTTAAGAGAATTTCGTCAGCTCTTCGCGTGATGGTGCTTCCGACCACGTTCGTAATCGCCAGTGTTAGGTATCCTTGCGCTTTGGCCTCATTCATCGCCGCCAGCGTGTCGGCAGTCTCGCCTGACTGACTAATGCACAGTGCGAGGGATTTCTTGCCCGAAAGAAAGTTGTTATATCGAAACTCAGAGCTGTACTCTACACGGACCGGAATTCGCAACAGATCCTCAAGTATGTACTTACCAAGAATCCCAGCGTGGTACGACGTCCCACAGGCGATGATTGTAATACTTTCAAGGTCCTGGATCTTGTTTTCGAGCTCTCGAAGTTCTTTAAAATCGATACTGCCTTCGAGCTCGCACAAACGATCTTCCATGGTCTCGCGCAGTGCCTTGGGTTGCTCGTGGATCTCCTTGAGCATATAATGCTCATAACCGCCCCGCTCCGCGTCTAATATGCTGCCTTCCGCGATTGTTATGGTCTTCTCGACTTTCAAACCCTGCAATGTCGATACGGTTACGTTATCCCTCGTGATCCGGACAATTTCTCCGTCGTCAATGTAAATGACCTTGTTTGTATATTTCCTGATCGCAGGAATGTCACTCGCAAGAAAGTTCTCTCCATCCCCCAATCCTACGATCAGCGGGCTATCCTTCCTTGCTGCTACAATGACGTCTGGCTCATTGTCTGATATCACCGCGATGGCATACGAACCCTCGACACGCAACAATGCCCCGCGCACAGCACGCTCGAGATCTCCGTTGTAACAATCTTCACAGAGGTGTGCTAGCACTTCTGTATCCGTGTCAGAGCTAAAAATATGGCCTTTGCTCGTAAGCTCCTCTTTAAGAGCTTGAAAGTTCTCTATGATGCCGTTATGAACCACGGCGATGCTGCCGCTACAGTCGACGTGCGGGTGCGCGTTAGTGGAGGAGGGGATCCCGTGGGTAGCCCAACGCGTGTGACCGATCCCAACCGAAGCACTATCGGTCAAACTCAAAATGCTCTCAAGATCAGAGATCTTGCCTTCGGTTTTCGTTATATCAATTTCCGCGCCGTTGAGCGTAGCGATGCCTGCAGAGTCATAGCCCCGGTACTCGAGCCGTTTCAATGATTCGACTAGAATAGGCGTTACGCTTCGGTTGCCGATACATCCCACTATGCCGCACATTCAACCGTCTCGTTAGAATTGCTTCGATGAGGCCCACAACATAGGCGGTCGTGATGGTCTATAAAAGTTCCGATTTTTTGCCTTTGCTTAGTTTATTTTTGAAATGACTGCTCCCACAGATGATACTGGCTTAAAACGCCGAGAATTAATATATTATTCATCCTATGCTTGTTTATTGCTTTTGCCCCTGGATAGCTTTTTATCGTAAAATGACTTACCCCCTACACCATGAAGGTCTTGCTTGTAGGTTCTGGTGGTCGTGAGCACGCGATTGCAATGGCGATAAAACAGAGCGCGGAAGAGCCAACGCTCTACGCTGCGATGAGATACAAGAACCCAGGCATCGCCCGATTATGTGAGGACTACCTCCTCGTCAACGAAACAGACGTACAGAAGGTGGCAGATTACGCTAAAAGCGCTGACTTGGTGGTGATCGGCCCGGAAGCGCCACTGGCAGCCGGCGCTGTCGACGTGCTTAACGATCGCGGCGTCCGTGCTTTTGGCCCTACGCGACAGGCAGCTTTGATAGAATCAGACAAGGGCTGGACGCGTTCGTTCATGTCTCGACAAGGTATCAGAGGATGCCCGAAATATGCACTATTTGACGATTTGAGGGATGCTGATCGCTTCGTTAAAGACAACATCGATGAAGGTAACTTAGTTATCAAACCCGTTGGTTTGACTGGTGGAAAGGGCGTCGTGATCGTCAGCAGCTATTCTGAGGGCAGCGATTACCTTAAAAAGCTCAAAGGGCCGGTCGTCATTGAAGAGTGCCTCTCTGGGGAAGAGTTCACGGTGCAAGCATTCGTCGATGGAAACGTGGTAGCGCCCGCACCGGCCGTTCAAGATCACAAGCGCGCCTTCGAAGGAGATCTCGGACCGAACACAGGGGGCATGGGCTCTTACACTGACAAGTCTTATGTCCTGCCGTTTATGGATGAGGGGGACTATCGCGCTGCCATTGCTATAATGCAAGACACGGTGGACGCCCTGAAAAGCAGCGGCATGACGTACAAAGGCATACTCTATGGGCAATTCATGTTGACAAGAGCGGGACTTATGGTCGTCGAGTACAACTGCCGATTCGGGGATCCCGAGGCGATGAACGTCCTTCCACTCCTCAGATCTGACTTCGTTGAGCTGGCAGAATCGGCAATTGATGGCACTTTAAAGTCGACTGACTACGAACTTCTAGCAACGGTCTGCAAGTACGTTGTGCCGGCCGGCTACCCCGCAAACCCGAAACCAACCGAGATCACTATCGACAAGGATCAGATCAATGCGACGCTGTTTTATGCTAGCGTCGACGAACACGACGGCACGATCGTCACTACGACATCCCGAGCTTTGGCAGTCCTCGGCGTGGCGGACACTATTGACGATGCCGAGCAGCAAGCAGAACACGCACTGCAATTCATAAAGGGCGATGTGTTTGCGCGGCACGATATCGGGAAAAGAGAACTCGTACAGAGTCGTATTGAGCACATGAAGCGCATCCGAGAGGGCAGCTGAGAACTCGCCCCAGGGAATCCAAGATGAAGAGTCTCATTTCTATCGGTGATTTAACCAAAGACGAAATCGTCGACGTTGTGCAGCTTGCAGTCCGTCTCAAAGCTGAACGATCACAAGGGACGTTCGTAGAAGGTTTACAGCACAAGATCGTGGGGATGATATTTGAAAAGCCCTCAACTCGAACACGAGCAGCGTTTGAAGTTGCGACAGTCGAGCTGGGCGGATATCCGATCTACTTGAACTGGAACGATCTCCAGCTCGGGCGAGGTGAAACGATCGCAGATACTGCGCGGGTCCTCTCAAAGTACTTAAGTGGCATCGTTTTGCGGGCGACCAGCCATTCCACTATTATTGAAATGGCTAATTATGCCTCAGTACCGGTGATTAACGCCCTCTCCGATCTCGAGCACCCTTGCCAACTGCTCGCTGACCTGATGACGATTTACGAGAAGAAAGGTACCTTCAGCGGTATGAAGATCGCGTGGATCGGAGACGGGAATAACGTGTGCAACTCAGCCATACTCTCTTGCGCACAGATGGGCATGCGCGTTGACGTCGCGTGTCCGCCGGGGTATGAACCGAACGCTGACATTGTCCTGAGGGGTCAACAGCTCTCACCCGTGAGAGTGATTCACGATCCGCTAGAAGCGGCGTCCGCCGCAGATATCTTATATACGGACACCTGGATTTCCATGGGAGATGAGGCTGCTTCTGCACAGCGCCTGCGAGCGTTCTCCAGGTACCGTATTGACGAAAAAGTGCTCAACACAGCAAAGGACGACGCGATAGTGCTTCATTGTCTTCCTGCTCATCGTGGGCAGGAGATCACCGACGAAGTGATGGACGGACCACACTCGGCCATTTTTGAGCAAGCGGAAAACAGGCTCCACGCTCAGAAGGCTTTGTTGCTTAAGTTACCCCTGTAGTTACCACGGCTCCTTTTTTTTGCCGAGCTTATAGCCTATGAGATTTACTGCGAGATGTAAGAGCGGACTCAAAATGAGGAGGACAATTATTATAGGGGGCGTGAAGTTTTCGACGAACCAGGCGCCAAAGAAAATATAGGTGAGCACCCATGCCCCGACGACAAAGTCGAGCTGATCGGCGACGGGCAACGGGCTTCCTCGATCGAGGCCTAGCCTCCTTTTGAAGAAGCTCTTCGTCAGGTCTCCGAGCATCGCGCCAAGTGATAGCGTGACGACGACGTAAATCGGCTCAAACGAGGGCACGCCAATTTGTGTGCTTTCTTTGATGAATTGTAGGAGCAGACCGGCCGCTATTCCCGATAGTGTCCCGCCGATTAACCCTCTAAGCGTTTTTCCTGGTCCAAAAATCCTCCTGCCGTCCACAAAGTTCCGCCCGAAATCGACCGGTGTTTTTCCTGCAAAGAGGACCGCGCTCGAGTTTGGTACGTAGGCGGGGAGCATCAGCCACAACGCATCAATAACAAGCGACAGCATTGCATTGCGAAAGGCGCAGCATACGTATTAAATCTGTCTCCGGATCTGTCCAGATGTTTATCATAATCGCAAAACGGCGACACGACGGCTCAGAGCTTGCGCTCCTGCCAAAGCACAAAATAATAATAGTAACAGAATAAAACGTTCTGTTAGGAAACGCCGGAGAGATACATGTCCATTTACGACGCGCCAGTGCCACTACCTAAGCACACGACCTCGTTGTGTCACGAATGCCTTAAACCCATCGACGCTACCATCTACGAGAAGGACGGCGAGATTTGGATGGCCAAAGAATGTCCCGAGCACGGTGCGTTTGATGAGCTTTATTGGTCAAGCGCAGAAATGTATCACAAGGCTGAGCGCTTTTCATATAGCGGGCGCGGAGTCCGGAACCCGCAACTGACACTTCAAGAACCTTGCCCGCTCGAATGCGGCCTATGTGATGTCCATCTGACCTCTACGTGCCTTGCAAACGTCGATGTCACGAACCGGTGCAACTTACGCTGCGAGTGGTGTTTTGCAAACGCGCACGCGCGGGGTTACGTATACGAACCTACGTTCGAGCAGCTTAGAGAGATGCTCACGACACTCCGCCAAGAGCAGCCTGTTCCGACGCTTGCCGTTCAGTTTTCGGGCGGAGAACCGACGTTAAGGGATGATCTCCCCGAGATTATCAGTATGGCGGTCGACATGGGCTTTATTCAGACACAAATTGCGACAAATGGCATTAGGCTGGCAAAAGATGACGCACTTGCAGGGAAGCTTAGAAACGCTGGGCTGAACACTGTATACCTTCAATTCAACGGCGTTTCTAAGCAGACAGATAGTTTGATCGAGCTGAAACAGAAAGCTATTGAGAACTGCAGGGACGTGGGCCAAGGCGTCGTGTTGGTTCCCACGGTCGGTCGAGGGTTAAATGATCACGAAGTCGGGAAGATTATTTATTTTGCAGCTCAAAACGTGGACGTTATCAGAGGGGTCAACTTCCAGCCAATGGCATTCACCGGTGCTGCAAACGACTTCACCCCGGCGGTCAGAAACGCCCAGAGATTTACCTTGCCCGATCTCGCATTTAACATAGAGCGGCAGACAGATGGGCAAGTGCTGGCCGACGACTTTTATCCTGTACCTTGCGTTGTTTCCATTTCAAAACTCATTGAGGCTTACACGCGAACCCCTCAGATCGAGTTCAGTACACATCCGCACTGTGGCATCGCGACTTACTTGTTCATAGAGGACGAGAAGCTGATTCCGATAAACAGGTTCGTGGATGTCGACCGATTCTTTGAGCTTACCCAAAAGCTTGCACGCAATCTGAACAACGGCGGAGTGCTACGGAAGCCGACAGCGCTGATGCGAGGATTGCTCGCACTGAATTCACTCGTCAATGAGGAGAATCAACCTAAGGCCATTCAGTTTAAGGAGTCAATCAAGACGGTCCTGCTGACTCACGACTACAAAGCGCTCGGTGACTTTCACAGAAAAGCCATCTTTGTCGGCGGTATGCATTTTATGGATGCTTATAACTATGACGTCGAACGGGTCAAGCGCTGCGCCATCCATTACGCGGTCCCGGGCGGGTTGATTATCCCATTTTGCGCGTACAACAGCGGTCCAAGCTACCGAGAAGCCATAGAAAAGAAGTATAGCATCCCCCTCGAGGAGTGGGAGCGCACGAAAGGGAAGCTGCGGTTCGAAGGGCTCACCTAAATGGAGATAGCCCGGCACGGATTCGAACCGTGGTCGTGAGATCCAGAGTCTCACATGATTGACCGCTACACTACCGGGCTTTAGCTAGTTTCTTGTCAGAGCACAGTGCTCGTCCGAGGGATAAACTCTGTTCTAATGTCACGCACGACCGTATATTTACTTAACGAAGGCACTCCCAACACAATGATGTTGTGAAGTCACTGGCGCACGCAGTTTTCGCTTTCGCTTTCTGCATCGCTATTTGTGAGCTCGCAATACCGACAAGCGCAAACAAAGTATTCGTGCTTCTTTCTGGCACTATCGCGCTAACGCTAGCGTCGGTCCCCGACCTCGACGCGCGTACGCCGCTACGACTTATTCGTCACAGAAGTGGATTCTCTCACTCGATCTTTACCGTAGCGACGTGTGCTTGCCTTTCATACGTCCTTCTCTCGCGATACCCCCCACTTGATCTGATCGTCATACCCGCAATTGCGTCGGCTATCACAAGCCACATCCTTCTTGATTCACTAACAATGTCAGGTTGTCCCCTGCTTTGGCCACTGAGCCGTCACCGTTTTTCCGCGCACCTGTGCAAATATGATAACCAGTTAGCCAACGCATTGATCGTTTTACTCTCGTGTGTCGCGATCGTTGCCTTCCTGTTGCACAGTTGATCTCACCTGAGCTCCGCGATAGCTCAGACTTTCTGAGGTGGCGAGACAAACTGCAGTTGACAGCAAATGAAGCTGCGTTACCGTTCTGGCGAAAAAAGACGAACACAATATTAAAGTATTCGAAAAGCCAATTTTGTTTGAGGATCTAAATTGTTCCCATCAAAGAAGGTTCAGAATCTGGTTGGTTCCAGAATTCAAGTCGAGATGAAAGGCGAAAAATGTGTGCTCGAAGGTCTGTTAATGAGTGCCGATGACTATCTCAACTTGCATCTTACAAACACGACAGAGGTTATTGACGGGGAAAAGTCGCGAGTTCTCGGATCTGTAGTGCTCCGCGGCAACAATATCATTCTTCTAAATCCCGTGAACGACTAGTCCCAGGACTAACACACGTGCTTACGCGACGCTACTTTGGGGAGAACGGTGCATAACCATTGTGCTCACAGTTTGTTGCTGTACAATAACAAGGTGAGAGATAAGTGAACGCCGCACACGGCGAAAATAACAAGCACGACTTGCTTCTGGCACAAGGCAAGATAGCTCCGTGCATAGGATGTCACGAGGTATGTAATCCAGAGTACTGTTCGCTCCTCGATGAGTGGCTGGAACTGCTCATGTAAACCCTCGCGTTCTGACTCAGAGACGAACATCCTGCTTGGTGATGGAGGTCTTTTAGCTTCATTTTCGCGCATTTTGCAAGTTTTTAAATCGTGCATCTTTGCTTTGCTCGAGATGGGTCTCTTCTCGAAGCGATACCAGGTGATATAAGACACGTGGTTTCCTAAAAAATCAGAGCCGAAACAGCAATGGTGTCCAACCCCCGACGAGATTACTATTTTGGCAAAAGCGCGACTTAGCGTTGTTCAACACGAAAAACGGCAACGAATCGAACTTATTACACAACGTTGAAATACTTTGATCGCCAATATTAGTGCAGGGACTTATTTTGGGAAAGCGCGACCTAAAGCTAGCCAAATACGCGGTGAAATGTTATTATGGCTTAGATGATGGAGACAGCAAAATCGAAGTCATTGAGAGCTTTGACAACAAGATGCCCGTCGTCGGCTTCATCAACGATATAAAGGACGAGTTGCAGGCGTGGTGGCCACAGAACATTGGCATGAAGTCCAAAGTCGCACGGTTATCTGAGTCAGATTTTATATACTGCATTAATGAGCTTCGGGCGAAAAACGGATCGCCGCCCATCGCTCCAGATGGCACCATGCACAAAAAATGGATGGAATGCATGGCATCGAACGATCCACACGTCTACCTCGTCGCTATTCGAGGAGAGAGGACGAAGCTCGTTTTGGTTAACACGAAGGTCCACTCTCAGAGTAGATCCTAATTTTTTGTGAGGAATAGGACCCTGCCGGCTCTGCATCCGCTGAAGGCATCTTATGGAGAGACGATCAGAAAACCATGTGAGTGGCCTTGAAGAGCAAATCAGGCAAATAGAGACGGAGATACGCGAGACCCCCTACAACAAAGCCACGCAGCTCCACATTGGTCGCCTGAAAGCAAAATTAGCGCGCCTGAAGGAGAAACGAGAGACGAAGGGTTCGCGTAAAGGAACCGGCTACGCGCCGAAAAAGTCAGGTGATGCCACCTGCGTGTTAGTCGGATATCCCTCGGTCGGAAAGTCAACCCTGCTAAACGCGCTCACGAACGCAAAATCACCTGTCGGAGCTTACGACTTCACGACGCTCAACGTCATACCCGGCTCCATGGTGCATAAAGGAGCACGCATACAAGTCTTGGACGTCCCGGGATTGATTGGTGGTGCGGCAGCTGGCAAAGGCAGAGGCAAAGAGATCATTTCAGTTGTGAGAAGCGCAGACCTCATCCTGATCTTGGTAGACGTTTTTAGCGAATGGCAAGTCGAAGTAATCAAAAGAGAATTGTATGACGCGGGAATTAGGATAAACGAACGCCCTCCAAACGTAGCGATAACAAAGAAACCCCGCGGAGGCGTTTCAATTAAAAGAGGTCGCCGCGCTACTGAAATCGATGAAGCCACGATAGTAGCGATTCTCCACGACTTTAAGATCCATAACGCTGACGTTATAATTAAAGACGATGCCACTATCGATCGACTGGTCGACGCGCTCATGCCGAGCAGACGGTATATTCCTGCAATAACGGTTGTAAACAAGATAGACCAGTTATCTAGCCCGAACGGTTTCGGTGACATTGATATCTCTGCCGAGCACAAGGTGAACGTCGAGAGGCTCAAAGACATGATCTTCGAAAAGCTCGAGTTTATTCGCGTGTACTTGAAACCTCCTGGCAAGGCGGCAGATACGGAAAACCCGTTGATCTTGCGCCGGAACTCCACAATCGAAGAGGTCTGCAACCTTATGCACAAACAATTCTCGAGCCGAGTCAGGTACGCTCACGTATGGGGCCCGAGTGCAAGACACGCTGGCCAGCGTGTGGGACTCGACCACGTGCTCCTCGATAACGACACGGTCAGCTTAGTAGCCTCCCGCACGTAAACTCTTGCTGAGGTTCCTGCACCTTGATTTTTCTCGCTACGTGAGAATTTTAAGCAGCCTGAGATGGCTCACGAGGCAGCAGAGATCAAATTTGGCGCATTACACTAAGCTTATATCGGACAAATAAGCCATGTTGAAGCAATGGAGCTCCAAATCGGCGAAGCGTTCAGCATTGATCCAGGGTACCTCGTAACTGAACGAAGCGCCGTTATAGGACAGAGTGGCAGCGGCAAGAGCTATCTCCTAAGTGTTATATGCGAGGAACTTGCCGCAAATGACCTCGGATTCGTGGTAATAGATACTGAAGGAGAATACGCCGGGCTATCTGATCTCAAGAACATAGCTGTCATTGATGACATAGAACCCATTTCGACCGATGAAGACTGGGTCCGGAAAATCATCGAAAAATCACAAAAGATAGTCCTCGACGTTTCCGAGACTGAGCCAAAACTCATAGATGCGTTCTTGCAAAGCGTTTATCGGGTCGCGACCGAGATGTTCCGAGCGGGGCGTCACCGGCAGAATCCTTTCTTAGTCATCGTCGAAGAGGCCGACATTTACATTCCCCAGAAAGGGCACGGACTCGATATCTTGCAGCAAATAAGCAGAAGAGGCCGCAAACGAGGCCTTGGTGTTCTTTTTGCCACGCAGAGGCCTGCTTTGGTCAACAAGAACGTACTAAGCCAGTGCAACAACGTGTTCATCGGCAAGCTGACGTTAAAAAACGATATCGACTCGGTCCGAATTTTTTTCTCCTCGCTCGACGACGCGCGCCTGCTGACCGCACTTGAACCGGGACAGTTTTACGTCCAGGGAGCTATCGCTGATCCTTCGTTCATCAAAGTGAGGCAACGGAACACGCCCCACGGAGGGGCGACCCCCACAATTCCACGTCGAAAAGAGGAGGCATCAGATCTCGCGCCAGACGGTGGCGTTCGCGCGGTCGAGGATTTGGACAAGGCTGAGCACATGCGAGTGCGACTTGCGCTCGATACAACCAAAGGAAGCAAGAAGGTCGACTACATACTATTCGACGAAACCAAGGTCCTACGCGCCTTAGACAGTAAAAAGCGCAAGCACTTCAAGTTCTTTGGAAGGAGTGAGAGCGTCGATAACTGCAAACTACTAATGATGCCAACGTTCTCCGTTTGCGTCCGAGAGATAAAGAAGCGACTCATAGGCACGAGGTTCCACGACTACACGGTCTTGATTGATGCCATTACCGGGGAGATCCTAAGCCCCGACGGCGTGCGGCGGCGATCTAAGAATCTGCGCCTTCTCGCAGACCTCAACCCGACTCAACTGAAAGTGATGGATTTCATATTGGATAGAAGCGGCACCACGTACGCGAAACTGCGCGAAGCGCTGCCCGAAGCTCTGTCCGATAAGCGCGTCAAATCGAGCTTGAAAAAGCTCGAAGAACGGCGCCTGATCGGCATAAAGGATGAGTTCTATTTCTCCCTGTATGACATAAGCTATCCAAAATCCCTCGCGTCAGAGAGCACTGAGGGTTTACAGCTTAGAGCGGGTCGCGTAGACAACGTCATAAAGCCGAAGCTATCAAAGCAACAACTCAAAGAACTGATACGAGGACTCTATCCTGGCTGTGAGGTGACCAATACAAATGTCATATATTCGCCGGTTCTTGAGGTCTTGTACGCGGACGAGTCTTCAAAAAGACGTGTGAGAATAAACGCGTTGACGTGAAAGATCTTGCACGGCGCATAGAGCTTCCGTCGTTCACTTAATACTCTGCCCGATTATGCGAATAGAACTGTTCTTTAGGCGGTTTCGCGCTGATACGTTTATCAAAAGAGGAGTTATCGACTCAACCATAAATGATGCCTCGAGCGGTCCGGCGTCGAAAGCAGTAAGCCCTTCTATGTCCTTGACTAATCCCATAACGATTTGTTTCGGCTTTTCCGAGCCACAAACGAGAACGTCCAAGCCAAGCTTATCTTTGAGATCGATCAGACGCGCAGCAGGCATTGTGTGAAACGCCGAAACGACCTCATTGTCTGAGAGAATATTTTGTATCTCCAATGCGGCGCTTCCATACTTCTTGGAAGGCTCATAACGCAAGAAACCATCCTTAATCATAGGAACGACGGGCGAGACTACTATCGCGTTTGAGTTGAGCTTATCCTTGATGGCAACCGCGGTGGGCATCGCGTACTGGTACTGCAGCGCAAGAACCACCACATCGCAGTCTGCTATCGCTTGAACGTTTTCTTCGCCAGCCAATTCGCACGAAGTGCCCTCCTCGAACAATCGCTCTTCACAAGAAGTCGCCGCTTCGTCGGCTTTTTCAGCGCTTCTCGACCCTATAACAACGTCATGTTTTGGAGCCCAGCGAAGCGCTAGTCCCTCCCCGATATTTCCTGTGCCACCTAGCAAGGCGATACGCATTAGAAAACCCGCTTTTAGATTAGGAAAGGTGAATTTATAAGCTTTTGTCTTTTTAGCCTAACATAAGCTGCAACGCGTGCGAGCTTCGAATTATCTCTGTCTCGTTAGAATAAAGAAAAAAAGCCCGTCTCGCTTGGACAATAAGCAGAAGCCTCGGAAGGCAAGATTCGATGGACCAATCGGCCGTTGTATGTCAAATAGAAAAAAGAAGGACCCTATAAGGGAACTTCTTACCGCCTCATTAAAAGATAGACCAATCCAGCGACGAGTGCCGGTACTCCAAGTCCTAGCAGCGAGAATTCCAGAACGGGTTGTGCAGGTAAGCTCGCGACACTGCTCGTTTGGGCTGCAGGAACCGAGATCCCTGGCACCGAATCATTGCCTGCCACTTCTGGCGTAGTCTTCGTCGCCACAAGACTCGCAGCTGTTGGCGTTGGCGCCGCTTGTGTTACTGTTGTCGCAACTTTTGAGGTTGACGTTGCTGTTGGCGTTGGCGCCGCTTGTGTTACTGTTGTCGCAACTTTCGGGGTTGGCGCCGCTTGTGTTACTGTTGTCGCAACTTTCGGGGTTGTCGTCGCTTGTGTTACTGTTGTCGCAACTTTTGAGGTTGACGTTGCTGTTGGCGTTGGGGTTGGTGTTGCAGCGGACTGCGCGCTTTGCCCCGATTTCAGATCAATGCGTGCGGTCTTAGAGCTTGGATTGACAACCACAGTCCCGTATTGATAATCCCGTTGCCACGTGCCGTCTGCGTTCTTCTCGGCTTTGTTCAAGGCTGTACCCAACTGGATGCCGTAATCGTCGAACCATTTCGTTCCAGTCGGAGCGTAGAAGAAGTAGCCGTCGGTGAGCAGAGCTGAGCAGTAGCAGAAGTACCGATCAGACGCACTTCCCTGTGCGTAAAAGAGGGTTAGCTTGCCCTTGGTGGACGCGTCGAGCGCAAAACCGATAGAGTTGTCCCACCCTTTGTAGAACGGGAACCCCTCATCCATCCATCCGTCGAGAGCATCGACGTAACCTGGAATGAAGTAGGCACCGTTGTAGATCACAATCTTGCTACCCGCTGCCTGTTTGATGCTTTTGTAGAGAGCGATAGTGCTTGCCTGCCACTGACTGTCTGAGCCGGACCAGCTTCCCGGCCAGAGAACGTTGGGAGAGGTCAGGCCGTTGTCAAGAACGAGTCCATCAAAGCCCTTTTGCAGGGCATTCTGGGTGATCTGAACGCACATGGCCCTCCAGCCGGCGTTTGTCAGATCCATGAGAGGCTCATTGTATCCGCTCGAATGAGTCTGACCTGACGCATCTCGAAGGTACCATTCTGTATGTGGCGTCCCCTCTGACCCGCCGAAAAGCGGGTTGAAGTAAGCGAGAACAACGGCGTTCGGATTAAGTGCTTTAATAGCTTGAATGTGCTGCGCGGTATCGGTGTAGTGTAACGCAACGACGTCATACTTTGCGAGATTTGCAGCTGTGTCTCCCGCCCAGCTGCTTTTGAAATCGACGTACGTATGCGGCGCGCTTGCATGAATAAGGCTCTGTGCGTTGCTTCCCCCAGAGCTAGTTGTACTAGATGCTGCTGCGACAGGTGGAATTACAAACCCAGCAACAAGCAGTGAAACTCCAAACAAAAAAAGCGCTTTGGTGGCATTTCTTTTCGCACGTTTCAACTAAACACCTCGGTACGGTAGTTCAGTACAACCCAGTACCACGACGAACAGCTATTTAAAATTTCTTGTTCATTTTTTTTATAAAAAATATTAATAATAATAAAAATGTCTTTAATTTTAAAATAGGCCCCATAAAATAAATAAAACCATTGTTGACATAATGTTAGCTCATCTACAAGCTTTTAGCCCACGATCTGGCCATAATAAGGTTGCCGTCCCTGTCCAAAACCTAGCCAGACTGGTCTGCAAAAAAAGCGTCAATTTAATAAGCGATCACGTCTAAACGACCCGCGCGGAGTCATTATATGGATGGTTTATCAGCGTCGTACCTTCTGCTTGCTCTAATATTTACTCCCACAGTTCTTTCAGTCGTGCCACTTATTCTCGGCAGCTTCACGAACTCAAAAGCACTGGACTACATATCGACAATAATTGCACTGGTTACCCTCGTGTTTGCTGGAATCCTTGCCATGTCGTACACCGGGATCGTGACTGCAGCAGTGCCAAACGTGCTCGTGAACCAAGTACAGATCTTCTCATTTTACTTCGACGCGCTTGGTCTTCTGTTCTCTCTCGCAGTTGCGCTCGTATCTTGCCTCACCGTGTGGTATTCAAACGGCTACATGCACAATCAGATTGGAAAAGGGCGATTCTACTTCAGTATGTTGTTTTTCACCGGGGGCATGCTGATGTTGGTTAACGCCGCCAATCTGGTCGTGCTCTACATCGGCTGGGAGATCGTTGGTATCTGCTCGTTCCTCTTGGTCGGATTCTGGTTTACTGAGCCCGAGAGGAACGCGGGTGCAAAAAAGGTCTTTTTCTTCACCCACATACCGGGAGAGGCGCTATTGCTGTTTGCTATCGGCGCCTACGCGTGGACGGGCAGCGTTAATATCAACGCCTTGTTGACATCGACGCCGGCTGCTTGGCAGATGAACACGTTGCTCGTCCTTGCCCTCATCGGTATTTTCTCCAAATCTGCACAAACGCCGTTCTTTTCGTGGTTGCCCAGCGCCATGCAGGGCCCCACGCCCCACGCTGTGTTGCTCCACAGTGCAGCAATGGTAGCCGCCGGGGTGTGGCTCGCAGCACGACTGTTTCCTTTGTTTACCGGCGCGTGGCCATGGGTGCTCGCAATCATCGGCGGATTCACTTTGATCTTAACTTCCATGTTCGCCATGCGCGCTAACTATCTCAAAGAGGTGCTTGTGTGGAGCACCATCGCAAACCTCGGATTCATGTTCCTTGCTTTCAGCTTTGGACCGATAGGACTCGTCGCAGGATTAATGATGTTCCTGGCGCACGCGTTCTTTAAGTCCTGCTTGTTTATGGGGGCGGGGGCAGTTGAGCGCATGGCGAACACCATGGATCTTAACAAGCTCGGCGGGTTGTCAAGGAAAATGCCCTATACCGCTGCTTCATTCACCATTGCCGCTTTGGCACTTGCAGCCGTCCCGCCTCTTATTGGCTTTGTGAGCAAGTGGCTCATTTACTCGAGCAGTATCGCCCCGACGACAGCGGGCTTACAAGTCTTCGTGATCGTCATGCTACTAGGAAGCGTGCTCTCCGCGGCCTATATCTTTCGTGCGGCTATCAGTGTATTCTATGGTCAGCTGCCAGCCGACTTGGAACGCGTGCACGAAGCACCCCGTACTATGTGGGTACCCCAGGCTATCCTTGCAGCAGGGTGCGTCGCTTTGGGAATCTTCGCTCAGTATCCTCTCGCGCTCATAACACAAGTTCCGTACGCTGGCCCCGTCACGACGCAGTCCGCCATTGTTCTCTCCAGTATTGAAATACCAGGCGTATCCAGTTTTGCCCCCACCCTAGCCGCTATCTTGCTCTTAACGGCCATACTAATCGGTCTCATACTTAATGAATTCCTAACGCGACGCCCTCGTGAAAGCCTACCAACGTCCAGACAGCTTTTCGGATCGGGGTACGAACTTCCTGAAGGGTACGTGTATTCATCTGGAAGGCACTTTCTCTACCAAGTGACGCAACCGTTCGAACGACTGCGATGGCTTAACTCTGACTATGTTTACGATGGGATCGGATCTGGGGTGAACTCGCTGTCGAGAAGGTTGCTCAGGACACAGAACGGAAGCGTTATTAGGTACGCCGCGTGGATGTTCATTTGGCTGCTCCTCGCAGGAGCGGTCTTTCTGGCTTTTAGGGGGGCGTAATGGAGACCGTATTGCTGTTTGGTATCGCTTGGGTGGGACTCGCCGTTCTGATCGTGATCTTAAATGATAAGCGTTCGACGCTCGCGCTTCTCGCTCTGAACTTGACCATCGCTGCATTCTTGCTGATCGAAAACGATTTGACCGGAGCACTCGCAAAAGCGACTCTCGGGATCGTCTCGCCCATCATAATCCTACTGGCCATCGCTCGCACGAAGCAGCCCCGGCGCCAATTTGGCGTACTCCCCCTAATTTTTGCTGCGCTGCTCACGTTGGTGCTTTCGTACGCCGTGGCTTTTTCAGTGCGATCCCAGTTTCCCGAAGGGCGAACCACTGAAACCTACTTCCTCATAGCGCTCTTTGGCATCGCCTTCCTCATCATTGTCACTCAAACGAGCGTTGTGAAGCTTTTGCTCGGCATCCTTATCCTTGAGAACATTGGAACGCTTCTTCTCGCTTGGGGAGAGAGCACCGCCCTGCTTACTATAGTTACCGAGGTGTTCGTGGTGCTCATCACGTTCACGGTAGCCTTCATAGCGGTGAAGGATTTCGCTGAATATGGCACTATTGACAGCAGCCAGATGACACAACTGCGCGGATAGCGGAGAAGCTCAATGTATGTCGTGTACATACTGATCATTCCATTGATCGCTGCGGCAATATGCGCGCTTTTTGGCCGTAACGCGAAAGCGGCCGCATATGCGGCCGTCACTGGAATGACATTGAGCGCCCTCTTTTTCACAGTAAACTCGTTTATCCTTACGGGCACAACTGCCGGCCTCGATTCAGTTGCGACCACAATTGGGCTGTCAACAGAGGGCCTGATAATCGCTTACGTGGTGATCGTTGTAGGAGCGTTCATCACGTGGTACAGTCTCGCTTACATCGAAAACGCGGGGCGTATCTACTATCCGCTCCTGTTGGTCGTTATTAGCACAACAGCGGCCGCTGTCATCAGCACTAACCTTGCTTCGCTCTACGCTTTTCTTGAAATCGGCACGCTTTCGACGGCAATCCTAGTGACGTATAGAAGAGGACAGGCGTTTGAGGCAGCGACCAAGTTTATCATTTTGAACAGTGTCGGAACCTCATTTACGCTGATTGCGCTCATTTTGATGTTCGTCAACTACGGCACGCTCGATATCGCGAGTTTCGGAAGCATATCGAGCAATGCGATTCTCGTCATAAGCCTCTTTTTGTTCATAGGCTTGGGCACGAAAATTGGCGTCGTTCCGATGCATTCGTGGGTTCCTGACACGTACAGTGAAGCTCCGACCCCCGTGAGCGCGTTTTTGGCAGGCACCGTTAAAGCCGCTACCGCTTTTATCTTGATTCGACTCTTGTTTGCGCTGCACCCGGCCCTTGACGTCGTGATGTTGTTCATCTCAGTCACGGCCGTGCTTACCGTAGGCGTCGGCGCCCTTATGGCGTACACACAGACGGACTTGAAGCGGTTCCTCGCCTATTCGTCTATCGAACAAGCTGGAGTCATACTGTTTGCTGTCGGCATAGGGTCGTCGGCGGCCCTGACCGGGGGTATTTTTCAAATCATCAACAACATGGTCATGAAAACGCTCTTGTTCCTCTGCGTCGGGGCCGTTATTGCGGCTACCAGGCAACGAAATGTCGACGGTCTCAGCGGCTTGGCTCCGAAGATGCCTATTGTGGCAGCAGGGTTCCTGATAGGGGCATTTGCGCTTTCCGGGATTCCACCACTCAACGGCTTTGTCAGCGAATATTTAATCCTTCAAGCAGGCTTTCTGAAGGGCGGGTACTATCCCGTCTTATCCGCGGTGTTGCTCGTATTTACGTTTCCAATGTTCGCTGCCTACGTCAAGCTATTTCAACGGGTGTTCTTCACGGTCGATAAGCACGTGAAAACACCTGAGCCATCCCATCTATCTATTTATATAATACTCCCTATAATTATTTTAAGCGTTCTTTGCGTGCTGATGGGCATATTTCCGACCGCCATCATAGATCAAATCAACAAGCTGTCGCTAGCGATACTGGGAGGATAATGATGTTTCGAGCAAGATCCCCGTGGGTCTACTTTATAAACACCGGGTCGTGCAACGGATGCGACATAGAGGTGCTCGCGATTCAAAGTCCGCGATATAGTGCGGAACGCTACGGCGTTCTGCGCGTGGGGTCTCCACGGCACGCGGATGTACTCGTGGTAACGGGCCCGGTCACAAAGCGTATGGAAGATCGCTTGACGATGATCTATGAGCAGATTCCGAATCCCAAAGCCGTTGTTGCCGTGGGCAGCTGTCCCACGTCAAACGGCATTTTTGACGGCGGATATTCGTTGACGGGGCCGCTAGACACTGTCATCCCCGTCGACGTCTACGTTATGGGATGTCCTCCAAGGCCGCTGAACATCGTGTCAGGCATTCTAAAGGCAGCAAAAATGCTCGATTCGAGGCGAAAAGGTAAGGGAGGTCGGCGTACGGCGCGATTTGACGAGGCGATGTCAAAGGAAACGACCGTGGATCTGAAGTTTCAGTCGTCAGACAACGTTCCCGGGGCGGAAGAATGAAGCGATCGTTTGAAGACGCAGTGCCAACACTGGAAGCAAATCATAAGGGCTTGAACTCGTACTACCGCATCACACTCGACAATCTCGATGCCGCGCTCTCATTTCTCAAGGAGGAGGGAGCACGGCTAAGTACCATTACAGGCAAGGATGCCCGGGAACACCTCGAAGTGCTATACCACTTTGCGATTTGGGGGGAACTACACACCATCATCGTAGAGCTCCCTTATGACAAGCCAGACATTCCAACAATTACTGAGCAGTTTGTCAACGCGTTGTTGTACGAACGAGAGCTCATCGGTTTACTTGGCATAAACGTGCTCGGAATTCCTGATTCAAGGCCGCTCGAACTGCCTCCGAAATACACCGATCCGACGCCACCGCTCAGGAGGGTGTAACGGTGGCAGACGTCAACGAGCGCGGCTTTGCCAACTTGAAGGTCCCGATCGGGCCGAGCCATCCCGCTTTGGAGGAACCTGCACGATTCCTGTTTGAAGTCGAGGGCGAGAAGGTCGTCAACGTTGACTACGAAATCGGGTACAACCACCGCAGCATCGAACGTCTCTGCCAAGAACGGCCATTTTCTAAGGTCGTCTATCTCGTAGAGCGCATCTGCGGCATCTGTTCACACACGCACCCCCTAAACCACGTCGAACGGGTTGAAGATATAGCGGACATCGAGGTACCGGAGCGGGCAAAGTACATCAGGACGATTTACGCAGAGCTCGAACGGATTCACTCGCACATGCTGTGGGCGGGGATTGCAGGCGAAGAAATCGGATATCACACCCTATTCATGTACACCTGGCGCGAACGAGAGAAGGTTATGGATCTTTTCGAAATGTTGAGTGGCAACAGGATCATGCACGGATGCAACAGAATTGGCGGAGTCAAGTGGAACATCGCCGAAGAGCAAGCGAAGTCCGCCATGAGCGTCCTAACATATCTCGACACTGCCGCCGACAAAATCACTAAAGCAGTTCTAAAGGACAGCAACATCGCCGAACGAGGGAAGGGCGTTGGCAGCCTGAGCAGAGAGGATGCAGTCCGTCTTGGAGCAGTCGGACCGAACGCACGAGCGAGCGGCGTGCCTGAAGATACACGCGTTATGTGCAAGTACGCAGCGTACGGCGATTTCGATCTCGAGCCGCAGACAGCAAAAGACGGAGACGTCGTTGCTCAGGCACTCGTGCGCCTAGCAGAGATTAAACAGTCCATTTGGCTCACCAAGGAGCTTTTCGCGAATCTACCTGAGGGGCCGATCCAGGTCGAGTATGACGAGATTCCGCCGGGAAGGAGCGTGGGTCGCACTGAGGCCCCTCGTGGTGAGTTGATCCATTACACCGAGACGAATGGCACGAGATTCTTCGAGCGAATAAAAATCAGGTCCCCAACGCTCGCAAATATCCCCTCCTACGTGCCAAAGTTCCTCGGCTGCCAGATAGCTGATATACCCATTATAGCCGCATCAATCGATCCATGCTTCAGCTGCACCGATCGAATGACCGTGATAAAAGACGGGAAGCGCAAAATTGTGAGCGCACGCGAATTGAAGACGGGGAGGATTTGATGATCGCTTCGATAGTGGTCGCACTTGTCTATGCCTTTGTCGCCGCGCTGCTGCTGCAAGGCATTCGCCGTATCGTCGTGGCGCACAGCCAGTTTCGGAAGGGCCCAAGCATCTTTCAGGCGTTTTACGACTTCTTCAAACTGATGAGTAAAGAGAGCTTAACGCCGAACGTGACAAGTCCGCTGCTATTCAACCTCGCACCGATCCTCAGCGTCGCTTCAATGCTCGTGGCGGCATTGATCATACCTTTAGCTGCCTCCACGTCGGCTGTAAGCGTAGGCGATCTTATAGTGGTGATCTACCTCCTTGCGATACCACCGATTGCACTGATCCTCGGCGGTTCGGCCAGCGGAAGCCCGTATGGCGCTATCGGCGCTGCACGCGAGGTTGCACTCCTTATTGCCTACGAGACTCCGTTCATCGTCGCCATGGTGACGGTAGCTCTTGCAGCAGGCTCGTTCCAGCTCAATACCATATCGGCAACAGCGTGGATAAGCGTCCTGCCACTCGCGGCGATTGCTGCAATATGGACGTTGCCTGCCGCGGCGGCGGTTCAGCCTTTTGACATTGCCGAAGCCCCGACGGAGATCGTTTCCGGCCCCTACGTTGAATACTCGGGGCCAAATCTCGCCCTTTTACAGCTAGGGCAGTGGCTCAAGATTTTTCTCTATGCATCACTCATCGCCGCGGTGTTCTTCGGGACGGCGATATACCACTTCCAGCCTGCGGTCAATTTTGTCATCCAATTCGCGATTATAGTGTTGCTCGTAAGCGCATTCATAGCGTTTTGGCAGGCGACGTCCGGGAGGACCAGGGTCACCCGAGTGCTCAAGTATTACTGGACCGTCCCGACAATGCTGGCGATTATAGATCTTGTCTTGTATCTAGCAGGCGTACGGTACATGCACTTCCTTTTCGGATGGGCGGGACTGTAAAATGACATCAGGATTTCTTAACGACCTGATACGGTCGTTCTTGGTCGGGTTAACGGGAAAAACGTCAACCGTCAAGGGCCCCGCAGAGGTCGAGGTGTCGTCAACCTACCGCGGCGTGCCTCTGATAGATCCGGAAAAATGTGTTTTGTGCGGCCGCTGTGGAAAAGTCTGCCCTGCTGGGGCTATCGCACTGCGAACGAGTGCCTCTGAGAAAAGTGTGCGCATATTCGTAGGACATTGTGTATTTTGCAGCGAGTGCGCGATGATTTGTCCGGTTTCCGCCATTACTATGAGCAAAATCTGGGACACAACAGTTACCGACAGACTCTCCCGAGATACGATGAGCGAACGCGAGATAAAGCGTCGGCCAAAGCTAAAAGAGAGACAAGAGTCCAACACCGTGGCAAGCGAGCATCGAGAATCAGCGCCCATACCTAACGCCAAGCCAACACTTCCTACAGATAATGAAAGTGGTTCAACTAACGAGTGAAAAGACGTTCATAGGCACGCTGGCATCTTCACTGCTCAAAACCGCTGACTCTTTTTTTATTCATCAAGCGACGCAAGCAACATTTTTAAAACTTGCGTGTGAATCTCACATGCGAGCGTAACATGGGCGAGAATCCTACGCTATATGATGTGATCATCGTCGGTGGCGGACCAGCGGGACTGACAGCGGCAGTCTATGCAGCGAGAAAGATGTTAGATGTGCTACTCATTACGCAGAATATCGGCGGTCAGGCACTTTACAGCCTCGACGTCGAGAACTACATGGGCTATCAGTTCATATCAGGCCAAGATCTCATGGATCGCTTCGAAAAGCAAGTCGAAAAGTACAACATAAAAAAAGCATTTACAGAAGTAAAAAGCGTAGAAAAAGAGAGTGAGGCGTTTACAGCGCGCACCGAGAAGGGCGAAGAGTATCGGGGTAAGACCGTTATTATTGCTACGGGAAAAAGGTCCAGAACGCTCAATGCAAAAGGCGTGGACAGATTGATCGGACGCGGAGTCAGCTACTGTGCCACATGCGACGCGCCGCTCTTTATGGACATGGATGTCGCAGTTCTAGGCGGCGGGAACTCAGCGATCACTGCTGCTTATGAGTTAATGAGCATTGCACGTAAGGTCTATCTCGTCAACAGGAGCCCTTGGAAGGCAGATGAAGTATATTTGGAGAAGATTCGCGACGCCCCAAACATCGAACGCCTTTTCGGCTACGAGCTCATTGAAGTGACGGGAGACGACGCGCTGAACGCAGCAGTGCTCCGCAACCTCTCTGACGGCTCATCAGTCACCATTCCGGTCGCGGGCATTTTCATCGAGATCGGCCTCATCCCAAATTCGGACATTGTAAAAGACGTAGTCTTACTCAACAAAAACAACGAAATTGTCGTCGGCTGCGATTGTTCGACGAGTCTTCCCGGTATTTTCGCAGCAGGCGACGTTACCACCGTTCCCGAGAAACAGATCATCGTCGCGGCGGGTGAGGGCGCTAAGGCTGCGATAGGCGCCTACAAGTACTTATTAAAAGAAGGGGAACATGCTATAATCGGCTATTAAACGCGGAGCCGCTGTCGGGTGACCCTATGGCTGAGGTAGTGACCGTCAATCTAAAAAAATGTGAAAACTGTGGCGTCTGTGAAGTGGCGTGCGCCGAGCGACACGGCGGAAAAGCGCGCTTGAAAGTGAAAGATGTCCTACAGTCGAGAGGGCTCATATTCAACGACGAAGCGCTCCCTATCGTATGCAAACAGTGTGAGAATCCTGCGTGTGTCGAAGTGTGCAAGCCGAAAGCCCTCATGCGGGAGAACGGCGTCATATACGTTGATGAAGAAAAATGCATCGGCTGCGGAAAATGCGCGAAGATCTGCCCGTTCAATGCAATCTTCATCGGAGAGAAGCGAGGAATACCAAGGCCTGAACCGCGCGAACCGGGCATTCTGTTCATGCTGTTCGGCAGACACCAAAAGACTGCCGAGGAGCGACGCAAGCGAAAGCCCAAAACGACGCGAAAGGCACTTAAGTGCGACAGATGCAAAGGGTATGAGAACATGGCCTGCGTCGACGCGTGCTATTTCAAAGCGCTCTCAATACGAGATTTGAGCGCTCTGACCGGCAGTGGCAAACGCGAGCATGCTGCGCTACTAGAACAACAGCTGACCAAGAAAGAAGCTAGTAGCGAGACTTGACTGCGGCGTTTGCGCTCCTTTCAAAAAGACGCGCAACTGGAAACTCCTTTGCGCGGTTAACCTTATATTTTCGGCACCCTTACCTACTGAGAGGCTACTATGGATGTCCTACTTGTCAACCCCCCGGACATTGCGTCCAAATATAAGGACGTGTTAGGTTTAACCGCACCCCCGCTTGGTCTCGCGTACATCGGCGCAGTCTTAGAGCAAAATGACGTCAAGGTCACCATTTTAGATGCGCCCGCGCTCGATATGGACTTGCAGGGCTATCGGCGTAAGCTCGCTAAAATGCGCGTCGATCTGCTTGGGGTGCAGACAACGACGCCGACGATCAAGCAAGCTCTCGCCGTAGGGAGAATTACGAAAGAGCTTCATCCTGATTGCGCCGTGACAATGGGGGGGTATCACGCGACTTTCATGCCAGAGGAACTCTTACGCGAAAACGACTTTGTCGATGTTGTCGTCAGGAACGAAGGGGAATACGCCACCCTTGAACTTGTCGACGCTCTCGAGAACGAAAAACCCCTCCGCAACATTGACGGCATCAATTACCGAGATGGCGATCGTTTGGTAGAAACGCCCAAGCGGCGACCTATCGAAGATCTCGACGCGCTTCCATTTCCTGCGCGACACCTGCTCCCAATGAGCGACTACATGCTTTTCGGACGCAAGCAAGTTTTAGCAACCATGATCTGCAGCCGAGGATGCCCCATGGGCTGTTCGTTTTGCGCTTCAAGTGCGATGCACGGCCGTAAAGTCCGATTCCGATCTCCTGAGAACGCTGCCGATGAGATGGAACGAGTTGTTGATGAGTATAAAGTCAGAATGATCGGCTTCATGGATGATACCTTTACGCTCTTTCCAAAGTGGGTTTACAGCTTCTGCAAGGGGATAATTAGTCGCGGTATTGACGTCGTGTGGGGATGCACGGCGAGGGTTGACCGGTTCAACAAGGATCTGCTCTCCTATATGTGGAAGGCTGGTTGTCGAACGCTGCTTTTTGGCGTAGAGAGTGGAAATCAGCAGATTTTGGACAACGTCCAGAAGGGCACTAAGGTAGGGCAGGCCAAGCGGGCCTTCAAAACTGCAAAAGACATCGGTATGCATACGATCGCTTCAATGACCCTTGGAATGCCCGGCGAGAGCAGAACTACCATCGATGAGACGATCGGCTTTGCAAAGCGCGTGAACCCTGACTATGCCCTCTTCTCACTCGCCACGCCATACCCGGGCACGAAGTTCTACGAGCTGGCGAGCAAGATGGGGCTTATCAAGGTGGAGGATTGGACGCACTTCACACTCCTCATGCCTGTCCTAGAAACCGTTGACCTGACGCTGAGAGACCTGCAGGACACACAAAGGGAGGCATTTAAAAAGTTCTATTTGAGGCCCAACTACCTATTTAAACAACTAAGTCGAGACAAGCTCCTTTTCGCTATGGTGATGTACAAAGTGTTTAAGGGCGCGCTCAAAATGAAGTCTGCGCCTATTCTCGGCACATCGATTGATCCACACTCAGACGATGAACGGCGCCCCCCGCGCGCATAAAGTGTCGGTTCACAAGCTTAATTCAGCGATCTCCGTAGTGTCTAACCCGACGCTTGATGCACGGGCCTTTTGCATAAGTTCGTTGTACGCGCTCAAGTTGTTGATACATCCTATATCGGGGGCTTTTATGTCGTTAAAATACGCATACGCTCGCGCTCTGCAGCCGCCACAAACGTTCCTGTAATCGCACGAGCCGCAATGCTCCTTAAGGTCGTGCCGTTCCCTGAGCGACTGCATTACTTCTGCATTCTTCCAGATGTCGATAAATGACTCTGATCGCAAATCCCCGACGGGAATCGGCAGAAAGACGCAAGGCGTAACGATTCCGTTAGGTTGAATGGCGCAATACATTCTCCCGGCACCGCAGCCACCGATGTACTCAGCGAGCAAACCTACCTTGTCGCTAAAACCAGCGGCGCCAAAGTGGGCGAGTGACATGACCCCCTTTTTTGAATTCATCATACAGACGCGTGAGAATTGCGGAGCCGTGGTCAGAATCTCAAAGCTTTCCTCTTGCCCACTTAGGTAACTATACATCTGCTGCAAAACGTGTTCCCGCGCTTCAGGCGGCAGGTCTATGTCAATGACGTCAGAACCTCTTCCAACGGGTATGAAATTGAAGATTAAGGTCCTGTCGACGCCCACCCTCTTGCTTAATGTGACGAGGTCATCTAGCTCGCGATAGTTCTCATTCGTGATCGTGTTAGCGATGCACGAGTACGCGCCTTTCTGCGCGACAACGTTTTGGATTCCTGCCATGGTGCGTTCCCAAGCACCGCTGACGCCGCGAAATGCGTCGTGTTTTGCCGGGTCAACGGAGTCAAGGCTTATCTCGAAGTATTCGACGCCGACGTCCTTAAGCCGGCGGACCACGTCTTTCGTCAGCAGAGTCCCGTTGGTCGCCAGTGAGAGATACAACCCCTTGCTTGACGCGTAACGAGCGACTTCCCAGAAGTCATCCCGCAACAGCGCTTCCCCCCCTGAGAACGCAATAGCCACGACATCATTGTCGGCGAGCTGATCGACAATATTGAGCCTCTCTTGGAGGGTGAGTTCATCCTTTGACATTCTGCCCGCACCCTGATAGCAGTGCTTGCAGCGCAGATTGCACGCATTTGTATAGTTCCAAACGACCAAAAAGGGCGCTTGAAGTTTGAGTGGCTTACTAATGCCGTACTCTGCTACGCTCTTGATGATATTAGACAGGCCGCGCCGCGTGACTTGCTGACTGAAGTAGGTTTGCATCTTGGACTTGTCGACGTGGAATGACAGTCTTCCTAGCTCAACGAATGCGCAGATAGGTAGCATTTTGAGCTTCTTGAGTCTGCCTAGGGTGTTCTGGCCACTATAGAAGCTTAGAGCGTCGTAGATCGCCTGCTTATCGTCAGCGCAGAGACCGCGAATAACCTTCCGAATAATAGCGTTGCCCAAAAAGACGTTCACTGTATTGAGGGCAGAGTATATCGGTTCCGGCTCTTGTGAACTATCTTTTCGACTTCTTGCAGACAGCGCGCTGCGCGCTCTCGACATAATGGATAACTCAGTCGCTGAAGTTAATAACACTTGTTCCCGATAAAGCTAAATCGAGTCGCAGACGAAGCGAAAGAGGGCAATCGAAAGACGAGTGAGCTGATTGTCCCCGCACGAAGGATTGCCAAGATAACATTAAACTGGAGACGAAATTATGATCTCTTCTCGAACATACTCTGATTGTGGTGTTTATCGTGGATTCGCCGGAACGTGAGAATGAGTTTTTTCTCTGCCTGTCAAAGCACGTTGAAGAAGATGACACTCGACTTATCGAACGCGGTGAGCTTTACGCGCTTGCTAAGGCCATTGGCATTATTGAGCGAGAAGTGTATCGCTACACGATGGACTTGGATCTGTTAGGATACTTAAAAGCGCGGCCTATTCTTGGCGGAAAGATCGCTTCTCTGAACCTCACAGCTCGCGGAGTTGAGTATGCTAAACAACTGAGAGAGACAAAAAATCGCTTTGAATGACCTTTTTGCCTCTCGGTATCGCGCGAGTCCCCGCTTCGAGACTTTTAGAATTGTATGCTTACTCACAGGATCGGACACGAGAGAGCGCACTTCCGAGCGGGCGCACAACGCACCCCTCATTGATAGCCAGCAGCCGCTCTCCAGTTAGAGATTTCTCTGCCAATCTCGATGGTTGACTGCTTTCCCTAAGACATGAAAAAGCTTAGACAAATTCTATCAACGCGTGTCATTCAGCCTTCACTAGGTTGAATATTTCCCCCAACGTCAGGCTGTGTGTTTGGATTCAGCTCGGATGCCTATAACAAGCTTTGATTATCGGCTCTGCGCATCGAGCTATGCTTGGAAGTTATTATCTACGAAAGTGTCTATAACTTGTACCGCCGCGGAACGCGTTTGATTTTAAAGCCTTAACCATGAAAAGTGATGAAGCGGGCGGGCACCTATCAAAGACTGGTCTTAGACGCGGGATTCCCCTTGACTTCGAGATCAAATGGAAAAAAACCGCCACGGTTTTCACCCACTCCTTGCTTACAGCGACCCTGAAATATTCCCACGCTGACGCTGGGGCACGGACCTATGAAGCCACGGTCGTGCTGGGCAAAATAATTGAGAATTGCATCGAGGACCCTTTTAATCGTTTTGTCTTTTGGCTCACCGCGGACTTGAACATCGAAAGCACTCGCTTAGACATAAAGACACGCCGTGCGATCCGCGCAGAGCTTGCAAAGACAATAGAGCCACCGACAGAGCTGCAAATCACAGACATGAACAAGCGCATGAATTTGTTGCCTGACTATCTGCGCGTATTTTATTTGGAGGATTATTTTGACAGCGTGACAAAAAACCTTTGAGTGGTAAGTGAGGTAAATGATATCCCTTTTGGGGCGCGCCATCGTCCAGTTTTGGACACAAAAAATGCAGCGCGAAATCTTCGGCTTGCAACGCGGCTAGCACGAACGTTATTCGCCCTGCTCGGAATCCTTCTCGGTCCTTATTGCGGTGAACCGTCTTGTTCCCCGCGTTGAATCGCGCGCTGAGCAACCTCGCTGCCCACCTTTAGTCCTTGATCGCAATCAAATCGGTAGTGGATGCCCGCGTAAAGGCGAGACAGAGACGCTTGTTGCGCCTGGGCTTGTAACTGGCTCTGTTCCTTCGGGAAGACGTAACTCAGGACCCCGGCCGCTGCGCCGGAAAAGTCAGAGTGACCCGAGGTGTATGAGGGAAAGTTCGGCGTTGCAAATACCGTCTTGACGGTCGGATCAGCCTGGATGGGCCTAAGATACCAATAATCGTACTTAGCTTTCCAGCAGCAGATTCCGGCATCCATTGACGCTGTATTCATAAGCGCGAGCGTCCGCGCAGCGCGCAGCTCGTTAAGGTTGTAGCTCTGAATCAAATCGCACCCAATCTGGTTCCAGTGGCCTGGGGGTGTAGACGTCCCAGCACCATCGTCCCAAAACTGGGCAATTTGCATCTGTTCCGCCGTTCTATTATTGGCGATTTGCTTGACTTCTTGCAGGGATGCGTTGAATTGTGCAGAGCCATACGGAGGTGGTGCAGGCGGCATGATCATGGCCGACTGATTAAGCAGCCACGGGGTGACATTGCCCCAGTTTGGCAAGAGGGGGGGCTGCGGTGGCGATGCCGTGCTAAACCATTTGCCTGGCCCGGTGGGCACCGTCCCGTTCCACGTCACATTCGAACCGTCGTTCTTGGCACGCTTGATGACATCCTGTGCCACGGTGACTCCGATGGCATTGCCAGCGGTAATATCGCTACGGAAGTTCACCCCGGCCGCAAGCCGCGACTCTTCGTCTGCAGCCGCTTGTTTGGCCAACCAAGCAGTTTCATTAGGGTACAGGTACGAGAGCACCGCCGCAGATGCTCCGGCGACAGCGCCATGATCAGACGGGTATGCAGGGTCGCTCGTTGTCTGCACAGCAGGCTGTATACTTTGATCAATATCGTGTGGGCTCGAACGGTTGTACGTATACTTGTTGTTCCACGCTGAGACGAGTGCGTCGTACTGCGCCACACTCAACAGCGCATACACACGCGAGGCCATAGGTGCGGAGGTGTTGTGTTTGATAACGAGGCTGCGTGCAATCTCGTTCCAGCGCACCACTGAGCCGTTGTTCCAGTACGCAATGCTTTCATTGACCGCAGCCGTTCGGTTCAGCTGGAGAGCCTTTAGCTCATTGAGGTCTTGATTTGATTGTGCAGAACCTTGCGATGGTGGAGGGAGGGACCGTATAGCATCGCTTGAGTTTAAGACGAACGGCTTCCAGTTTCCTCCCGTTGGCTCCGCGGCAAGCACAGCGCCTCCTGAGCTTGTCGAGTTGTTTGTCGACGTAAGACACCCGCTCGCGCTGACGGCGACGAGCACCGTAACGAGAATGATAGCGATCAGTGTATGCTTTAGCCGCACAATTTTTATGCGACCGGAGTGATATAAATAATTCTTGCCTCGTGGTACCAAGCCCCTTGCCACCTTTCTTCCCGCGTGCACGAAAGATTGTCAGCAATTTGGCCGGAAGGATACCAGTTTCATAAAGCGGCAACATGTTGACTGCGACGGTCATCACTAGTGCGTAACAAAGTGATTGTTGAAACACCACTCGCAAACGCAATATCGATAAATCAGGCACCAGTTTGGAACACGTGTTGAGAAGGCATGCGCCGGGCAAATGCTAATAGCCTAAAGATTCATCGATGAGAATCAGGGTTACTCTGCCCTCAATTTCCTCATTGGCGAGAATTACACATTTTCCGATCTGACTTGGGGCTCCGTACGCCCTCTTTGCGCGGACGTTTTCTAGAGGGTAAGCGTACTCCCAGACGCGGTGTAAGGCGTGGTCAAGCGTGGGGACGATCTTGTTAGTGCCGCTTACGATTATTAGGTGAGCTGCCGCAAATGGCCACGCTCCGACTCGGCTGCCTGACATGTCACAAGCGACAATTTCGCCTGACTGTGCGATGGCATTGACTCCCGAAATGAAATACTCAGCCGTAACAGATTTCCTTCGTAGGCCACGTCGCTTATCTTCGTCATTTTCGGCAACGATAGCGCGGTGAAGATCTTTCCATCGTGTTTGATCACTATTCACATATGCTTCGTAGCCAATCTCGACCAACGTGGTTGACGAACCGTTCATCACTTCTGCACCAGGAGGAATCAAATCTTTGAGCATTTCGAGGGCAGTTTTTCCATTTCTTACCCGAATTGCTGCTATACCGCGCCGCCGAATGTTTTCGACAGTTAGTGCCACTTCGTGGTCTGATGGCTGCCGATTCCATTTTTCAGAGTCAACTTGGGCCTCAGCGAGAAGATTTGCCGCGCTATATGGAGTGAGTTTGCCCATTGATTCTCCTCATAGACGTTGTATTAGCCCTATATACAATATGCGTGTCGAGGGTGGTCGATGTTTTCAAGCGTGCCGGACTCTACTGAGGCGAGTTCTTTAGTGGGCCAAGTTATGAGCAACGGCACACCGAAAAAGCTCCGTCCCGCCGAGTGAAGAAAGCTGTCACTCTCTCCTGCGTAACAACAGCGTAGCCAACGAGAGAAAGACCGAAGCAAAGATGAGGAGCGCGATGACGTCGGGATATATCTTGTCGATGCCCCACCCACGCAAAATCACCGAGCGTACGGCTTCTACCGCGTACGTGACCGGAATGAGATATGACACGGGCCGCAGCCAAGTTGGAATTGCTTGTATAGGCCAAAAAACGCCAGAGAGTAGAAATGCGGGCAATACAACGATTGGCAAAAACTGAATTGCCTGCGCCTCACGGCGGGCGAAGCTCGAGAGCAGTATGCCAAGCCCTTCAGATACGACTGCAAGCAGCGCGATGACCCCGAACGCGAGAAGTACGTCGCCAACAATGGTCACGTGAAACAGAATGACGGAAGCTGTTAGCAACACTGCTGACTGCGCGGTCCCGATTATGCCAAACGCCACGGCGTACCCAGCTACCAGCTCGCTCTCCTTCAAAGGAGAGGCAAGCAGTCGGAAAAGCGTTCCAGACGTTCGCTCACCTACAAACGAAATGAGCGTGAGGAGCGTTGTGAGCTGCCACACGGCGATGCACAGTATGCCCGGCGCAAAAAAGTCGATAAACTGCGCGTTAGCGCCGTAAATTGCGTTGCTTGAGTCCACGGAGACCGGCGCCTGACGACCGAGGCCTTGGATCGTTTGTGCGACTGCTGTGTTGACAGTTGCAATGATCGGATCCGACACGTTGGGGTTGCTCTTGTCCGCGAGAAGGGTAATAGTGACATTTTCCTTCGCGACTGACGTTTGACCAGACGCGCGCGCCGCTACCGATTGGGTGAAGTTTGCGGGGAAGACTATTACGGCAGATGCACTTCCGTTTTGCACTTGGCCCACGGCTTCGCTCTCACTATTCGCGTACGCAACGTTGAGCACGCTTGTATCAAAATTGGAGATGATCTTGTCCGAGAGTGAACTGTTTCCTACTGCCGTGTCACCGTTAACGACAACCACGTGTACATCTTTTACGTTGCCAGTAAATGCGACGCCAAAGATGCTTATAACGAGCAAGGGGGCGATAAAAATGAGAGCGAGCTGCCGGCGATCGTTCTTGAGGTCCCGCAAGACGCGCTTCGTCACCGCAAACGCGCGCGACGCCTTCATTGCAGTCCCTCAGTTCGTGAGTACGCCAAAAATGCGTCCTCGAGCGAGTCAGTGTGCGTTAACTCGAGGAGTTCCTGTGGTGAACCTTCAGCGATGATGCGCCCATCGCGCATAAAGCCGATACGATCACAGTGGCGCGCCTCATCCATGTAGTGCGTCGTGATGAGCATCGTAATCCCGGCATCGCGCAACCCCTCAAAGTAGCGCCAGAATGTTGCGCGCAGATCGGGATCCACCCCTACAGTCGGCTCGTCAAGAAACAGGAGCTGTGGTTCGTGCAGCAACGTGCAGGCGAGGGAGATGCGGTGTTGCATGCCGCCACTCAGTTCATCGATAAGTACATCCTTCGAAGCCTCGAGATCGACTAGCTTGAGAAGCGCCTGTTCGCGCGTCTCAATTTCCTTTTTGCTGAGGCCAAACACCTCGCCATAAAACGCAAGGTTTTCGTGCACTGTCAAATTACGGTACAGTGCCAGCTCCTGCGGCATATATCCGACGCTCGACGCCATTCCGGGATCGGGTACCTTCGTCCCGAGCACGTAAGCTTCTCCCGACGATGGACGCAGCAATCCGCAGAGGATTTTAATGGCTGTCGTCTTCCCTGCACCGTTTGGACCGAGCAACCCGTAGATCTCACCATGCTTTACGCGAAGCGACAGATTGTTGATTGCTTTAAATCCACCAAAGTCCTTTTCAAGGTTGCGAATGCAAACATCGTCCTTCATACGGACTCCCGCCTCCAGCCCATTTATTTATCGACGATCGCTGGCGTTTGTGGCGCGCGGCGCCTCTCACGGCCACCCTTGCAGGCTTGTAGACGTCCTTTGTGAAGCTTCTTTTATATACCTTCCTTGGTTAGACAAGCCGTTTAAGGTCAGAACGTCGGTGAGATTGACTTTGAGCTTGACGGCGACGATCGTTTCGGCTTCGGTAGGTCTTCTTTTGACGTGACTCAACACGATGTGCACACGCTTTGCAAACCCGTTTTTGTTGAGTGCGAGACCTACTTTCCGATCGTTAGCGGCGCAAAAAAGGATATATGGGGGCAATCATCTCACAGATGGGCAGCATCGGCTGGAAATAGGAGTTGTTAGTGGTGTGGATAGCAGACAACGTGTATGAAGTTAAAACTAGAGCGGTCAGTATGTTCTTGTACACGGCAGAAGATTCGCCAATTTGCTTCGATACCGGCATCATTGAGGCCCCCATCAAGCGAGAGTTTGATGCGCTAGGTTTTAAGCCTGAAAACGTGGAGTACGTGTTTCTCACGCACACCGATCGTGATCATGTAGCTGGCCTGGGTCTTTTTAAAAATGCCAACGTGTACTTGTCCGTCGATGAAGAGCAGATGATTAACAGAACAACGCCGCGATTTCTAGGGTTCGTGCATAATGCGCCGCTTAAGAAAGCCTATGCACTACTTAAAAACGGGGATATCGTCCAGGCAGGACAGACGAGGATAGAGGCGGTGGCAACGCCAGGCCATACTCCGGGCTCCATGTCATACTTGGTCAATGGTTCTATCCTATTCGTCGGCGATACGCTGGCTTTAAGAGAGGGCAAGGTTCGTCCCTTCTCAAGAAGGAAGTTAGGAGATATGATACACATGGACATCGCGACACAAACAGAATCCATAAAAAAGTTGGCAAAATTGAAGAACATATCCCTGATGGTCACTGCGCACACCGGTTTCACAACGGATTTTCAATCAGCGATGAACGACTGGATATAGCGTCCTATTTCTAAGCTACAAAACTCCAAAGGGCACATAAGCCAGAGAGACCATATTCACCTGAGGAGCTAAAATGAAAACACTGACCCCAAACGAGGGCGTTGCGCTCGCTGCGCCAATGATCTATAGCCTCGTGACGTCACTCGATACAAACGGAAGGCCGAACGCACTTGGTGTATCGTGGGTGACCCGCACGTCGTTTGACCCTTTCTTGTTGATGATCTCAATTGATCATTCGCGCTATTCGCACGCAGGGATTGATTTTCACAAGGAGTTCGTGGTCCACTATCCAAGTGCAGAACAAGCTGAGGCAGCATGGTTTTGCGGCACGAGATCGGGACGAGATCTTGATAAGATCAAAGAAACGGGCCTCGTATTGATTGACTCTGTCGCGGTGCAGGTGCCAACCATTGAAGGATCGACTGTGGCGTTTGAATGCAAAGTAATCGGGCAGTTCGAGACGGGTGATCATACAGTATTTGTAGGAGAAGTCGTAGCGACACGCGGTGAGCCCCAAAAAGCGGGACATTTATACGCCACATCGAGTTACGAATTCTTTAGCTTGGAGGGGGCGGAGCCCTCACGCCGTCCTTCGCAGCAGTGAACTGACAGAGTGATCACATAATAGCTCGATTTAGATCCACAGCTTTTAGTTGTCTTTGGACAGCCTGCACAACGCGCACATCGGCAAAAAGCAAGAACGCAGATTGAAAAGATTTGCTTGTGACAATAGCGTCGCGTCCGGCGGAGTTATTGTCCTGCAAGACAAGGAATATATTGCGGCACCTGCCAGAGGTATTATTATCAACCTCTTCTTGTCAATAAAAGGGATTCCGAGGATAAAAGGACGAATAAGGACAATAGGGTGAGCTAAACGATAGTTGAACTCCTCGCTTTTGGTTTCTCAGCTTTTCTTGTGGGTTTCTCTGGTGCTATTGTGCCAGGCCCAATGCTTACGGTCTCAATAACCGAATCATTCAAAAAGGGTTACAAGGCCGGAACGAGTGTGGTTTTCGGTCACATCGTAGCTGAAACTGGTATGATCGTGCTTCTCGGTCTAGGCCTTAGCCAGATCATAGGACTAAAAGCGCCATTTATTGCAATCTGCGTTATTGGAGGAGCATTTCTTGTGTTCATGGGCATCAATTTGATAAAGAGCGGCCGAGGGAATGCCTCCATCCAGACGGCTGCCGAAAAAAGGACCCTTGCATACGGGCCTATCTATGGCGGCATAATAACCAGCTTGTCGAATCCATTCTTCTTCCTGTGGTGGTTTACGGTCGGAGCGGCATTTGTTTTTCAGGGTCTGAGACTTGCGGGATTAGTGGGACTGACTGCATTTCTCATTGGCCATTGGTCTTCAGATTTCTCCTGGTACGGGTTCGTTTCTATCTGCACAGATAGAGGGGCTGCGGTTACAGGGGATAGAGCCTATCGCTTCGTTCTGACAAGCTGTGGGGTTTTTTTGTCTATACTTGGGTTAGTTTTCGTTTACAACGGGTTCGTGAACATCTAAGTGCTGCAGGGAGTGCCAATGGCAGTTCGCAACTCGGCATTAACGTGAGCAGCCGAGACTCTTGCAAACCGCTTCGGATAAAAAACTCGAGTGGCGCACGGCCTGCCATGATCGCCTCACTAGTCAGAAACACGCTAACACTGCTTCCGATCTACCACTGGCTTATTTTTAAGCATCAAGGGCAAAATCGAAAACTATTTCCCACTGATGGCTTAAGTTGGCCTGATGGACGTTACCACTGCGATAGGATTCCTCATTGTCGCGATTCTAGTTTTGATCGTGCTGTACATTCTAGTTAAACTCGGCCTCAGATTTGGCAAGTACTTAGTAGTCAATTCGATACTCGGTATCATTGTTCTCGCTTTGGCGGACTTCATCGGGATTGCGGTGCCCATAAACCTCTTCACTATACTTGTTTGTGCGTTGGCGGGGATCCCTGGAGCTTTGCTAGTAATACTGCTCTTCGTGCTCGGCATTATTGCTTGAGTCTAATGATCTGACTTCCAGTCCTCGGTCGTCAAAATAAATCCTTGGAGGCCGTTTTTTGGTGGAGGCGGATTTAATTTTCTTTACGCCAAGCTATGCATCCCCATTAGATTTCGTCAAGCGCATGGGCCTTAATCCGGCCGAAGTAAGTTCGCGGAAGTGGCATATAGACTGGAAGACTTTAAGAAGGAGCCGCTGAACGCTGGTGGACCTATATCTTTGACTGCGGTTGAGGAGCAAACGGCGCGGTGGGTCGCACACCAATCTTTAAGTTGTAGAAGAAAAGTTATTTGCATAGCATCCGTTTCTCGTGAAGTTTGACTTATATATGAAGACCGTTGCCTGCGCGCTTATCGTAATTGCTTTTTTGATGCCGCTTCAAGGATCGGGAGACGTGCTGCTTTGTCAGGGCACTATGGCGAGTTCAGTGCATTACGTTCAGACGCGAGAGATAAGTGCACCTGACGGAACTCAGACGCTAGTAGTGGAACTCCCGGGTGCGCTGAATGCCACGCTTTTCGGATATTCGCTGGAAATGCAGTCCTTCCACATTTCGTACAGCAAGAGACCTGATACTGTCGTTCCGACGAGCGAAGGAATCTGCGCGACGTGGATCAACCCGCCAGCGAGGTTGAATTACACAATAGACGCCGACCTAAAGATCGACGTGCACGTCGACGGATTGAATTCAGAATCACAGTTTCCAGTTAAGCTCCCTGTTTCCGATGAGGGCGCAAGCAAATATTTGTCAGCCTCGAAACATGTCCAGTCCAACGATAGCGAGATCAAGAACACCGCCAAAGCGCTCACAAATAACACGCCCTATGAGAGCGCGGCGGTAACGTCCATTATGCTCTGGGTCAGTGATAACCTCAAATACGACGCCAACGTGGCGAGTCACGACGCGTCTTGGACGTTCCACAACAGGCGAGGAACTTGCGAGAACTATGCTCACCTCTCCCTTGCACTGCTGCGAAGCGTTGGCATACCTGCTCGATATGTAAGTGGCTATCTAGTCAACGGTGAGATACAGGTGAATGACTACGTGACGAGTTACGGATATCGTTGGGACGCCGGACCGCATTCTTGGATCGAAGTGTACTATCCGGACTTAGGATGGGTGCCGTACGAGCCACAAAAAACGTTAGGCTTTGTCGACGATCATCACGTACGCGAGGCTGTCGGTGCAGACGCGGCTGACGTTCCAAATAAACTTATCTATACGTATACGGGCGGTAATAGCGGACGCGTGGCTATCAACGACTCGTCAAGTGCTACCATCGTGCAGGATACTTCAGCTTTGCGTATCGTCCAAACGTCAACTGCCTCGAACCAGATGGTCATGTCGCAGGAGATGGCTCACGGCGGCGCGATCAATGATCATATTAACGTAGTCAGCAGCGAGGAACTTTTGATTTGGCTCGCATTAGCCGTCGCGGCCGCTTTCGTAGTCATCGTAAGCTCCGGACTCCTACTCGCGCACAGACGGCGTCGTTAGCCGCGGCGCTCTCCTTCGCATCTCACGTTTGCGCCACTTCGAGAGTCCACGCGATGAATTGTCTTGCGGGAAACTCGTGAATGGTTGACAGTATGATGTTCCCTAGGCCCATCGCTGTCACTGTCAACACTGCGCCATCTTCTGACTGCAATATCACGTCGTCGTCAGTTACTCCTGTGAAATAGCCGTCGATGTTAGCCTCAAGCACGTCGAGGATGCGGGCAGCGGGGTGCTGTTTTTTGATGCCGATTTTTACGGCTTGGTCGCGCGCGAGGAGCCTAAACTTGTACGGTAGCTTGAGCCACACGAAGTCGTAGTCGTCGACATAGGGGCTGAACGCTACCAATGTTCCACCCTTTCGGACAAACTGCTGAAGTGGCGTTCCAAGGCTTTTCACTGCTTTCGCGACCGTACTATACGCCGGATTTCCAAAACCAACAGGAAGTACCGCCACCTTGAATTTCGGAGAGTATGCGGTCCCGATCTGTAACGGTGAAACGCGCTCATATGCAAATCCATATTCAACAAAAAACTTCTCAAAAAGAAGCGGGCGATCCCAGATGAGCGCAATTTCAGTCATTGCAGAAAAGTGAGTGGACACCTACTTAAGGATTCTCAAAGCCGCGTGGCGCACGTGCGGACTCTGTCGCAGATAACGGCAAACAGGGCTTTCCTTTAGGATGGGCGCGGTGCACGTGGGGTTTAGAAAAAAACGAAAACCTGCACAAGCTCAGACTCTATCTCTCATAAACGAGTTAGAATCAGTACGACTGAAGCTATTCGTGAAATGCGCACATCCGATTCTTACATCGAGGGTCGGGCCCGCTTCCAAGTATCCACCAATTCGGATAACTCTGCAACATCGGTTATCTCTTCGATCCATATCTCATTGAATCGGGTGCGCAGGGCCGGGGAGAGCACGTTTCTCGATGGGTGGATCTTAGGCGGATTGATGGAAAAGAACAACCTGAAGTTAGGATGGAGTTTAAAGACAGTCCCCTCTTCGTCGGTGATATAGCCGAAGTCAAGTAACGTGTTGAGGTATTCAGAGAGAGGGTTTAGGTTCGCCTCGTCGATTAAAAGCCACGCGCCCTTCTTAGCAGCTTTAAAGAGAAGGCCTCGCTTGTACCGCCATTTGCCGCTCCGGTCTTGTGAAAAACCTCCCAAGAGCTCCTCGAGGCCCGAATCTGATGAAAGGTTGACGTAGTAGAGGTCTGTTTTCTTCTCTCGTGCGAGATAGCGCACTAACGTCGTTTTGCCTGAGGCGGGATAGCCAACTAAAAGAACCGGTTCATCGAAGAGAAGGGCTTTAAGCACACTCCCGAGAGTGTGTCGCTGCGTTTCGGTCGGCCCAATTCTGGCCTCTTGACCGGGAATGAAATATCGGCCCCGAGTGACTGGCAAGTCGGCGAAGAGCTGAGCAAGCTGTTCAGAAAGGGTGATGATCGCATCGTCATTGCTGCTTTCAGTCATGCCGAAGATGGTATCAATAAGCTTAATCAAAGCCTCCCGTTCGTCGCTGTTTCTTACACGAGCTACATAGACGTTGCTCAATTCTTTGCCAAGGAGACGTAGAAGTGCGGGTTCGGACATATTCGTCTTTATGGCGGGCGACAATCGCCTTCCAAGCCGCAGCAAATCTCGCAAACTGAAGATATAGGGCTCTTTTTCCTCCTTACCGATGACTTTCGAGTCCGCTTGTTCCTGCACGGTGATGTGGAAAAATGCGATAGAATACGCCAAATGAGCGGGAATACCGAACAATCCACTTAGAATCTCTATCAGATCTTCTTCGCTCAGTTCCCTCTGATACTGCACTTTGAATCTCGACACAAACACCTGCGAAAGCCGTTCCCGTTGCGCATAACTCAGCGGGTTCGCCGTGGCAAACAGCCGGAATTCGCTCGACGGCTCGAGTAGGCGTTGATCGCCATTCTCTGAGTAGACAAACTTGCCAGTAATCAGGTAGTCATTCAATATCTCGAGGACTTCAGAAGTCGCTAGGTTCAGCTCCTCAAGAACAAGCCACGTACCGCGTTTGGCTGCTTTGAGGACGATTCCATCCTGCCAGACAAAGGTTCCTTGGTGGTTTGGCTTGACGCCGCCTATGAGTTCTGACTTAGAAACGTACGGATTGAGGGTGTACGAGATGTGTTCGTGGCCTAGCGTCTCTGCGAGCCACTTTATCAAGAAGCTTTTTCCGGTAGACGTCGGACCCATAAGCAAGAGCGGATGGCGCAAAAGATACGCTGAAGCGATCGTGTTCAGCATCTCGTAAGCGGCCGTGGTCACGATGCACAATTGGGCACTGGTGCGCAGCCTCTTCTTTTTCATTGAGAGGTGACCTATGTGAAGGGAGTCTCTTTCTAAGTGGACATAGGGAGCATACGCGCCAGAAAGCGGCGCAGACAGTGACCTGTTAAGTTCCTCGCCCAGTTCGCGAATCGTCGCCTCAAACTCTTCCCTGTCGTGTCCCAGCAGTATCGCTTGCGCGACGCTGCCGAAAAGGTGTTGGGCCGCAACACGGACGTCAGCAGCCTCGTCGTCTAGCACTCGTTCCAATACGTGCAGATTCACGATCCCTCCCCTGGCAACCTGTCTCGGGTAGACTCGCTCCAACGCTTCGACGGCGACTCGACGCACGCCTGAGTCGTTATCGGTCAGGAGCTTTTCCAGTGGTGCCATATCAAGCTCGTTCCCGCGCTCAATGAGTGCTGCGTAGACGTCGCCGAGAGCTTTAGCCGCTGCTAGACGAATTACTGCGTTTTTGTCGCGCACCGATCTCTCTAGTTTTTTGACCCTTAAAGCAGCCGCCTTCCTTTGAAAAAGCGCAGGATAGATCGTGCCTAGCGCTTCGACAGCTGTTCGGCGAACCTGCGTGTCGTGATCGGTGAGGAGGCGCTCTAGAGGAGCGATGTCAACCGATTTGCCACGTTCAATGAGTGCTGCGTAGACACGGCAGAGCGCCATTACTGAAATGCGCCTAAGTTCATCGTTTGGTTCCGACAGAGCGTGCAGGAGCAACCTGCTGTCAACCGATTTGCCACGTGCAATGAGTGCTGCGTAGACGTCGCCGAGTGCGCTCGCGGTTGCTTTGCGCACCACCCAAGATCGATCTTTGAGTGTGGCCTCAAGCCCCTTGAGATCGACGTCTTCGCTCCGTTGAATGAGG
>JACTTZ010000014.1 GCA_015660915.1 Methanomicrobia archaeon | reverse complement strand
ACGTCGAACAAGTCATCTGGCAGGCGGGAGCGCTTCAGAGCACACCGATCACCACCTTTGGCCCCTACTTCCAATCACTCAAAAACGCCGGCTGGGAGTACGTCTCCTCAGAAGGAGGCAGATCCGGCGACCTCGCCTACATGGCCCAGTTTTTCAAGGGCTACGTGAACTACAACTGTGACCAGTGTGGCCTCTGGGGGAGCACGTGGACGACACCGCCCTACAAAGACTCCTTCACCGTCATGAACAGCTGGGAGAGCTACTACACGTCGGAGTGGCCGTACATCCAGCAAGGAGCGACGGTGGCCGCTTCGTCAGGAAAGCAGAACGGCATCCTTGCCGGGGTATGGGAGTACTCAGGGAGCGTCGATTACAACCCCATACTGACCAACTCAAAGAACGGTGGCTCACCGAGCTACAAGTCAATGCTCGATTGGTCCTACGCCAATGGAATCGGTTTCAATCATTTCCAGGTGTGGTGTGGTCTCAATTCGCAGGGGCTTTCCAGATATAAAGCATTAGGATTCGAACAGGTAGTCGCAGACTTACAGACGTATTACCCACCGACGACCTCTACTGGCGGGTGGTCGAATGGCGGGTGGGGGGCCTTGTCCAGCCTCGGCGGTATACTTGCTCCAGGCACCGGCCCTGCCGTGTGCGCGCAGGATGCAAACAGCCTCGACGTCTTTGTCGTAGGCACCGACTACGCGCTCTGGCACAGACACTACCAATCAGCGTCAGGGTGGGGCAACTGGGAATCCCTCGGCGGAATCCTGACCTCGTCACCCGCGGCGGCGTCACCGGCCTCTGGTAAGATCGACGTCTTTGTGCGCGGCACCGACAGCGGCCTCTGGCAGTTGGAGTATTCCAACAACGGATGGCATTCCTGGACCTCTCTCGGCGGGATCATGTACCCCGGCACAGGACCAGCAGCCAGCTCATGGGGCTCAGGTCGTCTCGACGTCTTTGTCGTAGGCACGGACCTCGGCCTGTGGCATCAAGGGTATAACGGCGCGTGGTCCGGCTGGGAATCCCTCGGCGGGATCCTGACCTCGTCACCCGCGGCGGCGTCACCGGCTTCTGGTAAGATCGACGTCTTTGTGCGCGGCACCGACAGCGGCCTCTGGCAGAGGGAGTATTACAGTGGGTGATACGACTGGAAGGACAACGGCGGTATGTAACGCCGTCACCACGCGCCGCTCTGGGTAGTGCACTACCAGTGCGCATGAGCCGCCCCGCACCGAGAAACGCGCACTGCCACTCTCGAGAGCGGCACAGCGGACATTTCTAAGCTGGTCACCATCTGGCACACGTTTACCGTCAGGTTTGATGGAGACGGACATTGTTATCCGACGTCACTTTCGGGAACGTTCTTGGTGGCCAGTGAAAGGAGAATGTGTTACGGTCTAGAGGCAGCGAAGAAGAAGCGTCAAAATAACCGCGCTGATCGCGACCTTGTCCTGGCGGGCGGGGTACTGCTGCGTTCTTCAAGCGATTGAGATTCTTGACCGCGTGAAAGCGGTGACTCAAGAGACGTTCGTACAAGACGAAAGAACCTTTTTTCTTCTATTCTGTTCTGAGGCCGCCCCAATATTCATTAAGCTGTGGTCTTTTTTGCCTGCCGCGATTGGAACGAGCGATACGCAGCGAGCAGAAAGCTATACTGTTGAACTCCGGTGTCGAAACGTCAGCGCAACACGAAGCCGAGCGCAATGCCGCGATCGTTCAGGCACTGAGAAAACAGTGCGATCATCTTATCGGCGCATCCAAACGCTGAATTGAACTAAACTATTAAAGGACGCTGCAGCTGAAGAAATGAGGTACAACGTCTAAACGATGGATCGTCAACTCGTTGAGATGATATGCTACCGACTTTCAATCGAATTCATTATGGAAGCTCTTAGAGGCGCAGCAGAGGTTTTGCGGCCGAAAAAAAAGTCCTTTCTAATATCCTTGTCGGGTTAGGAGAGGATGATGATACGATCATCAGCGGCATGCACGAAGTGGTCAAAGCCGTTCATCGCGTTTCTTTAACGTTTGAATATGGGTTCGACGTGCTCCGACGATCACAAAAACTGCTGATTAGATTAAGCTTTTTGTGCGAGCGAGAAGATTGTGAAGCGAAAGTTCGTGAATTGTTTTAAAACAAAAAAGTCGTGCTTTTCGAGCAATTCTCTTATTTTTTTTGGGCTATAATGATTAACGTGACCACACCGTTGCTTGAAATAGTCATCGCCAAATACCCAGCCCTGCCACAAACAGTGTAGCCAAAACAACGGCTTCCACGCGCTGAAAAAAGTGTCATAGGGAACTGTCAACACGAGCTTGCCATCTTTTTTGAGTATTCGCTTGAGTTCGGCAAGCGCCTCATCATGATCAGAAATATGCTCGAGAATTTCTGCTGCGATAACAATATCGGCACTCTCGCTCCGTAACGCGATTCGCGTTATGTCACAGATCACTGGGCTGCTCACGCGTCCCTGCTTAACAGCATATTCCACAAGGTTTTGGGCAACGTCAACGCCCACGACGGGGAGCTTGTCTGTGTTCCACACGCAATTGCCACACCCAACGTCTACGATGATGTCACCGCGTTTGTAGCTTTCAGTGACGAGCTCCCTTACGGCACATTGCCGAAACCTATGGAACCAAGATCTCACCGGGTTGCGTGATTTGGCTAGCCTAGAGTGAAAGTCTTTTTGGCGCTTCTCGTAGAGTTCTATGTCGTTCATATTTCACAGCCACGTTCACTACACACTTTTATCGCTTTGGCTCTGTCGGCGTACTAATAACGCCAAACAAACTGTCGATCCATGTGCGCGCTTTTCGAGATCGTTTTGCCATTAGTTAAAGCCCTAAGGGAAGCTGATTGCTAATAACGCCACGTTGTATTTCGTCAACCGCCCGGCGATTTCCATGCGATGAATCATCGATCTTCACGCTTTGTTTTGATACAGCATAGCATTATTGATTATGCACGATAAGGTTCAGAACTTAGTTTCTGCACCGCATTACAAAATACGCAACCGTTCATAGCGCTACTGTGCGTGCGCCACTTCACAGCGCGGCACTCTAAAAGCCCTCTGCGCCGTCGCGCTGGCAAATTTTGAGCGGGGTCAAGGCGATGAAACTAGGCATACAGCTACCAGTCATCGCAAAGCTCCATTTTGCGCTGCAATCGATATGCCACTGCTTCGCTTAGTTAAGTGCCTTAATTCGTAACTGTAGGCTCTTCGCGCTAACCTAACGAAAGGAACTTTGAACATCTTGCAATCCAAAGTTTGCTAAAAGAATCCTTTTTGTGAGGTTTGTGCTAGGTTTTTGACCTTCTCGCTTGTAGGAGACAGAAATGGAACAAACAATTAACCGGTTCGAAGAACAATCTTTATGCCCGAATGTGCGTGTTAAGAAAAGAGAATGATTTCCATTGTCATTCCAGCACACAATGAGGCCGACGAAATAGGCGGACTTCTCGAAGCGTTCAGTGCGTTCGCTGGCGTGGAACTCATCGTCGCTGAAGACGCGTCGACAGACGGGACACCGGATATCGTGCGGGAATTCGCCTTGCGCAACGACAACGTCATGCTTACGAGCAGCCACACTTTGGCTGGCAAAGGTGCGGCAGTGAGGAGGGGACTTGCTCTGGCGACGGGAGACGTGCTCGGCTTCATCGATGGGGACGGATCGATCCATCCGAGAGACTTCATGCGCGTCGCAGCTGCGATAAACGACGGAGCCGATCTTGCCGTCGGATCCAGAGCGCTCCCCACCTCCATCATTGTCCGCCCGCAACCGCTGTCGAGGCGAGTTTCGGGGGCAATCTACGGCCTTCTCGCACGCGCGCTGCTCGACATCGACATACGGGATTTTCAGTGCGGATGCAAGGCGTTTCGCCGCGGCGTGTGGACCGCACCGAGCGTCGCCTGCGAGGGATTTGCATTTGACGCTGAACTCATCGCCAAGGCGCATAAGCAAGGGTTCACCATCGTCGAGGTGCCCATAACGTGGAGCGACAAATCAAACAGCAAGGTCAACGTCGCAAGACAGACCCTGCCGATGTTCAAGTGCCTGCTGAAAACGCGCGCCGAGATACGAAGGTGAGCGAATGACCCGCAAGTACCTCGTCGCACTACTTGCCGTCGCGCTCGCGCTCTTAGAGATTGTGGTTTTGGAGAGCTGTGAGTAGTAGGAGCCACAATTTGGGCAGCAATAAGGCCTATCACGACTGAAAGAAGCGCATTCTGCCAGAGCTCACGGCGCGCAAAATGATAGATTCCTTTATAAGAACAGTTACGCACGTATATTTTAAAAAAAGCAGACTGCGCAGTGCCACGCTACGTTGAACTTATGCACAATGAGAACACGTCGATAGTAATTCCTACGTACGTTGAGCGGGACAACATACGCGGACTTTTAGAGCAAATTCATCGTTCCATGGAGCCATTAGGCTGCGCATTTGAGATTATCTTTGTAGATGATGACGGTCCCAATGAAACGTGGAACGTCGCTTCACAATACGCAGACAGGTATCCGGTGCGCGTGATACGACGACAGGGAGAAAGAGGGCTTGCTGCTGCCGTATTGAGGGGCATTAGAGCAGCGAAGTACGACATGATCGTCGTTATGAACGCTGACTTAGGGCACGCTCCTGAAAATGCACCTGAATTGATATCGCGCGTTGAAAATGGCGCCGACATAGCGATAGGCAGCCGGTGCGCGACGCCCGGCGCTTCTGACCGCCCCAGTTTCTTGCAACAAATCACTCGGAAAGGCGCTGACTTGTTCGTACGAACTCTGTTTAGGGGGGTACGCGATGTTACAGACGTGCAGGCTGGTTTTTTCGCTTTCAGAAAGGACGTCGTGACGCGTGCAAACCTCAATCCAGTAGGAGACAACATACTGTTGGAAATCCTCGTTCAAGGAAACTATGATTCAGTTTCCGAAGTCAAATACGACGCCGGTAAGCGAGACGCCAGCGAACGTGAAGGAAGGGCTAACATTAAGGCGTACGATCTCCGTCACCTCTCAAGCCTCTTCTGGCGATCGGGTGAGTTTCACCGTTTTTTGAAGTTCTGCGCGGTGGGCGCGGTGGGCGCTGTTTTGAATCTAGTCGTCTTGTATTCGCTGACAGAGCTGGGCATGTTCTACCTACTGTCGGGCTTCATAGCTATAGAAGCGGCAGTGTTATCAAACTTTTTTTTAAACAGGGCATGGACGTTCAGGGACACAGGGACTAAAGGGCTGAGATCCGTGCTCACCGCTTTGTACAGAGATCATGCCGTAAGATTCGTCGGGATTGTGCTTGACCTCGTGATCTTAGGGCTTTTAACCAGCGTATTCGGTCTCTACTATCTCACCTCACAGGTAATCGGCATCGCCGTGGCTATGCTGTGGAACTATGGTGGGAACCAGTGGTGGACGTGGGAGCACAACTTGTAGCCGCAAGCGCGACGATATGAATCCTCCCGCTTCGTCAAGCAAATGCGGCGAGGGTGACTTCTGACAACGTATTTTCACTATGCTAGGATTCAGTTGGATATTAACGGCAATGCCTTGCTGAGAAGGAGAATCAGGTTCGGACAAGCATATCGCTTCTGCGGATGTGCTTGCAGAGGGACCGATCTAAGCGACAAGGCAGCGACGCGCATTGCTGTGTGCTTGCCGCTCGCACGTACGAGCGATAACGCGGCACACATTAGGGCGTCAGCAGAGGCGAACACAGGCACACCCGAAGAACATCGCTCGGTTAATCGCAGGCCGAATGAGCGGCCAATATTTAGCCAAGATGGCTCCACTGAGGAACAAGGACTCCTCTCCGGAATCTCTGTTAGCTACGCTTTAATGCCAATCTTGAGTATAGCTCAGGGTTCGTGATGCCTCATGCTTGCTTTTCAAACAAATAAACGTCGTAGCCAATATAGCTCTTATTATAGGTCGTGTTATATGACGCGTTGTTGAAGGTTTGTATGGTCTGATTGAGAACCTGTGGGTCGATGCCAGACTCTGCCATCCACCATACGCGATTATGGCCGTTAATATCCGATTGTAGTTCTTTGATGTTGCTTGCGATGCCTTGCCCAGTTGACCACGAAGGAAACTTCGTGACATTCAAACCGGCAACGAAACTGTAATAATTGAACACGGGATCAAGATAGCCAGTAACTAGCACCAAGTCCCCGTCTTTTGCGTTTTCATTGATGAAACCAACTGCTTCCCGCGCTTGGGGCTTCGTGATTGTTGTATAGTAGGTTTGCAGGTTCGCTGCGGATAATGCGACGATAACGAGGACGACAGCAAGCTTAGCATATCGGTAGTTGATGTTTGTGATCCCTTTTGCCACGATCAAGAAGAGCGCCACTGATCCCGCGATTGTGTATCTAGTAACGTAAATTGGGCTGAGAAAGAGAGAAATGACAAACGGTATGACGTTGATGGCAAGCAGCCACACTGCCAGAAAGTACAACGCGTTATAATCCTTTGTGAAGCTCACTTCCCACGCATAGCTCTTAAGAGCTTTCACGGGTGCTTTCCAATCAATTGAGCCGCGTACTTTTCGAAACGTGAACAATGAAAGCACAGATAGCGCAAAGAAGAGTCGCAATAGGTTCGTGGTTATGGCAGACTCTAAGCTCCATCCGGAATACGTATAGAGTGTTTCGATGAGTGCGTTTATTGTGGGGGTTGATATCCAGCTCGTAAAGTATCCGTTCCTCACGCCAGAGATCTGCGAGATCACAACGCTGATCCAGGGGGCAAAAAAAACCACGAGCAGCGCTTGAAGCACCACCCAGTGTCTCAGTCGAAACGCGCGGTCGCGTGAGAGGAAGAGCAACGTCAGGAGGTAGACATTCTGCGCAATAACGACAAATATCCCGTATAGGTGGGTATACAGCAGGAGCGTTGTGCAAAGGACATATCCGACCGAGATGGCAACGGTGTTCCTGTGCAAGAAACGGATGAAGAAGTATATGGAGAGGAGAGCGAGGAGGACCATTAAGCTGTACATTCGCGCCTCTTGCGAATACTGAACATTAAACGTCGAAAAGGCGAGAATGAGCGCAGCCAGCAGCCCCACTTCCTCTGTAAAGAGCCGACGGCCCAGCACATAAATAACGGGTATCGCGAGCACGCCGAACAGAACCGACGGCAACCGCACCGCAACCTCTGAGGTACCGAACAAGGCTATCCAGTAATGCAGAATGAAATAATATAAAGGGGGATGCACGTCTACCCCCGCCACAGTAGGCACTATCTGAGACAAGCTCATTTTAGAGATCCAAACGGAGAAGGCTTCATCGAACCAGAGGCTTTGCACGCCTAAATCGTAGACCCTGAGAAATACGCCGATGAGTACAATACCGAGCAACGCGACGCTGTATTTGCTTATCGTTCGGCCTGCGACTTGCACAATCTGTGGGCTGTGGCTTCAGAGCTTAAATGTTGCGACTTCATCGTCTCCTGAACAAATGGCGTGCTTTAATGACGACATCGCACGAACGAACGCAAGCGCCTTAAGGCTCGAAACTCCGAATAGCGCATTTATGTTGTTCGAGTCGCGATTAACAACATCCGTCGCGCGTAAACGTCCGGAAATTGCAGCAAGTGCTTGGCCACACAAACATTAGTACAACGGCTTGTATCTGCAGTTGAACGATCGGGGCCTGCAGCACGTTCATGCTAGTGCGTTCACGATCTTGAGCGAGGTGGTGGAAAAACGAGCACATCCAAAAACGGCCAGCTAGCGGCTGCAAACGGTCCGTTGGTCACTCGTCAAAGGTCCCGCTAGGGTCATCGAGGAGTGGCCGCTGACGGTTGACCATCGGCCTTGCGGGTAGCAACTTTTCCCGCAGCGCGGAAGAATGCATCCGGCGTGCCGACGATTGTGGAGTGCGGTGCAAGGCGAAGCACAAAGCATCGAAGTGAACGACGTCATGTGCATTTGCGGCAAGACGAATGTTGGCCTCTGCGACTATCACCTCATCGACCAGGCCGTCGTCGATGTCTCGCTCCACCTTGAGCGATTCTCATTATGCGCGGACACGCCGATCACTTCATTCGGGCGAACACGCTGAAGAAACGCACAGGGGCACTCTTCGCGACTCTGGGGGCGCTAGTGTAAGACACTTTGAGCTCTGTTGGCCGAATGGCACATCTAGCATGAGATGACCTCAAGCCGGATGCCAACCGGCATTTGGCTCGTACCACGTGGAGCCCAATGTCGTTGCGTTCTAGGCCAAAAGCTCGAAACGTCGCAAACTAAATACATAGAGATGCCAATATTTGTCAGAGGGATCTCGGCAATACGTAGTGCGTACGGCTTTAAATCAATGATTTCAGTGATTTGTGTTTGTAACGATCAGCAGATATTGCAGGAATGTTTGCTCAAAAGCCTCTCAGAACAAGAAACAGCCTGCGAAACCATCATCATAGACAACACACAGAACCGATTCAAATCGGCCGCCGAAGCGCTCAACTGGGGCGGCTCGCAGGCTGTTGGAGATTACCTGATGTTCGTACATCAGGATGTTGATCTATCAGGTTCGTTTTTTGACGGCATGGAGGCACTATTGGACTCGTTGTCCGATCTCGGCGTTGCGGGGGTAGCAGGAACAAGTGAGCGCGCCGGTCCATTTGTTGAGCGATGCAGCAATGCTATACATGGCAGGGGACCAGCGCGATTCCGAAATGCCATCACACACGGCCCGCAAAGAGTCCAATTTGGAAAGCCGATACGGGAGCCAGAACCCGTGCAAACCCTCGATGAGTGTCTGGTGATAATTCCTAAGTCAATATTTCGGATGATGCAATTTGACGAAGTTACGTGCGATGGCTGGCATCTCTATGCGGTCGATTACTGTTTGAGTGTCCGCGCGCAGGGGTTTGGCGTTTATGTAATCCCGAAGCTTATGCACCATCAGTCAATAGGACACAAAGAGAAAAGCGCGCTAGAGATACTCGTGTCTCTCGGATTACAATCTGAAGAGTACTACGTCACCCTAGAACGCGTGCTCAAAAAACACAAGGACGGCTACAAGTGGATTCACACGTCTTGTGGTTCCTGGGGTACTGCATCTCTGCTGAAGTTGCAACGATTTCGGTCCGCCCTTAAGCGCGTCGTTCTGTCTCTTGTCTTTTGAATTTGACTGTGCGGGGACAACATAAAGGGCGGCGTTTTTAAAGCACGCTACGTCACCCTGCAATATGGTGGTGGTGAACACCGGACAAAATCGTGGGCTCGCTTTGCGGATGTGCTAACAAAAGGGCTGATCTCAGCTACAAGAGCAGCTCTCTGTGACCGAGTCACACGGACTTATTCATCTACGTTTAGTAACAAGGTTAAGATTAAATAAACCTCATATGCGTCACAAGACCACTCTTCGGCGCGTGGCTTATTAGGCGGTTTGTTGGACTTGGTGGCGTCAGATCAAACAGTTACTGAAACAGGGCTCTAGTTGAGGCATCTAACACGTAGTTCAAAACAGGCCTTCGTTTTATGAATTTTGCTGGAACTCCGCCGACAACCGTCCACGGTTCTACATTCTTTGTGACAACGGCTCCAGAAGCTACGACCGCGCCAACACCAACGCGCACATTGGGTAGAATTGTGACTCGCGAGCCGATATAGACTCTATCTTCAATGAATACGGGCCCTCCCATTACACCAAAAGTCGGGCTGGAGAGATCATGTTCCATTGTCAAAATCAGTACTTGAGCGGCTATGCTCACGTTGTTTCCAATGTATAAGCCGTTTCTTCCATCTAGGAAAGCGTCGTTCCCTACAATCGAGTTATGGCCTATGTGTACACCATAAGGGTCAAAGAAACGGCAGCGCCAGTAAATTGTGGAATCCCTGGGGATGTCTACACCAAATACTGAACGATAGAGCACAAAGCGTATAATGTGAATAGGGATATAGCCCGTAAGTGTGGCAAAAAAAAAGAGAAGATCGCGAAGTCCACGCATTAGTATAGTCAGTGCTGAAGTGGGATGCCTACGCGCGAATTGTTCGATTTTTTGTTCTATCATCCACTCCCCTGCCAAGTAGCCGCATTGTGGGCGCCGGATTTTTGAATGGGCGCTCGTCCCCCCCGCGAGTCCAAAAAAACCAGCACATAAATGCATCTCAGTATTGATGACTAACAGTTTTAATAATTTCCGAATTTGTTAAACCTGCGGACTGCTGAGGCTGCAAACCGAAGCGCTTCGCGGTGATCGGGTAAGAAGTGCGTGACGCTCGGAGAGGTCCGTTAGTGTAGATCGATGATCCAATTACAACGAGGTCGCAATCCAAGCTCACAGCGTCCGCGACATTCGCGCTATCGTGCAAAGCTACCTTCACTGAGGAATGCCCTCCAAATAGCCGCATTTTTGTTTGGAAATGGCTTTTGAATTGACCAACCCAAGCGTCGCGAGGCGACTCTGAAAACGCCGAGTACGGCGTAATGTCAGAAGATCAACACCGTACATCGAAACAGCTATATTAGAGTGAGTTTCAGGTTAAGTCGTGTTAGAACCTAGAACGAGGTAATCGCGGTGCGTGACAGAACCGTCGGAATCGTTGGTGCGCGAGGCATAGACAATTACGGCGGATATGAGCGAATGCTTGCGGACTTGCTGCCTCGACTTGTCCAAAAAGGCTACCGTGTTCGTTGCACCTGCGAGCAAACGGAGGGTGGCGACTGCCCGACCGATTATATGGGTGCGAAACTTGACTACTTTCCGCTTAAAGCGCCCGCGAACTACACCTTAAGAAAAGCATTCGAACTTCTTTATGACAGTTTCTTCGTCGCGAAGTATTCGCTGGTTTGCGATATCATTTACGTACTTGGAATTTACGGCGGAGCGTCTCTGCTGATCCCCCGGTTGTTGGGGAAGAAGGTAATTGTTAACACAGACGGATTAGAATGGAAGCGCGCCAAATACCACATAGTGGAACGGAGCCTCATCATATTATACTTCGCCGTTTCACTTAATCTCGCCTCAAAAATCGTCATTGATAATGAACAGCTGCGCCGATGCATTGGCAAGAAGCACAGCTCCAAGATCTGTTATATCCCGTACGGGGTTTCCCGGCAGAAATCCCATTCGTGGGACCCGGCTAAACTAAGCAGCCACTTTGCTGAGCAGATCGACGGCGCAAAGATAGAAAAGGGCAAGTACTGGTTGCTCGTATCGCGTTTGGAGCCGGAAAACAACATCGACGTAATCGTCGATGGGTTTGTTAAGGCAAGACCAAAGTATCCTTTGGTCGTCGTCGGCGATTTTACGAGCAACAAGTATCGAGATCGAGTTTACGGGCTGGCATCTAACGGCAATTCATCCGATATAGCGTTTTTGGGATCGATATATGATGCGGACGTGCTGTGGATGTTGCGACAACACTGCCTAGCGTACATTCACGGGCATTCAGTCGGCGGCACGAATCCGAGCCTCTTGGAGGCAATGATTTCCGAGAATCTCATCGTAGCTCACGATAATATCTTTAACAAAGAGGTGTGCAGTCGCTTTGCACATTACTTCTCGAATGGTCGCGACTTGAGCGATATGGTGACGTTGATAGAAGAAAGTGTGGAAGACCCTTCCGACTTGTGTTCTGAGGCACAAGAAAGGGCAATTGCAGAGTATTCGTGGGACACGGTTACTACTTCGTACGACAAACTGTTCAGTGGAGACAATAAGCAAGAAGCGGGCGTGCATCGGGAAACTCAGGCGCACGTCGGAGAAAGAACTGAGCCGTAAGTCATTTACATTGTGCGACACAAAACTTCACGACGACAGTAGGGTCGTGCAGCAAAGGTCGTTTCGAACTTAAGAGGTATGACGAGGTTCAACAGTTGCCTAAAGACTGCCCAAAAGCTGTTTGCTCGATTACTTTTTCGTAGGACGAGAGAGGTGCGTGTGCTCTGCGATCATTGAAGCCGCGCGCCGTCAGCACTTGCATTGCAGCATAACTCTGGAAGTTTTGTGATGATGAATGAACCGTCACAGCTTGGATGCTGACTACCGTTTGTTTACCGAAATGAATTGGAAAAGTGATAAGATCAGCAAAAATATGAATTTTTTATCGTGTCCTTTTCACAGGAGGACAGTCAATATGGGTGCCTTATATTTGTCTGCGTCTGAAACAAAAGCTTCAAACGCGACAAGCGCTTGATGACTACCAACGTACAGACACACGCAAAGACGATGAACATTCTGCTTACCAATTGCATGGAAACGTTATCGCCCGGAGGAGCAAATAAGGTTGTAGTGGAGCTGGGAAAGAATCTCTCTAAAAGAGGTCACGCGGTCACCGTATTACAAGGAAACCCGCTGAGACTGCAAAGCGAAGAATTTCACCAAGGATTTAGGATTATCAGAGTAAACGCGCCCTTGGAACGTTACCACGCTTTGAATGGCAAGTTGTTTTTTTATCTGAGAAAGCACCTACAGGAACTTCGTGCACAGGTCGTTCACCTTCACGGGCACACCTTGGTCTCTCCGGAAGTCCTCTATGCCGTTAAGCGACTCGAGCCTTCGCTTCCGATAGTCATAAACTATCACGTAGACGCATATAGTGGAACAGCCTCGCGCCAGTTCTTTTGGCACGTTTACACTAGGATATGCACGAAGATGGCGGAAAGAGCGACGCACATTGTAGCTGATTCTGGTTTTGAGGCTAGTTACGTTTGCAGGACGTTCAATGTGAGAAACGACAAATTGTCTACTATACCGCTTGGGGTGGATCCAGTTTTTCAAAAGAAATCATCAAAGTCTGACAAGTCTCGCTGCGAGAATTCCGTCAAGTTGTTATTCGTCGGTTATCTCATAAAGAGAAAGAACGTCGAGTCAGTTCTATACGCCTTGCACGAACTAGTTCATCGATTTGCAATCAACGAAGCGCACCTTACTGTAGTCGGTTCGGGGCCTGAGAAGCGAAACCTGTTGCGTTTGGCAGACAACCTGAAAATAGAAAGGCATATTACCTGGAAAGAGTTTTTAAGTGCGGAAAGCCTGGCAAATGAATTCTCTGAAGCTGATGTGTTTTTGCTTCTGTCTAAATCTGAAGCATATGGCATCGCCGTCGCAGAAGCGTTATCCGTGGGAACTCCTTGCATAGTTGCGAATACGACAGCGCTACGCGAATTTTCGAGAGAACCTGGATGTTTCGGCGTTGAGAGCCCCCCGGATCCCCAGAAAGTCGCCCAACTCATTCTTCACATTTGCGAGAATGAAGTCATAGTAGGACCATTCAGCAACAAAATTAGGACGTGGAGCCGCGTTACTGAAGACTATCAGGCAGTTTACGAGAAGGTCTTGAGGGATGTAACTCTATAGTACCGTACAGTTTTGATATGCAAGCGATTTGTTTGCTTTGTAAGCTGGAATTGTTCTTAAAACGAGAGTTAAATCATTCACGTCTTCTTCAGAATGCGAGACTGAATACTTGGAAATGTGGTTCCTTGGGAATGTAGTTCTTGTGAGAAACGATGAAGATACTGTTCTTATCGCATGATATTCCTTGTCCAACAGCTTCCGACACCTTGCCGTTATATTACCTAATTCGTTACCTTTCAGTTCTATTTGGGCACGACATTACCCTTATTTCGTTTGCGTCAGAGCGTTCGAGGGCTGAGGATTTCGAGCACTTGAAGAATGTTTGTTCTATCGAGGACCCAATAGGGATTCAATGGAGCGCGCGCAACAAATTACTTCTGAAAGCAATCAGGAACAGCATCTTGCACCTGCCAAAGAACCTAAAACACGGTTTGCTTGTGAACGAGCTCGATTATTATTATGATCGTCGAATGGATCAGAAAATAAGAGAAGCCATTAATAAGAACAATTTCGACCTCATCTTTTCGACGAGGCAAATGGCAAACTACGTCGCCGACGTTGATGCTGCAAAGATCGTGCAGCCTTTTGATGCCATGTACGAATGGCACAGGCAACTTTTTGAGAATTCAACAGGATTAAGAAAGATTGCATACGGTATCCGCTATGCCCTGAATCGATTATATGAAAAGCGTATTTATGAGAAGTTTGATGCGTGTCTTGTTGTAACTCAGATCGACAAAGAGCTTCTTGAATCTTTGAACCCGCGGATACGGTGCTCGGTTGTACCTAACGGGGTGGACATCGACTATTTCAGCCCTGTTAACATAAACGAGGAACCCTCATCGATGATTTTTTTATCAAGCATGAACATGCGTCCTGCAATCGTTCACGTCATTCAGTTTTACAATGAGATTTTTCCTTTTATCCGCGAGGCTATTCCTGACGTGAAGCTTTATTTGGTAGGGCGCGACCCTGCCAAGGAGATTGTCGACTTGTCTGCAGATCCTGCGGTACGTGTCACGGGATTCGTTAATGACGTCAGACCCTATGTGGCACAGTCGACTATTTTCATAGCGCCCGAGTTTTTAGGAACGGGAATAAAGAATAAAGTACTGCAAGCAATGTCTATGGGCAAAGCCGTTGTAACGACTACCGCTGGAGTGCGAGGAATTGCTGCGAGAGATGGAGAGCAGCTCGTGGTTGCAGACACCTTCAAGGAATTTGCGAAAAGAACGGTCTCGCTTCTGAAAGATCGACAGATGAGAGCAACCCTTGGAGCCAATGCCAGAAAGCTCATCGAAGAGCAGTATTCGTGGGAAACAATAACCAAAGCACTAAATGAGTTACTTGTGAACATTTGTTCTAAACGCGAATAGGGACTCTGTTTGAAGCTGGCTGCATCTCGACGTTCTTGTCTCTCCACGGTTTTGCGGTTGTCTTCTGTACCTTTGCACCTTAATTAGAAACGCTATTGTTCTGCCGCCTTACAGTTCAACAGCTCGCGCACGCCTTTTTTCATAGCCCCTAGCATCTGTTTCCACGTCCTGTTTCGAGCAGAAAAAGGATTCACTTTTCCTATGACTTTCTTTGATGCTAAATGATTTCACCGGCCCGTTTGGATCTAGTGGACAAGTGGCATCAAAGCAAGTGATTTGTTCGAAAAATCAAGGAGTGTGTTTTTTAATCTTACCTAGTGTCTCACGGCGCAAGTTGACACCCGCAATACCATTAGCCCGCGGTCGCGAGAGGAGTGAGAAGATGCCCGCTTATCTAGTCTCTCGTGTGGTTCTACCTCAGAAAAGAAGGAGCGTGAGGCGATAGGATCGATTTATGTCACCGTCACGTTAGCCTCGTGAGCGTTAACTTTGCGTCTCTGTTGACATTCAACAGCCCGTAAATCGTGCACCTTGCGGGGAAGACGCATAACTATATCCGGCTGAGCCGTCCACCCACTAGCGAGTTCTCTTCAGTGCCATTCCTGGGTATCTTGCATTCAAATCTTACGTTCAATGACAACGCGCGAAGCCGTACGAAGTAGCAAATGTTAAATCATCGTTTTAACCAAGCGGTTCATGCTGAATTCGGCGGGATATTGTATAAAGAATAGCAACAGTTCAAGCATTATTTCTCAAACACTCGTAATTCGCGCTTTGCGCAGAACTTGCGTGCCTTTTCATTCACGATCAATCGGCTAATTTCGACGTAATGAGCAAGGAGAATCAAGATCGGATAAGGAACGGAATAATCACGTCAACAGCATAATGTTCACAGAGACCAACAGTCTTAGCGGCGAACAGCAATGTGCTAGACCAGTTGAACCAAAAGTCGTGATCGTTGTTTTAAATTGGAACGGGAAGCGTGTTACGGTCGAATGTCTGGAATCCTTAAACGAAATAGACTACACCAACTATGAAATTCTACTCGTCGATAACGGCTCCACAGATGGATCGCAAGAGTGCTTTAGGGCCCGATATCCAGAGATAGCGCTGCTCGAGAACAAAGCAAATCTCGGTTTTGCTGAAGGCAATAACGTTGGCATCAGACGCGCGATCGATTGGCACGCAGATTATGTTCTGCTGCTTAACAATGATACCAGTGTAAACGAGGGTTTTTTATCTGAGCTCGTACGTGTTGCAGAGTCTAATTCAAGAATAGGCTTCGTTGGGCCGAAGATCTACTACGATGATTGCCACGGGCAACGGGATGTTATTGCTTTTGCCGGAGGCCACATCAACCTATGGATCGGAAAAGCCCGCAACATCGGTGACGGCGAAAAAGACAGGGGACAGTACGACGACATAAAAGAGGTGAGTTATATCCAAGGCGCGTGTCTCTTAGCAAAAAGGGAGGTCGTTCAGCGAATCGGATTGCTCGATTCTACGCTCTTCGCTTATTGGGAAGAGACCGATTGGTGTATGCGCGGTTGCCGCGCGGGGTACTCATCAGTGTTCGTTCCACGTGCGAAGATTTGGCACAAAATCGCAGCCTCAAGCGGAGGTGTTCGCAGCACGTATTACATGACAAGAAATCTATTCTGGTTCATGAAGAAACACGCCGCCAGAAAACAATACCACTCCTTCCTCGTTTACTTTTTTTTCGTGCAATTTTGGATCTCAACCGGTAAAGTCATCGGGCGGATGAGAAGCACCAGCCAGTTCCTCTGTTTCTTGAAAGGAATTCGAGATGGAATCAGTGTGCATTAGGGTCGACTAGCGCGTTGTCGCCGTCGATCACTAAGTGATCATTTTAATCTGCTAAGTCATCGATCTAAAAAATCTCCTTAGAACCGAAACGGCCTAGTGCTTTGTGCGTTGCAGCTCGGTTTTGTAGTGGCGCTCCGTCAGTCTTGACAATGCCATTTAGGATCTCGGTTTGCACGTAGCGATCCTCGCTATCTACGTTGCGTAGCTAGTCACATCTAGCAACATTTCGTTCTATGGAGCTCCGCGCCGGTTACACTGGTCTCGCCTCTTTACACGATAAACGGCAGACTGCGTCCGAAGATCAGAGCTGCAAGCAAAACGAAAAACGACTCCTACAGCCACCTCCTGATTGAAGAAGCATTTGCGGAAAAAACGTGTGGCGTTTCCAACATTCTTGTCTCCGAGTTTCCTGCTGCACCCGATAGCCTTCGCGTAGTCTGTTTTTGCTTAAGCGGCAGGTTACACGTCCAGTTGCTAATTAATTTGGTACATGGTTCACGTAAGCAGATGCGAACCCTGGTGTTTGCTGCTTCGATAGTAATTGCGTTCCTAACGGCCGTCGTCTTCTTAAGGAAGTTTGTGCTTCATTTACCTAGTCGCAAAGCAGTTCAAAGGCGCACTATTCGCGTCACTACGCGGTTAAAAAACGGGCTTTAATAGCGTATCTTTGGCTGCCGTTCTCTTTCCGCGCAGAAAAAATGAGAAATGTAGGGCGTGTACAAGCCATCGGCACGTCCCAAGTCAGCAACAAGAACTTTAACCTAAGTGGTACGCCCTTGCGCCCCCGTTATCATATATGAGACTCGCATTGACGATTGTTTCCCGATAAAAAAAGCTATCATTCAGGCTTGTGTAGCCAGTGGGTGAAGACGAATCCGCCAGTCTGCCTTCTAAATTCCCGCCCCTGAACAATACAATAACCTCGTTTCCGGGTAGCGCGCCCGATCTCCATCCCCACGGCTCGAAATTTGTGGTACGTACTTGTCCCGTCAAAGCGAATAGTGGAAGCCATCCGTATTCATCTCCAGCGACCCAAGTCTCGCAGAGTTTGCTGCCTACAATCCATTTGGCAGCTAGCATCTCTTGATAGCTAAAGCGAGGCGCATCTATCTGGCTGTTTAACGCGTATTGTGTTGGATACTCATTGGTAATTGTATAGACCCAGCCGCTGTTGAACAGCAAGAATATGGCCAAAAATAGGGATAGTGCCGTTAAGGAACGCTTTTCCCATTTTGTTGTAAATGGTACTCCGGCAACTCTCGTGATTGCTTTGAAAAAGGCCGTGCCGCCAAGCACAAAGAGGGGTGCTAAAACGATAAGGGCGACTTCATATACCCGCAAGGTGTTCCACTGAAAGAGCAGCGGGAGTAAAAAACCTATTGCTATGACAGCAACGTTGGCGCAGATAAGAAGGAAATACTCTTGAGTGAAGGGCATATCTCTCGGCTTTCGAATCAAGGCAAGGAAGCCTAAAACGATCAGGAGCCCGGCGATGAGACTTAGGCATAGGGTGATTTCACGCATAGGTGTTGTTGCCAACAAAACGGCGCCTAGCGGAGTGCCCGCTTGAAGAGAAAAAATGTTTGCAACGTTGCTGAAACCGTGGCTCAGCACAGATGCAACGGTGCCAATCGCATGAGAACTCGCTACACTGAGGTACCACGACAAAGCGAGCACGATGAACAGCAAGACGAGGACGATGGGGATTGCGGCACTCCGCTTGGTCTGATCTGATTTGCTCGTTTTAAGCAAGCGACCCGACGCTAACAGAAGCAGTGCGGGAATCAGCAACACAATGTAGAGGAACGCCAGACCGTAATGAGATACGACCAATCCGAAACCAAAAATGACGAAAAGCAAGTATCTTTCATTCTTCATTTTCTTGTCGATGATCAGCAAGATCAACAGTACCACAAACAACTCCGCAATTTCTTGTCTCATCAGTTGCGTCATCAACGCATAGAACGAAAAGATTGACATAAAATAGAAAACGGACAGGAACGCTGCTTTGTCACTCGTTTGTCTCTCGTATATCAGGTACAGGCCGAGGGGCACCAAGGCAAAAAACAGCTGGTAGACCACTTTGAAAACGACAGCAATTGATAGGTTGCAGATTGCAGAGATAACCGGCGCAAGCATCGCCACACTCAACACCGAATTGTAGTCGTTAGCAATAGCCGGATTCCACAGTCCAGATGCGCTTACCAGTGTGGCAAAGAAATACTCACCTTGCACGTCAAAGCCCGTCACGTACGGCGTTATGAGGGAAACGTTAAGAAGCAGAGCAATGGCTGCGACGAATACGGCCAGAGGGTATAACTTCCTGGGTATCCTGCCAAAAATCATCAGAAGAGGGATGCTTGCGATTAGAACCAACACAAGCATCGAGAGCTGGTTGTCGCCGGCAATATTCATCAGCTGAGCGCCTGCGATGCTGACGAATGGAATAATGCACAGAAAGACGACGGGGGGAGAAGCGGCTCCCTTCGTCTCGATGAACGAGGGCTGCGAGAAATCTCTGTCCCGTATATAGGCGAGGATGCACAAGACGACGACCGTCGCGGTGAAGATGGCCAGCAGAGGAAGTGTTGTAATGGGTCGATCGACGCCGAAAAAGGGGAAGAACGTGTTGGAAAGAAAACCGATGAACATCACAGTCGCAATGCTTAATCCGCTTGCGTACATCAGGGCTTCGACATTGCTCAGTCCGTGGATTTTGAAGACCCGCAGAAGGAGAATCCCAGGTATAAATGTCAGATAGATGAGGCCTATGAGCGGTCTGAGAAAAACGACGTCAAGCCCGAGAGAACCCAAGCCGATCAGAACATATAATGAAAGCTGAATGCCGAATACGACCGCTAGGAGGTGTCTGAACTCCCAATCGTTCATCTTGAGGGGATTTCTGAATCTCATCTGAGGTGCTTTATTTTTCGAGCGGTGCTGACGCTCGCGATATCGTCTTCGCTTTTTTGACGTGTCGAATGGCGCTCAGCATACGACAATAGAGTGGCCTCTCCGGTGCTGTTCGCCCTCGTCGTGCATCTGCCAGAGTCCCTTGCTATGCATTGTTTAAGTATTTTGTTCTCGTGCCGGCAATCTTTCTGATCTTCGCGTCTAAGCCCAGCATAAACTACTGCTATTTCACGCTGCCCGCTGATACGAGTTTTGAGATGGAGAGCACAACTCGCCTGAATGCGTCGGCCGTGACAACAACGAGATCGCTTATTCGTGCTAACCCTCCGTGTTCTGTCTCAGATTCAAGCGAGAATCTTTACTTTTGGAAGTTGTTTTTGTTTCGATACGTACATCACGTGCTCCCTATTTTTTTGTGCGTGGTAGTTAACGGTAACCTCAGTGTAGCGAGTTCTCACGCGATTGGCACCGTTACATCTGTGCTTACTTGCCGCTAGTTAACACGCTCGTGCAACCCGATGTGCTGCCACGTTCTTGCCGGCAAAACTTGACTATGATGAGCTGGATGGCGTTTCAAAGAGTGCAGCATACTTCAAATAGAACTATCACGATCATTTCATTTTTATGACTACACGAGGCGACGAGTACGGTTTGAACGTCAGTACGTGGCCCGTTGTTGCGTGAGTTTACACGCGTTTACTGATGTGTCTATGTTGCAGTTAACGATCCGTGAAGAAGTCGTGTCCACGTGTCGCGTCGATGCGTCGGGTTGCAAAGATGCTGAATGTAGCTCAATCGATCAGAACCATTAGACTTAGGCCACTGCTGCTAAAGCAAGATCTTCAGATGCCTCCGATAACTTGCTTACACAATGATCTACCGCATAGTTGAGTCGTTCGTTGGCGAGAGCTTGTTACTGCTCTCCAACTGACCCGCAGCGTCGTCTTTGACTTCAATGGAACCAGAATAGTTATATGGCGCGGATGCATCTACCCCCCATAGGCCCTGACACTGTCGCCCATTCCGAAAACTTGAGCCACGTCAAGACTTTAAGCCATGCAGATTTGCGCCGTGACCGTTGCTTATAATAATCCCAAGGAGTTTACCCGCTTGTTGCGTTCTCTTGAGGGTCAATTGAGTCTGAACGGTTTAATTGTGATTGACAACTCATATGCAACCTCCATTGAAGACAACGCAGCAGCATTTCGTGCACACTCACAGCATTACCAGTTTGCGCATCACATGATTATCGGAAAAAACATAGGCTCAGCGGCAGGATTTTGCTGCGGTATGAAAATGGCGCACGAAAAAGGGTTTGATTGGGTGTGGCTCCTTGATCAGGACGGTACTGTTGAGAAGGGATGTTTAGATGCTCTTTTAAAAAACGCTGGACAAGCGGAAATCCTTTGCCCTAAGATCGTTGATATTGACAGTCCACACACCGTTTTGCCCCAATCCGGTGCTACGCTGAATTGTTGGGGTCGTGTCGTTTTTTTGAATTCGGTGACTGAAAGCAGAAACATCTCATTTTTTGCAACGCACGGGGCATTAATCTCAAGAGAAGCGCTAGATAGGATAGGATACTACGACCCACGTCACTTCTTTGTTGGCCATGAGGACTTTGACTATGCATTTCGGGCAACGTCCAGTGGTATGGTTGTGCGGCTTATTGTCGAAGCCGAAGCGCGGCATCCCCACCTCTTCCCATCGAAGAGAAGCTTGCTCATCGCCTTTGGGGTCATCGACAGCGTTTCACCCGAACGAGAGACCACTGTTGCTGTACGTTTGCATCCTGCTGCGAGGCTTAGAAAGCGCGTATCCGATTACCTTCCCGAAGGGCTCCTCTGGATAAGCAAACCGCTGATGAACGACAAAAACTGCAGAACGAATCGAGCTATAGAAAGCTTGTCAGATACCTATTTAGCGACCAAACGATTGACAACGCTGCAGCTTGGAGCTGCCATTGTTTATTCGCTGCTGTATGTTTCAGTTCTTAGGATTAAGTTCGGCGGCAGAATATATTTGAAAAAAACAGCCAAGATGTACTCAATCAGCATGTTGAGTAAACTGCGAAAGAAGTGGCCGTTCAAGTCCGTTGAAGAGTTCTGCTTGTACGTATGTAACTAGGCGTAGTTTAGAGTTCAAAAGGACCTACTATTTGAAAGATGAAGTGCTGCCGTGCACGAGCTTACCGCCATCGCGCATCTATGCCTTTATGCTCTCTGAACATCTGTTCGAATTGTGCAACGTTGGGCCCCGTTCCCAGCCAACCGGATTTCATAGAGGCCACCACTTCGTCTATTTCAGGTTGCTTAATCATCGGGCTGCCCATAAACGACAACGTCAACCAGTCTCAGCATCATCTGCACGATTGCCTTGCGTAGGTACTACGAAGAAAATTGGGATTATCCTTTTTAAGTGCGGTTTAGGTGATCCACCTTTGTTAGTAAATAGTGCTCCCTTGCTCGAGCGTGAGGGTTATGGGATCCACATATTCATCGACGCTGATATTTTTAAACTGAGCAGGATTGACTTTGAGAGGCTGAACATCGTTGTTACGCACTAAAAATCTCGTACGAGGCTGAAATTACGCAGCACCGTCGAGTCTACTGGACAAGTTTGCGTACGCTTTCAGCTCGAATGGAATGCTGCGCCAGCTGAATTATAAGTCAGCCATCTGGCCATCTCGCACCTGCGGCATTATATATCGACGTAGCTTCTGGCCCATATTTTCATTTGCTCTCGGTTAGACCTGTTTTTGAGTCTCTCTCGTCTGGCTGTGTTGTCGATCTGTCAAAAGCGATAGGATGAGCGTCCCGTTGTACAAACAGAAAGGGATATAAGACTTCAAAGAAGCTACTGCTCTGGTTGATACTGACGTGAAACGCATCTGCATACTCATGTGCAGTTTTACGCACAAACATGGCGTCAATAGGGTAATTGCCGACCTCGCTGATTCCTTCAAAGACAGGGTGCTGCTCTGTGTAGCGAGGTATGACCCTTCCGCGGTCTTTGAAATACCTGAGAGTACAGAGGTAATCACGTTCAAGCATTGGAAGTGCTCCCCGTACCCGTTCTTTTTTTTTAGTTTAGACGTGTGGCGGTTTTTTGTTGCAAGGGTGCTGGCTAAAGAAGAGGGAGACATCGTTCTCTGTACGCACACCATAGCGGATATTATACACGCTTCCATAATAAAACTCATTTTGCCCAACAAGAACATAAGGATTTCAGCTTTTGTTTATGATAAGTTTGAACTACTCCCCTCTGACGGCAGAGATAAGCGTTACAATGCTAATCTTTTGATGACGCGTGGCGTCGTCACTCTGCTCATCAAATTTGGGCTCGTGAACGAGCTCCTTACGTTAGACTCAGATATGCTGCAGTTTGTTCGCGATATGTTGCGCACTGACAAAGTACGCACGGTGAGAATTGGGGTCTCTCACTCGCTTTTGTTGCTTAGCGAGCAGCATAACTTGACTGGAACAGAACGGTTACGGCGCCTTATGAAAGGAAGTTGCTTCAAGATCTTTTATCAGGGCATCTTAATCCCTCAAAGACGCATTGAGGACATGCTGCTGGCGCTTCACGCTCTCATCGAACACGGAAGGACGAGCACTCACTTGTTTATTGGCGGAGCATTAGTTAGTTGGTTTGGGCCTGCCTACGTGGCCTCGATCAGAGGAATGGTTCACGAGCTCCATCTGAGTGACCACGTGCATTTCCTTGGCGAGTTAACTGAGGAAGAATTGGCGTTCATGTACAGGAATTGCAATGCTTTTGTCTGGACTGGCGATGACCAATCGTGGGGATTGGCGCCCTTAGAAGCAATGTTATTTGGAAAACCCATCATCATATCAGCAGGAAATGGCGTGAGCGAAGTACTAAATGAAAGCGTAGCAATGGTCATCCCCCCACATAATCCACAAGCAATTCAACGCTCACTTGAAGCGCTCATGCAAGATGCTACACACGGAGAAGCACTCGGCATGCGCGCGCAACGTTTCGTGAAGGAGACTTTCACGTTTGCCAACACGGCCAATGAGCTGGCGCGCCTGTGGCAGCTTGATGCATAACTCTTGAACTGGCCGCGACAGCCGGTTAAATCCACTCACTCTTGGTATAAGCCAACTGCGTTACTTAATCCTCACATCCAGTGCCTTACGATTGATTGGCACGTATTCATTTGAGGTATGCGCGGATGATTTAAAGCTTATCCAATCATACTCGTCGTCGACAATCCGTTCTCCTGCTAGCCCACTGACTCGTTAATCAATGAACCCCGCAATAATCTGCGGCGTTTCGATATGGATCGCGGACGCTGAAGGTGCGCTGTAGTGCGCGTTTTCAATCTCACCCGGCAGGGCTTCTGTGTAGCTTTTACCTATACTAATTTATTGATCGCAACGAGACTCAGCTCTTGTATCTGTCGCTCATGCCGTCGAAAGGCAGGAGTCGCGGATTACAGTTGTTGGCTCCAACGGTTAAACCTTGTGCGCGACGACAAAATCTTGGTATTCGTAGTCTGTTGCACGTAAAGACCACGTGCCGTAGCGAATCGGTGTTGCAATTGTTAATCCATTCTGCGCATATAGGTTTATAACATAATCTTCATTATACGCAACAGCGCTCTCGGGGACTTCATGAGAAATCGTTCGATATTGGTCGCCCTTAAACTGAAAACCAAGAGTGCTTTTTCCTGTCTCGATGTGTTCCAACGTTTCAGGATTTAGCAAGAAGTACGTCGCAAAGCACGTTCCTCCGGGCCTTAGCATTCTTGCAACCTCAGAGATGTAGTGTTCCAGATCTTCAGGGAGCATGTGCGTAAATACAGAACTCAAGATAACAAAATCAAACAAATCCTTGTCAAACGGGAAGGCGTAGTCAGATGCCTTGACTCGGCCTTTTGGATTGTACGCTTTGCTGTAGATGTCTGCAAAGTGGAAACAAAAGCGTGGATATTGGCGAGTGATCTTTCTGGTGCACCACTTAATCGCTCCAGGGATAATATCGATGCCATCGTAGCCTCCTTCACTGGTGAGGTAATGCGTGAGGGCGACAGCTATCCGTCCAATCCCGCAACCTATATCAAGTACACGTGCATTTGGCTGCAATCCGCAGATTGTAACAAAATAGGCAAGTTCTTGATCGCCCGTCTCTATTAACTCTTGACCGTCCTTGCTGTCCCATTTGATCCAAGGTGGAAGTAGTTCTTTACGACCTTTTGAAAAGCGGTTGCGAAAATTCAACTTTGCGAAATACAGCGTCCCACCTTTTGAAAAGCGGTTGCGAAAATTTAACTTTGCGAAATACACCGTCCAACCTTTTGAGGTCTATCTAGCACATAGTGTCATGCTGGCACTATAGGTAATACTCCTTTTCGTCTGCGTCAAATAGGTGTGCTCAAAAAGCGCCTTCTAAGAGTCTCGGGGCACCCACCTAGCACTGAGCGATCGCCTTTCGAGTCCAGAAATCAGCATTTCCGTTATCTTTTTGTGCAAGTACTCAAGAACCTATCTAGGTCAAGTCACACATGGTAATAAGTGTCATCATACCAACGTACAACAGAGATTACTGTATTGCTCGGTCCTTAGAGAGCGTTTTGCGCCAAACCTGTCAGGATTTTGAGATCGTTATCGTCGATGATGATTCGACCGACAACACGCGAGATGTGCTAGGGCCATATCTGGTTGACCCACGAATCAGATACATAAAACACGTTAAGAATCAGGGAGGTCTTGCTGCTCGAATTACCGGGATCAGGAAAGCGGTAGGACAACATGTTGTTTTTTTGGATTCTGATGATGAGCTGCTCCCCAACTCCTTAGAGGTTCGCTTATCGGCTTTACAAAAGAGTGGAGTGGATCGCGCCCTCGTTTACGGGGATGTGATACTCGCTGCCAACGACAAAAGGAGCGAGCACCGATTCAAAAGGCTGCATGGCTATTCATATGCGTATCTGTTGAAAGAATTATCACTATGTTCATTTTCCGTGATGATGGTTACGACGTCGTGTTTTGCCGTTGCGGGATACTATGACCGCGATTTTCTCGACTGTGACTTGCCGAGCTGGCACGATGATTATCTAGTGCTGTCTATCGGAAGACACTTTCCTGTAATACATTGCGGCTTTCCGGTAGCTATCATGCACGATTCGCCGGAAAGCATTACCACAAATGAGCAAAGCCTTGAACTGGGATGCAGAAGAATGGTAAGCAAGTATCGCGAGGACATATTGAATATTCACGGACGTCCAAGACTATTCCTATGGAATTTGCGAATTCTTAGATGCAGAGTGAGAGCCGAAAGACAACGTGTAGCCCAAACCAACAAGGATCATCCGAGGCTCGTTGCCATATACAGTTGGTCTTTATCTAAGGTAGATTCCGTGATGACCGCGTTTTTGTCTCATTTTTTTGATAACCCGTACGCGTGAGAAACGCTCCGCAGAGAGGGAGGTCTGCAAGCTCCCCTGTGGGGCATAAACGAAGCGCGGCATCGACCTAGTGCGCGCTGAATGAAAACGACTTTTTTTTGTTAATCTCGCGGCGTAATGTTCTTTTTTTCGATGCACCTAATACGTCTTTTTCAGTTGTGCTCCGTTTAGCTTGCAGTTAATTGCGGCTTATGTGTTTCTCGTGCGTTTTTGCAGAACATGCGGTACATTTGTCATCAAGTTCGTAATACTTTGCAGGGTACCGAGGCCCTCTGTATCCTTTTCAGGTATCAAAGGCCCAGTTTCACAGGTTTCCTTACGAATACCCGAATGTGAGGATCTCGACCTTTTTCATAATGCTGGTAGCGCGCCTCTTCGCGCTGCGTAACCGTTACGCTACGCGCTGTCGGCACGCAATGCTCGCCAAGCTCAGCATTCCCCAGTTTGGTTCCTTCCAGTATATTTGAGCACGGCGATTCGTTGCACTGGAACGAAATGACAGGTTTTACGTTTTGGATGCACATTGAAAGCCTTGCGCCCGTATTGACCAGCTTGGCATCCGCGAGGATTAATATGATATCAGATCATGAGGTTTGCCGCAATAGCAAAAACGAATCGAACGCGCTGCTGATGAACCTAAGAGAAGCGCGCACGTAAGAGTTTCCCGCCGCGAATTGAAATGACCCTGAAAACGAGAACAGTACGCAGCGTTGGCTGGTCTGCAACCCTTCAAATAGCCCGACTGCTAATGCAAATACTGATTTCTGCGATCTTAGCGAGATTGCTTACACCTAGCGACTTTGGCCTGATCGCTATGGTGACCGTGTTTTCCAGTTTTGTGGCTATATTTTCAGATTTTGGATTGACGTCTGCTATTATACAAAAAAAAGAGGTTAGTGATGAGGCGTTATCTTCGACTTTTTGGATAAGCGTAGGCCTGGGCGCGTTGCTGACAATAGCATTGGCAGCTTTTGCGCCTTTGATAGCTGCGTTCTATTCTGAACCGCGATTGACCCCCCTCATCGTGCTCCTATCCACGACCTTCTTCATCGCTTCATTTGGCAACGTGCAAAGTGCGCTACTTACAAAAAGCATGAATTTCAAGGCCCTTGCCGTCATCGGCATCTGCGCCCTTGGTATTTCTGGCCCCATATCTATCTTTTTAGCTTTTTCCGGATATGGGGTTTGGAGTTTGGCTTGGAATGTGGTACTCTTCACTTTTATTACTGTCGTTCTCACTTGGATCTATTCGCGATGGGTTCCTCATTTTTCGCTTGGGCTGCAGCACGTGAAAGGGTTGCTAGGGTTTGGGATGAACCTCACAGGATTTAGTTTCGTTAATTATTTCGGTCGCAACCTAGACAATCTCCTTATTGGGAGGTTTCTTGGGCCGACTCCGCTCGGCTTCTACAACCTAGCTTACAACTTGCTCCTCTTTCCGTTGAGCAATATTTCCGATGTTGTCGGGCGCGTCATGTTTCCCGCGCTTTCGAAGATCCAACACGACAAACGGATCGTGCGCGAAGCCTACATCACTAGCAACCGCCACATTGCAGCCATATCTCTTCCGCTGATGATGTGGCTAGTAATCACAGCCCCTCAGCTTGTCAGAGTGGTTTTCGGTATGAAATGGGTGAGTGCAATCGTGCTTGTTCAGATTCTTGCCATCACAGCTGCACAACAGTCAATTGTAGCGAATGCCGGCTGGATATACCTCTCACAGGGCAGAACTGATGTCATGTTAAAGGTGAGTACTGTTGCGACTATCATAACAGCTATTTCCTTTGCTGTTGGGCTTCGTTGGGGGGTCGTGGGGGTCGCGATCGCCTACACAATAGCTTCATACTCGCTAGCATACCCTTTGAATGCAGTCCCCTTTCGGTTGATAGACCTGAAAGTAAGGCATTTTTTCGCATATTTGTTGCCAATCGTATTGGCAACGCTCATATTTGGGGTTGTCGCGTTTCTTGTTCGGATCTTTTTGGAGGAATTTGGCGTTACACAAGATGTGACTATTTTGGTCATCGTTACTGTTGCAAGCTTGTTTAGCTATTCAGTTCTGCTTTTTGTTTTGGATAGAGAACTTTTCACAGAAACGGTGCGCCTTCTCGGCCAGCTAAGATCAGGTCAGTGAACCTACGCGCAACGAAGCCCAATGGATGAACAAACATAAGAAAAATTGCTGCTTGTCGGACAGCTTGTTCGATATTTCTGGTCTTATCATCGGGCCGTATGTCACAGTGGTTTAGGTAAAAGAGTGTGCTCTAAACGCCCAAATAATTCACGAGAAGACTGAAAAGTATGCGCTACTGATCAAGAAGCTGATCAACAACAGATGCACAACATACAACATTGCGCTTTTCTATCGGAAGCAGCCGAATATCAATCATTATAGGCCGACTCCTGCACGAGCATTTCCGTCAGAGCACGTCGGATCGTTTTCGAGCCAATAATACAATGCCACAACTGTGCTTTTTTGAGGACCATCGATCAAGCTTTGACAACAAAATGGATACAGGTGCCAAAACGTGCCTTATTGCAAACGACAAATTGGTTCTATACCATAAGCTGCATAAACGTGATGCCAAAGCGTTGGTGTGGTAAGCCCACTTTACAGTTTCAAATCCAGAATTTAGCAGCAACTCGTTTAATTTGCGTATCGTGTAGCCGTCCCTCAAGTGTCCAACTTCATTTGCGTACGCGCGCCCGAAGTAAGTTGGATAATCAGGGGTAGGCACCGAAATGATGAGAGCCCCACCCATCTTAAGAACGCTGTTGATTGCCATCAGCGACTCAAAATCCTCTTTGACGTGTTCAAGTACGTCGATCAGCAGCACTTGGTCGTAATACTCCCGCTCCAACGGGAGTAGAGGCAACCCTCCTTGGATGAATGTCACATTCGGTAGCTTGCTTTTCTTTAATGTGCGCAAAGCGACTTGGAGATCTTCCGCAGCATATATTACTCCGACGATGTTTCCTAGGGTGTGGCTTGCGAATGCAAAAGTCATAATCCCTATTCCAGCCCCGATTTCAACGGTGTTGCTTGCTGGCTGGAAATACCTTTTAATCGCCGCATACCGAATATGGCTATGAAGATCCAGTACTCCGACCATCTTAACATAGCGAGTCTCGAGCTTATCTCTCCAGCTTTCGTTCTTGTTCGATGCGTAAATTGAACCCAGTGCCACGGAAGTCCCTCCCAGGCGATAATAATATCGAGCAGGGTATGGGTAACTTAGCTTAGGTGAGCAAGTTTGATAAGAGTTCGTATTTCGTGATTCTTGAGCTTTGAGGTACAGTGCTAGGTTTGAAAAGTGGAAAATGGCGGCTGAGCTAATAAGCGTTGCAAGCTAAAAACGGAATATGAATTGAAAAGTGCCCAGATTGCTTTTTTCCGTAAATTGCCGCGACAACGCTATGAGGGAAGATCGACTAAATCATATATGGTACCAGACTAATAAGTGCAGCTATTGTTGCAACGGACTCCGCTTCGAATCAACTAATTATCTTCCCTTTTTGGATTTCAAGACGTCTACATGCTCTTTTTTATGTTGCCTGCTGTTACGTTTCTTGCTTCTCGTTCATATACGTGTTGATACAATCCGTCGCCCCAGCGAGGCAGGCATCCATATTTAGATATTCAAATTGCGCAAATCTTCCGACGAGATCAATGCCAAGTCCCGTAACATAATTACGCACGATACTTACGTTTTCTTGATAGTTAATGTCGCTTATTACGTAGGCAAACTCAGTTCTGTGGACTTTCGCAAAAGAGGTGTCCCGTTCATTTATAATGTTTAGACGATCGAGATCAGCTGTTACGCGGTCAATGATATCAGCATCTTTCATCTGCCAAACGTCGCCTCCAACGTCGCAGGTTATTTCGGCTAACACAGAAGTCTTTCCCGCGGGTGCGACACTTGGGCTGAAGTTTGAAGGAAAGCTCACCTTATGTGGCAAGATGCTGTGCTCTGGAACATAAAGCCACGATAAGTTGCTCACGTTCTCTCTGTTTACGCCTAATGAAACGCTAATAAGAGAATTATACCTGAGATTAGCAGCCGCAGCTCGGACGTTTCCTGGAGCTTCTAAAGCTGTGACGACGTGCTGAATCGGCATTGAGCAAACTAATTTGCTGTACAGTCTCTCTGTTTGTCCGCCTGAAACAACCCACTTATCGTCCTCTTTTACGATTCTCTTCACATTGAAATTCTTGAAAACGTTGGCTTGAATTTCTCCCTCCAGGCATCTTACCAGAGCTTGAATGCCGCCTCGCTTCGGATAATAGAAATGGAGCTGATGCGTATAGCCTTCAGTGCGTATTCCGAGTGATGATTTTATGACATCTCCTATTGGGGGATTAGGCACCCGCTGAACCCAACTCAAGTCCATCTTTTCAAGAGGATATTTCCATATCTTCTCGTTATAAGGGATAAGATATTTTTCAGCTATTCCCTTGCCAAAAGTATAGTATATCCATTCTTTAAAGGTTGCAGGTTCGTTTAACTCTCCTTTTTCTTTTTTGAGCAAACTATCTACAAACGAGCGGAGACACTCAAAGTTTTCTTCTTTGGGCAAATCTGCCAGTCCATTTTCGAATGGATACTTGACATAGCGCTGTTTGTACAGCACCTTGGTATTTCGGACATTTTTCACGACATTATCTTTCAAAAGATTAAGCATGAAATTCAAGATTCTTTCATCTTTTGAGAAGATGATGTGAGCGCCAGAACGGTCAAAGGTATAACCTTCCTCTTGCGAGGTCTGCATAAGGCCGCCACACTCATTCTCCTTTTCCAGAAGCTCGAATGTTACTTTTTTTTGGTTCAGTAGATAACCAATTGCTAAACCTGATAACCCGCCACCGATAACTCCGACATTCATTTTTTGTCCCTGTTTCTTTAGCAAGGGGAGCCGTCAGGCGATTTTTCAACCTTTTTCAGCTCCCTGCGAACTCTCGGTATAAATGTTGAGTTTCCGCTATGTGAGCAAAACTGCTCAGCACTCGTCACGGAGGTTTTTTTGAGACTATATAATATCTTTTCATGAACATTCGTGACGGGCAGCGGAGGGGGAAAACCTAAAAGCATTCAAGCGACAAGGCAGTCGCCGAAATTGGAACATTGTCACGTAGAAAACGTAACCGTAGTTTTTCTTATGACAGTGACCAATTTATAGGCGGATTATAGGCTGAAAGCGGTTTCGATAATCGCAGAGATGATCATAGACATCAATGAGGTATGGACGGGGATATGTTGATCATTTATTGCCCATTCAATCAAACGACGTTGAGGCTCAGGCTTCTCTACGAGCGTATTTCATACTTTTTATGTTGTATGCTCTCAAAAGCTTAATGAGGGACTTGAATTTAATGAAGAGAATGATCAGTAGCAAGAAGCGTTAGCGCAGAGTGGGACGATGTGAGAATAAATTATATCATGATGGGCGTCGATCTGACTGGCGGTGTCAGAGTACTGTTTGAAATCGCAAATGGGCTTGCAAGTAGGGGACATCAGGTTACTATAACTGCCCTCGGCGAAGAAAACGGTCATTCGTGGTTTCCTCTTCACGCGAATATTGATTATGCGCGGAAAGCCGGGTTCTTTCATGAAGCAATTCTACATCATCGTTTAAAAAAGGCCTTTGACATTGATCCCTCTACATTCCCAGGTCCAGAATTGACGTTGCTGACAGATGCTAACCCCGATTGTGACATTAATGTAGCAACTTACTGCTTTACAGCATATTCCGCTATAGCGGCTCAGAAAGGCGTCGCGTTTTATCATATGCAACATTATGAACCACTGTTCTTCGAAGACGAGTATGTTCAGAGAATATCAGAGAGAACGTATCATCTGCCACTAAATAAGATCGCGAATTCAAAATGGCTTAAAAACCTGCTTAAAGAAAAATATGGTTACGATGTTCCTGTCGTTAATCCGGCCGTACAACACGATGTGTTCTATCCGAGAACCGTGGAAAATGAGACCAACAGCAAATACATCTTAGGCTTTGGCAAGCAAAAGAGGATAAAAGGGTTTCCGGAAGCCCTGAAAGCCTTCAAATCAGTTGCGAGACAAAAGCCCGATATAAAGCTTAAAGCATATGGCACGATGAAACCAACCTGCGAATCAGACATCCCATTTGAGTTCATCAAGTCTCCTTCGGACGAAGAGCTCGCTCATCTATATTCTTCGGCCGAACTTATGATTTGCCCGTCCTGGTATGAGAGTTTTCCATTGTTCCCTTTGGAAGCGATGGCATGCGGATGTCCGGTCGTCACAACACCCTATGGAACTGAAGATTATGCATTTCACGAAGATAACTGTTTGGTCGTGCCTCCGAAAGACCCCGAAAGGTTGGCCGGTGCTGTGCTTAGACTGTTAGAAGATGAAGACCTGCGCGAAAGATTCAAGAGAGAGGGTCCAAGAACGGCTAAAAAATTCACGTGGGACAGAACAATAGACGCCGTGGAAGGCCTATTTAAAAAGACTTTGAGAAGCAGCGACGGGCATTGAGGCGCGTGCGATAAAGGACGCAACCAAATGAAGATTGCGATACTCAGTCCAGATCTGTCCCACAACTGTCTTGGCAGAGCCTATTTATTGGCGAAAGTTTTGGAGAGAAGATACGAAGTAGAAGTCGTCGGACCCCTTTTTGGTGATGAGATCTGGCAGCCGGTCGTCGAAGATACAAGTATCGCCTACAAATGGACGAAACTAAACCAAGGATTCTCTCCCTCTTGGCGATTTAACGCGCTGATGACGAGCTTCATCCCTTACTCGCAGCTAAACGACCTTGCTAAAAGGATTGACGCTGATGCAGTGTATGCCAGCAAGCCCCTTCTTACAAGCTTTGGATTAGGGTTGCTTAAGAAGCTCCGAGAGCACGTACCATTGGTCTTAGATATCGACGATTGGGAAATGGGATTTGTGAAGGGTTACAGGTTAAACGATTCTGTCTCGGCACAGGATGTATCAAACCGCAGAAAACCCCACAACCCGATAAAGCGCTTGAAGTCTTTCTTATTTTCCCTGCAACGCATCTACGCACACGACTCTCCTTTAAACGCTCGACTTGGTGAGAGACTCACCCGTTACGCGGACAAAATTACAGTCTCAAACACCTATTTGAGGAATAAATTTGGCGGAGAGATCATCTACCACGCTCGAGACACGCACGCTTTTGATCCGAGTAGATTTGACCGAGAAATATTCAGGGCGAAGTACAGTGTAAATGAGGACGATCAAATCGTTATGTTTCTTGGCTCCCCAATGCCGCACAAGGGTATTATGGATTTGATTCAATCAGTGGCTCTTATCAGGAATCGCAACGTTAAACTGATTTTAGCGGGGTTAAATGATAAAGATCCGTACAGTATAAGCGTGGCGCGTACCGCGCAACAGGCGCTACACGAAAGGTTTAGGGGCTTTGATGAGATCCCCATAACGCGCGTTCCTGAGCTTTTGACTGTTGCAGACGTGGTTGTAATCCCTCAAAAACGAGACTTTGCATCGATCGGACAACTACCCGCAAAGGTTTTCGACGCAATGGCTATGGCAAAGCCAGTCGTTGCGACCAATGTGAATGACTTGCCACAAATACTGGACGGTTGCGGATGGATCGTTGAACCAGGAAACCCAGATGAGTTAGCGACAGCGATTGCCCATATTCTGTCAAACCCTGAGGAAGCCAATAAAATCGGACAACTGGCGAGAGAACGATGTATCGAAAAATACAGCTGGGACGCTCTTGAAAGCCAATTAGTTGATATCTTTGAAAAATTCAATTAGTTGACGTCTACCGCTTTTTTTCAACTCGGACCGTAAAGAAATCATCTATTTAAAGCGCAAGAAATGCAGCCCTCTCAGGTTCTTCTTGCTATGACAACCATATTCCAATCATTTTCGGTTAGCTTTGCGCAGAAGTCCATAAAGGGATACATCTCCACAACCTCATAACCAGTCTTTGCGAGCACAAACTCAAGCTCCTTAGGAAAGAAGAATCGCATTTTGTGCATCTCCTCAACGCTTTGAAGAACCTTATCATTCGCGATGTGTAGCACGTTGAAGTTCACGCTGACGGTATGCGTCAATATATCGAGTTCGGGGTGTGTGAACCTTATGATTTTTTCTGCACCCGCTTCAGCCACAAGCATTTTGTCTTGCGGCTTTTGTGCGATCACTGCGGGACCAAACCACGCGTCGAAGATGAAAAGCCCACCAGGATTGAGGTGCTTCGCAGTGTTTGTCAAGGCACTTTCAAGACGCTCATTAGTCGTTTGGTAACCTATCACAGCGAACATAGCGATGGCAACATCGAAGCGTTTGTCGAGTTCAACGCTGCAGATATCGCCGTTCCATAATTCGACCGAGACCTTCATCTGTCTCTTTTTTTCTTCGGCGATACTAAGCATCGTATCTGAGCGGTCGACTCCGGTTACGCTATAGCCCTTCTGTGCGAGCAACACTGCGTGTCCCGCGGTCCCGCAGCCAAGGTCAAGTATCGTCCGCGCGTCACCGAGCGCGTATTTTTTAATTAGCGCGTCGACGTAATCGACCTCTCCGCGATAATCTTTCTCCCCGTAAAAGAGGTCATAATACTGCGCATATTGGCCAAATACTTCCAATTCAGCCCTCCTGCACAATTTCACGCACGGCATCGCACACCACGTCGATCTTTGCTTTCGTCAAGGTGAGGCCGGAAGGCAGATAGAGTCCCTGTTGATGAGCGCGATCAGTGTTCGGAAACTGTTCGTCCTTGACGACCCTCAACTTCTGAAGGATCGGTTGTGCGTGCAATCCAAGGAAAAATGGGCGAGTGCCTATACCTTTGTCTTTGAGCCGCGTCATCATCAGCTCTGCGTCTACGTTCAGAGCTTCGTCAAGCTGAACTGCGTACATCCAATACACCGGCTTCGCGAAGGGAAGCTCTGCCTGAAAACGCACGCCGGGCACGCTTGCCAGCCGCTCCTTATAATAACTGACCAATGACCTTCGGAGAGCAATGACCTCCTCGATCCGTTCGAGTTGGGCGACGCCTACAGCTGCCTGGAGGTTGGTCATGCGAAAGTTATAGCAGAGCTCAGTGTGGTAAAACCGCTTCTCAGGATGAAAGCACAGGTTCCGATACGAGGCTGCCCGGGCGGCGACAGAGGCGTCGTTTGTGACGACCATCCCCCCCTCACCGGTGGTGACAATCTTGTTAGCGTAAAATGAGAAACAACTAACATCACTCATGTTGCCGCACTTCATCCAGCGGTTTCCCGCTACCTTGCTAAAATACTCTGCGCCGTGTGCCTCTGCTGCATCTTCGACAATCTTGAGACTGTGTTCGGAAGCGCATTCAAAGACTGGATCCATATCAACGGGAAGCCCGTAGATGTGCACAGGCATGATAACCGTCGTTTTAGGCGTAATCTTTGACTCGAGTTGCGTAGTGTCCATATTCCACGTATCCGGATCGATGTCGACGAGTACCGGTCGTGCTCCCAATCGTAAGGCGGCAAGGGCACACGAAATGATGGTAAAAGAGGGCATAATGATCTCATCGCCTTTTCGCACACCGATCCCGTATAGGGCCGTTTCAAGTGCTGCGGTGCCGTTGCACACGGCCACGCCGTACTGAGCCCCTATGTAATGCGAAAACCGTTCTTCAAATTCTCTGACAAACGGCCCCTCGGACGAGATCCAGCCGCTGTCGATGCACTCGGCTAGAAGCTGCTTCTCGCGATCTTTCAGCAGCGGTTCATAAACCGGAATCAATCGCCCTCCTTCGTGGCCCCGCCTCAATCGTCACCCGAAGGCGAGAATAACGTCTTATCGCGGTCCCCCAAATAGGGACCCTGTTTTACTTCAATCATTTCTGTCGGTTCGAGCATGGTAAAACCGTGCCCCCCTGATGCCAACAGAATCACATCGCCCGCTTCCAGTACCGTACTAGTGATGAACGTCCGCTTCGTGTCATAGAGGTCGACCTTAACCCTCCCTTTTCGGACGAAGAGCACCTCTTGGGTGAGACGGATCTCTCGATCGACGCGGTTGTGTATGTGGGGCGGAATCACCTTGCCTTTTTGGTGGTGCATATACCCCAGCTGTTGGGAGAAACTGCCTGGCGTGAAGAATTCAACGCCATCCTTTTCGTAACGCGAGCCGATGACGAGTGCGATCAGTTCATCGTTTTCATCATAGAACTTTTCTGACATAGCCGGTCTGATGTTTTTTGAGACGAGGTCAAATAATCTCTTCGTTTCGATAGCGTGTTGCGGATCACTCTCGGTGCAACAGGACCATCGCCAGTCTCGCTTCCAAAGACCAGAGGCCTTTCGAAACGGCGCTTGCCTTTTGTGCGATCTTGCATTATTGACGCTGCGAGAACACCGAGGACTGGAGCACGTGGCAAAGAAGACGCGAGCTGCAACAAGCTGCGACATTGAAGCATTATTCCATATCCCCCTTTGGTCCTGAGACTTTCTCAAGCAGGTACTGGCCTATTTCACGGCGTAAGTCTTCCCTTTCCAGTGCGAAATCTATGACTGCTTTTATATAGCCAATCTTGTCCCCCGTGTCGTATCGCTTTCCTTCGATCACGTGGGCATAGACGTCGCGTTCACGCAGGAGCAATCTAATCGCATCAGTGAGTTGTACCTCGCCTTGTGCGGAACGAGAAACCCGCTTGATGCAATCAAAGAGATCTGGGGTCATGAGGTACCGTCCGACGATGCCCAAGCGAGAGGGGGCTTCCAGCAGTTTAGGCTTTTCAACGAGGTCGCTCACGCGGTAAAATGAATTGGTGACTTTTTCCCCTTTTACGATGCCATATTGAGGCACTCTCTCTCGTGAGACGTTCTCAACGGCAATCAAGGGGCACTCGTACGTTGCGAACAGGTTTGCAAGTTGCATGATGCACGGGGTGTTTGACTTTATGATGTCATCGCCGAGCAATACGGCAAAGGGTTCGGCTCCAATGTGTTTCTCTGCCTTTAAAACAGCATCTCCAAGCCCTTTTGGCTCTTTCTGCCGTATGTAGTGTATGTCCACTAAGGTGGATATCATCTGTATCTGCTCAAGTTGTCTATATTTACCATCGTGGGCCAGGTGGTTCTCGAGCTCGGGAGAGAAATCAAAGTAGTCTTCGATCGTTCTCTTGCCCCGCCCAGTGATGATAATAATATCGTCAATTCCCGAAGAAACTGCCTCCTCGACGACAAACTGTATGACGGGCTTGTCCACAATCGGCAGCATCTCTTTTGGCTGCACTTTCGTGGCGGGAAGAAAGCGCGTGCCTAACCCCGCTGCGGGTATCACTGCTTTTTTAATCATTGTTCCCTCTCTCATCGGAGGCGGTCGGCGCGACTACTGATCATCTGAGGGCGTCACATCGCTCGGTTCGTAGTGTTGCGCGTTACGGTATAAGTTCTTCCCTCGAGCAGATCCTCAAGCGCTTCTGACTGCTTTCGCTGCTCCCGCGCCAAGGCACTCTAGGAACACCTATAAAGAAAGCCTTGTGGCGGCATGCGGCTTCGCACTTTGTGCGACCTATTAGGATGAGTCGTCAAAGACTTTTTGATTTGTTCTGCAACTGGCTCCGATAAAAGGTTGATCCTCCACTTGGGAGGACCGACGTCACGACTTGTAGCGCTGATCGTCTTGCCGAATGCCTGCCCTCGTCAAAGAGCAAAACAAGAAGGCGATATCTGCAAAAGAATGAGACGCTTCTTATCCATAGTACACCCCTTATTTCATCTTGAGGAGCAAACCCACCGCGTGTGCATCGGACGATAGCTCTTTTTCCTACCTTCAAAGGAAATCTGGCGTCGCGCAAACACAACTTTTAAATGAATGACAGCACACGAAAACGCAGTGCAGCGCATATCGATCGTTGGAACCGGGTACGTTGGCCTAAGCACTGCCGTTTGCTTTGCGTCGAGGGGCTACGATGTTATCGCCTCCACGCGCAGCGAAGATAAGGTGCGCACCATCAATGCCAAGCGGGCCCCCTTTTACGAACCAGGACTGGATGAAGCGGTGCGAACGAGCATCGAATCGGGACACTTACACGCTGAGATTAATCGTTCTGAAGCAGTGCGTCAAACGGAGGTCACGTTTCTTACGGTAGGCACGCCGGAGAAAGCCGACGGAACGATCGACCTGCGTTACGTCATCAGTGCGAGCGAGGACATCGGGCGTGCATTAACACGGAAGAAAACTTACCACCTCGTTGTGGTCAAAAGCACCGTAACGCCCGGGACGGTGCGGGGCCCTGTCAAGGCCGCTCTCGAAGAAGCGTCGGGACTCGTTGCAGGGCGTGATTTTGGTCTGTGCATGAATCCGGAATTCCTCCGGCAAGGATCGGCAATTCGGGATACGTTGTACCCCGATCGAGTAGTAATTGGAGAATACGATAAGCGTTCGGGCCAACGGCTGGCCGATCTGCTTGAGGGTTTCTATGGGTCGGGTATTCCCATACTCAGGATGAGTCTCGAATCGGCAGAGATGGTCAAATACGCGAGCAACACCTTTCTTGCGATGAAGATTTCCTATGCAAATGAAATGGCACGAATTTGTGAGCGGGTTCCAGGCGTCGATGTGTCCAAGGTGATGGCAGGCGTGGGACTTGACGAGAGGATCAACCCAAAATTCCTCAATGCTGGGGCAGGTTTTGGGGGTTCATGCCTACCCAAGGATACAAAAGCGTTATGCAAGTTCGCTGAGGCACAGGGCTATTCAGCGCCGTTGCTGAGGGCTACGCTTGCGGTAAATCAAGCGCAAGCCTCGCATGTCGCCCAGCTGGCGCTTGCAACGCTCGGCGAACCACGGGGCAAAAAAGTGGCCCTCCTCGGCCTCTCGTTCAAGCCCGATACCGATGACCTGCGCGAGGCCCCATCACTCACCGTTGCCCGTACACTCTTGGGGGCGGGCGCACGCGTCAGCGCGTTCGATCCCGCGGTCAAGCAGGTGAGTCAGCCCGGCTTTGAAGGGCTTGATTATCCGTCCTCAATTTCAGAATGCCTTGCAGGAGCGCACTGCTGCATCATTTTGACCGAGTGGGAGCAGTTCAAGCGGCTCACACCGGACGATTTCATTCAATCCATGGCGACACCGGCGGTGATTGACGCTCGGCGTATTTTTGATCCCCACGAGTTTGGGAATCGCCTCACGTTTCTCGCAGTCGGTGTAGGACGCGAGTTAGATGTCTGCCGCACGTCTGTGCGCGATAATGATTAATGAATACGACGTACGTGCAACCGCTCGGCTCCTTCATAGCACTTCTCGCTGCAGCCCCGTTTCTGCGCATCGACCGCTTTCTTTTTGAAAGGTAATCCTACCTTTTTTCCCAGTCGTCCGTGCGTATCAGCAATCAATTACGTTATAGAAACGTAGTGAGACGTCTGTATGAGGCGAACCTGTTTTTGATCCCTGCGACCTAGTCGTTGTCCTGCTAACAACGACCGTGCCATCGAAGTAGCGGCTAGCGCAAATGAAAATCGAGCCCGTGGGCCCGCAACCCGATAAAACGGTCTTTCGTTTTGTTTTCTTTCACGGGTACCTTGAGTAACAGAACGATAAAGCTGACCGCTCGTGGGCACGTGCGAACCTTAGTGAAAAAGTTCACAGGTGCGCGATTCGACGAAGACGGATCTCAGTTCGCTGACATCACGATAACCGGATTGGATGTGGTGTAAACGAGTTTTGCGGCACTCGTTCCTGCCGGCACGGAGAAGAGCACGTAGAGATCGCTCGAAAAGCCCGCGTTCAGCGTCTGGTTGTCAAGTGCTTGCGCGCTGCAGTTGGCGTTGCACGCAGGGTAGTTCGCATAATACGCGGTGCCATTGGACGTGAGCAACGCCAAAGCCGCATAGCTAAAGGGAACCGGGGTGTGTTGCACGTTTGTGAGCGTAAGGTTCGCGACCAAGTAGCTGTCGCTAGGAGGCGGCATCAACGAGACGTTATACAACCATATCCCGGAGGCTAACCCCGATTCAAGGTTGTATTTGGCCCAGGCGGCGGCGGTCGCCGGGTTTGATCCATCGGTGACACTGTTGAGTCGCAACGCAATCGTGTCACTCGTCGCGGTCTTGCCCAACGACGCGTGAACCGCTGAAGCCGGCTCTTTGTAGGTAATCTCGTAGGCCGGGATGGCGGCAAGAAACGCGTAAGCGATGACGGCGAGGGCGATAACGATAAAAAGAATGACCACGGCCGCTGCAACGAGTTTTCTGTTCATGTCGATCTGCTCCGCCTCGGCTACGTCGTATACACCACGCTTACGTGCGCATCGTCCGTGAATACGCGATTCGACCCGACGTTTTCAGTGTGGATGAGCGTTGCGCCCGCTGGAAGCTCGACGCTGGTATTCAGGCCATAGCGATCGATCCCGCCTTGCTTCACGACATAGAGGTCGTAGTGTGTCCCTAAGCCGTTTCCATACGTCAGGTTCGGCAGCGTATAGAGGTACGTTATGCGCGCCGTCGTATAGGGCGACACATCGAATCGCGATGAAAAGACCGTGAAGTCCGTGCCGTTGGTTATCCCAGGGCCGTCGAATTGGGCAGTGTCATTATATACCGCCACCAGCTTCGCTCCAGGCGGCACCACCGCCTGCGAAAAAAGGTCAGAACCCCACCAGTCCCCGTTGACGTACGTGAGCGTCAGGTTTGAGACGGCGGAACCGTCCGGAAGCAGCTGCACGTGGTAATCGATGCTTCTGTTGATACCAAAATCTGATTTTCCATTGCCTAAGTTGATATCAACGACGGAGATGGAGTCCGACTGAGGCGCTCTGTTCGTGCCGTCGCCGGTTCCCAGGAGGAGCCCCTGATCGGGATAGATGAACAGGTGTTTTTCGTTTGCCAAGTCGCGGAAAGCGTTGTAGAGCGCCAGTTTCTGCGGAACGCTCGCATCGAGGATGAGGCCAAGGGTCCCGTAGGTAAGCGTCGACAAGAGACTCGCCATTTGCGTGCCGTTTTGTCTCGACGAGTAGAATTCCAAACGTTGCCACACGTTCCTGTCCGTTATGACTTCGCCTGATGACGTTATCGGTCCCGTTATGCTCAAAATCTTTTCCACCGCGGTAAAGTCCATCCCGATGACGCCGTCGAGCTTCTGTCCGGTCACATTGTACCAGTCTGACTGCACCTTAGAGGCGAAGGAAGCAAAGTCGTATTGAACGTTCGAATCAGATAGATTTACCGCGTTGAAGCCGAAGAATGAGGTGAGGCTCTCAGGGCCGTCTAAGGGCACGACCGCTTGCATCGTCGTGCTCGTGTGGCTGTAGTAGTAATGCAGATTTTCGATGTGCCCGTCATGCAGCGTGAGCACCCCCATAAGCGATATTATCCCTCCGGTGCTTCGTGTTTCCGAGTTGTCCTGTAAGACGACGAGGTACGTCTTGTCACCGAGGAAGCCCGCAGCGCCCATCCCCTCCAGCAGCGGAAAAAGCAGTGATGCGACCACGATCAAGATGACGGCAAGCGTGACATATCGGGCGGTATGAGGGTGCTCGCGCATCGTGAATACCGCATGCCCCTCCTCGGTTATAACCTTAACTTGGGAATCACCTCACGCAGGAATCGCCTCAGACTCCAACCCGTGGCTTAGGACTGATGCTACTGCCGCTCGTTCCGACGAGAAACTGAAGGCATCTCTTGAGCGTGACGGCCTCGCTGCTGCGGCTTCCACGAGCAGTTATACGTGCTTCCGTGATGTAAGCACCAGCGCCATCATTCGCGGCCGCCGAATGCGACAGTGTGATGCGGCTGAAAACATGCGCAGCTCTTCAAAAAGCAAGCAAAATGTGGACGCTTACGGGAGACGTCCATCGCGCTGCCTGGAGAGATCATTCAGCGCCGCTCAGTCCGGCGCGTATACTGCCTCGAATCCGACCGAGCTCGTCGGTGCGAGCGCTTTCAGCCGATTAACCGGGGTTTTACATCCGTAAAAATAAGCAAAGTATATATAGCCGTGGTCAGTACTAATCATGTTCAACGTCAAGAAAGCTCAGTCAACGTCTAGTAACAACCGCAAGGCACCAGTAAACAGTGTACCAGCAAATCAAACGAGCTTGAGCCTCGTGGGATCAAGCTAAAATGCAAAACGGAGGTGAAAAAGTGAAAAAGGTAGTCGCCGTGTTAGCATTGTTTGTTGCGCTCTCACTGTTTGCTGCAACGAACGTAACAGCCCAATGTGCCGCGTCATCGACAACCACAACGGCCGCAACGACTAGCGCGCAGTGCACGAGCTGCACCACCGCATCGTGCTGCTCTTGTGCTTCCTCGTGTTGTCCGACGACGTGTGCACCCGCGTGCCCCACTACATGCGCTTGTCCGGTAAAATGCCCGGCAACGGCATGCTGTGTCGTCACGACTTGCTGTGCGCCATGTTGCTGTAAACCGGTATGCAAGTTCGAACCTTACAAGATGCCTTCTTTCAAGGTGGACAAGACCAAGAAGTACTGACGCTGTCAGACTTTTTGGTGACGTAGGGTTACGAAACGAACCGAGAGACACAACGAGCTTCGAAATAGTTGGTTGCGTTTGCACCGATGAGGCGCGTTAGCGCCTTCATTTTTTTGGCAAACGACAACCATTTTTGTTTGTTTTTATTCTGACCGAACTCTTTTTTTCGCAACGGATGCAAGAGTTTGCCGGTTGACTGCTTTCTGTTTCTGACTAGGTATGTTAGCTAACTGGCTAAATCAGCTGCTTTTTCTGCATTAGCAGAGCGTTTTTTTGGCCTCATTCAAAAGCAACCGCGTCTAGGGCTGACCCTCGGTGCGTTTTGAGCTCGTCTGAAGGCGGCACGATCCTTGCGAGTCGTCCGGCCGCAATAATGGCTGTGCGGTAGAAGTACTTGTTGCCGCCGATGGTTCTTTGTGTTGATTTGTCACGATCTATGCCTAACGGTATCCTGCCTTTATAACTGATCTACGCAGACTAAATAGCGGCAGGGAGGTGCGACTGAGCACGAGTAGTGTCAACCGTGCCGACACACAATAGCGCAGCACGACCTACGCTGAAAACGACGCGTAACCGGCGCAACGGTCTTGGAGCTCCAGCATATTTTGCACAAAAGAGGCGTTCACAAGTGGATTTTTCGAGGATCAAGACAGGAAGACGGGCCCCGCAATTTTGCGTAGTGGCGCATTTTTGGCATGGTTTTGGCACGTGCTCACATGGAAGATCTCTTGGAGATTCCGCGGCAGGCCTTTTGTGTAAGCATCAATCTAACGACGTGGTCGCTGGCAAACACAAGCTGATAATGAACCGTGAGTGGTGGCCGAGCCCCCTTGGGTCGATGGAGGCTGGCATATTTGCCGCTAGGACATTTAATCCAGCCGTCGTGATAGAACAGGTACTCGGTTTGGCGTCTTCGGAGAGACTTTCCTACGGCGTGCGTAGCGCCGAACACGATCACGTTGGAGTCAAAGGTGTAGAACAAACGCGGCTACGTCCACGCCAGTTTATCGGTGCTCCAGCTTCCGCCGCTGCTAAAATCAACGATCGAATTGTACTGCCGGTAGACAAAGAAGCCACCGATGAGCCAGTCGGTATTCGTTGACGCGCTGCTGCCACAGGCAAGGCCTGAACTTGTACTTCCTAGAGTCGCAGTTCCCACTGAATCGTCGTACCACGATCCGGTTCCGCTAAGAGCGCCGCCGCTCTCGTCCCAGTGCGTTTGATGCACCGGCGCGTTTCCATCCTCACCGATCCAGACCGTCGGATACGGTTCTTTTCCCGGGCCCGCACTGGTGTCCCACGAAATTTGGATGTAATAGTTATGGCCTACATGAAGTGGGGTATCCGTTGGTATATACCACCGCGCTTTCGGGCTTCCGCTGGTCGTAGCGCGGTAGATGGTAAGGTAATTATTATTGCCATTAGTAAGGCCGTATTCGGTGTCAATCTTAAAACCGAAACCGCCATATGCTTTGTCCCATATTTTCTGGTAGCGGTGCGCGGATGTGGCGGATGCGTCGGATGCTATTCCGCTGAAACGAAAGCCAATCTCCCACGAAGCGACGTTTGGATTGTTTGTTGCGCTGCCTGCCGGGATGCAGATAAAATCATTCTTCCCGATATCGCCCCAATAGGGGTAGCCGTTTGCTTGGGTTTGAAATAGGCTGGGGGTGCTGACGTAAGCGTTATAGCTGGCGCCGGCCGTCCCGTGGTTGACCCACGTTGATCCTGCTTGGGGAACGTAGTAGATGGACGTTGAGCCAGGGGACAACCCACCACTGTAGGTCGTCTCCCACAGGCCGCTGTCGGTGCCGCGCACAAAGACGTCGATCTTACCAGAAGCCGGTGACGCCGCCGCGGGTGACGAGGTGAGGATTCCGCCGAGGGATTCCCAGCCGGACCACGCGCCGTTATACCCTTGATGCCACAGGCCGAGGTCCGTGCCTACTACAAAGACGTCGAGACGACCTGAGCCCCATGAGCTGGCCGCCGGTCCTGTGCCGGGGTACATGATCCCGCCGAGAGAGGTCCAGGAATGCCATCCGCCGTTGTTATACTCCACCTGCCAGAGGCCGCTGTCGGTGCCGCGCACAAAGACGTCGATCTTGCCAGAGGCCGGTGAGGCCGCTGCGGGTGACGAGGTGAGGATGCCGCCGAGGGATTCCCAGTTGCCCCACCCTGACGTTGATTGGTAGTGCTTGTGCCAGAGCCCGTGGTCGGTGCCTACGACAAAGACGTCGAGGCTGTTCGCATCCTGCGCGCACACGGCGGGTCCGGTGCCTGGCGCAAGGATACCGCCGAGGTTGGACCAAGCGCCCCATGTGGCGGCAAACGATAAGGCACTGCTGTTGTAGGCCTGATAGGAACTCTCACCGGCGAAGGTGACAGACTGGTTGGCGGCAGATGTGGCGGGCGACTGAGCTGCCGCAGAAGCAGTTACAAAGCCCGCAAATAACATAGTAATAAGAAGGATGACTATAGGAAATGAAACGATTTTGTATATGCGCATGGTTGCCTCTTAGGAGGTCTTCGACGGCTAGAACTGTCGGAGGACAGGATAAATGCTTCGGTTACACTTGGAAGGAAAGACTACAAAGTTCGAAAACGTGAGCATCATCAACGCTAACGTAGCTCGCGCGGCGACGTGCCAGTCGAAGAAACATGCTGAACGTCTGTATCTCAATGTTCACGTATGAAGCGCGTTGCCAGTTCATTTATCGCACGAAAAGAAAAAAAATGGAATCCGATCTGCGGCTGCTTTGAGCTGGCCGTGCATCTGAAGTTCAAGCAACGACGTCCCCTTAATCTCGATCAGTGCTCTCGGGTTTAGGGACTTCTTACGGGTAACAGAGTGCCGCCGTTCGCCGCGAGTATAGAGTTGGCCTGCTGCTGTACTTCACAACCAATTGCTCCGGCTACTTCATCGTGTTTCTCGCTTATACTGCTAAACTAAGAAGCCGTGTGTGCCCTATATCACCACGTTTATGTTGCGATATGTTGAGGGCAGCACTTATTGGCGATTGCCTTGGAATTACAAACGGATTGCGAGAGATGTATATGAAACAACAGGGCATAGCATATGCAAAAACGATAAGTGGTTGAGCGAGAACTGAGAAACCTGAGTGCACTGTTTTTCAAGAGGTAGGCACCTATGAAGCTAAAGTTTGGCGAACGGCTCATCGAACCCGAGATCCGACGGCTCTACGACCTCCGTGACGTCGCTTTTGACTCTGCGTGGTTCGAAGGAGCGCCGGATCGCGACGCTTACTACATGTACCGTGACCTCTCACTCACGCCGACCGATGCGGAAACCATCACGCGCTACCAGCTACGCTACGACATCACGATTATCCCCCCACTCACGATGGGACTCGAGTTCGTCAAGACGTACGGCCACTACCACCCGCGTGTGAATCCGAAGCTGAGGTACACGTATCCGGAGCTCTACGAGGTGCTCGACGGTGACGCTCACTACCTGCTGCAACGCGCGAAAAACGAATACAGCGTTGATGATGTCATCCTCGTCAAGGCGACGCGGGGTGACAAGGTGGTCGTTCCGCCGAACTACGGGCACATCACGATCAACCCGTCGGAGCGAACGCTCAAGATGGCCAACTGGGTGTGCCGATCGTTCGAGTCACTCTACGAGCCTTATACGGCTCTCCACGGCGGCGCGTACTATGAGCTCATTAACGGAAGGCTGTTGCACAATCGCGCATATCATAACGTGCCTGAGATACGGGTCGCGTACCCGTTCGATGTGCCCGATCAGGGATTGGTGAAGCGAAAACCGATGTACGAGCTGATCGAAGAGGCTTGCCTGTTAGAATTCCTGACAGCGCCCGAGAAGCATAGTCCGTTGTTTCGCGAATTGTATAGTCGATAATGCGTGGTGTATGCTGGTGACGCACACGTGCACCTGCTCGCGAAGAATTCAACACTCTGCTTCCAGAGCTAGTATCTACGATGTTACCTGTAATGTATAGCGAACGACTTCAACAACGCGGTGATCGCTGCCAATATCGCGGATACACGCGTTATCTCTCATGTCGGTTGCCAGACTTGACGCAGTGACTCGCAAGATGAGCGGAGTCAGGGTGATTGTAATAATGCCTTACAACTCATGGCAAGCTCGAATAACAGTGATGTGTTGCTTAGATGTTACTGAGCCGACTACTGACGTGGCTTAACCTTTTGTGCAGTAACACGCATACCCGAGGGTGTAATCTTGCTTTTTATCGAGCTTATCCAAATAAAAAAAAGTCAGAGGCACGAGAAACTTGCAGAAAGGAACTGACAAAAGACAAGCTAATCGTAATAACAAAACACCTATCTCTTGCCAATGGCGATTTTTTTGCATTACGTACTGAGCTGAAACGTAAGAGGGGAGTATACTGACTCGATGTGCCAGATACCAAAAAATGCCCCCTCTTGGTTTGATAAATACCACTCTGAACCCCGCTTTGTTGAAAAGAAGCTCCAAACCATATTTTGTGAAGTTAAAGAAATGGTACGGCTCACCGTGTATGCCCCATCCTTGCGGGGCCGTCAAGAAAAGCTTGCCGTTTGGCTTTAGGACCCTATAAAACTCAGTGATTACTTTCAGAGGCTCTGGAACGTGTTCAAGAACTTGCGTGTTGATAATAACGTCATACGAGTTGTTTGGTTTGGGGATATTATCAAGACTGCAGATGAAATTGTGCATCTTTTTTGATTTCTTATCAAATATATCTTCAAAATCAGTGCTCTCATAATTGGCGTGAATAAAATACTTCTTATAAGGAGCGGCGCCTGCTCCTGCATCTAAAACTCTATCTGTTTCTGTTATTTCTTTCGACGCATACTTCATAAATTCAGCAATCGAATAACGTTCCGGATCTAGTTTTGCTATAAGATCCTCAACAGATCTCGCAAGCGGTCTTGTATGAGACTTGGATAGTCCGAAAGCGTCGATATCTGTCACATTCCTAAAAAAAGACTCGCGCGTATAAAAGCAATGCCTTTGCGAGATATCTGGTGGTGCAATCCGAAGAGTGTATAAGAAAAAAGTTGGAGTCGCTTTGATGTTAAATAGATCAACAAGGTGCCCCGTGCAAAACGGAAACGGTTATCGACATTCGGCTTTGCGAGATCATGTATGACCGCTCGCAGCAGCAGTACCACCGATTCAACACGATATCGCTGCCCCGAAAGAACTTGCGCGCCAAAGCTTGGCGCGGACAGCGCTTTGATAAAATGTAATGGGAAATACGGACATAGCGAGAAGCACTCACACTCTTCATTGCGGACGAGACCGAAAGTGAGCGCGTCGATTAAAAACCTTATTAGCAAAAGCACAAGTGGTTTAGTCGAACAATTCCACCGGCCCAGATTCCTCGCGAGGGAGTTTGATTATTACAAATTCATTCAGTCCAACCTTCAAGAGCCTGCTGAGCCAAAACAGCGTTTCAAAAATTACTGCGCTGTGATAACTGCATTTTTGTGTGGGGAGCGACAGCTTTGATGCGAAGAACCTGATCGCTCAGTTGTCATCTGTAGATGCACTGCGTGCTCTTTTTGACATTGTGGATGCAGCGTGAAAGCAGGATCATACGGCCAAAACGGCGCCCATCCACAATCGAAAGGGGGTACCAGCGGGAAACCATCGACATCATTGCGATAATGGCGCAAGCTACTCCTGAGTTCAGATGGAGAGAGACGAAGCTAGTGCTCGCGTCCTTAGACATTATTAGATGACGATGTTAAAAAAAAATCGCCGACGGACGTTCAGCCGGATCACTCACCGCTATAAGATCTCTCCCACAGGGCGTTGTCCGCACCGCGCACAAAGACGTCGATCACACCACTATTCGGAGACACAGCAGCCGGCGACGACGTCAAACGCCCTCCGAGCAACTCCCATCCGGACCACGTGCCGCTATATGATCGATGCCACAGGGCCCCGTCCGTACCCTCCACAAAGACGTCGAGACGACCTGAGCCCCACGAGCTCGCCGCCGGTCCCGTACCAGAGGCAAGCCGCCCGCTCAGAGAGCTCCAGGAGCCCCATGCCCCGTTGCTATACTCCCTCTGCCACAGGGCGCCATCGGTGCCGCGCACAAAGACGTCGATCTTCCCCGATGATTGAGATACGGCAGCGGGTGACGACGTCAAACGCCCTCCGAGAGAGGTCCACGACCCCCACCCTGACCCTGACTGGTAATGCCTCCACCAGAGCGCATTGTCCGTGCCTACTACAAAGACGTCGAGGCTGTTCGCATCCCGCGCGCACATGGCAGGGCTGGTGCCTGAAGCAAGGATACCACCGACGTTGGACCAGGCTCCCCACCCGCTAATAGAGGTCGAGCTGGTCGGTGGGTAATACGTCTGCAAGTCGGCGACGACCTGTTCGAATCCTAATGCTTTATATCTGGAAAGCCCCTGCGAATTGAGACCACACCACACCTGGAAATGATTGAAACCTATTCCATTGGCGTAGGACCAATCGAGCATTGACTTGTAGCTCGGTGAGCCGCCGTTCTTTGAGTTCGTCAGTATAGGGTTGTAATCGACGCTCCCTGAGTACTCCCACACCCCGGCAAGGATGCCGTTCTGCTTTCCTAAGGAAGCGGCCTGCATTGATCCGTTCTGGATGTACGGCCACTCCGACGTGTAGTAGCTCTCCCAGCTGTTCATGACGGTGAAGGAGTCCTTGTAGGGCGGTGTCGTCCACGTGCTCCCCCAGAGGCCACACTGGTCACAGTTGTAGTTCACATACCCCTTGAAAAACTGGGCCATGTAGGCGAGGTCGCCGGTTCTGCCTCCTTCTGAGGAGACGTACTCCCAGCCGGCGTTTTTGAGTGATTGGAAGTAGGGGCCAAAGGTGGTGATCGGTGTGCTCTGAAGCGCTCCCGCCTGCCAGATGACTTGTTCGACGT
>JACTTZ010000022.1 GCA_015660915.1 Methanomicrobia archaeon | reverse complement strand
AAAAAAGAGGTCTATACCCGGTTTGCGCCCCTCATCGTCGACTTAGATGGCTTGGACGAACGGTTCGAGGCCTATCTTTTCCATCCGCAGGACTCCATCAACCGAAAGATCCTCAACGCCGCCCACTTCTACGCAACCAAGTGGGAGTTTGACATCATCAAACACGAGAACTGGAACGACTACGAGATCGACGAGATCCAGCGCGGCCTGCAGCGGCGGCAGGAGGCACTCTCTGACGTGGAAGGGCTGCAGAAGCTCGCCCTGTTTCCGACCTACCGCAGCTTCGTGGACTTGTGCGGGCGGCTTCGGTTCCAGGTGCGATGGGGGCAGCTGTACCTTGAGATTGACGCCTGCTCCAAACGGCGCGCCAATAACTACTTCGCCGGCCTCTTCCACGATTTGCCGGAGGTGCTCACCAAGGACATCATCAGCCCCGTCAAGCGGGCTGCCACTGGCGTCGACCGCTTCGTGAAGGAGTTTGAACGGGACGAGATGCAACGGCGGGTTTACCGGCCGAGGCTTATCCCGGAGGCGTGGCAGCCCGAGATGCGCATGTTTACCGAGGACGAGTTCGTTTCGAAGGTGACGGTCGACGGTCAAGTGCGCCACACAACCTCTGATGAGATAACCACATCGTACAACAGTGACCGATACAATCCGGTTGACGGCGAACTTATCAAAGCTGCTGATGATCTAGCTGCGTTCATGGAAGCGTACTTAGCGCTACATAACGGCATTTCGAATGCACAATTGCAGGCAGCCGTTGACGAAAAGAAACGGTTCTATCGCAAAAAGACGATTGCTGGCGTCAATCTTGATCAGGTGTACCACCGTTTCGAGTAGCTCGGACTGCGCTCCGGTCGCACTGCAATCCGCCACACGAAGCTTAATTGCCAAAAAAGTAATGCAAAAATCAGGGAAGCAATTTTCCAGACCGAACATAATCTCAGTTAAAGCGTTTCTGCCCTTAAAGAAGCAATTCTGAGAGATCTAAGAGATTATGTAACACTAAAAGAGACCAAAAATAGCAGGTAATGAATATGGTAGAGAAGGATGTTAAAGCTATTAAATCGGCAATAGAGTCTATGAAGGCGTCTAACTGGGAGAATAAGAACGAGATAATCAAGCAACTAGAGGAGAGCCTCGACGCGCAGTATGACGAGATAACGAAGGGGAGTTATTCGACCGGGTATGAGGAGGCTCAGGCGTTGATTAAATCCTCTGACTGGGGCGAATCAGAAAAGGAGCACGTGCTCAAGCTTTTGAGCGAGATCAATGATGCTGAGCAAGTCGAAGAGCGAGAAGGGCAGAAGGCGAGAATAGCGGCGATTCAAAAGATGATAGCGAAAGACCCGTCTTTTTTTGCTATTGCCAAGGTTGCCCGTTCAACCGGTCGCGCCTTTAAGAGCGGAGTTATTTCAGAGGATGACGCGTACAAGTTACTATCGTATGCGCTCGAAACTGAGGGCTTGAAAGGTTAAAAACACTGGATCACGCACGCAGCGAATATGAAAAAATATAAGCCCGGCGCTGGCTCTGCACCGACTTCGCGTTGACCCGGCGCTTAAACCTTTCTCAGTTTTCAGGTCGCGTGGATTCCACCAAACGGTGAGCTATCTTTCTTGTAGCTCGATATCAACGTCCGCCGCCAGAGCACGTGTATGACATCTCCATGAAATGCTGGGCGTGCGTGAACTTCACAGTTTGACTTTCAAAATCCAGCACGTCACGTTATGCCTAGCGCCTCTCGCCTGGCGATCTTTACCCCTCTGCGCAAAAGCATGGCCGACGTCTCGATTTGCCTGTCAGGGATGTTCCAGTATTTTTGGAGCAGCTTACCTTTTTCCTTGCGCGAAGCCAACTCGAATCCTTGTCGCTACTTCGGCATTAACACCGTGTCAATGATGTGAACGACACCGTTAATGCACTCAAGGTCGGCATCTTTTACCACAGCATCGTTTATCTTGATCCCGTGCCGTAGCCAATGATGTTCGTGAACCTCGAGCATATCACCTTGGACAGTAAGAAGAGTGTTCTGCTTGGCTAAATCAGCCGCCAAGTGCTTCCCGGCCACCACGTGATACGTAAGAACGCCAGTCAGCTGTTCCTTGTTATTGAGCAAGCTGTCGAGTATGCCAGCTGGAACATTACTGAATGCCTCATTATCAGGGGCGAAGATCGTCAACGGGCTTTGCCCTTTGAGCGTTTCTACCAGACCTCCTGCAATCGCCGCCTTTAAAAAAGTGGACAAGTCAACAGTTTGCGTCACTAAGGTCGCAATATCTACATTGAACTTCAATTTGGTCACCTGCTTTACGATTCGGCGTAACGCCATTTCTGCTTGTGCAGTTATGATAGTTTAAGTTATCGCGATGTACGCGCGAATAAGCGCAAAAGCTCAAGATTTGTGATCGTTTGAGGCGATCGAAGGATATGCTGCCGCTTGAATGCCGGAAGGCAGGAACCTCAACAGCATAAGCAAAATCAGGGGGAACGCAGCTAAACGCCAAGAAAGCCTCATTAATCGCATCAAAGTCAATACCTACCATTTATACCCCCTTTTCTCAATTGTAGTATACGAAGCCTATAGTTGCTCGTCTTCGATTCGAGCTGCTATTGCAGACACATATATCGGGCGTGGTGCCAAATGAGACGCACAAGGACAAAAAACGCTCTTTAATCGAATGGACCCATTGGATCGGTGAAAAATGAGCGAGGAAACACGTATGACGTTCACAGACATAAGGATCCTGGATTTTGATGCGGACGGCGTGGAGTTGATTGCCGGCGCGGACAATATGGTGGAAGTGCCATATATTCTCTCTGACAAGCCGCCAGAAGAATGGACGCGTTACTTCTTATCGAGAGTCGGTTATAAAGAAGCAAAGATCGTTGCTGACAGAGCTATCTACAAGTGCAGGAAAAACGTCGCAGCAATAAAAAGACAAGGAGAATGCTGGAATATTGTGGCGAAGTATGTCGAGGATTCAAACCGACATTTTCGTGAGATCGAAGCGGAGCAACAGCGAGAGCGAACTAGAGGACAAGAGGTGCAACGACAAGAGGAGCTACGACAAATCGAGTTTGAGGAATGGAAGCGTAATCTGAAGCGGCATCACTGAAATTCGGGAGGTATCAAATCGGCATTTTTTGTGGGCGCCGCTCATTTTAGGTGATAACGAGGTATGAAAATATGAAGTCCGAAGATATTAAACGCGAGCGCAGAACGCAATATAATCCTAATCCCTCGCCAGGGTATATTGAGGCGGTTCAAACGCTTGAAGAACTCGACGACTTAGAAGACGCATATGCCGAAGTTATGAGTGTAAAACGGAACCCGGGCGGTAAATTCCCGAACGGCGCTCAACTCGGTAAATTACTGCATAAGCGCCGCGTGCGGATACCGGGGCGCGAAGAAGAAGTAGACGCGGACGACGTGGGCAATATTCTCGGCATATTCGACCACTCGACCACGCACAAGCATCCCGACGGCGAGTATGTGATAACAACGGAACCGTACGGTGCATCGTTTGAGGATTTATGCGAGATTGTTGATTTTTGCCGCTATCATCAGTTGCGTGCAGATATTGATGCGGATTCAGCATGGCATCCTGGTAAAACGATACGCGCGACGATTAGGCGTGACGAGGATAAAAAAGGCGAGGTATCAGATGATTAGAGACGTATCCTGCTTCAGCCGACGCTGGGAATAAGCCGGTGGGCAATCCTTTCAACAAGGTGTTGGGCTAGAACTGTTGCAACAACGGGATTGTGGGTACGAGAAGGGCGCTTTTCCACTATTGAGAAGCCGCGTCGCAATTTCTGACTAGCAGGCGATAATGCGCGGGCGGCTGCAAAAAAAGAAGAAGAATAGAGAAGCCTTATCTACTCTCGCACCGTTTCTACTACTTAACAACCAAAGCATGCCACAGCTGAGTTCGGCATGTCCGTGATTATCCCCTGTTCTTTTTTGTGCTGGGCTTACCCGCCGTTCATCCGATCCTCATCGCCTATCGCGCTTGTGCTGAGGTTAAACGTTAAGTGCCCGCGACACGTCGGTGGGCGTTTTTTCTTTGGAAAGAGTACGAGATCGGAGATGAGTTTGACGAGGTTGCGAGAAGCATAAAAGGCGAGAGTGAAGGGGTGGCATAAATGACGGTTATGATACTTGATTGGGATTTTCTGCACTATTACCGACGCGTAGATGAGCGATATTTAACGCTCGACGAAACGATAGAACAGGTAAAAGGGCACGAGCGACTGAACAAGGCGATAAAGGCGCTGATAGCGAACAAGATAAAGGCGCTGATAGCGAACAAGGCGATAAAAGCGCTAGTAGCGGAGCCACGTAGCGACGAGGAATTAAAAGAGACGCTAACTGACTTGCGAGATAATACGGCCGAGTTGAACCGTATAAAGCGACACTTGCACACGCTTATAAACGCAGGCGCCGAAGTGCTACCACAGCCGGACCCACGCCCCTCTATGCCGGAACATCAACGCGCGTTGTATAAAGGCCTAGGGTGGCTTAGCGCAAAAAACGAATGGGTAACCGAAGCAAACGAGCCTTTTAGAGTATAGTCGCTCGACCCTTCGCCGAGTTGCGTCATAAGCAAGACCGGCACAGCGTAGCGCGTTTCGTTTAACCTCTCCTTAGCTCCTATCTCATTATTTCTTTTTTCGATTTCAACAGAATATATCTCGCAAATGCGCACACTCTGTTGCAAGCATCACGTTTCGTGATGGCAAACAATTGCGCTAAATTCGCTCAACTTAAACTCAAACGCGCTGGCTGAAAAAACAATTTCGCGGATGCGCCGCCGCCGGATCTTCAGGCGTCCCTCTGTTACAAGTGGCAGATGGGGGAGAGAATACTCTGTGATGCGGTAACGGCTTAACTGTGCCGTCGCTGCGGCAGATGCACGCGTGTTATCTGTTGCCGAGATGCACCCGGCTACCGATAACGATGCGATCATGGCAAGTACAACCACAATAATTGCCTTTTTTATGCCACCACGATACCAGAGCTGTTTCGCCAGATGGAGACCATAGCGGTAATTGTTGAGCTCTCTGACCGTTGTATTTGCTGCCATAACGTTCATCTCCGACCGAACCTACGCAGAGTATTTTTTTAAGGCCGCGTGAGGCAGCAATTTCGTTTAAAACTGTATAGCAGCGATTTTGTGGAAAAACGTGACAGCATAATTGTGTCACATACTGGCCTTTCAAACAACAACGATTTTTATCGTGCCTAGCGTCATGCAAGGAGGGACGAAACCATGGCACCGACAGGACTAGAAGAGGCGGTCACGATCAAAGTGACAAAACGAACACGCGAGCGGCTTGAACGCATAGCGCGCAGGAACGAGACGGCTGATGAGCTCATGAACCGGCTGATCGATGAACACGAGAAACGCAAAGAGGAAGAGCTTGAATGCGTCAGAGAGACGTGGGAGGATATTCACGAATAACCATCGCATAGGGGGTGGTTCTGCACGCGCGGCCCGGAGCCGGCGGTACGTGGAGGCCATAACAGCACGCTTATATGGGCGCATCCACTAGAGGGGCAAAAACACTCGTTGACACACGTAAACTCCTATGACTGAAGCGGCAAGAAATGATAGGGGTTCAGAGTCCGGCCCCGTCACGGTCATGATCCGACGCAGAATCAAACCGGGCTTTGGACAGGCTTATGAAGCGTTGGAAAAAGAGATATCGGCCGATGCCGCAGCATACGCAGATTATCTTGGCTCAACCTTTTTGCGCCCGGAAGGCAGCAGTAACAGGGATTTCGTGACCATTGTCCGGTTTGATAGCTACGAAAGCATGATACGATGGGAAAACTCTGCAGCCGGCAAAGCCTTGATTGACCGTGCCGACGCGATGAGCGAGATGCCAGCCGACATCCGCAGATCCGCGGGACTATCTCTGTGGTTTACTCCGCGGCATCCCACGTCTCCTTCACGCTGGAAGATGGTACTTCTTCTAACCGCTAGCATCTTCGTATTGGCTGAGATTATGACACCTTTCCTTAGTCCCGCTCTTAGTTTTCTACCACAACCCCTTGTGTTGTTTATTTCTTTAGGGATACAGGTCGCTCTGCTCACATATTTCGTATTACCGTGGCTCAGTCTTTACTCGCAAAATGGCTTTATGAGATCCCAAAGTCAAAGGAATAAGCAAGTGAGCGCTTCCGGCGGCACCCGATGTTTGAGTGGAAAATCCATCGTTGAAATGTGCGATCGTGCCGCGTAATATTCGTACCTTTATTGTGCGCGGCGGTTCGTCCCCGGGGCTTGCATTGACGCAGGAGGCGTTTCATTTTAACGATCTAAGCTCATAAAGTCCTTCTTTTTTGAGTTGCCGCCAAATCCTATGGTTATTGGTGTAGTAGAACGACACGCAAAAAAAATAAGAAGAGCGGTTCACCTCCTGCAAAATCAGATTCTATCGTGTTAGGCCCGGCAAAGCTACTTAATCATTCAAGCAGCATTCTATGCGGTGATATCATTGGCTGAAAAAGAACGCATCTTTGTCGCACCGAATGCATTTTTTTATCACGATGCAAAAACCTATATCATTTCGGTGGAACTTTCCGGTGTAGATAAGAAGGACATCAAAGTCGAAGCCGGGGAGAACGGGTTTTGTCTAACAGCACCCCGAGGCGATATCGAATATGCCGGCTGCTGGGCACTCTCCCATACTATCAATCCGGAAGGGGCAACGGCCACGTTTAAAAATGGCCTTCTTAAAGTGACCATACCGCTCGCGGAACGGCTTGAGGGAGTCAAGGTGCCTATCAAATAATCCACGTCGTTCTTTGGAGCGCGCGTGATTACGTGCAGCTGACTTCGCTGACGTCCTGAACACAGACAGCCCGTTTTCTTCCACGCGCCGGATTCGATCTGGGGGAAAAGTGAAAATGAATTGCGAAGAGATATTAGAGGATGTTATAGCCTTCTGCAAGAAGGAGATCGAAAAACTTGAGGACAAGACAAATGTTGAGGGCCCAACCGGTTATAACAGTCTTATGACTCGCCGCGGGCTTCAAGAAGCGTACGAAAACGTGATAGAGCGCATAGCGATAAAAAGGGCCGTGGAAAAATGATGCACGTCAGGCACGTTGCCGACACGGCCGAGGTGTCTAAGCAGATCCTTACCGCTTGCCATTGTCTGCTTTGGGCCTGAGCTTGCAGGGGCCAGAAGAATGAAAGCGTTATTGCTCCGCGTCGGCATCGACAAGGGAAGCGGCGGAACCTATGGTCCCATTTTTGACGACGGATCGTTCGAATTCGTTCCCATTCCGGAGACGTATCGATCGTGCACGGCTGCTACGTATGGCGAAAGAATCGGAAGGAAGGGAAAACTGCTGTCGACCTATGTGCCACCAGCGCTCATACACGTGCCGATGCACGATGATCCCGAGTTCGAAACGTGCACATATGGTGACCCTTCGGCAAAACGGAGATATCTCCTTACGTTGAGTGAGGGGGATCTGCTCGTTTTTTACGCAGGATTAAAACCGTTTAATCACGACAAAGCTGAATATCCCGAAGCGCTTTACCTCGTTGGCTATTTCACTGTCGATCAAGTGATCGATTTCAACTGGTTGTCAGCGTCTGAAAGAGCCGCTTATCGTCAGCGTTATCCGTCCAACGCCCACGTCAAACGCGGATACGCCTTCGAGAATCTTGTGATCGTCGTGGGCGGTAAAAACAGCAGATTGTTGAACCACGCCCGGCTGATTAGCCAGAAGAAACCCGATAAAAGCGCACGGCTAACGTACGCACTGTCAGTTGAGATGGAAGAGCTGCTCGGAATATCCGGATTCATTCAACGAAGCATACCCCCGCGATTTGTCACCCAGCAGCAGAACGTTGCTCAGTTGGTGCAGTTGCTCGACTCATTGTGAGCTGTCTCGGCCTCTTTTTTTTGCGGCGCTGCCAGCAACGCGTGGTGGCACCCGATCGAGCATCAACCTTTATGGAGAATGATCGAAAACCTTGACGGGCTTTAAAGGGCTGCTATCGCTAGGGCTACGTGACTAAACAGTACACTCCTATTCCTTCCTGACGTGTGCAAAAATCAAGCTCTTGACGGAAAAGATACAATAATCAAGGAGCGGTCAAGCTTGTCAAACAATTGAAAGCTACGTTAAGGCGCGGCTTAGTTTACATTTAGTCAACTTCCATCTTAGAAAATGCATAGGCACCAAGGAAGAGGAATAGCAGTGCGAAAGCAACAATGACAGTCAAATCAAGCCATGCTGGAAGGAGGAATACCCCGGTGAGGAGCCCCCGTACCCCGTCAACGCCATAAGTAAGGGGGTTGATGAATTGTAGCTGATATAGAACAGGAATGCCCTTAATCACGCTAATTGGGAGTAAGGCACCAGACAGGAAAAACATCGGAAACTCTATCATGCGCACAATAGTCATGAATCCCTCGGTATTCTCGATCAAGGCGCCAAGCGTCAGGCCGAAACCAACGAAGGCAAAGAAGGTAATAATCATGAAGCCTATCGCTAAGAGGAAACCAGCAACGCTAATAATTCTAAAACCAAGCCATGTGCCGAGGATAAGAGCAATCCCTAGTGTGGCCAGAGCCTGAATGAGTGCGATCGTCAGCGCCCCTAAGCTCCTGCCTATCATGAGCGATGTGCGCCGTACAGGAGCGACCATCACTTCCTTCAGGAAACCGAACTCCTTGTCCCAGAGGACGGTGACACCGCTATTCGTGCCCCCGAATAGCAAGCCCATGCTGACAATTCCTGGAACGATGAACGCGAAGAAGGACAACCCCCCGGGCACACTCTGGCTTGCTCCACTTGAGAAGATCTGACTCAATGGAATACCTAAAAAAAGAAGCCAGATTAACGGCGAGGCGAAAGTTGCGAGGATTCGCGATCGCATGGCGAAGAATCGTATCAGTTCCCGCAACCACATGCTGTAAATTGGCTCGCCCTCAAATAGGGGTCTGTGAGTTACTTCTTGCACGTCCATTTTACCGTACCATCCCCCCCACATTTCGTTCCAATCTCATCTAGCCCCCTTCAGCCTCTCGTATCGTCCTGCCGGTGAAGAACAAAAAGACGTCTTCTAGGCTCGGTTCATGCTCATCTATAGACGTGATGACAAATCCATGTGCATCAGCAAAATCTATGAGGTCAGCCACCCTGCCCTCACCGCTTTCTGCATTTAACAATATCGAATTGCTGTATTCCTCAACACGCTTTATCCAATCAAGCTCTTTCACCTTCTCCATGAACGTAGCCCTTCTCTCCCCTCCGTCAGCAATTTGAAGTGAGATTAAATCCGAACCTACCGCCTCCTTCAGCTTCCGAGGCGTATCCAACGCTATGATCTTTGCCTTGTCGATGATAGCCACGCGATCACAGAGATAGTTCGCCTCCTCTATAAAATGCGTAGTGAGCGAAACGGTTACTCCCTCGATCTCCCTTGCCCTCTTTATCTGGTTCCATAAATCCATCCTGGCCTTTATATCAAATCCTATGGTAGGCTCGTCGAGGAACACGACGTCTGGGCTAGTCATGAAGCCTCTTGCCACTTCAAATCGACGACGAACGCCTTCTGGCAAATTGTGAAGCTTGATCTTCTCTTTTCCTTTCAGCTCAAGCAAATCAAGGACCTCCTCTATCTTCCTCTCCCTATCCTCCTTGCTCATCCCGTACATTCGTGCGTGAAAATCAAGGTTCTGTCTGCCCGTTAGATAGTCATCGCTGGATCGGTCTTGGAAGATAATTCCTATGTGCTTTCTGACTTCGTCACTGTCTTTGACCACGTCGTACCCACAGATCTCAGCGGAACCTGAAGTTGGATGCAGCAGTGTTGTCAGCATCTTTATGGCCGTTGATTTTCCAGCTCCGTTTGGACCGAGGAACCCGAATATTTCACCTCTCTTGACCGTGAAGTTGATGTGGTCAACCGCAACAAAGTCGCCGAACTTCTTCGTAAGCTCGTGTACCTCTATTACGTCTTCCGTCATTCATCACGCTCCGCTACGCTCTTCTTCGCGTAATGCAATAAAACGTCATTCAAGCTTGGCGTGCTTGATTTTATAGAGGAGATGCTAAATCCGTGTGTTTTGGCCATTCTCACGATTTCCGGTATCCCGATACTTTTGTCCTTAAGGCTCAGGACTAATGTGCCTTGGCTTTGAGTTTCAACGCTATTTGCCCAGGTCATCTCCCGCAGCTGCCGTGCGAAATCTTCCTGCGAACCCTTTGATAACTTAAGCGTTATCAGATTCTCACCGAAGGAGTCTTTTAGCGCCTCAGGGGTATTTGACGCTACTATCTTGCCTTCGTGCAAAATTGCTATTCTGTTACAGAGATAATCGGCTTCTTCAAGGTATGACGTAGCCAAAAGAGCAGTTACCCCCATCTCCTTATTCACTCGTCGGAGGTAATCCCAGACGTATCTTCGTGTCTGCACGTCCAGCCCTATCGTCGGCTCGTCTAAAAGGAGAACCTTAGGAGAGGTCAGCATTCCTCTCGCTATCTCCAGCCTTCGCAGCATCCCTCCGGAATAATCCTTCACTTTCGTATTCGCATGCTGTTCCAATCCAACAGTCTTTAAGACATCAGCCACCATCTTCTCCCTCTCTTGTCTTGCGAGACTGTACATGCGCGCCGCAAAATCCAGGTTCTGCTTGCCCGTAAGGTAGATGTCAACAGCCTCCTCCTCGAACACGAACCCGATAGAACGCCGCACGCCATCCTTCTCCTTCACGACGTCATATCCACATACGGTAGCGCTGCCGGAATCAGGATTTAGAAGAGACGATAAAATTAACATCGTTGTTGTCTTCCCCGCTCCGTTTAAGCCGACTAGCCCGAAGATCTCGCCCTCAAACACCTCAAAGTTGATGGCATCTACTGCCGTAACATGGCCGAACCCTTTGCTTAGATTACGTACTACGAGAATCGGCTTCCTGTCGCTGTCGAGCGTGAAGTCGGGGGGTGCGCTCAGGGAATTGACGGCTTTCAGAGCTTCAACCCTACGAGTGAGATCCTCTGTTGTTAGGATAGCCATAGTCTTACGTCACCTCTCTAATTCATGTGCTGGCGCGAAGACAGCTCGCAGCGTTTCCACGGCTTTGTCAATGACTTCTCTATTATCAGCATCCACACCGCTTAGTTTGTCTGCTAGATATGACGCAGTTCCTTCGGTAGAGGCCTCTAAAATCGTTAGTCCCTGACCTGTGACGGTGAGCCTTACACGTCGTCTGTCAGCGGGATGATCGTTCCGTGCCATCAAACCGCGCGCGATGAGGCCATCCACAAGCCTAGAGGTGGAAGGGGGAGTCAGTCCCATGTGACGTGCCACCTCCCAAAGTGAAGAGCCTTCATTGCGGTTCACAAAAGCCAATGCGCGGAACTGCGGGACGGTCAAGTCTAGTGACCGTCGACTACGCATCTCAGATCGTATAGCTTGCATAATAATTGGAACAACTTCAAGCAGCTTACGAGCGGATTCTTCTAGATCTACGGTCATATTAATTGCTTCTTCTAATAATTAGATGTTCTAATTATTTAATTATTGCGCGAGGGGATTTCGATTACCTGTTGAGGCATCACATATCTGAGCTACGCGTCTCGGTTCTCCACGCCCTCCAGCTTAAGCCTTAGTAAACCAACAGGGAAGGGGGAAGCGTATGGTTGAACCGCGGGACACTATTGAAATTGTAAATGTGGTTGCATCCACCGGCATTGGACAAGAAATAAACCTCAAGCACGCAACGCTTGCTTTAGAGG
>JACTTZ010000013.1 GCA_015660915.1 Methanomicrobia archaeon | reverse complement strand
TGAATGATAATGTGCCGTTTTTTTACGCTTGAGTTGAAAGACAGCTTGCCCAGACCCTTGCTTTCGAGGTGCGCTAAGCGTTGTGGTCATTTAGTCCAAAGACCACTTCCGCACCACTCTTCATCAATTGTTATTCAAGCCACGTCGTACTACGTCACGCCATGCACAACGATTGCGCAGAAGTCGATGAGCTCCTACTAGAATTAGCGGACTATAAGAACGATTGCGCGGATGTGGCAGATCGCAACTGTGCGGCCTGCAGGAGGCTCTATGAAGAGGATGAGTGCAACGATTGTATCCTTGCGACCGACTTCGGCGAGAGGCTCCGCTCCGGTTCATTGAGTTGGGTTAAGGCTGGCGTTAGTTTTTAGTCTCTGATGTTGGATCTGGTCGGGATCTAGCGTTGAATAAATTATGTAGAGCTAGCTTCTTTTCCATAGGGAGCTTGCTGTCCCTAATACAATATGCAAGCTGACGCATATCTAACTTGACGGGAGGACCGTCGCAAGGCACAGCGTGCCATTGTCCTGGGAGAACTTCGTAGACGTCCTTAATATAGCCAGGCTCACAGCCTTCGCATTTCTTCTGCGTAGATTCGTTCATGCTAATCAAACCTAAGATGCGCTTCCAAATAAGTTTGTTGTGCGTTGAATTAGTGGCTCGGCTTCTTGATTGTCATGCTCGTGCTGACCTGGCTCCTTTTTGAACCTATCGGCGTGGCGCTGCTTATGTTGCTCAGTATCGCGGTGCTCGTGTTGTTGGTAAGAGGTCTGAATCGCTCTCACCGCGCATGCATCACTTTTAAGCCCAATCGTGCAAGATTGATTAAACAAAGGGGGATCTATAATGAAAGAATATCCGAAGGGCGACGTTATAAATTTCTTTAAGTTAGTGGTCAAACCAGCCCTCGAAGATTGTGCGGCCGGATTGAAAGAACGCGGATGGAAAACGGTAGATCTTCAAAGCTTTAATCCAGAGGATCCAAATCAGTGGTTTGATAACACATTTAACATTATGCTTAATGCATCCAAATATGGAGAGCTGCCAGCATCGCACGTATTTCGCTATCTCATCCTTGCAAAATTCGTACCTTTAAGTAATAGCTGCCACTTGATCTATGAGATTGCGCGAAACGGACCTCATGATCTCCATGGCGACTATCCTCGTGATATCAACGAAGTTACGAAAGAAGATTTTCTCAAAGATATTAAAACACAATATAGCCAGACCAGATTTGAGTGACTTTTGCGAGTTTTTAGGCAGCAGCGCGCTATCGGCAAAAAAGTTTAGGTAATGCTCAGCAGCTAGCATAATGGTGGATGAGGTCAGTGCTGGGAACTTAAGCGTTGTGATTAGCCGCGAGCGACCCAATCAAAGCGTTCTGAAACAGAAGAAGACGTGACTGAGCCAAAGCCCTTTCAGATACCACATCATCCCCATTGCAGAGGTTTGTAGCAACAAGGAAGGAACACGCCACTACTCTTCAAGAAATGCATTAGGCGAAAGCGCGACAAGATACCGTAAACAAAGTGAGTTTATTAAAATCAAACGTTTTCTATTACGAAGCCCCCACACATGGTGGTGGAACACCGGTAGACGATATTGGATTAAAAAAGGGAGAACAGAGCATGTGCGAGTTGGATTATGGCTTGGGTAAGGACTGTCCGGTTCACGGAGGCAAGCCGCGCTCTACAAACTGCCCTTGCAATGAGTTTCAGAAGTGCGTTGCCGAGTATATCATACCGCTATGTTTCGGATGTACGAGGCGCCGAACTTGTCCGCTAGAGTATACCTCGGAGTGTGACCTCTTTAAGATCGATGTGCTCATGTGACAGCCTAGAGATTGCGAGAGAGCGGGGTTGAGGAGTGAAAAATGAGTGATGTAGAGCGCGTAACTAAAGAATCTATCGCAACGCCCAGCTTACACTTACTTCACCACGTGCAAAATGTAGAAGAGCACGAAGAGTTGTGGCGCGAACTCCAGGCACAGCAAAAGCAGATAGATGACCTCTATAAACTAGTGCTCCGGCTATTAAGGGCAACTCTGCAACCGTAAGATTGGATGATCACGCAATCTCTGCTGGTCCATTCGCCGGGGTGCCGTTCTTGATGAAGGACGTTGGGGCTGGAGAAAGCGTTTCGGATCCTTGAGGCTAGCGACGATTAACTTCAAGCCGAAGTTCTTACTTTCTTACTGAAAATCTGTACTAATTGGTCTTGCACGCGCGAGTTGCTATGGAAGAAGCTTCTCCCTGCTGATGAGTCTGCTTGAAAGAAGCAACAGCGCGATCGACAGAGCGGCGATTATGACGGCTTCGGCAAGATCTACGGCGACTGCTACAATACCAGGCAAAATGAACGCAGTTAAGTACGCGGGCAACACCAGCAACCCCCCCAAGGCGAGGCCTAATGGTTGATTTGCTCCTGCCCTCGGCTTCTGCAATAAGCTGAACGTCATCATTGCCATCGTATCGAAAGAGACGATGGAGAGGGCTAATGCGGTGGCAACGCCCGTAGCCACGAGAGGGAGCGTAACTCCTCCTCTCAGAACCAATCCTACCGCAACGTTTGCAACGGCCACTCCCGCCATAAGGAGTAAGACAAGAATGACGCCCGCTTTCAGGTAGCGCTTGTAGATGTCTTCTTGATTCATCCCGAGCGAGAGGAAATACTCGAGCACGCCGTTATTCTTGTCGTAGACGTAGAGCAAAATGACGGACGTCGTAAGCATCACAGCGGCAATTGCGGTCAGCGGGACGGAGAGAAGCGAGAGTGACGTCCCGACGTAGACGTCGCTATTCCCAGGTACGCCTCTCAGGAATGCGTTGCCAAAATTTGCCGTGAGTATAGCCACCGACGCAAAGAATATCGCGAACACGACGTACGATTTGCTCAGAGCGAGTCCTCTCTTAACGGTGATTATTGCAGGTTTGCGCCCCAGTTGGCGCATAACGTTGTTCTTCACGCGTTCACCGATTACGCCGTTTCGTAGAGCTCTTGCAACGGGTTTTCGAGCTGCCGCATTTCCGTCACCAGTACCCCGTGTTCGATTAGCGTCTTCAGGATGCGTCCTGCCTCTTCGGGGCTCGAAACGCTCACGACGTAGTATCCCTGCTCTCCCTTCTTCGCATCGACAATTTTTGAAATGTCAGTCGACGTCCTAATTCCAACCCTGTATTCCCTCAGTTTGATGTTTGCGATCTTTTCACTTAGCGCAATGGTCCCATTTTTGATCAAGATGAGGTTCGTGCCGATGTCGTTCGCCTCGTAGAGGTTATGGGTGGAGTACAGTACAATCCTGTCCTTGCTCAGTTTCATGAGGATGTCTCTGATCTCCTTCGAGTAGCCAGGGTCCAGGTTTGACGTGGGCTCGTCTATCAAGTACAGGTCGCGCTCTTGTAGGAATACCTTCGCGACTGAGACTCTTTTCTTCTGTCCCTGCGAGAGATCATAGATTTTTTTATCCCGAAGTTCCTGAAGATGGAGCAGCTCGAGAACCTCGTCAGCGCTTCCTCCCTGCATATTCGCATAAAACGTGAGCGCGTTGTACACCGTCATCTCCTCCGGGATCGCGTTGTAGTGGGAGAGGTAGTTTATCCGCTTTCTGACGTCACGCGATGAGGCGACGTTTTCACCATCAAATACGACTTCGCCCGAATATGGCTCTAAAATGCCGGCGATAGTCCTAAACAGTGTTGTCTTCCCTGCGCCGTTTGGGCCTAATACGACGTATATCGACGGCTCTTGTATCGTGAGACTTACGTCGTGCAAGACGGTCTTCTTGTTGTATCCCGAGTTCACGTTGTGCAATTCTAACGTGTGCACGTTCAAGACTCCTTCAGTGTTTCTGCATTTCCCTTCGCCGGGGTTAAGAAGTTTGATGCCTTGACTATGCCTCCCCTTCAGGCGAGTCCCAGTGGCTTATTAAATTCATCTTTCAAAATCAAAATCTGATTCACCGACTTCACGATGATGGATACCACGGGTCGCGGTATAATGGCTTAAGTGTTGTCGTTTAGTTTCGCTCTCCCCACAAATGTTTATGCGTCGCCGGTAGGAAAAAAGTGCCGATCCAAATTTGTCGAACCGGCTGCAGCATCTCTTCTAATCTAACGTAGTCAAACCCGTTATGCGTCGCATCTGAGCGTAGCTATCCGCGATAGTGGCCTCTAGCTGTAGGTGCATCGTGTCCGCTAGTTTTAAGATGCTAATTCACTATCCACAAAAAGGGCAAGAGGAAATGACCTTGCGGCCAAAACTGGTCACGGTTTGTTCTTCTTCCGACAATTGTTAGCTGCGTCTAACCAGTCTTTCACGTCTGGAAGACACTTTTGCGCCGCTTCCATACCATCCTTGCTGTCACGACCGTAAACCCATCGAAATGTAAGCACGTCACCTCGTAGCTCAAATAAGGGTCCTATTGAAGAAATCGTATCGTCACTGAGCTCTTTGTCCTCTTCCAAGCCTAAAGCCTCTAAGGCCCTCCTAGCGTTGTCTGGGATCTCTTCGCCTTTGCTGTATGCGAACTGTCTTAGTTGATTTGTAACTCGCTCCATTCTTTGTCTGAACACTTCATCAAAACAGTCTTCCCATATCTTGTCAGGTATTCGCGAAAGTGTGACCGATACCTAATACCAGGGATAACCCTCTTGGCCGGCGAATCCCACGCTTTTAATAGTTATGTCTTTAAAGTCACTCATTCTTCAAACCTCGATAGATTGTAGAACGACTCCTGTTCGTTCGCTTGTTCAACTTCTTGCCGAAATTCTCCTTGAAAATCTAACAGTCACGAAAACTCTACGCTCAGCGTCCACTCTGCTTCGAAAGCTGACAAAAGCCATTGAGCGTAGTCCGGGTCGCTCGTCCAGAATGCCGTGATGGGGCTCTCGAGGGAAAGATGCTCAGGTTCAATATAAACTGAGCTGATGCTTTCCTTATCGTCCCCGATAAGCATAAACTGACGTGGATTTTGACGTGTAAAACGAATGTCTGCGCCCGCTTTTACGAGTTCTCGTACGGTTTCGATGTACGGATCCGCGACATAGGTGATGCCCCGCATAGACCCCCCTCGCTCCATAAACGTCTTGGCGCTCTCAAAGATGCCGTGCCGGACGAAAAGAGCCACGACGGACCGAGGGGCAAGCCATACTATCGTGCTTTGCGCGGTGTCCATAATAGCAGAGCTAATGACCAAGAGATCATCCAGATTTGTGACAACCCTGCGAACCATCTGACTTCATTCTGAATTGGGAGTTTATAAACGCGCGTGACATTTTTTTTCACGCTGCGGCATCAAGGCGGCGTAGCAGCCAACACGTTCGAGTGATGCAGTATAAGCTGCGAATCGAAGGGCTTCGTACATATGGAGAGAGGCCACAGTTTTGAGTTCAGGCAGGACGAGGGAGACGCTCCACAAGCAGCTCGAACTCATGCACGGCGGTTGCCGGCGCCTAAAGTCGATTTTTGGGCACGTTTCGAAACAATATCGCACCGAGAATCATCATCAAGACGAAGAATCCGACTACTGGTTACGATTCCTGCACGGCCAACAACTCCTCTGGCTGTTCTGCTTTCGCCGGACCCTTGATCAAGAGGGTGGCGAGCATTGCTACAACGGAAATGCCAAAGCCGACCAGAAATATGTAATCGAATGCTGTTGCATTGGGCAGGAGCGGACCCATTACAGGGCCCCGAGGTGTTTGAATGACGAGCGGTGAAACGTACGCAGCAAGAAAGACGCCCGTAATAGCGGGTCCAACTGCGCCGCCGACCGTCCTGAACTCGGTGTTCATTCTGGTTGCAATGCCAGTTTGCGATTGTTCAACGGACTATATGACAACGTTAATCATTGCAGTGAGCATAAAACCGACGCCGATACTCGCGAAAATAACCCCGAGAACGACTTGCAGCTCTGTTGCATGGAACAGGTAGAAATAGTAGAAGCTTGCAGCGAGAATCGCTTGTAGAGCAATATGCCGTGCTCTATGCGGAGTATCAACGCACGCGCTTAGAACTTATGGCCGCGATTGATTATATGCGGCAGACCGGCAACGCCCCTAATGTTTTACAGCAGCGAAGCGCAGACCTTTATAGTTAAAAGCGGTTTGGCTCGAATCGCACTGCCGACTATAGGCAAGGTAGTGTGACCGTCGCCTGATATAGTCGATAATACTGTTGTCCAAGGCGATTCATGATCAAATAAGATTATTGTCGGCGTGTGAAGACGGAGGATTTTGCGCTTTCTGTGACGTTTTCTGTGGCTGATATGACCACAAGAAATGCTAGTGCCCCATCGTGCACAGTCTGATAGATGCGCGTCGGCAGCCCTGCAAGTTTTGAGAACCTGTCGGGCAGCCGTATCGTTTGGTAGTTGTATCCTGTTTTTGCGCGGCGGAGCGAGATTTTGCTGCGGTGAATCTCCAACAGTGCAGATTCTGGCAAGTCAAAGAGCGGATCTCGCAATTGATTGAAAGTTAGCGTAACAAGCACATGCTCTGCTCTGTAGACTAATGGTTGTGATCGTCACGCGCCAATGATTTGCCGGTAAGGGGGGCGCAGAAAGGCCCGTCAGAAGAAGCTTGAAACTCACGACCTTACAGTTCCGCGCTTAAAGTCGGCTTCTGGAGCCGAATCTTCGGCGGCAGCAAAAAGAAAGAAGAATAGGGAACCTTATCAGCCCTCACACCAACACGACGACTTGACAAATAAGCACGCGACCGCTGAGCACGGCAAATTATCGCCACGTGCCCATTAATAGAAGTTGACAAATGCGCACAGGCCTCGTCGCTCTCGACATGTTACCTTCAGTCTGCTTCCAAAAGAATTGAGCAGCTCTCTCTAACCAGGCCGTCGTTTTTTGTCGAAAAAAAGCAGAAAGTCAATTTCTAAAAGCAGATGAGGTGTAGTGCTTGTGAGAGGTTGCCGCGCTGCGCTTGCTGCTAAGCGCAATTGCGACGCCAGATATGCGCTTGATTTGCTCTCGACCGCTGCTGACCTCTGTGAGGAGGAGGGTCGGACAGCCGTAACGGAAGATGACGTGAGACGTGCGCAATGGTTGGTCGCGGTCTCTCTGCTAAGAAGAAAGGTCGCCCGGCTGTCGTCACACCAAAAGGTTCTGCTGGAGAGCGTTTACAGCAAAGAGGAGAAGCAGTCAGCTACTGAGGTGTAACGAGAGTTCAACAACATCATACGGCTCAGTGGTCGTGAACAGGTCGCCCATAAGACGCTTTCGGAACTCGTAGCTGAGCTAGAGCTTTACGGCTATGTCGAAGTGGAGCGGAAGGTCGGGGAAGGGGTCGTGGCGTCGACTTCTATATCTCTCCGACGGGCTCGGTTGAACGTAAGGCGTTGCTGGACGCTCTGAAAGATTTCGTTGTGTGAGGAGAGGGTTCAAGTGGTGCTGAGCGAAGAATAGCGCATTCCAAAAAGCGACAGACGATACACTCGTTCTTTCAGATGCCCCAGACTTGTAAGGTTATATCTTTTGGTGGCTCATCCTCCAACATATTTCTTTGGAGGAGGCACCATGGTAAACGAATCACACCTTGCGAAGTTGCGTGACGGGGTCGACGCGTAGAACAGTTAGCGTGAAGAGCACCCCAATGTTAGGCCCGATCTTCGCGAGCCCAAACTGTCAAACTGCTGCCTCTCCAAAGCCGACCTCTCCCACGCCTCCCTTATGCAGTCGCTTCCTAGATCAAACGGTGGTTTAAATGGATCATGAAGATGGAAAAGAAACAATTGCGGGGTTTAATGAGCTGTTACGATCGGTCGTAGAGCTTATCATGTGCGCACAAGGAATCACAAGTTCTATGCACGAAAAAATCAAAGGAAGCACCCTCAACGAGGATATTTTTGTTTTTAATTTCCTAAGAAGGATGAAAGATATTGCAGCAAGTGTTGTAATAGTATCAAAAGGAAAGTCTATAGAAATTGATCATTTAGTCTTCGGATCCAAGGAAGACCGTTTTGCCGATACGGCGCTTCTCGCCCGATCTGCGCTAGAGGGTATGTGGGGTTTTCAGGAGTATAAAAAGGATAGCGCAAGAATAGCCGAAAGATGGCGTTTGTAAACTATTTATGAAAACTACCGAAGACAGCTGCGAATAGAAAAAATAAATGCTGCAGCGGATGCCGCGGCTGTCGCACATCAGTGGCTCATTGATAATGGATATAGTGTCCAAGACATAAATAAGGCTGAAGCTAGCTTTGATTTTAGCGATTCTAGGCAGAATTGGTATGACCATGAAGGGATCCCCGAACTGGCCAATTCATTTTGCGATGAGCTGATTCATTCAGCTAAACGATATAACACGTTAGACAGCAAAAGACGGTCGGAATTATCTAAAGGATGCAGAAAATTACACGCGATTGCCTACGGCGATTTTTCTAGAATTGCTCATTGGAGTCCGGTTGGCATAGGCGGAACCAACCCTCTTGGGTCTCTCGTGAATGAGAACATGGCGGATGTTAGATTTTTGCCTGCTGTAGTATTTCAAAGCCTTTATCTGATGGCGAAGTACGCTAATGACAACTATCGCTTAGGGTTCGAACATAAATTAAGCCATATATTGGATCTATACGCCCGACAAAACTACGAGATCATGAAAACAGTCTGAGGGTTTAACGGCACTTATCAACAGGGATTTTGTAAGGCATCCAGAGATTGTTCTCCCCCATTGCTCACACTTCTTATCACAATCAGGCGAATAATTGGCCGCTTTCGCTAACTTCTTCGATGCGCGGTACCTATGCCGATTGCTGCCGTTTTTGCGTCAGCGGGGTCCAGAAATCAAAGGAAATCGAAAAAAGAAAAAACGAGCATAGAGCTACGGAAAGGCTTAAAGGAGCACGCTACAAAGAACGGTCGCGACGCAGAACAAATGTCACCAAGTTAAGGTAGGGACGGGAGTCCACAACTGGACCGCAGAGGAGACATTGGAATTAGTATCACCATCCCCCAAAGATATTACCATAATCATCACGGTAATATGTCGGTCTGTCATAGGGATCATCGTCGCCAAATTCGTGGGTCTTTGCTCCAATATCTGGATAGATATCATGCGTCACGAGACACAGCGCCACTACCACACTATTCTGCTCTATCTCAAGCTCCGCTAGGAGCTCAGGGTCATTAGGTAGCTTGATTTGTTTATAGTTGACTAAGAGGGACAGATTTTCATATGCCAGCGTCAACTTTTGCTGGTCCAATTCTATACGCTCAACGTATGCCCCTCTGTAATCGAGTGCGTTGAGTATCGACTCGTCCGTCCCCGCCTGAGCCACCACCGCCGCATCGTAGCGCTCAGCCGTTTTGAAGACCTTTTCAATCTGTTGCAGCATCGATTCGGGTTTCGTTCGCTCGAGGTGAACGACTGACGAGTGTTTGAGGTTGTAAACTACCAGCGCTCCGTATTCCTCATCACGGGCCGGCACCCACCCTATGTAGTAGTCCTCCCAAGGGCGGATCGCTCCCTCAGCGGTGTCGGTCATCACCTCGCTTGCGTCTATGCTAAGCGTATCGTTCTTCTTCCTGAGAGCCCACCAGCACGTCAAGGACAAAGCAAAAACGAGGTCATCGTGCACGCCTTCTCGCCAAGCCTCGTAGGTGTCGTGCCCGGTCGCTATATTGATATTGACGCTGAAGTTTTGCAGCTCTGTAATAAGCGTATCACCGTGCTGCAGACCGTCCGCTATCTTTAGCGTCTTTTCTCCGAGGAGCCGCTTAGCGCTTGAGACCAAATCACGCTTGGGAATATGCCAGGAGCCTTTGTCATAGCTCGTTTTTTGGCCGCCGTGCACTTGAACGGCAACGGGTTTAAGGCCTGCCGCCCTGAACATGTCCACGATTGGAGCCCCGACTCCCGTAGCGTCCATGATAAGGGTTGCGTTACCGAACGGCCTAACCGCTTCAAGCAGTCCCGAGACGTGACGTATGACATCGACGTATGAGGTGCCCAGCTGCAGGCGTTTAGCGTCGCGCACTTGGTATTCATCTTCTATGATTGAGTCGCCCTTCTCGCTACGCACGTGCTGCAGCACTACAATAGCGGTAGGATCCTGACTTTGGCCGATATCCAGGCCAACGTACACCCTTGCATTTTGTTCTTTTATGTCCATCTTTTCGTTCTCGCTTTGTTCTTCTGTGACCATCTCTTCTTTCTCTCCTTTTTTCGGCCGGGTCTTAAACGTTCAAACTTCCATCCGGCGCGAACAACGGTTTAACGTCCGCACTTATGCTGTCTCGAATCTCCTCATACGAAAAATAGGCGTCAACATTTTCAGAAAACTCACATTCGTATTCCTGCCTGTACCACCACTCCCCCAGCGCTACACGCTCTTCTTCCAAGAAATCGGTGCTGATTCTGGGGCATTGCTCGGCTGTGATCTTGACTTTCTTCCACGCCGGACTCTCACTCCACTCCTTGAAGAAGAAGCCACGCTTGCCAAATGGAGTCGAGAGCAAGATCATGCGGCCCTGAGAGACGGCGAGCATCGGTCTCACTGAGTAATAGAGTTCGTCACTGACCTGAGCCGCTTCATCGATGATTAACAGCGATACGCCCGAGAAACCTCGCACCGTCTGTTCTTTTCCAGGCAATGACACGATGCGTGATTTGTTCACGAGCTGCAAGGTAAGTGCGTTCTCTATGTCGCTGGGGACTGGCCTACCCAAATCCCTGTAGAACCACGTGATTTTTTTGAATAGTTCTGATGACTGACGAAGCGATCGGGATAAGACGAGCACGAGTGCCTCGAAATTGTTGAGCGCGTGGTGCAGTGCGAGAACCGCCGTGATCGTCGATTTTCCACTTTGGCGTGCACAGTTTAAGATGATTCGTGCGTCCGTAGAAAGCAACAAATCGCGCTGCCAGGGATCAGGGTCGATGCCTAGTGATCGTGCGAACGTCACCGGGTCTACACTCGCGGCGAGATCAGCGAAAAAAGCCTTGCGAATATCGTTCATTGTCGGCCACCATCATTAGCAACCTTGGAAAACGCCTCGGCAAGTTTTTGTCTTACTTCTGGAAATGGCGCGAGTGTGGCGTTAATAACTTGTTTTAGCTCCAAATACTCGGGCGATAAGAAGATGCTGACGCTCGATCGCTCCTGTAGCTGGCCGGTTAACTTCGCTACAATCTCAAGATGCTTCCGCTCTTCTCCCAGAGCCCTGATAGCGGCGTCTATGTTTCCTGTTGCTCGTGCCTCTTCATAGAGATCGAGAAGATCTCTGTGTGAGCGTACAAGCTCTTTTATGACGTTGAGCGCCTCTTCTTTCGTTGCCTCGGGCTTGACCCACTCGGCTATCTTTTTCGGGAAGCAGTTGCTCATGTGTCTTGAGACGCTCGACTTGTTGCAGTTCATCAGCTGCGCTACTCTCGACATCGAAAGCTCTTTAGAGACGATCTTTCGCTCATATTCCTCCCGTTTCGGGTGCATGCAAAAACCGCAGCGGGTCATAACGTGGGTCCTCCGTTGCTGCTGAGCGCGACACCGACGTGTGCAACTCCAGCTTTTTGGCGTGCTGAAGTGTGTTGCTTCGAAAGCCACTCTAACAGGTGTTTCGCTGCTAAGAAGGTTTGAAAAAGCACGAACAACACGGTGGCCGTGAATCTGTTCACAGCCGTGATCGTGAAGTCGCTTCTGAGGTGTAAGTTTGTGCGAGTCTCAGGAAAACAACCTTTCATCTCACCACAAGCAATCGCAAAGGCTCGTTCTGATATCGCAGTCATCTGACCACTCCAAAGCTATATAGACGTGGACTTATCATAAAGCATGCAGAACTCTGCACATATGGCTTACAAGTGCATAGTTTATTTGAGGGAAGCGTAAACCGTGCGCATAGAAGAACTTCGGAAGCGACTGCTAGACATCTCGGTTGAGAGTTCAGTAAAGACCCTGAGGAGATGGGGCAAGAACGGCATCATAACAGATCATCAGGAAAACGTGCCCGGAACAGGCAGAGGAAACTATGAGGATTGGCCTGAAAAAGCGTTAGAAGAAGCCGCCGCAGTATGGGCCGTGCTTCACTACAAGAAGGGCGTTACGACGAAGATGATTGAAACCGTCAAAGAGTCGGCGTCTCTCGTAGGTCCGGGCGGATTTGCGACCTATATAATTCCGCCGGTGACGCGATCGCTTAAAGGGGTGCGTGAGATTAAGTACACGGATATTAAACTTCAGCTGGCCCCCCCAGACATAATCGCTCCCGACGGATCCAACGAGATCGAGAAATTTCCAGGCAAGAGCAGAGAGGAGAAGATTCAACTCTTCGATGAGCTGATCAAAAAGTGGATCGCCACTGTCGCGAAGGTGCAGTACACGAGAGAACAAGAACAACGGGCGCGGAAGGCCGGGAAGTCATCCTATCATAAATGGCCTCTTCATCAGGGGGCGATCGTGATTGTCGTTCATCGCCGCATCTACCAACCGGGTCCACGGTCGTGGTTTTGGCAATTTGAGTCCCTGAAGATTGGCGGCAGGACTGAGCCCGGGGAACCCGACACGATCCTCCTCTTCGAACGTGCCGATGGCAAGGAAACTGATACGAGGAAAATTCTTGCGGAAAGCATCAGTTTCGGCATATGACGCCAAAAAGAAAAGTGGTAGAGCTATATTAGAGCTACATCCATAACGCCAAGCTCTGCAGTTAATTGGATGCCCAATTTTTCATCCATAGCCTCTAAATAGCAACAGAGCTACCCCCACGACAACTCTGCAACCACGTCCTCACGCCGCGAGCTCTTTCAGGATTAAGCTCATTAAACCAAAAAATATTGATTTAAATTCATTCTGGCTCAGATCTTAGCCAAGAGCGTCTCTTTTTTCTTTTGAAACTCGTCGTCCCTTAATTATCCTTGATCTCGTAGCTCTCTGAGCCTTTTATTTCGTCGGTGAAGTCAAGCATAGATTTTTGTGCTTGATCTGGATTTGCATTTGAGGGTGTTGTCCTTGATTCTTGCCATATCTTCGTAGCCGAGAGACACAATGGGCTTCTGCAGCAGTCCTGATTACAAAAAGAACAATGGGCTCGGCCGGATTCGGACCGGCGATCTCCGCCATGTCAAGAAGCCGGTCAAAGCTGATTTTGGCGTTTTCTGACTTCCCCGCACTTTGGCGTACCGCTTTTCTATCCGATGAAACAACGACGAGGAAAGCAAGTGCGCCATCGTGCACCGTTTGATAGATACGCGTTGACAGGCCTGCAAGCGATTCCGCGAGATAATGCGGTAACCTGACCGTCGGATAGCTGTACTCTGCACTTGCGCGGTGGAGCGAGATCTTGCTCTTGTGAACTTCGAGCAGTCCGTTTCCGCGCAACATTTCGCCATGGTAAGTTTCTGCGGCTAGCATAATTTTGATAATGCTAACGCTGAGCGTTTAATCGTTGTGATTTGCCGTATGCGACCTTCAAGATCGTTTTCGGCACTTAGTCCCTGTAAGCGGATTTATGGTGCAAATCCTCCTAGCACCGCCCACTGGTCCTTCCTCGCCATAAAAAGCAATCGTTCCTTTTATCAATAAGTCCGCGAGACGTTGAGCGTCTTGCGTTACTATGTCAGCGCTGGAGAAGAAGTTGAAGAAACGCGGCTCGGAAACATATCTAATATCAAGTCGTGATCTAATAGCTGCAATTTCGGCGACAGTTGCGTTTGTGCTACCACCTTGCAACTTCTCTAAGCTTTTCGCAGGATCCTCTGCTGCTAATACAAGTTCGACGAAGTCTTTAGCACCGTCGCAAAATATGCCGCACGGCGACCGAATTAGCTCATTGCGCTCAGAGCATGGAGAGAAGCCGCGATATCGTCCTCCTATCCAAAATTCATTATTGTCGGTAAGCCAGATTGGAAAAACGTGTCCCTCTTTTTCGCCTTCATTGAAGCCAGCTACCAAAAGCTTAACTTCGAGCTCTGGAAGCAGAGCAGATTTGTTCGTGGCGTTGGAAGAACTGAGGCGTCTGTCACGGTAACGTTGCCAGTACTCAATGAGGAACGTGAAAAGCAGGTCTCGAAATTCTTGAACCGTTATCCGCCGTTTTAAGCTGTTATAAAGTGGCTCTTTGAATTTTCGAATGCAAGTTTCAACTGAATAGCGCTTGGTCTGAGCGGCTATTTCCGTCTCTTCCCCCTTAAACCCCGCGCTGATCGCACCATAATCGAAACTGAGAACGCCTACATGTTCAAACGGGGCTCGAAAGGAGTGAAGCTTGCGGCCTGTATCGTTGATAACCTTTCTGTGTGATCCCGGCACCTCGTCGTCGAACCTATGCTCCGTGACCCGGCTATCTGCAGCGAGGACTAGCCCGTCTACGCACTTGACAACAACGACCAACGTCACAGTTAATCATCTCATTTCACGCACATTGGAAATGAAGGTTTCGCAAAGACTGCAGCTAAACGCAACGCAAATATTGGCACGTGCATGACGATTGCGATTTGCTGACTGTTGAGACTCAACGCCGCTCTCAGGAGTGCTCAGAAAGTATTACATTGCTATTCGGCATTCAATCGTTTATGGCGAGGGAGGGAGTGCCACCTTATGTCTATGTAGAGTTAGCTCGCTCCGGTTATCTCTGGAAATATCATCTGAAGCGTTTAAATATGCTGCTGAAACGCTCTATGAAGCCGCGCATATTAACGAGTATGGCACGCGGACAGACGTTAGGACTCACGATATCATCACGTATCTCTTTTTGATCGGCTTATCGCTCGAAACCCTCCTGAAAGGGCTGATCGTGGAAGCGGATCCAACTCTCATACGTGACGTCCCACCGCCGCGTTGCACCGCGGATTTGCCCACTTACAAGCTTGACGGTCGTCTGATCACTCACGATCTGATTAAGCTTGCTGATCTGGCTGAAAAAACCACGCAGCGAAACTTAGGTTTTGATGGCGAAGAGCGCGAGTTATTGGAACGGCTTACATTCTTCGTTAAATGGCTAGGGCGATACCCAGCACAAATAAAGACGTGGCGGCCTCAGATCCGTAGCTTACCAAAGCACTTCAGACAAGTACTCTTTTAACTATACCCTCGTTCGCTCTATGACTCCAGCTCTACCTAGTATTGCTCGCCCTGCCTTCAGAGCTTAGTGATTTGTCACTTGCGTACGTCATTTTTACCCGTGCTTTTTCGGAACCTCGCCATTCGACGCCTTCACGTTTCTTCCAATCATAATAATGGCCCCGATACTGAAGGATTGCTAAAATGATACGACTCGTCAGAGAAAGTATTCGGAAGAACTGTCGCGGATTGATTCCATAAGGTGATCGTTCCAAGAAGTCATTTTGCGTCAAGAAATATGACTCATGAACGAGTCGATTTCGTATCTTGACAAAAGTTTCGACCTCGTCTTCATCAACTTCGAGGTCCAGCTCTTTAAGCAAGCTGTTGAGTAGCGACTTGAAGCTACGGCTGTTGAGACCGTCAATTCTATCAGCCATTTCGTTGAAGATGCGCTTCTTGGCTCCTTTTCTTCTCGTCGGTTCAAACTCATTTAGAATCAAATCATCGGCCGAAAAGAGGCTCTCCAGAGCGCACGATATCAGCTTGTGTAAAGCGCCTCGTTTATCGTCAAAACTAGTTCCGTCTACGAAAAATGTGGTCTTCGCAAAATCCGCATAGCGCTGGGTGAAATAGTCGACCAGCACTACCAAACTTATCGCTTTTAACTCTAAGAGGCTATCACTCGAAACGGTTTCAACATAATGCCCGATGGCTTGATCAAACTTCCATATCCTCCTTTCGTTTTCAACATAATGCCCAATAGCTTGATCAAACTTCCATCTGCCCCTTTCGTTTACTTCTCGGTAACGCTCAAAAGTCTGTTGCACGAAGCCGTCTATGTCCGTATTAGGCGGATGTTCAAGAATAAGGGGCTGTGTGCTATATGGTGTCGTGACACCATCCCAGTGGTAGCTTTTAACGAGAACCCCATCTGAACTATATGCGTCCCAATACAGCCACTGTATTTGACAACCTTTCGCTAGCGAAAGGAGAGCGCATAGATCGTGCGCAATGTGCTCCGCTTCGTATTCGTTGACGATGCGATGACTGGAGAACGTGATCGCTAATTCTGCCGTTACCTTCGGCTTTTTCGTCGAGCGCATTTCTTCTTCTACTTTGTTATACTCGGTGACTTTCGTTACAGAGATGTCATAACCTCCAAAATGCCATTTGAATGGGCGAAAGAACTCAAAATTGATAATGTAGAACTTTAACTTGTAGAACTTAAGCCTAGTCTGGGGTTTCACTAGCATATTGATGCATGTTAACGTTTGCGCGTAAGACTCAGGAAACCCTGCCACTGCAATGTCGGCTTTCACGTATTGCCCGTCGGGAGTATATCCGGATGCATACACTACCGACTCCAAACCGCCAATAAAAACCGGATAAAATGCAGGATCAACGCTTTGCAAGCGTACGATTATGTTATCCTCTTCAGTCTGCCCACATACAAAATCACAGTCAAAACGCCGTCTCTTGCCCACAAAGATGCCACCATGACATTCATACCATCTGATGAATTGATCGTAACGTTGATCTGCTTGCAAAGTTGTGCCTCGGTTTTCCGGACTTTGCTCGGACGCGTAGCGCGATGCGGATCTTCCCAACTCAGTGGTGCAGCATACTCAACAGTTGAAGGGCGCTCTGAGCTGCAGTAGACACCGCTGCCACAGTTTGAAGGATTTCTTTTGAAGAAGTGGCTGACTCCTTTATGACAGTCCATTTGGGCTTTGATGATTTCATCTGAGCTTCAATCGTTTCCATATCAGCTCGCACGTCGCGCTCCTGCTCTGGCGGCAGCTTGAGTTCGTCCATGTGCTCTTTGAGTAAAGAAATAGCTTCTTCAATCGTGCTGCGATCCTGAGCAGTAATAACACTCACCTGCATCGCGCCGGGACTTGCCTGCAAAATTTGTGAGTCAATCATCGTTCCAATGTTGATTATGTTTGCTGGAAAATGATCGGTCTGCTTTTCAGGGCGGTTTCTGGCCGCTTCAACCTCTTTTATTCCGTATTGCGATATTGATACGGTGTCTCTTGTAGTATCAACGAGTTCCTCATTTCCGAGATAATCAATAATGTTTTCAGCTTCTCTCGGATCAAGCCCAATTTTTTGGCCGATATACTCGCGCGGAAAAAGCCTAAATCTATCGGCGCCTGATTCGTCGTACAACGTATTCAGAAAGTCAAACCGCTTTTTTTGAATCTCCATAACATCAGACATATGCCCCTCCTGATCCGCCACTAGTCCTTTAACCAAACATAGGGTTGTGTTTGTCTATCGGTTTCTCTTTCGAAGCTTGTAAGTCGTTCCCTAAATCTTGAATATCTCGCTCAGCGTCGTCTAATGAGTTCATTAATTGGGCATTCTTTTCATTAGCGATTGTGAGCTTTTCGCGTAACGTAACAATCTCTGCTTCTACTTCTGCAAGAGCTTTCGAACGTTGTTCATCGCGGTCTCGTGCTGTCTCGCGCTCTTCGCGTAACGTAACCATCTCTACTTCTGCTTCTGCACGAGCTTTCGAAAGTAGTTCACCGCGGTGTCGTGCTTCATTCCGCTCTTCGCGTAAGAATTCAATGATTGTTGGAGGCGGTGTCACTCGCTCCAGAGTTTCGAGAGTAACTTCTCCTTCTTTCAGCTCTTGTGACACGCGCTTCACCGCGAAGTTGAATACGTCTATTCCATCTGAAGCCACTTGCAAGTCGTTCACGAACCTCGTCATGTCGACATTCTGGAAGTGAGCGACTTGATTTCTGAGTGAAGCTAGATTCGGGGCTATAGTGGAAAGAAAGCTACTATAAAAAGCGGTGTAGGCGGTTACGTCATTTTGCCTATTTAGGGCGATGACCTTGTTTGCGTCCAAGCGTTCTAAGAAGTCGCGGGCCGCTTGCATTTTTTGCGGATCGACGCTCTGCATCTGAGCCGTCAACGCATTTTCGGCAGCTTTTCGCGCCAGTCGTGTTGTTTCCCCCAGCCGCATCAAATCCTTAACCCAATAGAGGTTTTCTTCCACCACACGCGTTGCTAAATTCTCCTCCACTATGTCGGAAAGGCTTGGAGGGATTAATGGTGGTTTCGCTTTCCGCTTTCGAGGTTTGGTCGGCACGTAGAACCCCGCTAATTCGTCGGTTTTTTCGGCTGGACAACGGTCAAGTCAATATCTTTCCACGCTTCCATATACTTGTCGTAAACGTCCTCTCGCTGAGGATTTGAGTAATGTTCCCACTCAACACCAGTCATCCCGTGCGCCAACACGTATTTGCGGTTCGTAGTATCCCAACCTATTATCTGTCCGAACTGAGCCGCAAACTTTCGATAGTCCGAGAGCCAAAGATGCGCTTTGCTTGGGTCTAATACGCGTGGAAGTGGTGTTTTATGTCGTTCCAGCCAGCTCTCAAACGAGGTATACATGAAGAAAGGCTTAGCGTCGTCCTTATCGCCAAAATCGTTTGCTAACACTTGTTTGAGTGCCGTTACCACGACGCTATGCAGGGGGGCCCAGTACTCGCAGCGATTCTTTTCTTGTTCGGCTAGGACGTGCAACGCCGGTTTGTCTTCCTTGAGCGCGGTTCTGATCTGGCCGACCGTCAATCGCTGAATCGTGGAAGGGCGGAGCCCGATATACGAAGCGAGAAGAGCAAATGCAAAAGTGCTCTGGCAGAGGAAATTAGCTATTTTAGCAGAAAAAGCCGACTGAGAGGACTAAATAACTAAGCAAGAGCTCAAAGCTTAATTGAGAGGCGTTAAAGCGAGAATGAAGGATTAACTATCAGGTTTTGATTCGATCAACTAGTTGTTTTTTCTTCTGTCGTCAAAAAGCCTGAGAGCGATTTGTCACGGATAAACGTTGTATCGGCAGTAGCTTTTAATGAAGCGTCTAGAGTCCTAATGCGCATCTAGCCGTTAACTCAACGGCAATACTTACTTCAAAGAACTCAACAAGCAGCCTTAAATGATAAGGTAAAAGTAGATTGATCAATAAATTGTGATAGAAATCTCTGAGCAGGGGAAAAAGTGGAAAAAAGCGCTCGAAATGCAGTATTTCAAGAATATCTGCGCGAGATAAGAAAGAGCGTATCGAAAGGCGACTATACAGAGATGACCCTACGCACCCCTCTAGAGAACTTCATTAAAGGCTTAAATCCCAACTATGACGTTACTCACGAAGCTAAGAGAATAAAGGAGCTCGGAGCACCTGATTTTACCGCTTATCACTCCGGTGTGAATGTAGGCTACATTGAAGCAAAGGATCTGGGAAAGAACCTCGATGAGGAGATTGAGAGCAAACAGCTCAAGAAATACCGAGAGAGTATCGACAACATTATTCTCACGGATTATCGGCGTTTTATCCTTATCCGAGGCCATCAAACAATATTTGATCAGAATCTATTTAGTTTGGCTGACGTCAGCAACCCAAAAAGTCGGATAACTGAAAGCAAGATAGACGAGTTTTTGCAGCTTACGGACACTTTTTTTGGTTATAGTCAGCCAACTATAAGATCCGCTATAATTTTAGCAGAAGAACTGGCCAAAAAGACGAAACTTCTTAAAGACCTAGCAAGTGAACAACTCGAAGAAGATCTTATAAAAAAAGAACGTGGCGTCCCGCCTTCCTCGCTATACAGTTTTTTTGAAGCTCTCAATGAACTGATTAAAGATATTCGGGTTGAAGACTGTGCGGATGCATATGCACAGACGATTACGTACGGACTTTTCCTAGCTAAGATAAATGAAAAAGGCAAACTAGACAGAGATACTGCAGCGTCTCATATCCCTCGAAATATTAAGATCATTAGGAAGATTTTTTTGAATATTGCGGGTGATACTTTACCCTCAGATGTTTCATGGATCGTAGACGCGCTAATTAACGTGCTAAATGCCTCAGAAGTAGATGAAATTCTCTCTCAGATTGATTTTAGAGGGAAGAAAGATAGAGATCCTTTCACCTTTTTTTATGAAGATTTCTTGGCGTCTTATGAACCTGCGAGGAAAAAGCGCTTAGGTGTGTATTACACACCGCGACCAGTCGTTTCGTTCATCGTAAAATCAATAAATCAGATGCTAAAAGATGAGTTTGATAAGCCGATGGGATTCGCAGAAGAAGGCTTGACGGTTCTGGATCCTGCAGTTGGAACTGGCACTTTTCTATGGCTTATTTACCTCTCCACCCTAATTGAATTGAAGGATAAGGGACTGAGTGGATTAATTCCTAAAAAGATTAAGGATCATATACTGCACGATTTTTATGGATTCGAGCTGCTGATTACCCCCTATATCATCTCCCACTTAAAACTAACAACCGTACTCAAGAAATGGTTCTATGAATTTGACGACGAAGATAGGATTCAAGTGTACCTGACTAACACATTAGAGCCGTTTGAGTTACATACTCACATGCCTTTTTTACGGGAGTTAACTGAAGAAAGCGAGACTGCGGACGACCTGAAACTGAAGAAACCTGTTTTAGTGGTGCTCGGAAATCCCCCGTATTCAGTAAGTTCTGCGAACAAATCCAAATGGATTGCAGAGAAAATGGAGGATTACAAAAAAGACCTGCGAGAATGGAACATTCAGCCTCTGGATGATGACTACATAAAATTCATTCGCTTTGCACAATGGAAGGTCGAACAGAACGGCAAAGGTATAGTAGGTTTTGTCACGAATAACCGCTACTTGGATGGTTCTATACACCGGCGAATGAGAGAATGCCTCCTAATGGCCTTTGATGCCATCTATATCTTGAACTTGCACGGGAGCACAAGGCGGAGTCCTCAGACTGCTAAGACTCAGAAAGATGAGAATGTCTTTGACATACAGCAAGGTGTAGCGATTGCAATACTCGTTAAGAATAGCAAAGGCGTCCAGAAGGGGGTCTGGTACTCAGAATCACTAGGAAGCAGAGAAGAAAAATATGCTTGGCTAGATAGAAACACTATAAGCACCATCAAGTGGCGCGAACTAAAGCCAGAGCAGCCTTACTACTTCTTTGTGCCTAAGGATTTCGCGCTGGGACGAGATTATGCCAATTTCAAAGCACTTGACGAGATATTCAGGGTACATACTTCCGGAGTCAAGACTCACAGGGATCACTTTGTCGTCAGTTTCACCGAAGCTGAGCTTGAAGAAAGAATAGAATCCCTCAGAGGTAGTGAAACAGATGACCAAATTGAAACTCGTTTCAAACTAAGCAACACGAGAGACTGGAGTCTTAGAAAAGCGAGAGAGGCTCTCAAACAGTTTGATTATTCAAACTGCATTGTAGATTATGCGTACAGACCTTTTGATATCAGAAAGATCTGTTACACGTCACTGTTGGTTGAATATACGAGAGAGCAGGTGATGGGAAATCTGCTTAACGCAAGTAATCATGACTGTCCGAACATAGGTCTTGTTTCTTCTAAGTTGTTGAGTGGAGGTGACTACAGTCACGCTTTAGTCACGCAAAACGTAACTGACAAAAGTCTGCTTTCGGTCAAAAGTGAGACTTTCCGAGTTTTTCCATTATACCTACTAAATGACGAGAGAAGTCGGCAAAGCGAGCTGTTTAATCAGGCTGAAGAACCCGGCGAATGTCTCAGCAAGCCGAATTTTACGAAAGAATTCGCTCATTTCATCGAAGAGCAATACGCGGGGCGTTCGATATCCCCCAAAGAGATCTTTAGCTACATTTACGCCATCCTATACTCGCCTACCTACAGAGAAGCGTATAGGGAGTTCTTGAAGATAGATTTCCCTCGAATTAATTTTGTGAAAAACTACGATGCGTTCAAGAGCATCTCTGATCTCGGCGCGAGGTTAGTTAGTCTGCATCTAATGAAGGCGCAAATGGAGACAAATACTACTTTTAATGTGCAAGGCTCCAATGTGGTGGAGTTTGTCAAATATAGCGAAGGACATGTCTACATTAATAATGCACAATTCTTTGACCGCATTCCGGACGAGGCATGGACATTTTACATTGGTGGCTATCAGGTTCTGGACAAGTGGCTTAAAAGTAGAAAAGGCAGAGAGCTGAGCAGTGTTGAAATCGAGCACTTCTTGCAGATCGTTGAAGTTATCAAAAAGACGATAGAGTATATGAAACAAATCGACGGGCTTACTCATTTTTGACACTCTCTGTTCAAAGTGCACTGGCTTTGGACAAATAAGGCCTAAAGCTTCAGAGTGAAATGATGCCTTTGTAAGCGAAGCGAAGCGCGAGGAGAGAGGCGAAAGGCAATCAAGTCCGCGTGAAAATTAGCTTCCTCCCGCCTTTGAAGTGATCAAGCTATAGTCATCTTTGGGGATTTCTACTACCGCCCTCCCCCTAATGTGTAAAGACCACCTCTGCTTATTCTTAATGAAAGCAAGCTGCGAGACAAGTGGTTTGAAGGCAATAGGCTTTTTAAATATGTTAAGCGGTTTGAGCTTAATCCGTGCGTTAAAAATCTCGGCAGGCGTGTAGGTCGGCGCCTTAAAGATCTTAGTGCTGTCATGAAAGGTTTTTGAAGCAACACGGTATTCACCGACTATTCTCGCGAGTGTCTTTTCACCGTCGCTTCTGCCTCCAATCACATAAACGAGGCATTTATCTCCTATTTGCATACGAGAGAGCGCATTTCTATACCTCGTGCTGGCTCCTAGAATGTTTGTCTCCTTTGTTACTTTCCAGTTGTCAGAATTCGTGATGTAAAGCCAGTGATTCATAGCGTCGAGTAATGAAGCTTGTTTCTCTATAAATCTGTTGTTTTCTAAAAAGTCGCTTTGCAGCTAGCCTGCCTCACCGAAACGCTTTTGGTTATTCACAATTCTCACGGGACTATATGACTTCGCTGACGTTCTATGGTGGGGTCAATGAGATTGGCGGAAACAAAATTCTAGTTGAAGACGCCGAAACGCAACTGTTTCTCGACTTTGGGATGAGTTTCAGTCTCGCCAATCAGTATTTTGACGAGTTCATGCAGCCCCGCAAGTGCAACGGTATACTCGATCTCCTTGAGTTCGGTTTGCTTCCTAATCTGGAAGGAGTCTATCGTTGCGATTATCTCGACCATTGTAGACTCCCGTCTGAAGAAACGCGCAGCATAGATGGTCTTCTCCTCAGCCACGCACACATGGATCACTGCTCGTATATTCACTATCTCAGAGACGATATTCCACTGTATTGCACGCAGGGTGCCAAAGACATCATGCAAGCTCTCGATGAGACGGGTTCGACAGGCACGTGTGAGCTAATCGCTCTGAAAGAGTCGTTCAAAACCTACGTGAACAAAAAAGGCGACGAGTCGAAGCTATACGGCGAGAAGGCGAAGAAACCGCGACCTTACAACATCGTCGAGAACCGATTCACTGTTGGAGGGCTCAATGTAGAGGCTCTGCCTGTTAGTCACTCACTCGAAGGCGCCACTGCCTACATCCTGCATACGAGCGCAGGGCCCATCGTCTACACAGGCGACTTTCGGTTCCACGGCTACAAGGGCGATGAGACGAGACGGTTCGTCGAACGGGCCTCGGCAGTGGAGCCGGTTGCAATGATCTGTGAAGGTACGCGCGTCAATTCAACGCAGGTAGATAGCGAAGAACACGTCAAGGAAGTCGTTAAAGAGCGTGTAGAGAAGACTAACGGTCTCGTTGTTGTGAATTTCCCTGTGAGAGATACCGACCGTATGCAAAGCTTCTATCAGGTCGCGCAGCAAACCGATAGGGCGTTGGTCATCAACCTGAAGCAGGCGTACCTGCTCGAACTCTTCAAGACATCCGGAATTGCGACACCGAGAATTGATGACGATCACATCCGAGTGTACATTCCTCGGAAGACGTGGGGCGTGTACAAGGACGGCCGGTTCTCAGAGAAGATTCAGCGAGAGGATTATGACAATTGGGAGCGTGAGTTTCTCGATCACGCCAACGCCGTGACAGCCAGAGATATTAGCGAGAATCAGAACGAATACATCTTTCGCTGTGATTTCTTCGAGCTTAAAGAGCTGATCGACGTCAAGCCCGAAGTAGGCAGCAGTTACATTCGGAGCGTGTGTGAACCGTTCGATCTGGAGATGGAGTTAGATCTGAAGAAAGTGGAGAACTGGCTTGCACATTTTGGCCTGTACCCTTATACACACATCCATGCTTCAGGTCACTTGAATTATGACGAGATACGAGACGTGATCGCTGCTATAAATCCACGTACATTGATCCCCGTGCACACTCAACATCCTGAAGTGTTTAAAAACTTGCACGATAATGTCACAATTCCCGAAAAAGGAATCGCAATAGTCTTGTAAGCCCAATTGCAACTATTCACAAAGGGGTTCCTGTGCTAAATCCGACAATTAAGGAGAAAATCAAAGCTGCCTACGAGAAGCTAAATGCCGAGGGGAAAATTCACACTCGCACACAGCTCGAAGGATACTACAAGACTTTTGGTGCGAGATTTGGCCCTGAAGTGCTTAAGCGGCTTGATGGAACGGAGTTGCTCACCATTATTCATGGCTCTAGAGACGATAAGCAAGATAGTTTAGCTTACTGGCTAGAATACAAAACAGACGACGAATTCCCCCCTATATTTGGAAGCATCAAGGGGGGGAGCGCGCTTAAGTTTCGGGTGTACGTCAACTCATCCGGCAAGTGGATAACCGGAACCTCTCAAAACCCCCGAGTCATCTCGGAGCAAGCCGCTGTAAAGATCGCCCGCGAACAACGTGACCAACTCTTGCGAGGCTGTGAGTTGCTAGATGCACTTCACAGTGACGGCACCGACGCGGACTACCGTGAACTCCAACAGCATATGCTCGAAGCGGCCAGCGACGTGTGCGAGACAGCGTGGGCGCATAAATATTTCAGTCTTCTCTACCCGGACAAGCTGGAAGATTTTCACGTGCCGCGCTATCAACGTTTTAACCTGATCAAGATTCTCCAAGCTCCACCCGAAGGAACTGGACGGTACATAGCCGCAGGGCGCTATGTTGCCATCGCAAAGGAGTTGGATTTGGAAATCAATCAGCTGACTGCTACTATGTGTTCTATGAACTGCACGCCGTATCGCTACTGGCGCATCGGAACGAGGAACGGCGAGACAAATGAAAGTTACTGGGAGCTCATGAAAGAGGGCAATTATGTTTCTATTGGCTGGCGTGAACTAGGTGATCTGACCGAATATACAGACCGATGGGCAGACGATATCAAGAAACTGATAAAGGATGTCCGCTACTCCGACAAACCATCGGTCGCGGGGAAGAAAGGTCAAGAAGTATTCCACTTCATCGCAACGATTTCCGAAGGAGACCTCGTTATGGCCTCCGATGGCGCACGGGTTCTAGGTGTCGGCAAGATAACTGGGCCGTACGCGTTCAGCGAGGCGCTAGATTTCCCACATCTTCGCCCCGTTCAGTGGTTGGATTCGTACGAATGGAAGGTGCCGGTAAACGAAGGGCTTCTAACAACCGTTCACGAGATGCACAAAGCTGATAATTTGGTGCAAATTGAAAAACACGTTCAGCTTGCGAGCGAGAGCAGGTATTGGATCGAAAAAACGCTGGTCAAAGGTCGAACAGACCGAATAAGCGGTGATTACGCTGTGGGGAAGGCGCTTTGGTCACCGCAGACAAGGAGCGACGGCAATGATATTTACGCGGCTATGCGAGAGGTGCAGCCCGGAGACGTGATTCTGCACCTTACCGACAACAAGGGGTTCTCCGGGGTATCCGTCGCGGCGAGCAGCGCTGACCCTTCTTTCATTGGTCTTCAAGGAACCGATTGGGCAGGCAGAAACGCCTATCTTATTCGGCTTAAAGACTATGTGCCACTTGATGCCCCTCTTTTGCGTCAGGAATTTCTCGAAGATCCGGAAGTCTTTAAGCGACTCACACACATCCTTGAGAGTCACAAGGGCCAAGGCTTGTTCTACAACAGAGAGCACGACCTGAACCAAGGCGCCTACATCACCGAGGCCCCAACTGAGCTCGTGGACGTTCTCAACTCCCTTTATCACGAAAAGACGGGCCATAATCTGCCTCACGTCTTCGTTACCCTGCCTCCACCACCGCCCATATACACAATCGCAGACTTCGTTGAAGAGACCGGATTCTCTGAGGAGATGATTCAGAGCTGGAAAAGAAAGATCGAGCGAAAACAACATATCATATTCCAAGGCCCGCCCGGAACTGGGAAGACCTTCATTGCTGAACGGCTTGCAAAACATCTCACGTCTGAGAAAGGGGGTTTCTGGAAAACGATTCAGTTTCATCCTGCGTATAGCTATGAAGACTTCATCCAAGGAATACGACCGACCGTCAAAAACGGCACGCCATTTTTCGACATCAAAAACGGTCGATTTCTTGAATTTTGCAGAAAGGCGGCAGATGCGGATCCAAATGCGTGGTGCGTACTCATTATTGATGAGATAAATCGAGCAAATCTGCCTCGTGTTTTTGGCGAGTTAATGTATCTGCTGGAATACAGAGAAAGAGAAATTCCGCTCGCGTACGAAGGCAACTTCCGGATACCTAAAAATGTGTTTGTCATCGGAACGATGAACACTGCAGATCGCTCGATTCGCCTCTTCGATCACGCACTACGTCGTCGTTTTTCTTTCGTATGTCTAAAACCTAATTACGACGTGCTGAGGCGCTACCTTGAAGCACACAACTTGTCTTCCGAAGCACTTATAGCATTGTTGCGAGAGATCAACCAGCAGATTAACGACCCTCGCTATGAGGTCGGAATTTCATTCTTCCTTCAAGATGGAGACGCTCTGCCAGAGAAGCTGCAAGACATATGGCAGGGAGAGATTGAACCGTATTTGGAGGAATACTTCTATGACAGCCCGACGGAAGTCGGCAAATTCAGATGGGCTGGGGTCAAGGAAAAAGTCCTGAAGGATTGGATGGCGTCTGAATAGTTTGGGGCTGTGTCTTCACATATGCAGATCTTGCCGATATCGGAGGGATATAATAACAAGATTGAAGTAAGCCAGCTGAATGCCGATCACGCGCTGGCTCTTCGCAAAAAGCACCCCAACAAGGTCGAGGTGGTGCAGGATGTTGCAGACAAGGAGCATTTTCAAATACGGTCTAAAGGATATATCGGGTATCTCGTGGTTTCTCGTGATTTTGGCCTTCAAATTGTACCGAAAGTCCAGATTGCTAATATTTTTAAAATGATTGAGTATGCGAATCGAATAGAGTCCGTCGAATTCCTCAAAGGTCAAGTGAAGATCGACAAACTCGATGATTTGGCCGAAGGATTGGCGTCGATCTTAGCGATTCTAGTTTTAAATCGCGCACGAAAAGGCCTGTATGCCAACTACATTGATGAGAAAGCGCTGCTACCGCTTGTGCGCGGACGAATAGACGTCGGTTCTACAATCAGAGCCTCGCAATGGCCTTCCACATCGCTGTGCTGCAAATATGAAGAACACACGGTCGATATAGAGGACAACCGCATCTTGCTCTGGACGCTATATTGTTTGCGCAGACTTTATTTCCAGCGAGAAGGATTTCACCAGCCGGTTCGGAGAGCTTATCAAGCGCTAAAAGGCTCCGTCACGCTGGAACAAAAAGAGGCAAAGGATTGCGTTGATCGGTCTTACGACCGACTAAACGACGATTATAAGTCGATGCACATGCTCTGCTCCTTTTTTCTAGAGAATCTAAGTCCCGGATTAATGGCAGGGAAACGAGCATTTTTACCATTCACGCTTTATATGCCTCAACTCTTTGAATCCTTTGTGCGAGAATGGCTGATCAAGTATTGTCCGCAAAACATAATTGCTCAACCTTGGATAGAGCCTGTGAAGGCCACGGAACCACTAACGCTAAAAATGGATATCGTGCTTAGAGACGCTTCGTCAAAAGAGGTCATCGCTGTTATAGATACAAAGTACAAAACCGATGACTCGGGCTCGAGTGCTTCAAGCCCTTCGAACGAGGATATCTATCAGATCCTAACCTACTCCCATCAAATGAGCTGTCCTAAAGCTATCTTGGTTTACCCGTCTGGCACCTCTGAGTGCTTCGAGGCGCAGATGCAAGATATATCTGTGCAAAGTGTCGTGTTCGATATTAGCCAAGATGACCTCGGTGGCACGAAATTTTCTAAGGATTTAGCTCGCGCCCTCGAAACATAGAAACAAAAAAAGATTGCACGGCGAGTTCGTCATCTGACGAGCATCGAGAATAACTATATTATCTCGAAAAAGAGCCAACCGAGCATTATGATCAAGGCGATCATTTTCCACATCGGCAATACGGTGATCGACTTCACGGCAATGAAACTCAAAGCTCCCTTTAGTTACCTGTATCCAGCTCAAATGGAAAAACGCTTTATCTTGCTCGACCCTTATACAACCGCCTATGCCATATCGAGAACTCGCCTCGTACAAGCGCTTTGATACACATCTAAAGACAAACTGGCCTCTCACCAGCTCTTGTAGGTGACGCCGTGAAATTGCGTCTCTACAGCGTTAGGGTATTCCCTCGTCGCAGCCACCTCAGGCTTTCCATTCGGTTTTAAGCACGTAAAGAAAAATGACTAATCGATAAAGCTTCTGTATTTATATATAGCACGTGCCTTGGCATGTTTAACATTCGCGAAGGTTAAAATCTTATGACTCGACAAGAACGAATGGATCTTATTGAAAATATCCAGAATGCTAGAGGCTCCAAGTTGTTGTGTATATTACCGGCGATAGGCGCAATTTGGAAACTCAGATTGGAATGGATATCTTTCCTTTTTTAAATCAGCACTTAGCAAGTGGCAGGACGGATAAGATTGATCTCTTTTTATATAGCCTCGGCGGCGATGCCATGGCAAGCGCAACTCCTTTGTCCGTCCACGCACCAGCGTTGTTCGGGCCGATCGGCGGTTCTAACGCCCGACCTTCGCCGTATGAAGGCGCCACAAGCTGAAGCAACGGTTTCTGAAGAACTGGCGTCAACCGAACACTGATGAAAAAGAGACCCCCATTCAAGAACGGGAACGTTTAATCCGTCACTTCCATGGCTCCGCTCAGCCTAGTGCTTCTCTTTAGAGCGTGAGCGCACTGGCGCAGCATTTTTAGCATCTTGTCGCTATCATCGAGATTCTGCTCTACAATCTCCGCGAATCTACTCCCCACTATCGCAGCGTTCGCTCCGTTATCAATCACCTGCCGGACGTGGGAAGGCTGCGAAAGGCCGAATCCGACTGCTAGCGGCGCTCTCCCTCTTATGATGGACGCGGTTTGTTTTATAAACGCGATGCTTTCATCCTGCACCGTTTCGCGCGCGCCAGTAACTCCGTTCGCTGAAACAAGGTACAAGAAACCCGACGAGGCGTTCAAGAGCTTTTCTAGTCGCGCCTCTGAAGTCGATGGCGCGGCGAGAAAGATTGTGTCAAGGCCGTAACGCGTTGCTGCCTCCTTATACAGCGCCGCCTCTTCCACAGGAAGATCCGGAGCAATGACGCCGTTCACGCCACTTTGTTCTGCCGCGCTGCAGAACGCTTCCACGCCCATCTGGTGCACAATGTTGTAATACGTCATGACGACTAACGGGACATCATGCGCGCTCTTTACCGCGCGTGCGACATCAAAAACCTTCCTAGGGGTTGTTCCTGCTTCCAACGCCCTCACCGCCGCGCGCTGCAACGTCGGACCGTCGGCTATCGGATCAGAGAACGGGATTCCGAGCTCAACGATGTCGGCCCCTCCGGCGACCAGCGCATCGACAATTTTAACGGTGTGCTTCGGTGCAGGATCACCCGCCATCACGTAAGCGATGAGGGCGCCCTCATTCTTTCGTCTCAATTCGCGAAACGTTGCTGCGATGGCGCTCATATATTTGCCCCCACGTAACGTCCCACCACGTCCACGTCCTTGTCGCCCCTGCCTGAAAGTGTAACGACGATGACATCGTCTTGATCTAAGGTAGGCGCGAGCTCCACAGCGTGAGCAACGGCGTGCGCCGACTCCAATGCTGGTAGGATGCCCTCCGTTCTCGACAATTCAAGGAAGGCCTCAAGGGCCTCCGTGTCAGTCACGGCGCTAAAAAGCACTCGCTTCTCGTGTTTCAAGAAAGCGTGCTCGGGGCCAACGCCGGGATAGTCGAGGCCAGCTGAAATACTGTGCGTCGCCTGAACCTGTCCGTCGGTGTCTTGAAGCAGGTACGTCAGCATGCCGTGGAAAACTCCCTCTGATCCTGCGCACAACGAAGCTGCGTGCTTTGCCGTCGCTAACCCCGCTCCGGCAGCCTCGACTCCGTGCATCGCGACGTCATCGTCAAGGAACGGATAGAACGTGCCGATCGCATTGCTGCCGCCGCCGACGCACGCGACGAGCGCATCCGGGAGGCGCCCGACCTGTCGCGTCATTTGTTCGCGTATTTCGCGCCCGATTACGCTTTGGAAGTCCCGGACGATCATCGGGTAGGGGTGAGGTCCCACGACGGAGCCGATCAAGTAGTACGTCGTGTGCACGTTGGCAGTCCAATCGCGTAGGGCTTCATTGATCGCGTCCTTGAGGGTCTTCGATCCGAGTTCCACCGGGTGTACTGTCGCGTTTAGTAGCTCCATCCGGAACACGTTGAGCTTCTGACGCTCCACATCTTCAGTCCCCATGTAGACTTCACATCTGAGGCCCAGCGCGGCACACGCGATAGCGGCAGCCACGCCGTGCTGCCCTGCGCCCGTTTCGGCAATAACACGTGTCTTCCCCATATGCTTTGCCAGCAGTGCCTGACCGAGCGTATTATTGATCTTGTGGGCGCCGCCGTGGGCAAGATCCTCACGCTTGAGATAGATTCGTGCACCGCCGAGTTTCTGGGAGAGGTTCTCTGCATAATACAGGGGAGTTGGCCTTCCCGCAAACGTTGACAGATAGACGCTGAGCCGCTGCTGAAATTCTTTGTCACCGCGAAGACGCGCATATGCCATTTCGAGCTCTGAAAGCGCTGCTACCAACGTTTCTGGTACGAAACTGCCCCCATAACGTCCGTACTTACCTTTGACGGGATAATCGCTATAGTCCATACGCTGCCTCCGTCACTGCTTCGATAAAGGCGCGAACCTTCGCGTGATCTTTAATACCGGGGCGGACCTCAACGCCGCTTGAAACGTCAACGGCATAGGGGCGCACCGTTTCGATGGCCGCTCGAACGTTGCCTGGCGTCAGGCCTCCTGCCAAGATGAGGGGGGTAGGCGCGATTCGTTCCCTGATGGCCCGGCTCACTGCCCAGTCATGAGGTAACCCTGTGCCACCATATGCGCCTGGAACACACGAGTCGGCAAGAACGGCGTCACAGCGAGCTGCAAGTGAGAGAGCCGCTTGCGACACCGCCTGGTCATTCACCGCGATCGTGCCGATCACCCGAGCACTTCCGACGTTCTCATAAATCGAGTCATCTCGAGGCAGCGTCCCAGCCAATTGCACCGCATCAGGAGCAAGGCACGAACAGAGTGTCTCTAAGTGATCAAAGGTTTGGAAAACAGAAACGATGACTCCTTGGACGAAGGGCGGCGTCGCTTCGACAAGGTCTCGTGCGCGATCCAGTGACACGTTTCTCGGTGACTTAGGTACGTCCACGACGAAGCCGAGCGCGTCCGCACCGGCATCGACGGCTGTTTCGAGGTCCTTTTTGTTTGTTATGCCACAGATCTTAACGCGCACTCGCCTCATACCGCCCTCACCAACCTTTCTACAGCGAGACGCACGTCCGCAGCCCGCATGAGTGCAGAACCGACCAACAACGCGTCTGCGCCACAGCGCCTTAGAAATTGTGCGTTTTCGGGGGTCATAACCCCGCTCTCACTGACGACGATCCTCCCGTCAGCGGGAACTTTTTCCAGGATTTCCTTTGTGGTCATTAGATCGACGTTTAACGTCCTCAGATCCCGGTTGTTGATCCCAACAAGATCCGCGTTAGAGGATAAGGCATGCTCAAATTCGGAAACGGTATGCGCCTCCAAGAAAACCTCAAGTCCGGCCGCGTGTGCGAAGTCGATCATTTCCTGTGCTCGGCACGTCGCGTAACCTCGGTCAAAAAGCGCTTGTATCAACAGAATCGCGCTTGCACCTGCGTCTCGCGCGGCTTCGATCTGACACTCGCTGACAACGAAGTCTTTCATAAGGAGCGGAACGGAGACGCTGCTTCGGACGTCTTGCAGCAAATGAGGCGAGCCCTTGAAGAAATCGGGTTCGGTCACCACGGAAATTCCGGTGGCACCTCCCGCCTCCATATACCTCGCAATTTCGCCCGCGTCCACGTTGCCTTGCAGTGCCCCCCTCGTCGGGGACGCGGCCTTGACCTCCGCGATGAGGGGGAGATGCGCACACGTCGCGACGCATTCACTCAAACGGAGCGTGGAGGCGACGTGCGGAGGTTCATCGCGCTGTGCAAACGTGGCGTAATAACCTGTCGCGACTGTTTTTTGAGCAGTACGACACAGGGCGTCGAAAAAATCAGGCATTCGACCCCTCCAACTCGTCGAGCACTGGAAGGGCACCGCCGGAGAGCTCGACGAGCGCTCTGAGTTTCCCATAGGCTGCACCGCTTGCGATCGATTCGGCTGCCAATTCAACACAATACGGGAGATCATCGCCTAGACCGCCGACGAAAATAGCTGCGGCCGCATTGGCGAGGGTAACGTCCATCTTTGGTTCTCGAACGTCGGGATTTGCGTTGAGCAACGTGATCGTCAGACGAGCGCTCTCGTGCGGATCAGCGACGAGAAGCTGGCTCGGTTTGACCGGCTCGAGCGCGAAGTCTCTAGGACTGAGCTCGTGATACGTAAGGCTAATTCCCTTCACTCGTGCGACGACCGTCTTTCCAAAGAGCGAGATCTCGTCAAGTCCGCCGCTCCCGTGGACGACCATGGCCTCTTCGCATCCGAGCGCCATCAACGTCGTGGCAAGTGGCGTCACCCACGCCCGCTCGGCGACACCAAGGAGGCGCGCTTGAGCGTTTGCTGGGTTGACGAGTGGCCCGAGAAGGTTGAAAACCGTTCGCACGCCGATCTCCTGTCGCGCCCTAAGGACGGCGCGCATTGCCGGATGGAACCGCGGAGCGAACATGAACCCGATACCGATCTTTTCGATGGCATTCTTGACCTCGTCTAGCTCTTGGGACAGGTTCAGTCCGAGACGCTCCAGCACGTCGGCACTGCCGCTGTTGCTGGTAACGGAGCGGTTTCCGTGCTTTGCAACTATGACGCCCGCACCAGCTGCGACCAATGCTGCAACGGTGCTGACGTTGAAGGTTTTTGCGCCGTCACCCCCCGTGCCGCACGTATCGACCATCCGCCCTTTGACGTTCGGATTGATGGTGCGGCAGAACTCCTTCATAACCGACGCAAAGCTAAACAGCTCCTCCTCAGTTTCCCCTTTCATGGAAAGAGCGGTCAAAAAAGCCCCAATCTGTGCTTCTGTCGCTGCACCCGACAGCATCTCCACCATGACGGCGCGGGCCTCCTGAGCTGTCAAGTTCGCTCCGCTGACAACTTTCGGGATGCTTTCTCTGATCATGCTCTCTCTCCTTTGAGAAAATTACTGATGACCCGCTTGCCAGCGGCGGTCATGATGGATTCGGGGTGAAACTGCACCCCCTCAATCGGGTACGTGTCGTGGCGAACGCCCATGATCTCCCCGTCGTCGCACGACTCGGCCGTTATCTCGAGGCATGAAGGGAGCGATGCGCGGTCCGCAACAAGAGAGTGGTAGCGGGTGGCGACGAAGGGATTTTCGACCCCCTCAAACAGCCCTGAACCGCAGTGTCGGATGCGGCTTGTCTTGCCGTGCATCATACGCTGAGCGGTGGTGATGCGACCGCCAAAGGCCGCAACGATTCCTTGATGGCCGAGGCACACCCCGAGCGTCGACGTCGTCGGGCTCAGACCTTTCAAAATAGCGGAACACACCCCGAAGAAGCGCGCCTCTGTCGGGGTGCCAGGACCGGGCGAAAGGATGATCCGGTCGGGATCAAGGGCTCTCGCCTCCTCGAGGGTCAACTCATCGTTCCGGTAAACAAGCGGCGTACCGCCCAACTCGCCAACGTGTTGTACGAGGTTGTACACAAATGAGTCGTAATTATCAATAACGAGTACGTTCATTACACACCGTCTCCTCTGTTCTCGAGCGCCTTCACCAACGCCTGGGCCTTGAATTCGGTCTCCATCCATTCATTCTCAGGCACTGAGTCAGCAACGATGCCGCCTCCCGTTTGAAGGTGACACGTGCCCCCTTTAGCAAACAGCGCGCGTATAGTAATGGCGAAATCCATGTCGCCGTTGTACGAAAAGTAGCCGACCGCACCGGCGTACGGCCCCCGCCGGACGGGCTCAAGCTCTTCAATGATTTCCATAGCGCGTACCTTAGGCGCGCCCGATACCGTGCCTGCCGGAAACGCCGCTCGCAGGACGTCAAAACAGTCAGCGCCGTCGCGCAATTTCCCCGCAACCATCGAGACGATGTGCTGCACGTGGCTGTAGCGCTGTACGTCCATAAAAGCAGGAACGTGCACGCTGCCGGCCTCGGCAACTCGGCCCACGTCGTTGCGCGCCAGATCGACGAGCATAACGTGTTCCGCAATCTCCTTCGGGTCGCTGAGAAGGTCGTCCGTCAGCTCAGCATCTCTTTTCGGGTCTCCGGTTATTGGGCGGCTGCCGGCTATAGGAAAGCTCTCGATCCTGTCGCCGGCGACCTTTACGAGCGTCTCAGGGCTCGTCCCCATTATGGCGCGGTCCTGCATTTTAAGATAAAACATGTACGGTGAGGGGTTCATTGCTCTAAGCGTAAGATACACCGGTGTCAAATCGCCAGTAAATGCAAAGCTGTACCGTTTCGAGAGGACGGTCTGAAAGATGTCGCCGGCGGCGATGTACTTCTTCGCCTTCTCCACCATCGATTCGTACTCCCTCTTCCCGACGTTCAGACGCGGAGAGCCCATGGAAAAGTCGCCCGGCTCGCAGGGCCCGCGCAAGAGGGCGCACAGCTCTTCATAACGGTTTTTTCCGATGTGGAAGTAGAACGCCTCACGGCGCAAGTGGTCCAGCACGATGCCGTCGTCGTAGATACCCATTTCAAGGTCAGGAAAGTCAAGATCGTCAACGGCCGTTTGCGGGATGCGCTCCCAATACCGGACGGCGTCATACGAGACATATCCGACCGCACCGCCGAGGAATCCATACCGATGCTGTGCGTGTTGCTTGTGGCTGATGAGCCTTTGAACAGCGTCTAACGGGTCTTGCACGTGTTCCCGACGTTCATTGACGGTGGTGATGCCGTCCTTGACACGCACAATTATGCTCGGGTCAAATCCGGCGTAGGAGTACAGCGCGGTGTTTCCCAAGCCAGTCCGCGATTCAAGCAGGAACGCGTAGTCGTGTTCTGCGCTTAGTTTTAAGAAAATTGAAACGGGTGAACTGTAGGGGATTCGCTGAAAATGCACCTCACGTGGGGGGGTGCTTGCAGCCAAGCTGTCGGTATCGCCAAAAACATTCACCCATAATCAGACTCCTGTGTATAAAAATAGACATCAATGTACTATATATAACTTAGTAGTACATAGACATACTTTAATTCAAACAGCGAATCACAATCGATTCTTTGACATGTAAACAAATCGCACGACGAGAGGACGCCTAGAACATGAAAAAATCGCAGAAGCTCATAATGAGTACCGCGCTCTAAAAAAACAAAGCGGCAATGGGGGCAGGTCCTTTTTTTTTAAACGGCATTTGTGAAGCTATATTCATAGCGTTCGAGGTCGATAACTCGCTATCTCAGAACAGATAATTCACGGGCTTTCGCCGTGCGAAGGCTCTTCCGGCTCGTTCTGACCTCCGAATCGCCTCAAACCCGCAATATAACCAGCTAGACCACGAGCCCGCAAGTTTTGGATACCAAGTTCTTTCAGAACTTGAACTTCCGTTTACTTCAGAGGAGTTGAGTAGCTATGCGGAGCGCCGAAAGGATGGGCTTAGCACTTATTCAGTAGATTGGATCGACCGAGCCAGTTCGCTAAAGTAATGCAGCTAGGGTCAAAACAAAACCTTGATAGAGTTGCCAAAAGTCAAGTACATTATGCCTGGCGATAAGTTTGTGAACGTAGAATCCGTTGGAGCAGTTGCTATCGTAGAGCAGGCCACCGTTGGAATCAAAAATAGCTCATTTTTACACGTTGATGCTGCTAGATGTCTCGTTCGCGATAGCATAGGAATACAAAAGAACTATGATCAAAATGCCGATGATGAAGCAAAAAACACTCAAAAATCTACTTATCGCGCCTGCGTCTTAGGAGCACTATTTACTAGCGTGGCATTTTTTGAGGCGTCAATTAATGAAGTCTTTTTGGATGCCGTCGACTGTATGCCAGAAAACGCAAGGAAAAAGAACGATACTAGAGTCAACGTTCCTGTTAGTCAGGTCGGTTCCTACCGTGATGGTGCGTTAAGCTCCGACGTCGTTAAGACCATGGCACAGATGTGGTTACAACAACAGAAAGTTAAATCAGACCTACATGACCTCCCTCGCCTTGTCCCGCAACTAAGCGGAAGTTATCCCAATAATATTGAGAAGTATTGGAGCGCGATTGACAAATATCAGTTGGCGCTTTTTCTCAATGAAAAAAGACCCATCTGCAAGTGCAACAAAAAGAGGAAGGATGTCCAGACCTTGATTGACTTCCGTAATGACTTAATTCATTATAAGCCTGGATGGAGTCTGAGCGTGCCAGGAGGGGGAGCGCTCGAGCCTGTAGATGACAAAATAGCAAAGACAAAAAGCCGAGTAGGAACGTTGATCAAATCGGATACGCACAGGCCGCCCGGCGGGTACCCCCACGAAAAAGAGTTGCTAGATTCAGCTTATCCCAACAGCTGCCTCAGCGCCGCATTTGCTAAATTGGCACTTCAATCGATCCTACAGTTTGACGATGAGTTTTCCAAGAGAATGAGAATAGACAACGCAGTAACAAAGTTTGGCCTGCAGCAGAAAATGTCAGAGATACCGTCTCTCGAAGGTGACACGGAAGGTGGGACTGACTGACTATAAAGTGCGCTGCGAGACGACTTTGGAGAGACGACTGTAGAAGCAGCAGGGACCTAGAGAAGAGATCCTGCAGGAATTGTTACGTAATTAGAAGACGCATTTAACTTCTATGTCAACAGAGGGGGTGCCGCCATACTTATTTCAGGAGTTAGCGCGGTCCGGGTACCTTTGGAGATTACACGCCGACGCATTCAGATCCGCTGCGGAGAAGTTAGTTGCTGGGACGCCTGTTGAGGATTACGGCCGATGTTGTAAGGTCGAGGTTTCTTAGCCTTCTCGCCGTATAGTTTCGACTCGTCCCCTTTCTTGTTCACGTAGGTTTTAAACGACTCTCTCAGCTCTACGGGTCGAATTTTGTCGCCCCACCGCCGCATATCAGCAGCTCTGAAAATCTCGGTGACGAACGCCCTTTTTATCATTGTGCTACCCTCAGAAGGTCATTTCATACCCTTACGATGCGCGCTACTTAAAGTGCAATGCATTTAAACAAACTGTTACAGCTAAAGGCGCGGGATAGAGTGAAGTATATTGCAGCTTGAGTTCGTCCAGGAACTGCGGACCCCCGAGGCCAGGTGTGTTTCAGGCTCACAAACAACACAGGTCCTGTTCTTGGAGGCGTCGCACTCCGCCTATCACTTTCTCTGAGCTATTAGCTAACACTACCCCAGATATACCCCCTAATCATCATCGCTGCGAGAAAGCCATATCGGGCAAACCTGAGCTGTCACCTGTAGGACAAAAGCGGAAGAGTTAACACCACGGAGACCTAGGTGGCGGTGAGGTAGGGGCTCACGTATTAACGCATCACCGACTAGATGAGCCGATGCGGTGCGACGGTTGCTCGATACCACAGCTCCTGCATACGTGATTAATTGATTAAAGCGTGAAACTATGCGCCTCTCTCACTGTACCCGATGCGAAGCAAGACTTGGGCCCAGAAACGCCGAGCTCGGTTCAGACATGTGCTATCAGTGTCGGATGGAACAAATAGGGATACAGGTTGATTATCGCACAAAGCCACAGGCGACCGCGCCGCATGGGTACCAACAACTCACATATGAGCTTCGGCCGGCGACTACACTGCCCGGATATCTACAACTCGTATGTGAGCTTCGGCCGGCACCGCACTGGCATTAGCTCTCCGTCTGTCCGTGCGACGCTATACCGATAACCGTGCTTAGAAGCGGTTAGTTCCCCCCCGCGCGGATAGGCTTCTTTAAGCCAAAATTGACCAAATCGCGGGCAACGTTTATTAAACCTGCGTCACCTCGTAAGCGGCTTTAAATGTTGGGCTTATCATGTGCAGCGTTTCAGAGGTTCGTTTTTTCGCTTCTGTGCGACAACGATTGGCGAATTAGAGCGTTATAATCACTCAGCAATAGGGCCTTACCCTACTCGATATACTCAGCGGATTTTTCGGGTCTAATACTCCGTCAAGCCATTACTTTCGCGCTACTTCTTGGTTAGCTAGTTAGCGGTCCTTGTCCTCTAACAACCATGACATATTGCGCCCGCTGCGCCCTTTACGTGAGCTGTAAAAGACGAGCTGACCAAGACAGAGCTTTCTGCTGCAACCTATATCGGCGTCCTGGTTCGTGCAAGCCGCAAGGTTATCTGAACGCACTTTAACGACCAACTAGGCTAGTTCCGCCGTTCTAAAAATAGACATGGCTACCTAGGAGAGCTACTAGCCTGACCTGATGTAGCGCCGTAGTAACGATACTGGCCTTGCATTTTTGCTCGTTCTCGCTTTGCAATAGCGTAACCCTTCGAAAACACCCCACTCTAGAGCAGTATATATTGTATGAGGGATGCGTTGACGTTGATCTTCCGCCTCTATTGATTTAGAGGTAAGAGCGGACGATATAAAGAAAAGAGCAACCAGAGAAACCGCCCAAGTGGTTTATCCTGCCGAACGAGTCGTACAAGTGGAATTTCATCCTCGAGAAGTACGTCGATGAGGGCTCTCACTGGAGGCCACTGCAGAACGGCGAGGCGCCACACGAACAACTCACCATTTTACGGTGTAATTTTGGTGTAGTTTTGGTGTCGTAGTCACCGAACGCTGTCGTAGAGCGCGGGGGCACGATCAGAAGCTTTCGCTTGGCTTTTGAAGGCCCTCTTTTGCGCTACTTCAAGGTAGCACCCACGATATCTATATCTGCCGTTGGAGCGACGTGAAATCAATTCTGTCGACATAAGCGAGAAAACAACGTGTTTCACAGAACGGCCAACGGATGCGCAACACACCATGAGCCTGCTTTACCGTTTTAAGCCACAAAAAGATAGCTATCTGAGATCGATCGCCGCGCGGCTTGGTGGCGCCGGGATTACCGCAAACGAGGTGACCGCACTCGGATTGTGCCTTGCACTAGGCTCTGGGCTCTTGGCATATCGCGGCCACCTATACGCAGGCCTGGGCTTTTTTGCCGCGAGTGCCGTGTGCGACGCACTCGATGGCTCTCTTGCGAGAGCATCAAACAAGCAAACAGAATTTGGATTGTACTTTGACGGCATAGCCGATCGGTTCTCAGAGCTCTTCTTCGTCATCGGTGCCGTGCTTGGAGCAAATGTACCCCCGTCCGCGTTTGTCGTTGTAGGGGGTGCTTTCGCGCTGTTGTTCGTGCGGGCCTATGGCCACGAGCAAAAATGGGGCGCCACACCCACGACGTTTGGGAGGCCCGAGCGATTAGCCTTCCTTATAGTAGGGGTCCTCTGCCCCACCCCAATCAACACACTACTTTTTGTCGCCGCTGGCCTTTGCTGCGTCTTCTCCTGCGCACAAATCCTCGCCCACGGGAATAGCATCCAAGGTGAACGGTGTGAGAGCGGATTACACAGGGGCACCTAACCTAACAAAAACCAAAGGCCGCTTTTGGGCCGAGTAACCGGAGAGCGACTGGTGATTGAGCGAAAGACCGCGAGGGAGTTTCAAGTTCACAACGCGCTTGGAACTGGGCTTTCAATCGTTATGTTGTGAAGTGTATCGTGTTGGTAATTTCGGGTGCGTTGCATCACGACGAAGGAGCGATCTCTGCAAGCCGGTTGAAGGCGTCTAGCTCCGTACGAGCGATTTCATCGAGTTTGCTGCTGGCGACGTTTAGCCTCTCGTCAATGTCCGTAGCAGTCTCAGCGGTCATAAAAAGCTGACCAACGTCCGAAAACAGCGCCCCTGACTGGTGCAGTTGCGCTGCTATCTCTGCAAGCTCCACGTTTCCTGTTGCCGCTGCGGCTTCGTTGAGGAACCGCGCGTACATGTAGCGAAAACACCCTCCGCCCGTGCCGCCGATTTCGATGAAGATGTATAAGTTGAACAGGTTCATTCGGAGCGCCCTCTCGTCGAACAGAGCCGGCCACTTCACGAGCTCTTTAGCCGCGTGCCGAATGCCCTTGACGCCCATATTCTTGATCGGTGGATTGAGGTGTGCGTCGACCGCCTGCTCTACTGCGGACCACACGTCTTCGGCCCCGGGGGAGTGGAATCGCGCAAAATCAAATTCGAGATAGGCGTTTTTCGGCGGGAACGGTTTGTAGGGTGAGCTTCTCGCTGCGCGCAAGCGTTCGAGCGTGATCGCGTGGTAGAACCCTTTCTTCAGGCCGGCCGCGCTCTGATCCATGTCGGACGCAAGGACCGTTTCTTTGCCGTCAAATCCGCACACAGTGAACGTATGGCCGCCAAAATGGTACTCGACGGGGAATTCGAACCACGGGAGAAGGCCCATGTCCCCGAAGAGCATCACGGGCTCCCTCTGCACGAGACGCCCTAAAAGATGGCTCTCCGCCCGTTTTACGCTCGAAGTTGACACCATTCGTATGGTGACTCCGGTTCGTCTTCCGACATCGGAGAAGAACTCCTTGTTGTTCCCCCTGCCGCCGATGAAGACGACTTTCTCGTCCCCGATCTGCATCCGCCAGTAGATGAAACCCATGCCCGCGCCAAGGCCGAGGAACATGTCTTCCGACAGCGGGTGACCGTGATGGTAGAAGATCTTTGCAAGCGAGTTGGTCTGGCAATGGTAGCCATCTAACGAGGGGCAGCGTTCAAAAGGTTTGATCGTGCGGTGTGCGTTCGTCATCTCTATCATCTGACGCTTTCAGAATAGTCGTTAGGACGGCGTCCTGTCATGTAATTCTTTGATAGCAGCTTTGTTGATCCGAAAGTAAATAGCAGTTGTCACCTTGCTGCTATCCCCTAATACCGGCTTTATTCACCTGTCCTCCCATTCAGTGCGCAGAGAATTGCAGACGAGTGACTGACAGTCCCGGTGATCACTCGGTTCCGCTGCGCGCTCTTCGCGTTCCTGTTCGGCGCATTGTCAGCGATTTCTGCTTTTCTCCACGAGGGCGTCCCGCTCGCGCACTACTCGTCGGCGCTTCCCTTGGATCTCGCGCATTCGGCGGCAGCACTCGCAGTCGTAGACCACTTCTAAGAACTGCAACTCAGTCTTTCAGCAGGCGTGGACGCGGTCTCCGTTTCTAGAACGTTATGACTTCAACCGGCAGACCGCGAAAAAAGGTAGGAAGCTGATTTGACGTGCGACGAGGCTTTATTCTTGTTCTGTTTGGGCAAGTTCGAAAATCGATACGTTCTCTGGATAGAAGATGGCTTGCGCGTCGGTCCTCAATTCGTTGATTATTCCTTGCATAGTATCGGTCAGCTTGGACGTATCGTCGTGGTGGAGGCTTTGCTTGCAAACGGGGCACACAAATTCGTATCCACACGCGGAGCCACTTGCCATGTCAAACGTGTAGCGGCTGCAGTGGTTGTCACACGTGTAGTAGACGGTGTTCTGCTCTCCATCGAGCCACTTCTCGAGCTTATAGACGAGCTTTTGAGCATCATCAGCGAGGTGACGCTCAATATCCTCAAATTCTACGCGCCATCGATACAGCATCCATCCCGTTTCTTTGTCGCGCTCTAACGTGTAGAAAGCGAGGCGATGCTCGTACAACGTGGATAGCGTCCGCCTCACAATGTTCAATTCAGAATCAGTTTCTGCGGCGATCTGCTGGTCCGTTAACTCATTTGTTGAAAGTCGCTTGACCATTTCAAGCCCCTGCGGACCAACCAACTTCTCGAGATACGCCAGCGTTGCTTTGTCTTTCTTCATCATGTATATGTGGACTTATAGCAGCTTATAGCTGCTGCCACTTGCAGAGTTTGCCGATTGCGTTCGCAGATTCAAAAGCGCGTTCGCTGACCTCACTTTGTCAAAACCGACGCGGAGCCCCACGTCACAAATTCATCTTGCTGAACTATAAAGCTGAATTGCGCGGTGACGGGCGTAACGCTGTCGAGTTTCCACGCAGCGTTTGTCACGCTTGGATCACGTCCTGTCACTTGCTTGTAGATATTATCCTCGGGCTTAATAGGCGTGCTAGCGTTGCTCACCGTCGTATACCCAACCCTTACGTCGTTATAGAACGTTGTCGCCTCCTCTTTACTCGAAAACTGCTGTATGTTGACGCTGTAACTCGTCGTCGTGCCGTTTTGACCAAAGAGGTTGCTCGTATTTTGCGTGCTGTAGTCGACGGTCCATTGAAGCCGCATCGCGTTTGTGCCGTTACTCGTATCGTTCCACGTGGTTATCGTTTCTTTTGGCCCTAAGTGCGCCTCGATGCGCTTGTGAAAGGCGTCAGCGTAGTCTCTCACCTGTAACGCTTGGCCGCTCGTGAGCTGGTTTGTTGTGCTTGTGCATCCTGCTATGGAAACGAGGAGTATCGCAAGGACGCCGAGCGCTACGGCTGTCTTCATTGTGTCTTTGATCGCCCCCCTCATCGGTAGCTTGGCCGTTTATCGGGCTTTCAGGCTCCACGGAACCCACAACAGCGTCTCTATGATCAAGGCGACCACCAGAGAGAACAAGAGAATAGCGATGTTTTGGATAATGCTAAAATCACTCGTATAATAGAACAACCAGAATGCTAAGAAGAGAAGCCATCCGAAAACCACGGCGATAGAGGCGTACATGATCCAAAGAGGGAATTGTTGTGTCGGTCGTTTTTTTGCCGGTCGCTGCGATGGTGTTAGCGGTTCCTGTGCCATTTTTCACCTCCTATACAGTGTCGTTTACTAGGCGGCATAACAGGGCTTAAATGTGGTGTTGTGAATTCAGCGGCTCATGAACGGCAACAATTGACATTCATAATTCGTCGAAAAAAGATCTTGGAAACGACGCTAAGCCGCTGAGCACGGGAGGTTACGTTACGCGGGGGCCTTGTCGAACACTCCATCAAAGACTTCGCCCATTATCAACGATCTGGTCATCCGGCTCTCGCGCTCATGGAGCCCTGCCGTAGACATCAGGGCGCGGATCTCAGCTGGCGGTGTGCCGTGATCCGCTCGAGTGAACTCGCGAATGAACAGTCTGCCGTGCGGCTTTAACTTTCGCGCCAATATAGCCAATTTCTCTTGCTGCTCGTCCTTCGGTACGTGGTGCAACACGAAGTGCACTACCACAATGTCATAGGCGCCGTCAGCTATGTCAAGTGCAGCAATGTCACCGAGCTTATAGCCCACATTGGGGTACTTTTTCAGCCTTTTTTGTATGGTCTCCATCCATACTTTAGAGACATCGACACACGTCAAGTGGCCGTTGCCTTGCGAAAGGCGTTCGGCTATGTGCCGTGATATCCGACCCCAGCCAGATCCGTAATCCAGCACCATCTCATTGCCTGCTAGACCGAAGCTGTCTACGTAGCGCTTGTAAGGGCGTGACATCCTGTCTCCCAACAGCACCGTAAAAAATACCTGCAAACGATTCGGTTCACTGCTCAATTAGATCCACCCGCGAGGAATTCTTGTTGGGCATAAAACGAGCCGTAGCATAACCGTTCCTATTCGACCCGATTCTTTGCTTTGCCCGCATTGTGGCGCGCTTCATAGGAGTGTGAGCAGGTCGCTAAGCGCTTCTACGGCACGCTCGTAGGTAGGTGGACCGCGATCGTCTCGGATACGACACACCGTGTGCATCCCCAATTGCGCCGCGGTCTCCAGGTTTCGCGGCTGGTCGTCCACGAAAACGCACCGTTGTGGCGCAGCACCAAGTGACCGCAGAAGGACTTGATACAGGCGACGGTCAGGCTTTCTGAAGCCGTGATCACCGCTGATAACGACTGACGTGAAGAGTCGGTCGAGGGCGAAGCGCCTTCTCAGATAGGCGGACCACTCGCTTATGTCGTTCGACAGCATAGCAAGCTCATAGCGCTTCTTCAGTTGTTCAGCGACAGCGACGAAGTCAGGATCGAGCTTCAGTTGCGTGTCGAGGTACTCACGTTCGGAGGCGGGGTACGCACACCCAACCCGCACCCAGAACTCCCGAGACGACATCTGGCCTAAACTCGCGGGCAGGTACAGCTTTCGAATCGCCTCCCGGCTCGTGCAGCCGCACTGACTCGCGACATAAGGAATAAGCAGATTGCTAACGTCGTCGCCTTCAACGAAGGTGACACCCATCGCATCGAAGATCACGACATCGATGTTAGAAAACCGCATCGCGTGCTCCCGTGACGTACAGGGGCGCGCATCCTACTTGTGTTTCATGATGTCAGCGTCTCACGACTCAACTCACGCATTAGCCTTCTGGCGGGCGCGAAGCGGGCAGGGCACAGATGCTTCAGATCGTATGTGGATTTTGGATGGCGTGACGAGTTCGAGTATCCAATTCTTATTGCGAAATGCCAGAGTGCCGCTCTTTTTCTGCACGCTCTGCAGCCAATATTTCTCAATCAAGAAACCACTCAAAAAAAGACCGTTTTGCCCTTCGCACTGTCTTATGCTTTTCGAGTCCCTTTAAGTGCGTAGTCGAAGAACTTCTCAACAGTATCGCCCGATGTCCATTCCGCGCGCATCCTTGTTCGCTTCTCAGCCCTTCGCAACTCGGACAGGATCAAACGGTTGAGTGCCCGCGCACTTTCTCCTTCAAGCTCTGCCTCAACGTCGAATCCTTGATCTGTTTGTCTTATAGTTCCCTTGTCAGCGACAATCTGTTCAAGAACCGGTTTGATGGCTGGCGGGTTATCGCTGTTCACGTGTGCTGATAATCTAAGCTTCATTTGCGCCATTAGACCCACTCAGACAACGTTTACAAGCTCTTTCCACATAAAAATGTGCCTGCGAGACGAAAATCGTTGAAACTGGTGACGCGGATTGAGGGCGACGATGCCGCAAACATGTTAAGCCGAATGGAAACAGAAATGAGATCAGAACACGAGGCTCGAGAGCTCTCGAGAAGAACAAAGAGGCAAAATGACATACTGCAAAGAGTGCGGGCATAAACTTGGCTTTTTAGAACATGCAGCCGACGGCCTCTGCAACGGTTGTCGACAACGATTAGCGCACGATCAAGCGTTGAAAGCGCATAGCGCGGCCATAGCTCCGTATACCGGCGCAGAACTCCCGGTTATCACGGTTACTGACGCGATTATGAAAAAAGGCGAGACTGCGCACTGTCAGACAGCAACGGTGCTCAAGGAGATCAAAACGGTTAACCTCGGCTATTCGGGAGGGAGTCACGGCGTCTCGATCCCTCTCCCGATAAAGGTGGGTGGTTTTCCCGTGCGCTATCGCGTTGGCCAATCGCGCGGGCACATCGTCAAACATGATGAGTTGCTCGAAACGTCGCGCGGGGACTTGATCGTAAGTAATCAACGCCTATTTTTAAACCCGTTTGCCGGTCACAAGCCGTTGAGCGTGCCGCTAGCGAAGATCGCCAGCTTTCACGTCTATGAGAACGGGCTTGAAGTGTGGCAGGACGGCAAGGAGCGTCCCTACCTGTTCGTGCTTGATGCGGCGGCGAGCGAGATATGCGGGCTTTGCTTGTCGAAAATGCTGGAGGTGGCGTAAGATAACCGAAGATTACGGACATTGCGCCGCGACGCTGGTCACTATGAACCCTAGTTTTGCTATCAAAATCTCAACACAACGAAGCTAAGAGAGGGACGTTGCCAGTGTCCATGCTCGTCGACGATCGGCCGCCCGAGCGCATTGAAGCTCCAAGTTTGAGCAATGCCACGCCGGGCAGTGATATAGACTATCCCCCTGCTCGACACCTTTCGCCCTCAGTTATAAATCCTTATAACAGGCCGCTGAGATAGGAGCAAACAGAGGCGATCGGGATTATGGCAAGTATTCTCATAACAGGCTGCAGAGGGGGCATAGGGCTCGATGTAGCGTGCAGGCTACTGAAGAGAGGACATAGAGTCTATGCAACCGTTCACAGGGAGACCTCAGTTGATGAGTTGCGATCTGTTTTGAAATCGTTTGGCGAGAACTTCGTAGTGGACAAGCTCGACGTGACCGAAGCCAAAGACATCGACAAGGTCGACGCGTGGGATATCGATGTCTTAGTCAATAACGCGGCTATCGGCAACTCAGGGCCTTTAGCAGAGATAGCCCCTGAAAGAGTTAACGCCGTGTTTGAGACAAACGTGTTTTCAACGCTGCGATTAACACAGAAAGTCTTGCCTCAGATGATTGCAAAGGGTGGAGGACGCATTGTGTTTATGGGTTCAATGGCAGGACTCATTCCCACGCCATTTTACGCGCCCTATGCGATGACAAAATTTGCGCTCGAAAGCGTTGCGTTCTCCTTGCGAACTGAACTCAAGCCATTTGGCATCAACGTCATTGTCATCAACCCCGGGAGGTATAGCACGGGCTTCAATGAGAAATTCATGTGGCAGAAATACGAGTGGATGAACGCAAATGGTCTTTACAAAGATTATATGGCCTACGTACGTCAAGAAGAGGAGAAAGTCATAAAGCACGAGTTACAAAGCACCCAGAGCATAGCAAAACAAGTGGTAAGAGCGGTAGAAGCCCGGCGGCCTAAGCGCAGGTACGTTGCTCCAAAACGGGAATGGGTTTTTCTTCCACTCGTTCGCAGATTTGGTTAAGTCCAAATCGTAACCCTTTCAAATTTGCCCGCTCTGAAATCCCTGCGCGAGAGCACACGGATTGAATTGTCGGTCGCGCGAACAGCAAAGATGAAGTGGTGGCGCCACGTGACATGGCGGTTTAGAAGATAAGAAACAGTTATCTTTCTTGGCGGCGGTTTCAATCACGTAATGGGCATATTATCAGATCTTCTCGTAATAGTGCTGCTCCTCATTATCGTGCTCCTAGCGATCATTATAGTCATCCGCGTGCTTCCCTTGTTGCTACTTGTCGTGCTGGTGCTCCTTGTGGTGTGGATCTTGTTTTTCCGAAATCGTCCCTGAAGACCGGTTGCGTATAGGTTTCGCGCTTTGTTTCGAGGACCCGAAAAAGAGGCCCGTAACGGACTTCGCGAGGGGTAGCTTAAGGATTTCACTAACGGGTTGACGTTTGATGGGGAGTCGACAAGCAACTCGACATAGGCGATAATGGCATATTGAAGAAGAGCTAGACAGCCCAGCAGAGACACAATGGTCTATGTAGCGGAACTATTCCCGACGACGACTGCAGCATCAATATTCTTTGTCGTGTACGCGCTGTGGTTGTTCAGCGAACTCGTTATTGGGGGTATCATCCCGCGCTCGCGTCGCCGCGGCGCCCCAATTAGATACGAAGACAAGAGCTCGCGCCCGCTGATAGCACTGAGCACGTTTCTATCCCTCACGATTTCTTTCCTCTTTGCTTCGTCTGGTATTGCGGTGTTGCCGAGCTGGGCTTTCTACCTCGGGATCGGCCTGATGATCGCGGGTATTCTGCTCCGACAGTGGTCAATTGCTGTGCTAGGACGTTATTTCTCGCGGACCGTCGGCGTTCAGGATGGCCAGGCGGTGGTGGACCGGGGACCGTATCGACTGGTGCGCCATCCCGCGTATACCGGATCGCTCCTCACCATCGTCGGACTAGGGCTCGTGCTACAGTCGTGGGGGGCTGTGCTCGTGCTCATAGCTTTTTTCGGCGTGGCTTTCGGCTATCGGATTCACGTTGAGGAGGGTGTTTTAACGTCGAAGCTGGGCGACGAGTATGTCGCATACGCGAAGAGAACAAAACGGCTCATTCCGTACGTTCTCTAAACCCTTTTGCGCAGCCTGTTCTTTTCTGCGACAAATGCTCTATTGGCGAGATTTGCACTTTAGGACGTGAAGGAGCGGCTGAGCGTACCAGAATTAAGCTGCAACGTTCTTTCGTGACTCATTCGAGATTACCGGAAACGAGCCACTACAAGCGGCTATCAGCATTTTTTTAAGCACCGGCAGCATATTCTTTTTTGCTACGGGCGCAGGCGCGCGTGATCGAGCCTGTAATGCTTGCTGCGCCTGCGATACGATATCGCTAAGGGACCGGTTGGACGAGGAGCGATTATAGCAAGCCTTGGACATACTTGAAACGAGGGGCGCAAAGGTGGGTGAATTAAAAACGGACCAACCAGACTACGGCAATTGGGTGTCGGTGAGAATACTCTACGCTTTGGGCGCGCTCGCGATTCTTCTACTGGGCTTCTCATTCGTATTTCCTCTTGTTATCGTCGGTGCAATCGCGTCCCTCGTAGCGTTTGGGTACTTCATGTATGCGCGATATCGGTTCTCCCCACGAGGTGGAGACCTGCAGGCGAAAATCCGCGAACTTGTGTTGCACCGTATCGAATGGGACGGAGAAGGCTACGCCCTCGACATCGGGTGTGGAAATGCCGCCCTCACCATTTGCGTGGCCAAACGCTTCCCCACCGCGCGCGTAACGGGCATCGATTACTGGGGTGGAAAGTGGGAGTATTCACGAGCCGTTTGTGAGCGCAACGCAACGATTGAGGGGGTGGCTGACCGCGTGAACTTCCAAAAAGCAAGCGCTTCGGCCTTACCTTTTGAAGCGGGATCCTTCGATGCTGCGGTAAGCAATCTGGTCTTTCATGAAGTGAGCGATACAAAGGAGAAGCGAGACCTGATCGAAGAGGCATTGCGGGTCGTTCGGAAGGGCGGCGCGTTCGCCTTTCAAGATCTGTTCTTGGTGAACCGACTGTACGGCGATGTCGAAGATTTGCTCGAAGTAATCAGGGGTTGGGGTATCGAAAGCGTTGAGTTTCTCGATACCGCTCATTCAGGCTCTGTTCCGAAGGCGCTAAGGCTTCCCTTTATGCTCGGTGCGATTGGAATTCTCTACGGGGTAAAATAACATACGCACAAGGATCGAGCAGCGTCGCCTCTACTAGGTTCCTGCTGTCTGACTGAGTACGGCGGCTTAATGGAAACAATTAAGGCACGTGGCGTTCCGTTAACTTGTGTTTTTTGCACTGCGTGCACAGCGAATAGTAAAGGGGGGAAGAAAATGAAAAAGATGTATGTGGGCGCTGTCGTCGCCTTTATTATGGTTTTTTCAGTGCTCGGCGCTGGATGCACCCTTAATACCTCAACCTCGACACTAGGAGGTGCATCGGCCTCTCCGACGTCTACCCAGCAGCACGACGCTGTCCTCGAGGCACAGGTGCCTGCCATAAAAGAAGCATTAGGACAAATGGTAGGCAACGTCACCGGGTGGGACGTGACTTGGAACTCGCCCAACAGTGTTACTATAGTCGCTTCGACGATTGATAATGGGATTCAGTGGAGTTATAGAGAAACAGACGTGAAGCTTAACACCACCGAAGAGGCAACGGCATATCTGAACGCCAACAACGGCGGCTACTCCCTCGTGTCATCAACGACCTCTTCGAATAACCCGTGGGTGATAGCAGCAGGGCGCTATCCGACTGTTTACCTGGACTATGGGACAGAAAGTGGGAGCACCAGTTCTGGCGATAAAATATATAATGATATTTTCCAATTCGACAATTACATCTCAGTTGTTAACCAAGAACAGCTGTCTCAAGGGACGCCTACGGCATCGCCTAGTTCGTTGTCAACCGAAGCCGCGTTTTTACAGTCGCAGTATACCGAACTAGGTTACGTGATCATGTCGAATTTTACGGACACCGGCAAGACTTATGACGGCTATCCGTGGTATTCGGGCGAAATGATAAAGAACGGAACGCAGTACGACATCAATATCGTGCAAGCCGACAGCCAAACGCATGCAATACAGGTGATGAACTTTAGTATCTCAAGTCTGAAAAACATCGGATTTACGGGCGATTACTCAAGTTCAACGAATTGGGACGGAACGAAAAACGATGCTAGTGCGTTGGTATTCGTTACTGACAGCAACTACGTTATAACGATATTTGGAGAGTAAAACTGAGGATGCACACTCATAACTGAACTCGGAAAAACGCTGACGTTGTATTTAACGGGCTGGATCATAGCATTGGTTTTGCTAATTCTATTTCTGCCCTTGGGTATAATCGCCTTGATTCTGTGGCTGCTCACTATTCGACAGCATACAGATAGGGCGAAGCAAGCAGTCGCTTAAACGAGGTGAGGGCAAGACCAAACCTATATTGGCGAGAGCCCTTAGCGCAGAAGGCGTGAACAGCTCGTCGTCACGAACCAGCTTATCCAGCTGCAGCCGACGCCGAGACACAAGCCGGCAAGCATACCTCTCAACAAGGTGCTGAGCCACGACTACTACAACAACGGAATTGAGGTGTACAAAGAGGGGCGTTTGAAGCGGTACTTCTTTTCAGTCAAGGACAGTGAGGCGGTCGAGCTTTTTTGTCCTCTGTCTTGGTTTCTTGCTCGGTGGAACTGCACAGTGAACGGCTGAGTTACCTGCACGTTCGTTGCCCTCAAGCGCCTCCTGCGTTATGTTGAGAGAAGCCGCTCGCGCTTCTACCGAGCAAACCTGCGAGAGAAACAGCTCAGATCGAGGAGGTCAAAAGGATCAAACTACACTCGATACGTATCGAACAGGCGCCCAAGAGTGGCTCGTACTCTGAGGATTCGAATTCACAAAGAGACAGAGAAAAGTGGCTCACACTAAATCTCCCACAGCTGCATCACCCACCCGTTGGCGGTGTCCTCCCTGACATACATGATCCAATCAGCGCGTGAATCGTAGCCCGCCCAAGACGTGTCATTCTCTCGCTGCGTGACATAACCCAGATCCTTCGCAGTTGAGATCCAATCTTCGTACATCGTTGCCGTCGCTTTGGCAGTGCCGGTCATTTCGATGTAGGCGGTGTAGATATGCTGGCCATTGGAACTGGAGACCGTGCCGTTGTATGCGTCATTGCCATCGTCTGCCACCTGCTTTTCGAATGGCCCGAGCACGATAAAGCCTTGGTCTTTCATCCAGCTGTCCCAAAAAGTGCTCAGGTCAGCGGATGACGGAAGCGCTGTGGGGGTGACGCGTTCAACGGTCACAGAAGGGGTTGCTGTCACAGAAGGGGTTGCTGAAGGGCTAGATGACGACGTTCCTACGTTGAACGTACAGCCCGCCATTAACACTGAAGCGAGCAGCACGACACCTATTAACAAAACGACGGATTTCTTGCCCATATAATTTATCGCCATACAATTATAAGGGCTGGTATTAGCTTTTTTCGGTTTGACCTGGCGCTGTCGCCGTTACACAGCAGCGCGCTGATTGCGACCGCGTTGTTGTCCCGCTCGCTTGAACACGACGCTCAGCAACGCACCTGAAACGATCAGCACTATGCAGTTTATCGCGATAATAGTCACTTCAAACGTGACAATGCCATATCCCAGCAGAGAGAGGCCGACAAACGATCCGACCGCCACGAAAAAACTTGCCACGAACAGCCATCGTAGCGCGCGCTCGAGTCTTCCCCCGAGCAAACACAGCGGCAACATAGAGGAGAGCTCCGTTCATCGCGAGGTAGCCGAGACTCTCAAGAGCGACGAGGATCCCGTGGGGATTATACTGCGTGAAAAGCGCGAGACCCGCCGTCTCCCCGCTCAAGATACTCGGTTCTATAACGATCCACTGAATGAAGTAGTCGATCATGATCACAGCCGCATAGACCACGGCGAACGACAACCCTATCTGACTGAATAGCTTCTTGTCATCGGCTGCATAGTAGCGGATGCACGCCACGAGGACGACGAACGTCGGTGCCACCAGAAATGCAGGATACATCCATAGGTAATCGACGGGAATGAATGAGGCAACATAGGGATAGGGGATGTTTCGCACGGGCGTCGCGATGCCGACCCCCCAAAAACGCGGCGGCGAAGACTGCCGTCAAGACCGCCGACCAGAACCCAAGCAGGCTCACCGCTGAGCTCACGATCCAACCTGTTCTATCTGTTGATTGATTCGCCAATTCACTCGTCTCCGTCTTTCATCTACGTCCTTCGGGGATTCCCAATGCCTTTTCATCGTGGGATTCGCTCTTACGCATAGCATCGCGCGATCTCTCGAGGCTGTTGCACGTGTCAGCCGTAGGTCGAAGCACCCGCTTGTTGCGCTACTTGATATTAAACGAGTCGATCATCTGCTGCGCCGTGCTTGCGTACGTGTCGTAGTTGTTGGGAGCTGCCTTGTACGTTATAATATACTCCTTTCCGTTTTTGACCGTCCAAATTTGTGTCAGCTTGAGGAGGTCTCCGCCAATGTTTGCCGTATACACGACCTTGTACGCCGGATTGCCCGCAAGATTCGTATTTACAGCCTCAATCTGCGTAAAGTCTGAAAAGCCTTGCACAGCGGGAAGTAAGACAGCTGTTCTACTTTGAAGCGTCTCGTTTGCGGAGAGATTCCACACTTGCACGTTTAAATTCTCGGTGTCGTTGTTCGTTGGCATCCCAAAAAGCACCGAAATCGCTCCATTTTTTGGCTCGTCCTTTGTCCAGTCTGGCGGGTACTTAATACTGAACCCTTTCGCGCTGTCATACGTGTTTGTCGGAGAAGCAGGGGCGGTTGGGTTCCCCAGATTGAAGGTGCAGCCCGCAGCGAGCACTGAAACACTTATGATGATGCCGATCAGCAGAACTACAGTTTTTTTGCTCATCGAATCGACCACCCTATGACTGCGCGTTTTGTGATTTATCCAACAAATGTACTTCTGTTCTGCAATCGCCTAATCCAAGCTGGATATTGAGTTCAAATCAAGCTACTGCTTCGTGAGTAGGTTTTGATAGCAATCAGACTGAGCTACTTAATCTGGAACGAGTCGATCATCTGCTGCGCCGTGCTTGCGTAGGTATCGTAGTTGCTGGGGGCAGCTTTGTATGTTATTATATAGGCTTTACCGTTTTTCACCGTCCAAGTCTGGAGCAGTTTCAGCTGATCCCCGTTAACCGTAGCGGTATAGACGATTTTGTAAGCTGGATTGCCCGCAAGCGTTGTGTTTGTTACATCAATTTGCTTGAAGTCGGAGTAGTTCTGTGCGCCCGAAGTCACCGCATCTGTTACGCTCCCGAGTGTGTCTGCCGCAGACAAGTTTTGAACTTGCACGTTTAGGTTTTCTGTAGCGTTGTTTGTTGGCAAGGCGAAAAGGACTGCAAGAGGACCACTCGCTGGCTCATCCTTCACCCAGTCTGAGGGGTACTTAATCGTGAAGCCTTTCGCGCTGTCATACGTGTTTGTCGGAGAAGGAGAAGGTGTCGTGGTCCCTACATTGAAGGTGCAGCCCGCAGCCAGCACTGAAACAATCGTGACGACACCGATCAGTATTATTGCAGTTTTTTTGATCATGGGATCCCCACGCCATTACTGCGCGTGTTCTAATTAGTTTTTCCGGTCTGAACCGGCGACGTTGTCTGAGCAAACGAGCTTGAAAAGCGTCGCGTTTATTGCTAGCCAGGATGCTTGTCGGTCTCAAAGGCGCGGCAGAACCACGGTAGCAGCAGGTTACTGGCAGTAGCGCGCGTGAATCTCGCACGACAGCGGATGCAGTGGCTCACCTCACCACGCACCACTGTCAAGACGCAGGGCTCTTTGAGCGCAACAGAGGGACGACATATATATTTAGCTCAGCGCCTTTTCGTCTGTGAAGGAATGAACATGACACAAGAACGTGACAAGCACGACAAAGACAAGGCATTGACGTTATCGGTCGAGCACGCCGCACACCTCATAGGCATAAGCCGGGCGACTGCATATCGGATGGTCCGCTCCGGGGACTTGCCGGCTGTGCGAGTCGGAAGGCGCGTGCTCATTCTGAAGAAGCCTTTGATGGAAATGCTCGAGGCTGAAGAGCATGATCTATGAGCCAGTGGCAGAACGAGGCCGGGACGCCTTTATTGCCAAACAAAACGAGGAGGCTACGTATGGCAGCACTTTAAGCGTTTCCACTCGTCGGTTCCAGTGGGGGCTTTTATGGCGCGACGTCCCTTCCTGAATAGCCGCAGAACGGGCCGCGCGCGAAAAAATAACGGCTCTGGCGCACCGGTGCTCGAGTCAACGAGTTGCTCAACATCAAGCCGAGCGACGTCGAACTGTGTAACAACTTGAAGCTAGTAGAAGGTCAGACCAGCAGGGTGCAATAACTGGCGACAATCCTGGATCTGACTTTGTATTTTTAGACAACCAAGAGGAGTTTATCATGCCAAACTGGAAAGACGCAACAAGATTTACCGAAGCAGCCAATAAAGCCCTGCTCAACGAACTGAGCTGGGATGATACCCAGGATTTTGAGTTTGCCAGCCGGGGCTTCATTGCCAGCTTGAACGAGCCGGTTGACCTTTCAAGGTTAGTAGTCGCTTGAGCTACCTGGTCTGCCGTTCGCTGAGCGCTTCTGCAACGACCTTCAGCAACTCGTCGGAGTCAACTGGTTTAATGACGTACGCGCTTGCCTCGAGCAACAGGGACTGCAAGGCGCTGTCCAGAGTGGCGTAGCCCGTGACCATGATCTTGATCATCGTGTCACTGACAGCGTTTAGCTCTTTTAGCAGCTGCGTGCCATCCATGTCAGGAAGCTTGATATCAAGGAGCGCCAGATCATACGAGCCTTTCTTACATCTTTCGATCGCCTCGTGACCGGTTGCTGCCGTTTCGACGTCGTAGCCGCGTTTTTTTAGGATACGCGCGAAACTTTGCAGTATAATTTGGTCATCGTCGACCACTAGGATGGTCGCGTGTGCCACGGATATCTCCCCCCTCTTTGATTGGTGGCGCATCGATTAGGGGCAGCCGCACGGTGAGCCGAGCGCCACTCCCGGCGGTGTTGGCCACGTCGATTCGTCCATCGTGTGCTTCTGCGATTCGCATACAGAGGGTCAAGCCCAACTCGACCCCTCGCTCTTCGTGCAGCGACTCGACGATTTTGCTCGCCCGGTCATCGAGCAGCGATGCACTCGGGTGTGGGCAGTTCATAAGCGGGCTGTATTGCTCCTCGCTCTCATTCACCTTCCAGTCCCGCTCGGTCACCCGGTCTTCCATAACTGCGGTCTGACGACTCAGTCCCCCCTCGATCTGTCCTTCACGCCCCGGCGGGCTGCTATAGGTGGGCTTTTTAAAGAGTGACTTCTGCTGATACCGAAACATAATGATCAATCAGTTGTTGGCTCCAGGCAATCGCCTCTGGATTTTCGCTCGTTAACGTCGAGGAATAGTCAAATGTGTCATCTGTACGATAGAGGGCGAGCGCCATAAAACGATCGGTAACGACCGTAACGAGTTTGGGGTCGTCGTGCAGCACGCGAAGCGTCAGACGCTTGCCACCTACCCCCTTCAAGCGCGGCTGCCCTGCCTCGTCAATGAGGTGCTGCAAGACCGCATCGGTGAGCACGAGTTCAATCGACGTCTCTTCGGAAGCAAACTTCTCGAGCACGATGGCGTCGATGTTCGGAATATAGATCGACGACACGAATCTTACGGTGGCGCTGTCTTGGAGCAGCTCGACAAAACGACGCATGGCCTTAAAGATATCGAGCGGGGTGCCGGTGATGAGTGTTGCATCGCGCAGCGATCCGATCCGATCAAAGACCTGATCCGGAATGCCGCGCAAGTCGTGTTCGGACCAGAACGCGTCGTACTTTTTCAAGACCTCCATCATACGGCAATAATCGATGACTTTTCGCGCGGCGCTCCTGCCGATCGGGGTCAGTCCGTACTTTCTCGTTCGATCTTGGCCAACGAAATGGTATCCCTCCAGCTCTCGCAACGCGTGGACGAGCGCGGGAGAGGACGTTTTGAGCTCTTTCTTGAGATCGGCAAGCGGTTTCTCCCGTTCCATCAAGGAGAAGAGGAGGGCTCGCCGTTGCTCAGAGCAAATAGCAAGGCGGAGACTTTTGTATACGTCCGCGTTTTTGTCCATTTCAGTTTCCGTCCTGCGGAATAACTACCTATACCCCGCGCTATAATCTGACTTAGCATTTGTCATTTTGCACCCAGGACGCACGCAAACGTGCTGTTGGCCAGCCCTTACGAAGCGACATTCACCTCCCGGGTTGCCATTTGTTTCTGCCCCGCCGATTCACCCTTGCGCGTTCTGCGGCAATCCCCGTCTTGCGCGCCAAATCGAGAGAAGTAGGCCCGCTGTGGGCGTGAGCTGCCTTTCTCGCCGCGAATGCGCTCAACGTTCACCGTGCGCGATTTTGATCAAAACCTGCAAGAAGCTTGCGTTGTAGACAAATTGGAACATTGCAACATGCTAACCTTATACACTACACCATCTCCGCCTGTGACACGATAAAAGACGCCATATCTGTGACGCCTTCCAGCGGTAGCGGCCCTCCAAAGTCCTCCGTCGCTGTGACGGTTACCGTGAACGTTGTCGTTCATTTGGTGTTGTACTTCCGACCTTCAATAGCTCAGCCGGATCGACCCGTCTCAAGACGTCGACATTCGCCTGCAAGACCAGAGATCCCAGCGCGCAGTGCAGACTGGCATAGCGTGTGACCGTGATCGTTATCATCTTGGGCTCGATTTCCTGCAACTGCGCCAACAGTGGAGTGCCACCTATATCGGGGAGCTCATGTCCGTGAGATCATACGAGCATCTTATCGCCGATCGTTGCGCCTGCCGAAGTCATCCTCTGTAATCCGCGCGCGTTCTTTGCCTTCACAAATGTTTCCAGACCATGAGAGTAGACCTAGGGTGTAACGGGCGTCGTCATCGCGTTGGGCTGCGTGTGCGCTCACGAAGGGCGCTACCTCTTCGTAAAGAGTGCCCTCACAAGATATCATCGATGCTCTAAACTTGAGGAGGCTTTGCGGTTTGCCGCTGGGGTCCGTTTCAAATACCGTGTCCGGTAGCGAGTCGGTCAGCTCGGAGGCACCATCGACTTGAGCAGAGAGAACGGAACGGCTTTTGTCATTTCATTTCACGTTGACTAGTGCGTCAAAAACGGCGTGGAATCCTTCCAGAACTGCACATCGTAGACGTGCTCAGGAAGCGGGCGTCTTCGCCCGCCACGGCCGACGCTGAGCACACCCTCCACGGTCTCGGGCACCTTGAAATCCGGTACGTGTCCGGTCTCGCAGGGCTTTTCCGTGCAGCTCAAGCGCAAGGTCAGGCGCTGATCGCGGACGAACGTAGCGACGAACAAGAGTACGCACCGGCGGATCGGTCTTCGTACAGCAGACGATGGACGTCGCACAGGAGCTACTCGTACCGCGAAAGAGAGACATTTCAGAGCCCACGCTCGGTAAAAAACCTAAAGAAGCAGCTTGAGCCTGTACCTCTGCGATTGCCTATAGCTAAGGTTGGATCTGGGCCCGACTGTTCGGCGGCGGTAAAAAGAAAGAAGAATAGAGGATCCTTTTCAGCCCTCAAACCATCCCGGCGGCGTAACCGGTAAGCATGCCACCGCTGAGCACGGCAAACTAATCGCCACGCGCCCATTAATCGAAACTGACAAAGGCGCGCAGGTTATCCCTCGTCGCTCTCGATATGTTACCTTCAGTCTGCTTCTAAAAAGATTTGAGCAGCTTTCTTTAACCAGTCCGTCGTTTTTTGCAGAAGCGACAGAAAGTCAATTTTCTAAAGAGCAGATGAAATGCAGTGCTTGTGAGGGGTTGCCGTGCTGAGCGCAACGCCCCAGAAATAGCGTGACGATGCGAAAAACGATGCTTTATGTACGTGCAACGTACTTTGTATGGGGAATAATCCGATGGTTCGTCTAATTCTCGCAGAAGATGAGTTTATTATCGCCACGGATATCCAGTCCCGGCTGCGTGGCACTGGCTACGACGTCGTCGGCATCGCGGCGACGGGAGAAGACGCGATAGCACAGGCAGGTGAATTGCGCCCCGATGTGGTGTTAATGGACATTGTCCTTAAAGGGGAGATGGACGGCATCGATGCGGCGCAGCAGATTACAGAACGTTTTGATATACCGGTCATCTTTCTCTCCGCGCATACTGACGCGGGTACTGTTAAGCGGGCAGCAGCGACGGCATCTTACGGGTTCCTTGTTAAGCCGTTTGATGAGCTTGAGCTGAGAGCTGCGATTGAAATGGCGATTTATAAGCATAAAATGGAAGCAAAGGCGCGCGAGAGCGAAAGACGCATCCGTGAGCTCACTGAGTCGCTGTCTGAGGTGATATTTGAAACGGATATGGCGGGAACTATCACGTTTATCAACCGTGCGGGGCTGAATGAGTTCGGCTACACAACAGAACAAGTCGAAGGGGGAATGACGCTGTATGACTTCATCCCCCCCGACAAACACGAAGAAATACGCGAAACCATCGCTCACGCGGTAATTGATGAGCCGTCCGAATGGATAGGACTTCCGGGGTTGCGGCGCGATGGGAGTACGTTCCCGGTCTCTGTGCGTGCTTCACTGATCGTTCGAGAGGGCGTTCCGGTAGGGATGCGCGGGATCGCCTTGAACGTTACTGAGCAGAAGCGTGCCGAGCAGAAACTGGAAGAGAGCGAGAGACGCATCCGTGAGCTCACAGACTCACTTCCGGATATCGTGTTTGAAACAGACGTCGGCGGCACCTTCACCTTCCTAAACCATACAGGGATGACAAGCCTTGGTTATACGGAAGACGATCTCAAAAATCCGCTGACGTTAGAAGATGTCATCATTCCCGCTGACCACGTGCGTGCACGTGAAAACTTTCGAAAAAGATTGGACGGAATTGCCTGGGAGTGGGTTGAGTATACCGTACTGCGGAAGGACGGGAGTACATTCCCAGCATCCATCCGCTCAACGGCGATTATGCGTGACGGTGCTGTTGATGGCTTACGCGGTATCACCGTCGATATTACCGAGCGGAAACGTGCTGAACAGAAACTGCGCGAGAGTGAACAACGCATCCGTGAGCTCACCGACACGCTGCCTGTCGTCGTGTATGAAACAGACGAAACTGGTCGCTTTGCCTT
>JACTTZ010000012.1 GCA_015660915.1 Methanomicrobia archaeon | reverse complement strand
GTCCCTGTAGACGCCTCCGTGATAGCAGATCACCGTTTCGATGTCGTACGGCGTAAGTTTTTTCAACGATTTCAAGGCGGTGTCCATATCGTATGCTGACTGCGGGTTCGGCCCCCGCAACTCGCCGTCTGCGGCGACTAAGGCATCGCCGCTAACGAGGATCTTGCTCTGATTGAGGTACAGGCAGATATGACCGGGGGTGTGCCCAGGGGTGAAGATCGCCGTCATTCCTCCACAGTATGGCAAGACCTCCTCATCCGCGACCACCGTGCTGACGCTCGCTTTAGGTGGGTTCGCAAACAGCGCTTCCGCCCGCTGCCGTTGTTCCTCAGGCAGAGACACCAACCTCTTCGACAGACGCTCCTGATTCATCTTAATTAACGGCTTTCGGCCCTCTATGTACGGCCGTTCCTCTTCATGGGACAGCACTTCGACTTTATGGGAAGACTCCCGGACAATATCCGGCAGGCTTCCGATATGGTCGATGTCCTGATGGGTGACGATCACCTTGTCGAGCCTGTCGAACGGGACACCTGCCCGAGCCATCGCCTCACGGATCTGTTGCAGCTGGCCGGGGAATCCCGCATCCACCAGCACCACCGTATCGTCATCCCAGGTGAGTGTCGGATGGACGATGGTCTGTCCCATAAAACTCCTCACCGGTAATTCCAGCACCTCCACGCCATCGGCTAATCTCATCACGTTCCAAGGCTTGCACGAGCCTCGGTTCACCTCCTTAATGTTTACGTATGCCTTCGTTTTCTATAACTATTAAGCATCCTGCTCGAATCTTGCAAGCAGAATTATCCGAACAATCTGTTGTATTTGCTTCTTATAGTCAGCGCGGATTTGTTGTATCCCGGCATCACGCTCGACGACAAGCTTCTAAACCTTTTTTCAACATCGCACGCAGTGCACAGGAAAAGCGCACTACGGAGATAGTTATTTACTCGGAGGCTGTGTTTATTCCGTCATGGGCCTTTTATCGGATCTCATCGTGGTAGCACTTCTCCTGATAATCGTCCTCTTGGCACTCACTGTCTTCCTCCGCTTGCTTCCGTTTTTGATATTCGCAGCATTGGTGCTCTTTGTGATTTGGTTTCTATTTTTTCGACAAGGTCCACGGAAATCAATCGCTTATTATGGACAAGATTAGGCAGAGGAAACGCTTAAAACACAATCCTTCAAATTACCGTGTTGACCATGAGTTTAATCAACTCGATAATCTTATTCATCGCTTTTGTCTTCTTGGTATTCACATTTTGGCCTGGAGCACTACTCGTGGTCATCGTTTGGGTTTACTTGCAGTTCATACGAAAGCGTCCAAGTGAAAGCATCACGCAAGGAAAGCGCTAGCACTCAACAGACGCTGTCCTGCAGACATCGAAAACTAAGTCCCGGGAACATCTCTGTTGCGAGAGGTCCTGTTATCCGCGCTGGCCCATTATGAAACACCGTTCAACTTTTAAGCAACGGCTTTCAGCACGAATCTCTCGAGCAGCAAGCTCACCGTCATGCGAAAACCTCGCACGCTTCAGCTCGATAACAATTATATATTATTGATACAATAAAAACAAGTGTTAACAGTTGTCGCTTATTTCTTGTGGGTCTTACGGACTCATCTCCGGCGAAGTGGTTTTTTGCAGACCTGTAGTTCTTGGCGGCACACCGTGGCGCAAAAGATTCAGAACGTAAGCCTTAAATGCAGTGCATTCTATGTGAAGTGAAGTGAGCGATAAATGATAGAGATGAATACCGTACCAGAGGGTACCGCATACTGTGAGCGATGCGGCAGTCCAATTATTGTTAAAACTTGGTTTGCTAACTTATGTCACGCGTGCTCACGCGCTGAATTCATGGAGCACTTTAGCTCGCTCGCGTCGTGAGCAGAAGTCAAAAGCGCGACTCCTTTTTTGCTGTATGGCTCGGTTAGCTGTGGCGACAGTTAACCGGCCATTTTGTGTTTTGCGGTCACTAGTTGCACGAAAAGGCCAATGTTTTTAAATCACCGCGTCGTTTTCACTCGACGAGTATTGATTTGCTCATGCGAGGTGAAAAAATGCGAATAGAACGCGGTCAACAAGCGAAATTGAAAGAGCTTAACGAGGATCTGTACCTCGAAGCGAATACCCAGCTCTACCCTGCCGACAAAGACGCGACGATCAACGTGTTTGGCATTTTAAAAACTGAGAACAACGTAGTTATAAACGGCTCGATAGAGTGCTCTGAGGCTTTTTTCGGTAACGACTGTCGCGTCACGGGCTCGGTGATTACCGGCGGGATTAAGACGGGAAGCGGGTTCAAGGCACGCCACATAGAAGCCGGAGAGTACGCGAATATCGGCAGCAACTCCCAAGTCAATAAGATTGATGCAGTTAACGACGTGACGATCGGCAGCAACTCGCGAATTCGGCACGCAGTCAGCGAGCGTGGCATGATTATTCTCGCTGCAGGAGCCATCGCAGACGTTTCAGAGGCGGCGCAAGGCACAAAAACAGCGTAGCTCGAATTAAAGATTGATCTTCATCAGGTCATACGCCACGTCGACCCTTCCAGGGAACCGCTCCTTGATGACGTCGACCATAGCATCCTCCTGTCCGCTCGCGTGCGGGTAGAGATGGGTGAGCACGATCCGGTCAATCTGCAGGTCAAAAATGAGGTCGCGCAACTTCGCCGGCGTCGTGTGGTTCGAAACCGACGCGTAGGAATCGGGGAACGAGCACTCGTGTATTAACACGTCAACGTCGCCGTGGCATAGGTCACGCACGCTTTCGGTGGGTTCAGTATCACCTGAATATACGAGCGTCGACGTAGGCGTTTGCATCCGGTACGCGATTGAAGGAACGCTGTGTTTTGTCGCGCGAACAGAAACGACTCCGTTTCCAACGCGAATGTTGTCGCCGTCTTCAAGCTCGGTAACGGCGACTTCGACGGTGAGATAGTTATAAAGGTCAAGCAACTGCGCGACGTGGCGTTGCGTACCGGCAGGACCAAACACGTTCATCTTCTGCACGGGAACGTCTGAATCCATAGCAGCGAGTTGCTGCGCCTTCAGAAGTGCCAAGAAGTCCGAGTTGTGATCGAGGTGGTGATGGGTGAAGAACGTCTTGTGTATCTTGAGGTAATCGTACCCGCTTTGCACGATGCGCCCCAAGATACCCGCTCCGCAGTCAAAGAGCACCAGTTCTTCTGGGGTCTTGACGAGTATGCCTGACTGGGCCTTTTCGAGCTGTGGGATGGCGACGCCCGTCCCAAGCAGAATAATGTTCATGGAAATCCGATAGCCCTATGGAAGCTTCATATACATAGCGTTTGCTTAGCTCTCTCCACACAGCCGCAGCGCCGTCTCGACGGCTATTTCGGGTGAGGCGGCAAGAACTGTTCCCTCAATTTTCCACTTGGAGGCTAAGGTCACCACTGGCTTTCCCATCTGAAGGGCGAGGGCAATTTCAGATAGCGTACCGTATTCACCGGCAATCGCAATGAGACAATCGGCCGCCCGCGCAATGATTGCGTTTCGTGCGTGGCCCATGTCCGTGGGAATCTTTATATCGATGAAGGGATTTGCTTCGGTTTTTGACGGGCCAGGGAGAATCCCCACGGTGAGTCCTCCTGCAGCCTTCGCACCACGGGCGGCTGCTTCCATGACTCCCTCTCTTCCCCCACAAATAAGGACCGCTTCGCTAGACGCGATGAGGCTTCCCGTGCGCTCGGCAATGCTCGTTATCTTCCCTGAGCAGCTTCTGCTTCCAATAATGCCAATTTGCGGACAGCTCGTCATTCTCGTCACTTCCTTGAATGCACTAGCTTCCCGTTGACACACGATGAAGCTTTCCCCAGTTTGCTCTTATCAATCACAAATGTTATTTTGACTCTCAAATCCATTTTCATTGGGGAATATTACCCTAAAATCGAAAAAATACCGAAAAAGTATATATATGTTGAAAATCTCAGTATAGCTCGAGGTAATTCAAATGGCAGAATTACAAGCAGCAGGAGTAAGTAGAATCATCCGAAAGGCTGGAGCGGAGCGTGTGAGCGCCGAAGCGACAGAACAATTCAGAGAATATCTAGAGATGTACGGCAAGGAACTCGCCGAAGAAGCAATCGAAATGGCAAAGCACGCAGGCCGGAAGACGGTCAAAGCGGAAGACATAAAACTCGCTTACACGAGACTTAACCGATAATTCAGGATCGTCCCTTTGATAGCATCTCTTTGCTAAACGAGATGCTATCGCTTATTTTTTTTAAATTTTCTCTCTATTCTTAACGTCCATAACAAGCCATTTTCCGGCGGTGTGGCAACTCTCACAGGTCAGCTTGTCCATCTCGACAAAATCAGTCCAGATTTCTGTGCCACAGACGCGGCACCGATAAAGATAAACTCTCATGTCACAACCTCGCGTGGGATCAACGAATATTCAATCTGGTGTAGAACGTATTAAACCCTTCTCACGCTTAAAGGAGCTTTAATTACTGATTGTGTGCGGGTCGCCCTGCCGTGTCGGCTGTCCTTATTGGCGCCAATTGACCCGAACGCGTGGCGGATCGAAAATGCCGTGCCTTAACGTGCGCCAAGCGCAGCGGCTCCGGTAATCGGTGGTTCACGACGCAGCGCTGGACGACCTGTAAAGCACACTGCAGCGAAATGCGATGTCCCGGACTTATAAAGATCGGTCTAGCGCCGGTCACCGTTTTTAAAACGAAGCCGAGCGGTCTGCCCTTGAACGTTAACCGGGTAAAGCAACACGCTTCACCGGGTTCAACGTAGTCCCCACAAAGTGTTTCTTGGGAAACACCGACCGTCGACATATTAAGCTCAACGCCAAGGTGCGAAGCAAGGCCTGCAAATCGGGGATGGTTGATGCCGCACCCAGAGACGATCAATACGTCGGGCCGTTTACGCAGCTTCTTTATGGCGGCCATCGCTACCGGACCCTCACGGAAGAAGAGGAGCCCGGGGATGTAGGGCACTGTTGTCTTTGCGATTGCTGTTGCTTCGTCGATGACATTCATCGATGCGTCGACCAAAATGGCGCACGAAAAAGCGAGGTCATCGGCAAAGGATTGAGCGACCGCCCCAATCGATGTAACCGCACCCGCGGGACCCTCCAGGACCACCTGCTGAGCGATGTTTGTCTGTATCCGGCGTAAATCTTGAAACCGACTCGCGTCTTGAGCGATCATGGCGGATGCGTTTCACTCTCTGATCTCAAAGTTGTACGCACGCTGGATTTACGTGCAAACGACATAATAATAATAAAAATTCACGTTGCGTGTGCGCACATCGTTGCGAAGCGTTATTGTTCCAGGCAAGAATAATGCAATTCACAACGCATCGGCATCGCTCTTGTACGTTGGAAAGTCGGTCTTGTGGTACTCTCGTCTGACGTAGTGCGTATTGAAGAGTTCCTTGTACCTTTTGGCGACCTCTTTCCACGTGATTGAGCGCCCATACATGTACGTCCGCATCTCCATCTCCCTTCTCAGACGGGGATTTTGCATCAACGTGGTGATCGCCTCCGCTATCTCCGGTGATTCGCCCGACTTGAGAATCACGCCTCTTTCGTCGGCTAACGCATCGAGCGCGTGCAGATACGGCGTCGCTATTATGGCCTTTCCGCAGCCTACTGCTTGGGAAAGTACGCCGCTCGAGATCTGATCTCTAGCGAGGTAAGGTAGCACGCAGATATCCGTGGCGAGAAAATGCAAGATGAGGTTTCGGTTGGTGAGATACCTATCGACAAACCTGACGTTGCGCTCCAAATCCAGATTTCTGATGATCTCCTTCAAACTGTCGCGATAGCGTTCACCTTCGTTCTTTACGATGTTAGGATGAGTCTCTCCAACGACTAAGTAGAGAATATTGCTTTCGGGATTGTCGGCAATCACTTGGGGCAGCGCATCAAGGACATACTCGATACCCTTGGCGGGATGGAGCAGCCCGAACGACGCTATCACGAACCTTCGAGACAGCCCTAGCTTCTTCTTCGGCCGATCCGTACTGATAAATGGAACGTCCGGAACGCCGTGCGGAATGACCTCTACTTTCGCAGGCCCCAAGCCAAACGCCTTTTTCATGAGGTCGATACCGGCGTGTCCCGGGACAACGATATTTTCGGAAAGACGGTATATCTCGCGAGTCACCGCTTTGGCCTCTTCCGGCGGTGCCGGTAAGACCGTGTGGAGCGTCGTTACGATCGGTTTTTCGACGGCCTCCATGAAATCGAGGATATATCGGCCCCACGAGCCGCCATATAACCCATACTCGTGTTGTATATTTATCACGTCGGTGCGCGATTCGTTTATCTTGTGCGCTGCCTCGACGAAGCTGATTTGATCGGTATCTTTGATGACGTACGCAACCCGTGATTTAGGATAGATGAGCGGACTCAGACAGCCATACGCACTCGAATCCTTGTTTCCATCAATCGCACAAACGTTGGCCTTGATATCAGGATTCTCATTGATGAGGTTGAAAAGCAAATCTTGCGTGAATGTTGCTATGCCACACTCGCGAGGAGGAAACGTGCTAACGAACGTAAGGCCCAGTCGGTTGCGTTGCATCGAACTGTATATTAGGGCCCGGCTCACTTAAACCTATTGAACTTTGCTAACCGTTGCCGTGGCCCCCGACTGTTCAGTATTGGTTGTAATTGGTCTTAATTTTCGATTGAGCGCGCTGAAAGTTTCGCACGAATTCCTCACGGAAATGCTCGTCAACGAACGCACATTGTGCTCGCCGGTCATGCGACAGCTCGTTTTAAGCGCGAAAGCTATCAACAAAGTTTATTGGGGTGCAACTCGCAGACTAGCAAGTCAGACACCAGCTAACTCGAGCGTGGTATTGGAGAGACAGTTATGTGGGCAGAACGCACTTCACAGATTTCCCTTTCGGGGATTCGGGAGATTTTTACGCTGACCAGGCCAGACGCAATAAACCTGGGTCTCGGACAGCCGGACTTTGACACCCCTGTACACATAAAAGAGGCGGCAAAAAAGGCACTGGACGCGGGCTATACCAGTTATACGCCTAACCTAGGATTTCCTGAACTCATTGATGCGATTGCACACTATTATGAGCAGTACGGAGTCCATGCTGGCCAGGAACAGATCATATGTACGTCAGGAGGCAGCGAGGCCCTGCACCTAGCGTTCGAAGCTTTAGTCAATCCGGGTGATGAGGTCATACTCCCTGATCCCGGATTTGTTGCCTATTCACCACTCACGCGCGTTGCTGGTGGTGTGCCGGTCAGCGCGAGGGTAAAGGCTGAGGACGGTTTCAAGTTGCAACCGAACACCGTTGCGGAGTGCATCACGGAGAAGACAAAAGTCCTCATCGTCAACTCACCTGCAAACCCCACTGGTGCGGTGCAGCGGTATGACGAGATCAAAGGGTTTGTAGAACTGGCCGAGGACCACGACTTTTACATCGTTTCTGATGAGGTGTATGACAAGTTGCTCTACGAAGGAGAACACGTCAGCCCAGCTAGCTTCGACTCTGAACGCGTCATCGTCGTTAATTCAGTGTCAAAGACGTATGCGATGACCGGGTGGCGGCTCGGGTACGCTATCGCACCTGCCGCGCTTGTCGAAGAGATGCTAAAGGTGCACCAGTACATTCAAGCGTGCGCTCCCTCTATCTCACAAAAAGCCGCTTATGCCGCATTAATTGGCCCTCAGGACAGCGTCAGGTCGATGGTTAAAGAATTTAAGACGCGGCGCAGCGTCGTGATGGAGCACCTTAACGAAATAGCGGAATGCGTGACGCCTGAAGGGGCGTTTTACGTTTTTCCACGGTTTGCCACGTCTGACACGAGCCTCGACCTTACAAAAAAGTTAGCGCAGGGCGGCGTAATTGTCGTGCCAGGGTCGGCATTCGGGCGCTTCGGGGAAGGACACGTCCGAATTTCGTTCGCGGCGAGTAGACAGGACATAGACCGCGCGTTCTTAACTATCAAAGAAGAGGTTTCGGCAAGATAGCAGTAGCGTGACGGCTAAAACGCGCTGCGCAAATCCACTACCTTTTTTGTCTTCCATCGTTATTCAGGGGGTCGCATGCAAGAATGGTTTTATAGCCGTCACTGTTGAAGTTTTGTGACGGTTCGAAAAAGAAGCTTTGAGCGCCCTCCAATTGTTCTAAAGACGCTCCTATCCATTTGTTATTATTTACCTCTATGATAATCTTCGCTATATACGGCGAACCCCGCTTCAACGAGCGTCGCCGCCTCTGAACTGTCGAGCTGCAAGCCATAGCCGGCCTTGTAACTGCCACAGCTTTTGACAAACATTATGGGTCTAGAGCCTCTCATTCTTCGCTCACCTCCTTTTTTGCTTAGGTTCACTCGAACAGATTTTTGGTCGATATTTCTTTCTGTCAACTTCGATCTCTCGAAGTCCTAAACACCGTTCACGTTACGTGATTTTATACCCCTATCTTTTCCAACCCCTCTAAATATTTTCTCGACGTCTTTTTTTTAACGAGGCTGCACAGTTTTCTTCCTCATCACCATCCCCGTCAGTCCCGATTCTCACTCTGAATGGAAAAAAGGAAACTATTAACTCGTCTGGATTCACTGGCGCCACCACAATTGTAGAGTGGTCACGATAGTTAGCTTTCTTATTGAGGGCCAGCGCGTTTCTGGGCAATCAGTTCCTTGAACTGCACTGCTTCGAGGCTTTGCGGGTCTATTTCGAGCGCGCGATCAAAACAGGCTAGCGCCTCATCATAGCGCTTAAGGCTATAAAGGGCACTGCCCTTAGACGTCCACGCGAATTCATCGTTCTCGTCAACTTCCAGCACGCGATCGAAGCACACAACGGCCTCTTCGAACTTTCCTACGCCATCATATGCGCTACCCTTAAACGAAAGCGCATACGTATCGTTGGGGTTTGCGTCGAGCACCTTATCGAAAATCGCGATCGCTTCTTCGTAGCGGTCGGCACTGAACAGGATAAACCCCTTCCTGTTGAGCACCCAGAAGTTTTCCGGATCCAGTTCGAATGCTCGGTCTAAGCATGCAACGGCCCCGTCAAAACGGTTGAGACTGTCGAGCGCAAGACCTTTGTTGATCCAAGCGAGGATGTAGTTTGGACTAATCTCGAGAGCTTTGTCGAAGTTTTGCAGCGCCTCGTCAAACTTTTGCAGGTTGTAATAGACGTAGCCTTTGTTATTGTGCGAGATGAAATAGTCGGGATCGAGGCTGAGCGCCTTTTCGAAGCTCTCTAAGGCGTCCGACCACTTGTACAGACTCGCGAGAGCAAGTCCACGGCCGTCCCAAGCGGGGGCGCGAGTATCGTCTATCGCCAGACCCTTATCATAGTTGATAACCGCGTCATCGTAGCGTTCCAGGTTCGCAAGCGCGTTTGCTCGGTAAAACCAGGCGTCGGCATTGTTGGCTTCGAGCATGAGCGCCCTCTCGAACATCCCTTCCGCTTTTTCGTTATCGTTCATGAGCGCGTAGCAGACACCCATGTTGAACCACGGGAGGTCAAACTCTGGGTCGATCTCTTGCGCCTTATTGTAGCAATTGAGTGCTTGTTCGTACGAACCCTGCTTTTGGAACAAATAACCCTTGGCGTTATAGGCTACGGCAAAATGACTGTCACTTCCAATCGCAGCGTCGAATAAGCCTAAAGCGGTGTCAGTATCTCCTGAATCACGGAGAATACTTCCTTTCGCCACGAGAGCAGCTGCGTGCTTTGGGTTCGCCTCTAAGGCTCGGTCGTAATAGGTAAGCGCCTCGTCGCTGTCGCCCATCTCCTCTATCAAAGAGCCAAATGTGAATAGGGCATCAGCGTTTGAGGGTTCCACCTTGAGAACTTCTCTGAGTCGATCTAACGCTTCTTTCGACTTTCCTTGCCGTCGAAGCAGCAGGGCCTCTTCGACAACGTCCAATCCTGTCTTAGCTATCTGAGCTCCGCATTCACAGCACACCTCTGCCTCTTTTGGATTGATAGCCCCACATCCTGCACACAGCTTTGTCATCTTTTTTCTAGATGCGGCTCCTGGCTGATATGCTTTACTCATTTTTCACAGCAGCGGTAAGCACGGGGCTTTAAATGCGAAAAACGCGTTGCGACCTGCATGAACCTGCGTCGACGCAACGTTGTTACGTGCCATTGTCATCGTGTAAGCGAACAGGATGACTAATCACGCCTTGACCACCTTCTGCCCGAGTTTGAACGCTCTGAGGTTAGCTTCCAGAGCCTTCTTGGGAACGTACTCTGCAATGACGTCTTCCAACGTCGAGAGGGGTAGCAGGTGTGCCAGCGTCCCGAGCATGATGACGTTAAGCGTTTGTGAGTGGCCCGCTTCGAGCGCAAGGCGCGTCGCATCGTACGCAATGACGCGCCCGCTCGTAGCCTCGAGCGCCTGCACCAAATCCCCTACCGATGGATAGTCTCGACCCGTAGCTGGGACGACGTGCGTGTTGATGATCGCCGTGCCCTTAGGCGAAAGGTAGCGTGCGAAGCGGAGACACTCTGCGGGCTCCATTCCAACGAGGGCATCTGCGCTTCGCAGTGGGATAAGCGGTCCGTACGATGAGCCAATTCGGACATGAACCTCAACGGTCCCCCCTCGTTGTGCCATCCCGTGCGTTTCGGCAGAAATCACAGCGTAACCCTCGCGCAAAGCAGTTTCGCCCAGCACCCCCGAAGCGAAAATGGAGCCCTGGCCGCCAACGCCCACGATAATGCAGTCAAATTTGCCCTCTCTTACCATAACGTATCCCTCAGGCCGTTTTAATAGCATCAAATTCGCAGATCTGCTCACAAACGCCACAGCCAACGCAGTCTTCTGATATGAGGGCGCACGTGTCGCTATAGCTAATCGAAGGGCAAAAGAGCGTGCCACAAAGCTTGCAGCTCGCAAAGTAGTTCTGACACGTTGAGGTAACGCGCTTTTTCGTTTTTGCGAGTGCTCCGGCTTTCTTGACGCTGATAATGCAGGGGCGCCGCGCGATAACCACCTGAACGCCGTCACCATTCTTAGCTTTGATAAAAGCCTCCTCTGTTTCAGCCAAGTTGTAGGGATCGACAACGTAGAGCCCCTTAACGCCGATGGCTTTGATAAGGTCTTCCATAGGCGTCGGGGCGTTGCATACGCCGGTTGCGGTAACGCCGGTGCACGGGTGAGGTTGGTGTCCCGTCATCGCGGTCGTGTTATTATCCATAATGACGAGCGTCATTTTGGCTCCGTTGTACGCAGCATTTATGAGTCCAGGAACGCCGGTGTGCACGAAGGTAGAGTCACCGATGACGCTCACGATGTTTTTGACCCCGCCGCATGCGGCGTCGAACCCACTACCCATACTGATGCTTGCGCCCATGCAAAGCGTGGTATCGATCGTCCCTTGACTTACGCCCAGTGTATAACAGCCGATGTCCCCCACGTAGATCGCGGACTTCCTGAACACTTTCTTGAGCGCATAGAACGTCGCACGATGGGGGCATCCGGCACACAACACGGGCAGCCGGGAGGGCAGCGCGTGCTCCGCAGCGATCAATTCTGCTGGGACGTCCGTTGTCACGAATCGGCCGATCACCTCGCCGAGGCTCTGCAATACCACATCGACGGTGAGTTCGCCTTCCCGCGGGACGTGTCCGGTGAACTTGCCGAACACCTCAACGGTACCTGCGAGCGCTTTGACCTTCTCTTCAATGACGGGCTCAAGCTCTTCGACAACCAAAATCTGGCTTGAGTTGTTGACTAATGCCGCAATAACGCCGGCGTCGATAGGATAGGCAGCGATTCGCAACAGTGAAGGCTCGAGTTGCAGCTTCATTACCGCTTCCTCAACGTATTTTGCGGCGATGCCTGAAGTCACCACGCCGAGCTGAGACTTCTTGAGGTCAAGCCTGCTTAAGGAAGCAAGCTCAGAACAGAGAAGGGGTTGAATTTTGTTCAGCTCTACGTGCCGCTGTCGCGCGTTCGTCGGCACCATGACCCATCTCTCGGGTCTTTTTTCGAAGTGCGGAAATCGCTGGTCCATATAGTGACCGCTTAACGTGACGGAGGCTCGTGCGTGTGAAACGCGGGTGGTCGGACGGAGCATGACCGGGATTTCAAATCATTCGGACAACTTAAACGCGTATTTCGTAAAGTCATATGCTTCTTGCGGCGTTGACGGATCGAGACACGGGATTTTTGCAAACTGCGCATACCTGCGTGAGTCTTGCTCATTCTGGGACGAATAGCAACCGGGATCGTCAGCGACAATGAGCACCAGTCCGCCTTTGACCCCGGTGTACGCTAGCGTCATGAGCGGGTCGGCGGCTACATTGAGGCCGACGTGTTTTATAACGGCGGCGGCGCGCACGTCGCAATATGAGGCGCCAGCTGCAACCTCGAGGGCGACTTTCTCATTGACCGACCACTCGACGTGGGGTGGTTTATCGTAGCGCTCGACGTGTCGAGCAACAAAAGGGATGATCTCAGATGAAGGAGTTCCCGGATAGCCGGAAACGACTGAAACCCCTGCCTCAAGCAAGCCGTAAGCAATTGCTTCGTTTCCCAAGAGATACTTGCGGTTATCTTGCTGCATGAATTATTGTTGGTCGCGGTCCGCTTTCCGTATTCTTTGATACTTCTTAAACGCAGGTCTTGTAAAATCTCGGCTGGCTGACTTCGAAACTATCGCCGCAGAAAGAATGCTAGCACTCTTCGCGACTTACGGGATGTATGTGGGCGAGTTTTGCGCCCTGTGCCCGCACGCGCATCACGTTACCAAAGTCGCCCGATTCGGGGTTGTCTTCGACAAACACAACCTCATCAATGCCCGCGTTTTTAATGAGCCGCCAGCACATCTTGCAAGGGGTCCCGTTCACGTAGAGTGTTGCACCATTGATGGAGACGCCTCCTCGAGCGGCCTGTATTATCGCATTTGCCTCGGCGTGGACGCTAACGCAGAGTTCGTACCGTTCCCCCTTAGGTATGTTCAACCGTTCTCGTTCACACCCAACGTTCAGACAATGCGGTTCGTTGCGTGCGGCCCCGTTGTATCCGGTTGACAGTATGTGGTCGCCGCTTGAAACGATAATCGCGCCGTATTGGCGCCTTATACACGTGGAACGCAAAGATACCGTCTGGGCGAGCGCCATATAGTACTCATCCTTAGAGATTCTGTGGTAGCGCGGTTCTGAGGTCTGTGACGTTTTTTCCACGGCTTTCCCGTCCCGTGACCGCTTGTTTAGACGTTCGACGTGCACTGTCTGCTGTCAATATATCGTTTAGTCTATTTTAATACTTGGGAAACTACTTTAAGCAACGGAGCCAAATTCACGAAGCTAAGTTTGCACGGAAGCGAAGTGATGGTAATACAGTGAAAGGCGATAAGCGCGTAATCAAAATACTCGGCGCGGGGAACTACCTTATGGCAGACGATGGTGTAGGGATCCACATCCTCGAAAAGCTCGAACAGATGAAAAGGACCGACGTTGAACTGGTGAACGCCGGCGTCGGCGGGTTAGCAATACTTGACTACATGGAAGATGCTGACGATGTGATCATCATCGATGCCGTGCGAGGGGGAGGAGGGGAACCGGGATCGATCTACAAGTTTACAGACAAAGAACTACCCCCCGCAAATCTCTTTATGATGTCTTTGCACGACCTAAGTCTGGTCGATACGCTGCGTTTGGGTCGGGAGATTCAACCGGAGCTTATGCCGGACAACATCACTATCATCGGCATCGAAGTTGAACGGGTGGAAGGGATTTGCACAGACCTTTCACCTCGAGTCGAAGCTGCCGCTGATGCCGTCCTGCAACTCGTTTTTGAGGAAGTTCAACGATTCAAGAATTGACAAGGATAGAGCGATTCAGTCAGGCAAAACCATATATATGGACGTTTTCACAGGGGGAATAACGAGGGAAATCGTTATGGCAAAACCTATATTGATGGATTTTTATGCTGACTGGTGCGGACCGTGCAAGATACAGGATCCTATACTCGAGAAGCTCGAGGAGAAGCTTGGAGATAAAATAGAATTTAAGAAAATCAATGTGGACGATAACTTACAGCTTGCAAATAAGTACGGGATTCGCGTCGTCCCGACCCTAATACTGGAATGCAACGGGAAGATCATTGAGCATTATATCGGCGTAACGCGTCCTGAAATCCTCGAAGCGGACTTGAACAAGGCAGCTGCATCGTGCACTGAATGAATGAATCGGCGCGGCGCTGACTACCGTTATCTCTTTTTGCACTGAAAACCCGCGTCTCGATTCCAACTGCCCATTTTTTGAGCATTTTCGAAACGAGTTGTATCCTTTGCACATCTCTCAGCGATAAGACTACTGAACACTAAAAAGAGCAGCACACAACTAGACGTCGACCTTAATAGCGGGGAGTGGATTTGAACCACTGGTCTACGGGTTATGAGCCCGTCGGGATCTCCTGACTACCCCACCCCGCTGCGGATTGTGGTAGGTGCTATTCATTTAAATAGGTGATGTTTGCACGGCTGTGCGCGAACGGATTCGTCAGAAGAAGGATGGAGAGGCCCTCAGTCTAGCTCTGTCCTTAACCGAGCTGCACTGCCTATGGCTTGTCAGCTCGAAAGTAACTGTTGAAGTCTAGTAAGCCTCATTAGCGCCGCGAAAGGTATAACCCAGGGGCTCAGTAATAGTTGTTGCCCAGAGACGAAGCGGCAGCTGAAGGAGACGTTGGCATGCAAAAAGCAAGGCTCATTATTGGAATTCGAAAAGGGTTATATGATCCTGAAATGGAAATGTACTCGCTTCCTACCTGTTTCGATAGTGAGCAATCAGCCCAAAGGGCCCTCCAGAGCGTGGCGAGGGAACTTGAAGGCCTCCCCGATACGCAGCTTAGTGTCGTACGTCAACGGATGGTGAGCTTGCGTCCCGAGACTTATGAACGGTATGACGAAGCAGGGGAATTTCCACGATTATATGAAGCAAGAAAAGATGAATTTCAGGGATTCGTGCTCCAGATTGATATCCCCAATGCCGAAGAACTCAAAAAGATTGCCCGACGAATCGTCGATGAACACGGCCTACAGGTCATTGACGATGGACCTGCCACGGAAAAAACCCTTATATTTATAGCATAAGCTGCGAATAAATCCGGTCCACTTCGCCGCACTGCTTCGAGTCGCTATGAAGCCTGTTGTTTCCGACTAGTGATCCGATTATCCGCTTAAGGACGCGACTCTATGGGCACGATCGACTGGCATTTGCTTTTTGCGACTACTTCTTACGTGGCTTCCACTCGCGCGGTCTCTTGGACGTGTTCACGTGATCTCGAGGGAGCGATTCGTCGCGAAAAAAGCACGAACCCGCACGATTACCAAAACTTTATGGCGAGCGCCCGCGATTATGGCGGTGCATGCGTGCCGCGATTGTTTGCTCAGAAATCGACGATGCCTCGCAAAACATAGCGCGGCATTTGCTGAAACGTGTTTTTTGGGCGCGCTGCTCAGAGGGCCCCGCCCAATGGACGTATGGAAACTTTCAGCTGCTGGTGACTAAAGAAAGGCTGATTAAACAAGAAGCGCTCGATCGAGGCCTTAATGCGGACTTGCTCATATTTGCATCTCGGCACCAGAGCGAGAAACGGAAAGGGCCAGTATTCACTGCGCACTTCACGGGTGACATCGCCGGATCGACGCACGGAGAGTCGATCCCTACGTTAGCGCGCGCGGCTCCTCGTGCATTGAAACTCGTCGTGGAAACACTAAAACGATTATCGAGAATCGAGGTTCTCGTCGAAATAACGCACCATGGCCCGTGTGACATTGACACACCCTCGCTTTTCGTGGAGATCGGCAGTTCGAAAGCCGAGTGGACTGATGAAGCGCTAGGCGATATCGTGGCGCAGGCCATTCTCGCGCTCGACTCGCCATCGCTGGACCTCGCATGCGCGACAGCAGTTGGGTTCGGTGGCCCGCACTACGCCGTGCGTCACGCCGACGTTCTTCTCGGCACCGACATTTGTTTCGGACATATGTTTGCGACGTATCAACTGGAACGATTAACACAAGAGACGGTCAAAGAGGCATTTGAGAAATCGCGTGCGCAATTCGCTTACTTTGACCGAAAACAAATGGGGACCAACCGGGATCGTATGTTGTCCATAGTTCACAACCTCGGATATGAGGTGCTTCGAAAGGGTGACATCGAGGGACGTGGGGACGTGTCGTGGGAACTGTACCTCCGCATAAAGCGCGCGTTGAGGTTATGCGGCGTAGCTTCAGAAGGAGCACGAATACGCGTGAGCGCGTCGTTGCGAGACGCGCTTAACGCTCGAACTTCGTCCATAAGCCGCTTTGAGTTGAAACGTCTTGACCTAAACACTGCAATAATTAAACTAGCACGCGCTGTCGATGATGAAGCCCTTATGCAATTGATTGAAATCGAAAAAATAGTATACCTTGAACGTAAAGATGGAAGTATTCCTGCTATCTTCGTTCCTGCAGAAATAAACGCACAGGATGTGCAGAGTGCTTTGCTGGAAAGATGTACAGACATACTAACACAGCGATACGAAGTCGAGTATTCCCAGCCAAAATCAAAACTATATATATCCGAACGCAAATTTAACGCACGATTGGCACGATCGCTTGGCGTGGCTGATGGACCACTATTTGCGAAGCTGGCGCGCGGAGAGCCGATCAGAATAAATAGCAAGGTAATTAAACCCGAGGACGTATTTACGAAGGTTAGAAAGGCATTTGATATCGCTAATGCTGACGAACTCGGTCAACATTAATACGTCTTGCAGACTATGAAGTGGAGGATACGACATGAAGTCGATAATTGAAGACGCGCTTGCACGGGGCGCAAGCGACGAAAAAAGCGGATCACCGCAACCGTCCTATACCCCTGACCAAGAGCTCGAGGAAGTGCTCAAAACGCTACAAACCAACATTATCGTTCTCGGATGTGGCGGCGCGGGATCCAATACCATCACGCGGATGACGGAAGAGGGAATCGAAGGAGCAGAACTTATTGCGCTCAATACGGACGCTCAGCACCTGAGAAGCACGACAGCGGATCGGAAAATCCTGATAGGAAGAGAACGAACGCGCGGACTCGGCGCTGGTTCACTGCCCCAGATAGGCGAAGAAGCCGCGCTCGAAAGCCAAGAAGAATTGCGCGCAAGCGTTGCAGGGGCGGACATGGTATTTATTACGGCCGGTTTAGGCGGGGGCACGGGCACTGGCGCCTCGCCTGTCGTCGCAGAAGCGGCACGTGATGCGGGCGCTCTGACGATTGCCGTTGTGACGCTCCCGTTCGGCGTAGAGGGCATGGTCCGAAGGGCCAATGCCGAAGCGGGGCTTGAGCGGTTACGTGAGATGGCAGATACGGTTATCGTCGTACCAAACGACCGACTGTTAGAAGTGGTGCCTCGATTGCCGTTGCAAGCGGCGTTCAAGGTGTCTGATGAAGTACTGATGCGAGCCGTCAAGGGTATTACCGAGCTCATTACAAAACCCGGACTTATCAACCTCGACTTTGCTGACGTCAGAACTGTCATGCAAAGAGGGGGCGTTGCAATGATCGGGCTTGGCGAGTCGGATGCCGAAGACAAAGCGGTTGACTCGGTGAAGAAAGCTTTAAGAAGTCCGCTTCTGGACGTCGACATCTCAGGCGCTACGGCTGCCATAGTCAACGTCATCGGAGGCACGGACATGACCGTGACTGAGGCGGAAGGTGTCGTACAGGAAGTTTATGAGCGCATCGACCCCGACGCGCGCATAATTTGGGGAGCACAGATCGACCCCGAGCTTGATCACATGGTGCGGACGTTGCTTATTGTCACGGGCGTTAAGTCGCCGCAAATCTATGGCAAGAGCGAAACGCTCAAGATAAAAACTGGGGCTCAACGATACGGCATAGACTTCGTCAAATAAGCCTCGGCGGAAAATCCTCCACAAAATAATTTATACTATCGAGACGCAAAGTGGTATAGAGCGCCGCCTCGGGCGCCGATATTCACTTTGCGCGTTTTTGCTGCACTGTAGTTCGGTAAATGTACGATGGCTAAAAAACAGAGGACTCCTTCGCCCAAGTCCAAAAAGCAACGAGAACCCCCCACGGAAGACAAAAAAAGAGAGGGTGCCGCTTCGAAGCTTTCTAAGCCACAAGAGACCCCAACAGAAGGGCGTTTCTCTCGAAAGACTATCGAGCGCAAGCTTGGTGAGTATCGAAGAATCCTGACGCTAACAAGACGGCCGACGCGAGAGGAGTTTTCAACGATAGCGAAGGTTGCTGCACTAGGAATCGTAATAATCGGAGTAGCTGGCTTTTTGATATATCTAGCTATGGTACAAGCACCGCAGACCCTAGCCAACGCGACGCACGCGACTGCAAGTCCAACACCCAGCAGCGAACTGAACATCACTCAAGCGGTGAGCAACGCAACGACAAACAATACCAATGCCTCAGTGGTGAATGAAACGAGGAACGCGACTGCTACGTCAGTCACGAGTTAGCGAGTCATCGAGAGGGAGACAATGTCCAGTCAAGAGCAAAATGAGCTCGAATCTTCAATTTACGCCATAAAGACCACGGCGAATCAAGAACGCGCTGTAGCCAACTTGCTGGCACTCGCTGCCAAAAAGGAGAATTATGATATTCGCGCGATACTCGTTCCAAAGGAACTCAAAGGGTACGTGCTTGTGGAGACAACCTCCTTTGAAACGGTAGAACAAGCAATTCAAGGCATACCACACGCGCGTGGCGTGGTGAAGGGAAACACAAAGTTCGCAGAGATCGAGCATTTCTTGACACCAAAACCAGCTGTAGCAGGAATTGAAGATGGTGACATCATTGAGCTCATTGCAGGGCCTTTTAAAGGAGAACGAGCCCGCGTAAAGCGAATTGACGAACGACGTGAAGAGATCACGGTAGAGCTTTTCGAAGCCATGGTTCCGATTCCCATTACGGTGCGCGGTGATCACGTGCGAGTGTTGAGCAAAGAGGAGCGTGAATAACATGGTCGACGTAATCGAGGTATTAATTCCGGGGGGCAAAGCAAGCCCCGGCCCGCCGATCGGACCTTCCCTAGGACCCCTCGGGATTAACATTAAGGCGGTCGTTGACGACATAAACGAAAAAACTGCCTCATACAACGGCATGCAGGTACCGGTAAAAGTCATTGTCGACGACAAAAAGAATGTGACGCTCGAAATAGGAATACCTCCCGCATCGGCACTTGTGCTCATAGAGGCGGGGATAGAGAAAGGATCGTCTGGCGAAGGGACGGCAGGCAATATCAGCGTTGCCCAAGCAATTAAGATAGCGAAGTTGAAATGGCCAAACTCGCTTTCGTACGAGCTGAAAAACACGGTCAAAGAGATCTTGGGCACGTGTGTATCGATGGGCGTCACTGTCGATGAAAAACCGGCAAGGGACGTTCAAAAGGCCTTAGACGCCGGCGAATACACAGATCTGTTTGCCGAGGATTCTGCTCCGACGAAAGATTGAAGTAAGGTTACCCCGTCTGGAGAATGTACCGTAGGAGATCACAGGCGTGGTCGACGATACTACGGAGGGAGCATGGTCAACGAAAACACTATAAAAGCGGTCAATGACGCGATTGAGTCAGCACCCAAAAGAAAGTTCACCGAGAGCGTAGATCTGATTGTCAATCTGAAGAACGTCGACTTAAGCCAGCCAAAAAACCGGATCACAGAGTCAATCATCCTGCCGAACGGGCGCGGTAAGCCGACGAAAATCGGCGTTTTTGCTCGGGGTGATCTCGCCATCAAATCGCAAAGCGGCGGGGCGGACCTCATAATTTCTCCTGAAGATCTCGATAAGATGAGCGGCGACAAGAAACTCATCAGAACAACGACGAAAGATATTGACTTTTTTGTTGCAGAAGCCCCGATGATGCCTTCCATAGGCAAGAGTTTCGGGCCAATTCTCGGTCCCAAAGGTAAGATGCCCGATCCTATACTGTCCAGCGCCGATCCTACCGCTATTATTCGCAGGCTTAAGAATACAGTGAAGGTGCGCACAAAGGATAAGCCAACCTTTCACGCATTGGTCGGAAATCTAAGTATGAGTGCCGAAGATATCGCGGCCAATATTGAAGCACTTCTCAGTACCGTAGAGTCGAAACTTGCCAATGGTACACAAAACATCGCCTCAGTCTACGTAAAGACGACGATGGGGCCCGCAGTGAGGCTGATATAAATGGCGGCAGCTCAAAACGTGCACCGACCGATTTGGAAAGACGAGGAAGTCAATCGTATTAAAGCCGATGCCCAGGGGCACGACGTCATCGCGGTGGTCAGCATTCACGGAATCCCCGCGCGTCAATTCCAAGGCATTCGTGCTGAACTAAAGGACGTCGCGAAGATACAAGTGGCCCGGAACACGCTCATTCATCGCGCGCTTGAGGAATCTGGCGAGGCAACGCAAGAGTTGTTCGAAAACGTTGAAGGACCAACGGCTCTCATCTTCACAAATCTAAATCCGTTTAAGCTTTTTAAACTGCTCGAGAATAGCAGAACTCCAGCGCCAGCGAAAGCGGGCGAGAAAGCGCCAAGGGATATTATAGTCGAAAAAGGACCAACGTCCTTCAGACCCGGGCCGATAGTTGGTGATCTTCAAAACGCTGGAATACCCGCCGCCATCGAGAAAGGCAAAATTGTGATACGTGAGACTAAAACGGTGGTGAAAGCAGGTGAATCGATCAGCGCACGGCTCGCTGATGTGCTTCAGCGCCTTGAGATCTATCCTATGGAAGTTGGTCTGTACCTCCGCGCAGCATACGACGGAGAAGTGATTTATAAGCCCGATGATCTACACATCGACGAGCAAGCGTATTTTGGCCAATTTGTCTTGGCTATCTCAAGGGCGGTTAACCTATCGATTAGCGTCGAATACCCAACGTCACTAACGGTTGCGACGCTGCTTCAGAAGGGCTCATCTGAAGCAATGAATCTCGCTTTGGAAGCTGAGATCTTTGAACCCGAGGTGCTGAAACTACTGCTCTCAAGGGCACAAAGCGTTGCAATGACGCTTGTTGATGAACTTCCGAACGACGCGCTGGATGATAATCTCATCGCCTTGAAAGGTGCCGCTACAACGACGCCTGTGTCAGTTGAGGATGCACCAACGCAGGAAAAAGAAAAAGCACACGAGGATGAAGAGACGAACGAGACGAAGGAATCTGAATCGGGTATGGCCGGTTTAGGAGCGTTGTTTGAATAATTTGATCAGCGATTTAGCAAAGGTGATAGCGAAATGGAATATGTATATGCAGCACTAGTTTTGCACGCGACTGGGAAAGAGGTAACCGAAGAGGGCGTTACGAACGTCCTCGGCGCAGCAGGCGCGACAGTCAACGAGGCAAGGGCAAAGGCACTTATTGCAGCACTCGAGGGCATCAATATTGACGATGCCATATCTAAAGCGGTATTTACAGGAGCGCCTGCAGTAGCTGCACCAGCAGCCCCCGCACCTAAAGAAGCGAAAGAAGAAGCGAAAGTCGAAGAGGAAAAAGAGAAGGAGAAAGAGGAAGAGGAAGAAACAGGGATGGAAGGACTTGGCGCCCTGTTCGGGTAATCTTTCCGCACTGATAGCGTCTTCCCGACGTCTTTAGCGTTGCCCTCTTTGTCTAGAGACCCGACAACGACGTTATCGACTTTGCTTACTCTCTTTTGCAGAGCGCCTAGCATAGCAAGTCTCTCGCCCGCAGAGACTTGCCTGTTCGGGCCGCACTCATGATAACTCGCGATGACGGCGGTCATTGCAAGTTCAGCCTGCGAGTTAGATCCAAGCAGTTCTTTGGTGCATAGCCGTGCGCGTCGTTGTTCCAGTAGCCGAAGACGTCAGCTTTTTGTGCAACCTCGCAGATTCGGCACGCCCAGTAATCTATTTCGTCCGACCAGTAAACGTCAAGATTCCCGCCGCGCGCGTGCCACCTAATGTAAGCGAAATCCGTGAAGCATTCGATGTTGTTGTCGAATTGCGCACCGAGCATCACCAAAGCCAGATTGCGTTGCTCTTTTAGACGGTCAAGAACATCGTAGCTATACCACGAGTCGTGGCGAAACTCAAAGGCAAAGCGGTAATCAGGAAGAAGCGAAAGAAACTCGTTAAACCGCTCCAGATCTTTTTTAAAGCTCGAAGGAAGCCCTACGAGAAATGGGCCCAGCTTGTGTCCCAATGCTGTGCAAATTTCGAAGAAGTCGCCAAGGGCTCTACGTACATCGCGTAGGCGCCTCGTGTGTGTAATGTGCCTGTTCACCTTAATAGAGAAAAGAAAGTTATCCGGCGTCGCGGCGTACCAGTTTTTCAGCTGAGCTTCTTTTGGAAATTGATAAAATGTCGAATTGACTTCGACAGAGTGAAAAAATCGTGCGTATTGTTCTAGATAGTGCCGACGCGAGTCGTAAAAGATATCCCGCCAGTGATCATAATGCCATCCGCTGCAACCGAGATAAATGCTCACCGTTTGCTCACCCTCGCCCACTGCATCACGGACGCAATAAAAAGCAGTTCTATTCAACGCATAAAAAGTATTGCCAAGGTTTAACTCTTAAAGACGTCATAGGAGGGCAGAGATGGTACTGAAAGACGCTGACGCTCGAATTATCACTGAAACACTCGGTCGCCCGCCGAACGAAGTCGAAAGTGCGATATTCGAAAACCTGTGGTCAGAGCACTGCGCTTATCGCACAAGCAAGCCGCTCTTACAGACAATGCCCACGCGCGGGGATGTGGTCATTATAGGTCCTGGTGACGATGCAGCCATCATCAAGTTAAGCGATGGACTCACTCTCGCGATAGCGATGGAGAGTCACAATCATCCGTCATACGTTGATCCGTACGACGGCGCTGCGACCGGCGTGGGTGGGATCGTTCGCGATGTAATTTCGATGGGTGCTCAGCCAATCGCTCTCATGGATTGCCTCTACTTTGGGAATCTGGAAAGGGAGAAGAATCGGTACCTATTTGAACACGTCGTCCAAGGAATTAGCGACTACGGCAACTGCATAGGCGTGCCCGTGGTCAACGGAGAGGTCCTCTTTCATCCGAGTTACGATGGCAACCCGCTCGTTAACGTGGTATGCGTAGGGCTTGGCCAAGTTGAGGGGCTTGTGACCGGGCGTGTGAAAACACCAGGCAGTAAAATCCTTCTCATAGGGTCTTCTACTGGACGTGATGGACTGGGAGGAGCATCGTTTGCTTCGCGCGATCTTAGTGAAGAATCAGAAGCGTCTGATCGGCCTTCGGTCCAAATAGGCGACCCTTACACGGAAAAACTGCTTATCGATGCAACGCTCGAAGCAGTCAACAAAGGTTACGTTCTAGCGTGCCGCGATCTCGGCGCGGCTGGATTGTCGGGCGCTTCCGCTGAGATGTGTTCAACGTTTGGAGGGCGGATCACGCTCGATGCCATTCCTTTGCGAGAGGCCGGGATGACTCCGAGAGAGATATTGGTTTCAGAATCACAAGAACGCATGGTGTTCGAAGTGTTGCCAGAGCACGTTGACGATATGCTTAGCCTCGCCCTCAAGTACGATTTGAACGCTGCCGTGATCGGAGAAGTAATCGAAGAACCAAAGTATATCGTTGAGTGCCGCGGGGTCATAGTCGCAGACATACCGATCAAACTGCTCACCGAAGGGGCGCCATTATGCACCACGGAGTTTCCAGAGGTATTACCGCGTCAGGAACAGCCTGTGGTCCGTGGCGTAACGCTTCAAGAAAAGGCATTGCGCGTTCTTTCCTCGCCGAACGTAGCATCAAAAGAGTGGGTGTATAAGCAATACGACCACGAGGTCCAAACGCGAACTATGGATAAACCCGGCGGAGGGGCTGCGGTTCTCTCGATCGATGCGCCTCGGGGCATAGCGCTGTCTTCCGGCTGCAATCCTACGCAAGTGGCTGCCGATCCATTTAAAGGAGCAGCAGCAACTGTTTTTGAAAATGCTATGAATTTGGCGGTCAAAGGAGCGATGCCAATCGCGTTTGTCAATTGTCTCAACTTCGGTAACCCAGAAAAGAAAGAGGTCTTTTACCAGCTTGAACGAGCGGTAGCAGGACTCTCTCACGCTGCGCGCATCCTTGACACGCCCATCGTCGGCGGAAACGTCTCACTCTACAACGAGAGCGAAGAGTTCCATACGGCGATCATCCCTACCCCTTCAATCGGAATGGTAGGAATTCTCAACGACGTATCTAACGTCCCTTCAGCGTTTTTCAACCACGAAGGCGACGCGATAGTAATGGTAGGCGTAACGTATCCGGAGTACGGAGGATCGGAGTTCGCTGAACTGTTTGGAATAGGTGGGGTCGCCCCAAAACCGCGCGTGGGGATCAAGACAACTATCGACTCGCTGGTAGAGGCTGTAGAAACAGGAAAGATCTCTGCTGCTAACGATGTCGGACGGGGAGGTATTTTGACTGCGCTCGCATACATGTGCACGCGTTTAGGCGCGAAAGTTGACTTGTCTCACTGCCTAAACGAAGAGACTGAACTATTTTCCGAGACATCCGGCAGAGCGATTTTGACCGTCGACCCTGGAGAACTCAACTCTATCTTGACTGTACTTGATGCACGGGGCGTTCCCTTCGCTGCAATCGGAACTGTCGGCGGGGAAGCTCTCTCCATAGTAATTGGCGATAGCGTGCTCACGCTCCCATTGGAGACTATTAAGCGAAGTCTCAATATACTAAATGACAGCATGATAGCTTAGACTGACCCGAACCCTTGGCGCAACGTCATAACACCATGTTGAGCGTGAACTTGATTTATGGTACGTACGGCGAGAGTGGTATCCTCACCAGCATTAAGAACACCCAAAAAATGTTGAGGTTGCTCGAGTCAGAAGGAGTGCACTTCTATAAAAATGCATTCAAAATTTGTGACGTGCTGCACGCCCACACGTTCGGGCCGATCGCTCTTATTTTGGTGCTCTTCCACAAAGCGCTGCACAAAGCGGTAATACTGCACGCCCATACGACGCCACAAGATGTCTCTGATAGCTATTTTGCAGCAAAATTGATCAGCGTCTGTTTAAAAGGGTATCTGCACCTCTACTACAATTTGGCAGACGTCTGCATCGCACCTTCTGCACACACGAAGGACGTATTGACAAAAACGCTTAAAATCAGGCGGAGAATTGAGGTCATCAGCAACGGTATTGATTCAAGCTTATACGTGTGCAATAAGAAGCGCGCAACGGAATTTAAAGCGGAATACGCTTTGGATGAAAGACCCTTGGTGCTCTCAGTTGGGTTAGTTTTTTTACGAAAAGGTATCGTTGATTTCGTCGACATCGCCAAGAGGCTTCCGCGCTTTCAATTTGTGTGGGCCGGAAGGATCTTAGCGAGGCCATTCTTTCCGCGAGCTGCTAGAAAGGTGGTTGCAGGCGCCCCTAAAAATGCGCTGTTCACTGGCAGAGTGAGAAGCGTTTGTTCAGCCCTCAGTGCTGCAGAAGTCTTTATTTTTCCCAGCTATGAGGAGAATCAGGGGATTGCTGTTCTTGAAGCAGCTGCTTGTGGATTGCCTCTAATATTACGAGATCTGCCCGCGTACAGCGACTTCGTAGATGGCCAGAACTGCGTCAAATTCACAACGAATGATGAACTTGAAAGCGCAATCAAAGAGCTTGTGGCAAATAAGGCAGCTGCGAAAACACTCGGCGCAAACGCGCGAAAAACCGTTCAAAGCCACGATATTCATCCACTGAGCAAAAAGCTGCTCCAAGTCTATCTGACAGCGAGGCGGGCTTAATTCTGCACACGTGCGTGGCGCAGCGTCAAAAGGAAAGCTATATAGATAAAATGTCCACTACTAACTCTGTTTAAAAAAAGCAGAGGAATCCGAATTGCACGTAGGCGAAGCTTTAATTGGCAATGATCCTGAATTGGCCCACGTTGACCTCCTTATAGGAGACAAAAATGGCCCAGTCGGGCAAGCATTTGCTAGTGGATTATCGCACCTCTCCCAAGGGCACACCCCTCTTCTTGCAGTAATAAGGCCAAATTTGCTTACAAAGCCTGCAACACTAATCGTGCCGAAGGTGACAATACAAGACTTAGAACAGGCGGCGCGGGTTTTCGGTCCCGCCCAAGCCGCGGTTGCCAAAGCAGTGGCGGACGCTGTCGAAGATGGAGTTCTCGCAAAGGACTTGTGCGAGCAATATGTACTGATCGTATCCGTCTATGTCCACCCGGATGCGCAGGATTATGAGAAGATCTACCGCTACAACTACGGTGCTACGAAACTTGCCCTTAAACGAGCATTGAACGACTTTCCGTCGGTGGAGAAGGTTCTCTATGAGAAAGACCGGTCGCTCCATCCAGTGATGGGATTCAAGGTCACTCGTCTATGGGATCCGCCGTACTTGCAAGTAGCATTCGATTTGACAGAGTTAGACGCAGTTTTAAATGTGCTGGATCAACTTCCGACAAGCGATCATATCATTCTCGAAGCGGGAACGCCCCTTATTAAACGCTATGGTTTGGGAATAATCAAAGAAATGCGAAAAGCACGACCGAGCTCTTTTATTGTAGCCGACCTAAAGACCCTCGATACCGGGAACCTAGAGGCACGGTTAGCTGCGGATGAGGCAGCAGATGCAGTTGTGGTCTCGGGACTCGCGCCTACATCAACGATTGACAAAGCTATAGAAGAGGCAAATAAAACCGGTATCTACGTCATTATCGATATGTTAAACGTCGACAAGCCGGAGACCGTGCTCAAGGCACTGAAGAGCAAGCCTGACGTCGTGGAACTCCACCGAGCAATCGACGCTGAAGACACTGCGCACGCTTGGGGAAACATCTCTCACGTAAAGAAGTACGCAAAATTGGTCGCTGTTGCTGGCGGAATACGAAAAGATAACATAGACGATGCTCTGAAGTCGGGGGCGGACATTTTAGTAGTTGGACGTGCGATAACTGCCGCACGAGACGTGGAAGGAGCAACTCGCGTATTTCTCGAGGGATTGAAGCAGAGCGATATCGATCAATACAGGGTCAAGACAGACTTCTAAGTCAAGTTCACGATGTCCATCGTAACGTTTGTGACTTATATTAGCCAGATACGTTTTTAATCTCGCGCAGATACGAGTAATCAGTCTTGAAAATCCGCTTTCGAAGCGCACTGCGGTTCAAAAGCGAATACTTTTTCAGGTGCACAACCCACGAGCTAAATGCGCTTGGGAGACTCAGACAAGCTTAACACGGAGGTATAAATTTGAAAACGCTAATCGTACTGAATTTCAAGACGTATGCAGAGAGCACAGGGGCTAATGCCGTGCGACTTGCAACCATCGCAGAGAAAGTAGCCGCAGACTCAGGCGCTACAATGATCGTGGTCCCACAGGCAGTCGACGTGTTTCAAGTAGCGCACCGGGTAAGCATTCCAGTCTACGCGCAGCACATGGATGGAATTCAATTTGGGGGCAATACAGGACATATATTGGCTGAAGCGCTTGCAGAGGCCGGAGCACAAGGCACGTTGATAAACCACTCAGAGCGGCGCCTTCAACTGGCTGAGATAGATGCCGCAAATCAGGCTGCGAAGCGGGCCAACTTGACTACAATAATCTGCACCAACAACATAACGACGACCAAGGCAGCCGCTTCGTTACGTCCTGATTTCGTAGCGATTGAGCCCCCTGAACTGATCGGTTCGGGGACACCGGTGTCAAAAGCGAATCCAGAAGTGGTAAAAGGGGCGGTGGAGGCTGCCACGGGCGTGCAAGTCCTCTGTGGTGCCGGCATCTCAAAAGGTGAGGACGTGAAGGCCGCAATCGAGCTTGGAACCAACGGTGTACTTCTCGCTTCAGGGGTTACTAAGGCCGCTGATCCAGAGGCTGCTCTGCGAGGTCTTGTTGAATTTGTCTAAAGAGAAATCGAGAAAAGCAGAGGTCGAGCTGTGGAAAAGCCTAATGAGACCACCACATGAAAGTCGTAACGCTAAAATAAAGCCAAAAGTAAACCCAGTTCGCCTATTTTTGAAGACTCCGACCCCTATTATCGCTGACGCCATGGACGGGCGTAACGTGTTGAGTTGTCTTCGACCTGTTTTGTCACGCGCGGCAATAGCGGGGCCCCTAGTGACCGTCAAAACAAACCCGACAGACTGGGGCACTGTCGTAAGCGCAATAGAAGCAGCCGCTCCAGGTGACGTGCTGTTTATTGACAGTTCCGGGTCAAATGTAGCGGTATGGGGGGGATTGACATCACAGGCAGCACAACAGCGCGGACTCGTCGGCACGATCGTTTATGGCAGTTGTCGCGATATTCCGACTATAGAAGCCATTCAGTACCCAGTGTGGGCGAAAGGAATTACCGCTCGAGCCGGAAGACCGTTAGATAAGGGAAAGGTGAACGTTCCGCTCAACGTTGGCGGAGTTTCGGTGCAACCGGGTGATCTGGCAAAAGCTGATGTGCACGGAGCCGTGATAGTCCCGTCAAATGACGTTGCTGCGGTAGCCAACAGAGTCAGAGAGATAATCAGTAAGGAACGTTTGATAGAGACAGGGATAAAGGGGGGGCGAAGCTTAAGCGAACTGCTTTGGGATTTTTCATCCTGATACGACTTTATATAGCATTAGCCCTAAAAAAAAAGCGATGGTCACAAGCGAGCTCGCAGACGTTTTCTTACACAAAATGCCGACGTCCCTGCTGCTCACTATTCGTACATACGATCGAACTTACGTCTCAGTTTTAGCTAAGGAATGCAACTGCACATACCCACACGCGGTAAAAACGCTTTGGGGCATGGAAAAGCTCGGTTTGATCCAATCAGAGAAAGTCGGCAGGGTGAAGTATGTCCAGCTGACAGATCACGGCAAGGTAATTGCTGACTCACTCAATGCACTCGTACAGAACCTAGGCGTTGATGATGTGCCGCTCAGAAACGATGTAGGGTACATTAATCAAAAGATAAATAACGTCATCCGCAAAGTTGAAACGATTCAAAAAGAGCTCGAGACTGCAGACAAAGTTAGCCGCGAAGAAGGCATACGCTTCAACCGGAGGCTCGGGCCTTATTATCGCGAACTCAATGCAATACGCCTTCTGTTAGAAACACAGCCCAACAGCCCGCTTCGTTCGAAAGTCGATGCGCTAGCAAGGACTCTACAGAGAGTAAAAACAGAAATAGAGACGAAACAAACGTAGCAACTCGTTTTTACCTGACAGGATAGAAGTCTTTAACGCGCGTAGTATCGTCCAGAAATGGCGTAGAGGCTTCAAATAGAATCGTGTCAGTGCTTGCGACGATGGTGTGTTTTTCGTAAGGTTTGATGTGGATCGTATCTCCCGTCTCGAAATACTCTCTCCGATCGTCAAATTCAATATAACCGGTCCCTCGCACGATGAGCATGGTCTCGTCTTTGTTCTTGTGGTAGTGATAGGATGACTGGTACCCTTCACGAATGTACAGCTCTTTAAGCAGATAGAGCTCAGTAATTATCTGTACCTTTTCATATCCCCACGGCTTCGCCGTTTTGTTATGAAACTCCTTTAAAATTCGTTTTTTGCCGTCCTCTGTATAAATGGTGTCCCAAAAGTTGAACTCTTCGTATATGTCAAGCTTGCCAAGATCCGCGAGTTGGGGGAACACATCTTCTAATTCATCTCCAAGCACGAATTGCCTTAAGTCAAAGCCTTTTCGCACACAGAAGATGCCGCCGTAAACCGTTGAGGACTCACCATCAAATATGGCACGAGAGACACGTTCAAAAGAGCTGCTCGACTCGGGGCGCATAGCCGAGTAGATCATAACCGGCGTTGTAGAATGGGTGAACTTAATCATCATCTTTTTTAAGTTTATGTCTGTGACGGTGCCGCAGTCAAAAACAACGACATCATCGTCCATCTTAGCGATTACGAGTGCGATATCTTCGAACGTCCTAGCGGCCTGCTCATAACTGAGTTTAACGCCCTTGCGCTGATTTCCTAACGTTTTCGGCAACTGACGAGAAGGCGCACCGGTCAGAAGCACTGCTTCGCGTAGTTCGACCGTAGCGAGGTCAAGTAGCAGCTTGTCAATTACTGTAAACCCTTCTTTCAAAGCAATTAGCGCGTTTGAATTACCGCCGTTTACGCTTTGCTTCTTTCCGTAACCATCACATAAGATTAGTGCCTTCATACACAACCCCAGTGAAGTGTTGGATAATCGAATATATGGTCCTTTTGACGGTTGCTGGTCGTTCGGCCCGAGGGAAACGCGACGCGAGGTAACCGAAATCTTATTAAGGGACTGCCGAAATACGAGTGTGAACGTTCAAATGGAGCGTCTTATCTGTTTGTTACGGAGCAGCGATAAATGAACATCGTTATGGTGACAAGCTGGTCGCCGCGGCACTGCGGCATAGCTACTTACAGCTCGGAGCTTGTCGGTGCACTGAGGAAGAACGGACACCACGTGGATATTATTTGTCATAAAGACGAAGAATATGGTGGACACCGCGAAGAGGGGGTCTATCCGGTAATTAACACTGACGACCCTGGGTGGGACGAAAACGTCTATACCACCATAAAGCAAATCAATCCTGATGTGGTGCACATTCAGCACGAATATGGGCTGTATTTAACGCACGGAGACTACGGAGGCCGGATTCTCACTCTGCTTTTTCGACTCAAGCTGGGGAAGATTCCTTCAGTAATGACCTATCATTCGATCTACACGTCTCTCGATCGCCCTGAGGCCATTTTTACCGACGGTAGTTTGCGTTTACTCGACTCTGCGATTGTCCACGCTGAAGTTCAGAAGCTGTTTCTCCCCTACAACCTCGATTGGATCCCCCATAACGTTCACGTCATATCCCACGGTGCAAAAGAAGTCGTGCCAGATCCACTAGCAAAAGAGCGTTTCGGTTTGGCAGGCAAGAAGGTCGCACTTTGCATAGGCTGGTTCGAGCCGAACAAACGCTTCGAGGATGTCATTGAAATTTGGCCAGAGATCATGCGAGACGCAGGAGAGCAGGCGATTCTCTTGATTGCCGGCGACGCTCGACCAGGTTCGGATACGGGAATCAAGTATAAGGAACAATTGCTGCGGGCAATTGAAGAATCCCCGGCGAAAAACCACATCAAAACAATACTCGGGGCGTTTGATCCTGATACGTACGATAGTATAATCTCTGCGTCAGACTTCGTCGTACTCCCGTACAAGCATGCGTCTCAAAGCGGGAACCTTGCGCACTCTTTTGCCCTCAACAAGCCGGCGATTGTCTCATCGCTTGAGGGCTTGAAAGCAGAAATTGAAGCTAGCGGCGCAGGAATAGCAGTCCCTGTTGATGATCTCGAGGAATTAAGAAAAGCTATTACGATACTGCTAACAAGCGATTTAATGCTTGAAACCTACAGCGAGCACGCGCGAGGCTATGTGGCAAACTACATTATTTGGGAAAATGTAGCTCGGAAGCACACTCTCGTTTACGAGAACGCCATTGATCGCGTGACATACGGCACTAAGATGCGCGTGGACCAGACCATCTGAATTGATCCTCAGGTTGCGCGCTCGGAGAAGCTTCGCAAGCCCGACATGTAAGCCGCGAGGAGTGCGAGAGACGTGGTCAGTGTTCGAGAGTACATCTCTGCCCCTGTTATTCTTTTGAAATCAGACGCGACCGTCTCGGACGCCCTCGCTCTTGTAATGAAAAGCGGCCACCAAGGATTTCCCGTCGTCACCAATCGCAGACTCGTCGGCGTCGTTACTAGTGCCGATCTTATTCTCGCAAAGCCGCATCAAAAAATCGCCACACTTATGACGGCTGACCCGGTCACCGCGAAACCTGATGATGATATCGTTAGCATCGCAGGCGTGATGGCCTATAATCATATTCGTCATGTCCCCATCGTTGACGGCGAACGCGTTTTGGGCATCGTCACCGCAACCGACATGCTCCGTGCAATTATCGAGAATGTCATTTCTGAGAACGTAGAGCGTATTTTCACGTTTTTTCAAACGCTCCACCCAAACGTGACAATCAGACATATGCGCGTCGGAGTCGCATCCCTAATTCCCACTCAAAAGCTGTTAGATCCAGCAGAGCTCCAACTGCGTGAACAGCAGTTTAAACGTGGGGTGATATACCCCATCGTGGTAGCGAAGAAAGGCCGCTTTTACTATATCATCGACGGGCATCACCGGGCTTATCTTGCTTACAAACGCGGCGCAGAAGAGATTCCCGCTTTTTTTATAGAAGGAGAGCTCGGCATCGTCAAATCATCTGAAAAGCTCGGCTTAAAATCGCTAAACGATATGGTCCTTATGTCCGAAGCCTGAGCTACCCGAAATACTCTTTCACGTCGGACGCAACTTTTTCCGGCATAGACTCAACGATTACCTCTTCGTGAAGTCTTTCCATAAAACCTGCGTCGTTATTGTAATAGCTCTGCGGGTATGGCCGTGCGATGATTCTCACGACGAGTCTGAAGCTCTCGTCCCTCGTTGAAGCCGAAAACGTACTCAGATTAAAACTGTGAACCCCGTACAAAGAATAGGCGGTAAAAACCCGTTTAAGTCCCTTGCTTAAGTCAGAAATGCTAGTATCCTCAAGCTCGTGCAACGACGAGACATCGTCAAATACCCCGCAGATTTCATCGTTGCCAAGTGGTACATAACTAGTGATCCAAGAGACACCTCCAATCTTACCGAGAAACCGCTCACCTTCTTTTTCCTCAATGTCGATAAGGCGCTTCCAATAATTTTCCTTGTTTTTCTTGAAGTATCTCTTACAGGCGGACAAGTATAGCCAAGCGAGGTTCGTCGGCTGCTCATCAACCGTGAGTTGGACGTGTGGATGAACGACGCTTGCACCTGCTGGTGGCAAGAAATTCCAACTGAAGATTGGGTACACTGCTTTCTTGTCGCTTAAGGCAACGGCGCGGAAGTACTCTATGCTTGCTTTAATGGTATCTTGTATCTGCTTCAACGTAAACTCGTCAATCCCCAAGAAATGCTGTCTTGACACCGTTGCGACCGCATGATACTTTGCAAAAGGAAACAAATTTGGAAAGACTGTCGTTTCGCCGAGTTTAATTCTGCCTTCAGGCACTAGACTTGAAGGGAACATCGGCGTTGCTGTTTTTATGTTAGCGGGACAGAAGTAACAATTCTTTGTAGATAACTCAAGTAACTCAGAATACCCCATGCCGGTTTGTGCTTGTTTCTTTCTTTCAGATCGCTTGACATTGATCCGACACGCGCGGCTGGTGAGGAGTTCTTTTCGGTACTCAATTTTTTGTTTCTCTAAATTAAAGTCCTCGGTCGGATTCCGTAGCTCGGACTCGATTAACTGCTTAGAGAATAGATCTCGCAGAATGATGACCTCCAGCAAGTATGAATAATCATGCGTCGGCTTATAAACAATTAACGCTTGTAAGCTTGACAACAATATAAACTTTTTTGAGCGATTGTCAGCAACAAGTTGCTTCAAGGCTCTGCAGACTGATAGTCAATTACGTTAACTCGCTTTTTAAATCGGCGCCTAGCCAAACGACGGATTTCTGTTACACGTTTTGATTGCTCTATAACGGATTGTAAAAAATGCTCGACGATCAGACAACTGGTGAGGAGGAGTTGTCCTTGAAAGGCCCCGCTGCGTCAAAACACTACAGTTAAGAACCTAGCAATTCATAAACGGACTGCTGAGCAGGTCCGTCCAAACTGATTCACCGCCTCGATTGCAGTCGGTCGCAGCACTCACAAAGCGTTAGCATGACAAGCACAAGTCACGGAAGATGTAACCTATCGCTCTCTCAAGACGGTTTGTAAGGGGCACAACATGGAGTTTGATTTAACCGCTCATCTGAAGTTCAGTGACAATCTCCCGCAAGGAGCAGATATCGAACTGCAAAAAGCAATTGACGATGCCAACAGCGTCCTTTTCATCAAAGGCGTCCCACATAGCTCTATGAAGGAAGCGGGGAGAATAATTGAGTGGCACACACACGCTAATGAGCTTTGTATCCGAATCGTCAGCGGCAGATATACACGCGCGCACGAAGCGCTTCTGCGCTTTCGAAAAGCGTTAGGGATGACTATAGGGGCAAAATATCGGATAGGGATCAGAGGCTATGACATCAACGAATTCATCATAAAGATGGAGGCCGAAGCACCGGTGCAGGTCAAACTCCCATTTGTGAAAGAGATATCGTACGACGAAAAACTGCTTACGCTGCAGCTTGCGGTAAGCGAACAAGACGTCGAGAATAAGATTCCAGACCGGATCGTGAATCTTGTGGAAGAGAAGATCAAGCAACAACTGTACGGAACAAAGCTTGAGAATTGGGAGCTGGTCTGGGAGAGCGCGCAAAAAAAGGTCCACTTTCGCCGCGATCCGACTGAGGAATTAAAAAGGCGCCAATGGATCAAGCACGGAATAAGTCGCGGACAATGGATCTTCGGCCCTCAAATTACGAAGGTTTTCAGCACGTTTGAGAGAATCATCGAAAAGGAGATATTGGAAAAGCTCGGCTATTCTGAGATGATATTTCCCAAAATGGTCCCGTGGGAAGTCTGGAAACGGTCGGGGCACGCACGCGGTGTCTATCCAGAAATCTACTACGTTTCCAGTCCCAAAAGTCGCGATCCCGAATACTGGGAAGATGTAACCGACTATTACAAAGTTACTAACGAGATTCCATTAGAACTAATCAGGCAAAAGATTGATGACCCTCTTGGCGGTATGTGCTATGCCCAATGCCCCTCGTTTTGGCCCTTTATGCAAGGCGAAACGATTGCTTCGCAATCGCTTCCGGTGAAGGTATTTGATCGATCAGGCACGTCACATCGCTATGAAAGCGGTGGAATACACGGTATAGAACGAGTTGACGAGTTTCATCGAATTGAAATCGTCTGGGTCGGCAACTCCGACCAAGTCAACAAAGCAGCACAGGAACTTGAAAAGCGCTACGCGCACATTTTCAACGACATCTTGGATCTCGAATGGAGAATAGCACGCGTTACGCCCTGGTTTATGGCTCAAGAAGGGTTAATCGACACCTCCAGTGATCGTTCAGTAGGCACCGTAGACTACGAGGCGTATCTGCCGTATCGTGGTGAAAGAACGGAGAGTGAATGGCTTGAGTTTCAAAATGTAAGCGTAAATGGTGACAAGTATCCCCACGGCTTTAACGTGAAAACTCAGAAAGGAGAATTGTGGTCAGGGTGCTCAGGAATTGGGTTAGAGAGGTGGGCTGCAGCCTTTTTTGCACAGAAAGGTTTAGATATTGAATTCTGGCCCCAAAAATTCGCAAAGCTTGTTGCGAAGCTGCCCGACGGGATTAAGTTCCTGTGAAAAAGTGTTATATGGTATGATTATTTATATACGTGTAAGTTTTCAAGGCAAAATCACAACGTGCGCTGACTCAGAACGCAGTTAGAGTTGTTAAGTGTCTTTTAGGCTTTTGAAAAGGAGTTTTTTGATGGCGAGAAGACAGATAAGGAAAAAAGCTGAAGGCTGGAAAGCAAAGAAATGGTACGACGTGACGACTCCCGAAATCTTCGGTAGCACGAGCATAGGGACTACTCCCACTGATGATCCTTCTAAATTGATCGGCAGGATCCTCGATACAACCCTCGGTGAGCTGACGAACGACCTCGGCAAGCAAAACGTGAAAATGCATTTCAAGGTCAACGAGGTCAGTGGCGAGTCCGCACATACTAAATTCACAGGACACGAGCTTACACGTGATTACCTAAGAAGCTTGGTGAAACGACGAACGAGTCTCGTAGAGTCAAACATTGTCGTTACGACAAAAGACGGCTACAAAATTCACCTCAAGCCGATAGCTCTGACCATAAAACGCGCTGGGTCTTCTCAAATCAAAGCGATCCGAGACATCATGAACGGCATCCTACGTGAACGTGGAAATGAGCTGCATTATGAGCAATTCATCCACGAAGTCGTTCTCGGAAAGCTTGCGAGTGATATTTATAAGAGAGCCAAGGTAATTTACCCGCTTCGCCGCGTCGAAATCAGCAAAACGAAGATATTGGCTGAACCATAAACATAGCGTTTCTAGATACTTGGCAGCGAGTTTTTGCGACATGTGCGTAGCCAAGAAGATTCTGTTTGTCGTGCTCGATGGTGCGGCTGACCGTCCAGCTGTTGACAAAACGACGCCGCTGCAGGCAGCTGATATTCCTTTTCTCGATCGACTAGCGCAAGAAGGAATTTTAGGAATCATGGATGTCATTGCACCAGGGACGCCTCCTGGCTCTGACACCGCACATCTATCGCTGTTGGGTTATACGCCAAGCGAGGTGTATACAGGGCGCGGGCCGTTCGAGGCAGCCGGTGTGGGTATTGACGTACGACCAGGAGACATCGCGTTTCGCGGGAACTTTGCTACAGTCAAAGACGGGCTGGTCGTCGACCGGCGCGCTGGTCGTATTAGCGACACTCACGAACTATCTGAAGCGATTAGGAAACAACTTCGCCTTGATTGTGAGTTCTTGTTCAAAGAGTCCGCAGGGCACAGGGCGGTTCTTGTGCTTCGAGGGGAGGACCTCAGTCCAAGCGTAACCCAAACCGACCCCCAGCACACAGGAGCGATGTTGCATTCGAAGCCGAAGACCAATGATGCCTCATCACGCAGAACTGCAAACATCGTCAATGATTTTACGCGTCAGGTGTGTTCAATTCTAGCTGATCATCCGGTCAACAGAGAGCGAACGCTTGCGAATCAGCTTCCGGCAAACGCAGTGCTGCTTCGTGGGGTAGGCTCAGTTCCGCAGCTTGTCCCGTTTGAACAACGCACGGGACTGAATGCCGCAGTGATCGCAGCGACAGCACTTGTGATCGGGATAGGTAAACTGACCGGCATGAGATACATTCCGACTAAGGGTGCCACAGGGCACGTTGACTCAAATATTGAAGAGAAAGTGAAAAACGTTAACAAGGCACTACGAGAACACGCGTTTGTGCTCCTCAACATCAAGGGCGCGGACGAAGCCGGTCACGACGGCAATTTCAATGCCAAAATGCACTTTCTGACGCGAGTAGATGCAGCGCTATCAAATTTGACCATTGATGAATCGACGCTCGTCGTAATTACGGCAGATCATACAACTCCTGTGAGCCTGAGAGAGCACTCTGGTGACCCTGTTCCTTTCCTTATACGCGGAAAGGGGGTTCGAACTGATCAGACCAACGCGTTTAACGAGTACATTGCAGCCGGTGGAGGCATGAATCGGATTCGCGGGCGTGATATGATGCCGGTGCTGATGGATCTGCTGGGCAAAGGCACGAAGTTTGGCGCTTGAACCTCGCACTACCATAAGCTCAGCAACTTCGGTAGTAGAAATGAGCACTGATAGCTTAACATACTTGAGATGCGCCGCGGCTATTCTTTACGACAAAAGGTTAAAGCAGTAGCACGAAAAGGCGACTGTCGAAACTGAGGGGTGAAAAATGTCAATTCATCCGATAGAATCTCGCTACGGCACCAGCGAGATGAAAGCGATATGGAGTGAGGAGCGGAAGCTCCACTACTTGCTTGAGGTGGAAGTGGCGCTTGCTAAGGCCGAAGCTGACCTCGGACTTATCCCTCGCAAGTCGGCTGACGAAATCGAAAAGGCGTCGAGCACAGTAACACTTGCGCGCGTGGCTGAAATTGAGGCCGAAATCCACCACGACATGATGGCCGTCATTACAGCGATTTCAGAACAGATTGACGCTGAAATTGATTATGTGCACTACGGAGCGACGTCAAGCGACATCCTCGATACCGCGCTGGCCCTACAGTTACGCGATTCATCTAGAATACTCGCGTCAAAACTCAATCGTCTCAGAAGCGTTTTGGCGAACCTTGCTGACGAAAACAAAGGTCGACTGTGTGCAGCGAGAACGCACGGGCAAATAGCGGTGCCAACAACCTACGGCATGCGATTTGCCGTGTGGGCGATGGAAATCGATCGACATTCGAATCGGCTTTCAGAAGCGCGCAAACGGTTCGAAGTCGGGCAAATGACAGGAGCCGTAGGCACTCAGGCAGCCTTTGGCAAACAGGGAATAGAGATTCAAGCACGTACACTAGAGTCGCTCGCCTTAACGCCTGTAGAAGTATCCACGCAAGTCATACAGCGGGACCGTCACGCGGAATACACGATGCTGCTCGCAAGCATCGCAACTTCACTCGAAAAGATATTTACCGAGGTCAGAACACTCCAAAGAAGTGAGATAGCCGAGATATCAGAGGGTTTCGGGAAGGCACAGGTGGGGTCTTCAACGATGCCGCACAAGCGAAATCCAATCAAGTCGGAACAAATCTGTGGCCTCGCGCGCGTCGTGCGATCGTTCGTTTTGCCTTCATTGGAAAACAACACGCTGTGGGACGAACGAGACTTGACAAACTCTTCCAGCGAGCGCATCATCTTTCCTGAAGCAACTATTCTGACAGACCATATTCTCACACTCTCCATTAACGTCTTGGGCAACTTGGAGTTCAATGAAGAGCGCATTAAGCAGAACCTCAATCTCATGAGAGGGCTAAACATGAGCGAGGCAGTGATGATGCAGCTCGCTAGGAAAATAGGACGTCAACGTGCTCACGAAATCTTACGAACGGCAACGATGAAGGCCTACAAACGCGGAGACACCATTTCAGACGCGCTATTCAAAGAACCTGTAATCGCAGAACATTTTTCCAAGGACCAACTTGAGTGGATGGTCCGTCCTGAAAATTACATCGGAACGGCCATTCAGCAAGTTGAACGCGCCGTGACGCTTCTGAGGCAGAACGAGTGTCAGGAATAGTTGGAGCTGTGGGAGCACGCACCTTCGAGGCCGTGCCGAAGATGTGCGATATCCTCAAACACCGGGGAGGTGTGCGTCGCTCTTTCCGCGGAAAGCTAACGAATGGCACGACGTACGCTGTAAGCGCTCTCGGCCGCGCAACACTCAGCGAGGGTTCGAGCCGTCCGGGTCTAGCGATCTCAGCTTTAGATAGCTACCACGCAGGCTATGCACGGGCGCGTATTGTTAGGTCGAGCGTTTTGATATTGGACAGGGACTGTCTAGGATCACGACCGCTGTTCTACGGAGTAAGCGACGTGGGTTCGCTGTGCGCATTCGCCTCCGAACGGAAGGCACTCTGGTCTGTTGGAATTGAACACGCGCACCGGGTAAATCCAAAGACTATAGTAATAATTCGTGAACCGCGAGGGGTCGACGTCAGCTTGAAAAAAACCCTTGGGCTATCCCACGACGGACTAGTGTTCGACGACGAATCACACGCAGTGACCGGACTTCGCGACGTGCTTGAATGTGTTTTGAATGAAATTGCTCACGAACAAATGAGCGTTGCGTTCTCGGGGGGAGTCGACAGTTCTTTGCTGTACACGTTAATGGCGAACCCCGCGAACAAACAATGCTATGCAATAGGATTATCTGAATCGCATGATCTAGATAGCGCGCAACATGCGGCACGTTTGTTACACGCGGATCTAGAAACCATTGAGCTGGACGCTGGTGACGTTGAAATGCTTATACCCCGCGTTATTGAAGCTATTGAGAGTTGCAGCCCCCTTGATGTCGCTATCGCTCTCCCGCTATACGCTCTGTCTGAGCGAGCAGCTGCAGCAGGATTCACGTCTGTTTTGACTGGACAGGGAGCTGACGAACTCTTTGCAGGTTATTCCAAATATGCGAGCCTCCCTTCGGCAACCAGCGAAACGCTGCGCAGCGCACTCGAAACTGATTTACTTAACATCGCAAGAGATAACCTTGAACGGGACAATTTAGCGGCAGCATCACACTCGTTAGACGTCGTCTTACCCTATCTGGATCCAAGGGTAGTTGTTTTCGGACTGACGATCGGCGGCGCTTGGAAGCTCCACAACGGGATCAACAAATACGTGCTACGGAAGGTGGCCGAACAAGTGATGCCACGCGAGTTAGCTTACCGGCAAAAAAAAGCGATACAGTACGGGACAGGCGTAAATGCAATGTTGCAGAGACTAGCGCGAAAAAATAACCTGCCTTCAACAAATAACAGGGGCGCATTAAGGCTCTATTTACGATCAATTGCCGAAAAACATGATATAGCGGTGGCAGAATGATAACCCAAACCGATGTTGAACGTATTGCACGGCTCGCTTGCATCGAGCTTGACGACGAAGACCTGCAAGAGTTTACCGTTCAATTCAATTCCATACTTGAATATTTCGAGGAGCTCGAAGACATTGAAGCGGAGCTGATAGGACAAGAAGAGCACAATGTGTTACGCGCAGACGAAGTCACGCCAAGCTTGTCACAGCAAGAAGCGCTCTCGAACGCACCGCGAGTCGATAGCGGCTATTTCAAGGGTCCACGAATACTATGAGTCATAGAGAACACATCGAGGAAACGCTTGACGCAATCGACCGCAGTGACCTAAACGCGTTCATAACGGTCAATTATGACGGGGCGCGACAACAAGCCGCAGAAGCTGATACAGGCGAACTCGACGGGCGACTTGCCGGAATTTCGGTCGGGATTAAGGACGCTATATCAACCAAAGGGCTGCGAACCACGTGCGCTTCGCAGATGCTCGAACATTACGTCCCCCCATACGACGCCTTCGTTATTCGGAGACTTCACGAAGAAGGTGCTGTTTTAATCGGCAAAACGAACATGGATGAGTTTTCGATGGGCGCGTCAACAGAAACAAGCTTCTTCGGACCGTGCAAGAATCCTTGGGATCTTAACTGTGTGCCGGGAGGTTCCTCGGGGGGCAGCGCAGCTTCCGTTGCTGCGCAAGAGGCCGATCTCGCATTAGGTTCCGATACGGGGGGTTCGATTCGATGTCCCGCGTCGTTCTGTGGGGTGGTCGGGTTGAAGCCAACATATGGTCGAGTATCACGAAGCGGACTCGTTTCGTACGGTAACTCAATGGAGCAGATAGGTCCTATTGCGCGAACTGTGAAAGCGTGCGCCGTGTTATTTGAGATTATCGCTGGCTACGATCCCGCAGACAGCACTTCGCTCGATACACCAGTGCCGCGCTGTGCCTCCTCGCTCGCGGACGACATAGCTGGTTTGAAGATTGGCGTTCCAATAGATTTTTTTGGCGAAGGGGTCGATCCAGCTGTCGAAAATGCGACGAGGGACGCGATAGACGTGCTTGAGGATTTAGGCGCACGCGCTACAGAGACGTCGATGTCCAGCCTTAAATATGCGCTTTCGGCCTACTATGTCCAGGCGATGTCTGAAGCCTCTTCCAACCTTGCTCGGTACTGTGGGATCATCTACGGACACCGGGTTCAAAGAGATCACGATTGGCATCGAACCTTCTCGGAGAATAGAGCGTCTGGATTTGGAAAAGAGGTCAAAAGACGAGTGCTTCTCGGGACATACGCGCTCTCAGCGGGGTACTATGACAAGTACTACCTAAAAGCGCTTAAGGCGCGGACGCTCATTAGCGCCGACTTTCAGAAAGCTTTTAAGCAATACGATGCGCTTATCGCACCAACCATGCCATTCGTTGCATTTAAGATCGGGGAGAAAATCGAAGACCCCCTGTCACTATATAAAGTGGATATCAACACCGTTCCGGTCAATCTCGCGAACGTACCCTCACTTTCTGTTCCATGTGGACGAAAAGGACGTTTGCCTATTGGTATGCAAATCATTGGTGATAAGCTTAAAGAAGCGCTGCTGTTCAATATTGCATGGCAGTTTGAGCGCAACACCGAATTCAATAAATATGCTAAGTGATGGCTTAGCACGCGCATTGTGTAAAAAAAAGCTGTCGCACGTATCGTTTTTATATGCGTGTTATCTCGCAGCTGTTTCTTACACAGCGTGTGATTAATTCGCTCCAATTAGAAAGTCCAGAATTTCGCAAGGTACGCCTATAAGCCGCGAAAACACGTTTTTGAATCAAATATATGTAGCCCGGAACGTATATTGCAGTAAGGTGCAACGCATGGCTGATCCTAAAGATCTAATACGAAAATTCGAATATGGGGAGAAACTGAAGTCTGAAGTATCGATAGCAAATCAACTGCTCGAACAGCTCATTGGATTAAAAGATGATCAATTTATTGGCGGTTTGAGAATTTTAGAGGCCTATTTAAACTCACTTATGATGGAAATAAAGCTCGCGCAGAACGTTCTCGGTTCGAAAGTCGTCTTTTCACGAACTGCCCGCAAACTCACCGAAGCCGTCGGACGAATTACGCTCAAGGAGTGGGACGAAGCAAGAATGTGTTTCAGCGAAGCGCTTACTGACGTAACCACTATCTGCGCTGAGTCATTTGAAGCATTGGCCAAACTTAAGCTGATGTAAGGCGCAAAGCTGAAACGCCTGTGTGAGAACGACCGGAAAACTAAACAGACAGAGTGAAGCGTCTCGTTTTTCTGTCAACGGACTAAAAACCTTCAATTTTCGCTGAATGACGAACTTGATCTGCTATAACCAACGCGGCTGCGCAGGGCAGACGCCGATGTGGACACTTGAGGTTGAAGGGGCTCTCTAACTTGAGAGAAGAGGTCTAAGTACCTGCTGCCAATTCTGTCCCAAGTAATGGCCTGCGCGTATTCATACACCCGTCGACTTATCGCGTTTCGAAATTCGTTGTCAGACATCAAAAGGTTAATTTTTTCTGCAATGTCCTCTGGACAGCCAAACTTCACCAGCAAGCCTCTTCCGTTTGACAACGCTTCTGCTGCGTGTGCAAATTCCGTTGCTACTATGCTCTTTCCGCAACCAATTGCTTGGGAGAGAACGCCGCTTGATATTTGATTGGGATTCGTGTTTGTCACCGCACATATGTCAGTTGCTAAAAAGTGCGCGATCATCTCTCTATTTGACAGATAGCGCTGCACAAACACGACGTTGCGTGAAAGTTCAAGCTTCTCTACGAGGCTGTCAAGCTTGTCCCTATATCTCTGTCGCACTTTTTGGTCGAGAGCGGGATGGGGCTCTCCAACGACCAAATAGGCTATGTCGTGGTTGGGATTTGCCTCAATGACTGATGGCAAAGCCTCAATAACGTTTTCGATCCCCTTGTCTGGATTAATTAAGCCGTAGCTGGCGATAACGAACTTTCCCGACAAGCCCAAACGCTGTTTCGGCACCGTTGTGTCAACGAAAGGCACCGTTGGCACCCCGTGCGGAATGAGCGTGAGCTTTTTCCTGTCCAACCCATACGTGTTTTTTAGCAGCTCAATTCCTGCGTTTGCTGACACGGCAACCCTGTCCGAGAGCGCGTAGATGTCTTTAACGACGTTTTTCATTCCAGGCGGTGGGTTTGGCAAGACTGTGTGCAGAGTGGTGACTATCGGTTTTCTTACCCGTCGCATGAATTCCAAAATATAGCTACCGAAGTCGCCCCTGTACAATCCAAACTCATGCTGAATATTTACAACATCAATTTTTGAGTTGTTTATCTTATCAGCAGCCGCCACATAACTATCAGGATTGCAGTCTTTAATGACGCCAAATATTTTGGAGACAAAACGCTTGCTTAGGACCAACTCTTTTTTGCTCAACTGCGCCGCTTGGGCTCGGAGAGAAGCGTTACTCAAAAAGAGTCTCTTGCACTCTTGAACTGCTGTGACGCTCCACGTTACGTTGTCAGCAATGCTAGAGATGTTTGCCGTAAGATCATGCGTGAATGTGGCTATGCCGCATTCTCGAGGGGGAAATGAACTGACGAAGTTGACTCTCAAAGGTTTGGGACTTGATATTGAATCATCTCCTAGAACATGTCTCTTTTGCACGCGCAAAAACTTATGTCTCGCTGAGCTAAAACGCGAAAATCTGCGCCATTAATCGTGCTATGCACGGCTATTGAAATAAAGGTAGAATGAGATGGGGGGGCTTTTGCGTAGCGGCTTTTCTAGGCTGCTTATCTAACGAATTGCCCCCAACGTGAAGCTTATAGCTTAACCGATACTGATTAATAGAACGCGCACCAATGTAAGTGCGGTGATACTCCATGGCCGAAGAGAAAAAGGAAGAGTACAAGTTTAAGAAAGACATCAAGTCGGGAACTCTAAATGCCCCTGATACCGATGCCTACAACGCAGACTACGAGCACGAAAAAGACATGGACGAGATCAAGAAGCTCGAGGTGTGCGACCTCGGCCCTGATACCGAAGGCATCTGTGAGCCAGAAGAGAAAAAACCCGAACACGTCTTTATCTCTGAAGAGAAGAAGAAGAAAGAATAGTTAAGTTGTTGCGGCGCGCTTAGCTGCTAAGCAGGCAAAGTATCTCCACTGTTACTTTTTTTAGGACATGCGCCGCCAGCGAATATTCGCGACTGCGGCAAGCGCCGCAGAAACCGCGAAATTTCGTAATTGATCTTCCTACGCTGTTTTTTAAAAGATTTTTTATAGATTGAGGGTAGATTCGACTAAGATGAAGGTATGGCTCATCGGGATCAAGGGCGCTGTCGCGACAACGATAGTTGTCGGCGTTCTCGCTATTAAGCGAGGTTTAAGCGCCGCCAACGGCATACCTTCTGAGGATGAGAGTTTCTCCCGACTAAATCTAGTCCGACTCGAAGACATCAAATTTGGCGGCCACGACATCCGGAACGTCACGCTGTATGAAGCAGCTTACCAAAACGTGCGTGAGAACAATACGTTTGACACGACGCAGCTGGCGAAAATGAAGAAAGAGATTGAGTCTATCCCAGTGAGCTGTGGCATTGTCAATAACTGCGGAAATGCAATATCTGCGCTGTGTGACAGTGAGAAGCTAACACTGAACGAAGCGGCGAATCAAATATCAAGCGATCTTCGACACTACGCCGGCAACGAAGACTGCGTCGTCGTAAACTTGGCCTCAACTGAACCGTACTTCCCACCACAACCTGAGTATGCCTCGCTCGAGAGTTTTGAAACCGCCATCGAAACGAACTCAAATAAAATTCCAGCGAGTGCGATCTACGCGTATTGTGCCATTAAGAATGGAATGCCTTACGTAAATTTTACGCCGTCTCTGGGCAATGATATTCCCGCAATAAAAGAACTGGCAAAAAAGCGTGGCGTACCGCACTGCGGAAAAGACGGGAAAACCGGAGAGACGCTCGTCAAAACCGCACTGGTGCCTATGTTCAAGCATCGGCATCTGAGAATCGAAGGGTGGTACGGAAGCAATATCCTCGGAAACTTGGATGGACGAATACTGCGGCACCCCGATAACAAGCAGTCAAAGCTTATCACGAAGACGAGTGTCGTGCCGAAGATGCTAGGCTATGAACCGCATTTAGGCAGTCGAATCGACTATTTTCCACCCCTTTCCGACCACAAAGTTGCCTGGGACTTCATCTCGTTCAAAGGCTTTTTGGACCATCGAATGAACATGCAGTTCACGTGGCAAGGGTGTGACAGCGTGCTAGCAGCACCCCTCGTTATTGACCTCATCCGCTTCATGGAGCTAGCAAAGCGTAAAGGGATAAGCGGCTTGGTCGACAAGCTCGCATTTTACTTCAAAGATCCTCTTGACACTGGCGTCTTAGATCTATGCTCGCAATACGCCCTATTTAGCGAATGGGTCGAACAAATGTAGGATTTTTCAGATCGCCGACCAGGCACATTATGTTACCCCCTTTACTTGCGACGATGGAAGACGCAAGATAATAGATTGCGCGTGCAGATGCCTGCAACTATTTATCAACTTTGAAGTAACTCTCTCTTTTGATCATTATGCCACGCGAAGATAGCGGCGACAAACCGACAAATCGAGACCTTGAGCGATCAGATTCTTTGGTTGATGAAAAAAATGAAATAAGACGCGTCAAGCCGAAAGACCAAGGAGTCGTCGAAGCGGACGATCAAAAAGAGAATAGGGAAATCTATGATGGCTCACTCGAGCTCAAAATAGACGAAGCCACCGAAGAACACGACGGAGCAGTTGTTGAAGAGGTCGATCACCAGCCTTGGGGAGAGGAACCGGACTACGGATATCAATACGACAAAGAGGTCGTTGACGAGGAAATCGCTGCTGGTGAGGGCGTCTACACGCCTGAGGGTCGAGAAGAGCTTGCCGAAGATGATGAGATAACTACCGAAGAGGCCTTCTATATGGAAGGACGTGACAAGGTCTTCAAAAGAAAGACCAAGGGTTATACGAACAACCCCGAAATTCAGGAGCAGTGGAAAGAGGACTAACGCAAAGTCATTTCCACCGTCAAATCTGCCCTATCACATCTCTGCTGAGTCCCTTGTCCCTTCTGTCGAAAGTGAGTTCGTGGCGTTCCCGCTCGAATCGAAGCCCCATCGGTTGAAGAACTATCTCCCGTTTCCGTTCAGCTCGTTATTGAGGAATTTTTCGTAGCCTGCCAAGTCCAAGAGTCCGTGACCGCTGAAGTTAAACACTATGACCTTAGCTTCACCGGTCTGCTTGCATTTGATGGCTTCGTCTATTGCTGCCTTGATAGCGTGACTTGTTTCTGGAGCCGGACAAATGCCTTCGGTCTGAGTGAAAAGAGCACCTGCCTCAAACGTTTGAAGCTGTTCATAGGACACGGCGTCGATGTAGCCGAGGTTCTTCAAGAGACTTAGGCTTTGTGCATCGCCGTGATAACGAAGCCCGCCGGCGTGTATGGGCGATGGAACGAAGTCGTGTCCTAACGTATACATTTTGACCATCGGCGCGAAACCGGCCACATCACCGAGGTCGTACTTATACTCGCCCTTTGTAAGCGTCGGGCAACTCGTCGGCTCCACGCCTATGAACCGCGTGCCATTACCGTTTCTGATGTGCTCTCCAAGAAGCGGATATGCAAATCCGGAGAAGTTCGAACCCCCGCCAACGCATCCGATCATGATATCAGGATTTTCATCTGCCTTCTTGAGCTGGGCAACCGTCTCTTCCCCGATAATGGTCTGATGAAGCAGAACGTGTTCCAGTACCGAGCCCAGCGAGTACTTGGTCTGTGCTGAGGCCAAACTGGTTTCTGCTGCCTCGCTTATGGCAAGCCCAAGAGAGCCAGGATGATCAGGAGATTTGGCGAGTGCTTGTCGTCCGCTTTGCGTTAGAGTTGACGGCGAAGGGATGACTTCGGCCCCATAGAGTCGCATGAGCGTTTTTCTTCCTGGCTTCTGGTCGTAGCTCACCCTGACCATAAACACCTTACACGTCAGGTCAAACATTGAACACCCGAGCGCCAGTGCTGTGCCCCACTGCCCGGCACCAGTCTCCGTCACGAGGCCCTCGCTGCCGTCAATCTTGTTGTAGTACGCCTGGGCAATAGCTGTGTTGGGCTTGTGCGATCCCGCAAACGAAACGTCCTCCCTCTTATAATAGATTCGGGCAGGCGTTTTCAAATAGTTTTCAAGCCTCTTGGCCCTATATAGCGGGGTCGGCCGTCCGAGTCTGAAATACGCCTCCAAGATCTCGTCCGGGATATCGATATAGCGGTTTGTGGCCACTTCTTGCTTAACTAATGAACTCGAAAACAATGCGAGCATATCATCAAGCGTTGCAGGCTCTTTTGTGTGAGGGTTTAGCGGGGGCGGCAGCTTGCTCGGCAGATCAGCTTGAATGTTGTACCAGCTTTTGGGCATCTCATCTTCATCTAACAGAATTTTTACGTCGTTCATGCGATCACAATGCATAGGTTTATACTTTAATGCTAATATCTAGGCTTTAATGTATTTCAATATCTTATATAGTTTATGCATAAGACGCTTTGCTGAGCGCAAACTCCGCGATGACTCAAATTCCACATTCCGGTATATAATTATAAAAACGTACAGCACCCACTAAAGCGCATGTATAAGGACCGCATACAGGCAGGACACGCACTGGCTGAGTTGTTGGCGCGATATAAAGGTCAAAAAACTGTGGTCTTAGCAATTCCACGCGGAGGCGTTGAAGTAGCGTTTCCCATAGCAGTGCGTCTGCGCGCTCCAATGGATTTAGTCGTGCCGCGAAAACTGCCAATTCCGACGAACATTGAAGCAGGCTTTGGGGCAATCACTGCCGATGGATCGAAATTTCTAAACGAAGATCTCATAAGCTACGTTGGACTGACGGACGCCGAAATCGAGGAAATCGCAGTACACGTGCTTGAGGAGGTTAAACGCCGCGAAAGAACATACCGAGGCGACAAGTCCTTCCCTGAGTTGGCTGGCCGCACGGCAATCGTAGTCGACGACGGCTTAGCAACGGGATATACGGCACTAGCTGCTATCGCATATGTTAGCAAGCGCCAGCCAAAACGAGTGATTTTGGCGGTGCCAGTTGCTTCGAAGGACGCCGAAATGCTCGTTAAATCTCAGGTCGACGAATATATTTGTCCACTCACGAGTAACCGACCGTGGTTTGCTGTGGCAAACTTCTATGAACGTTTCTCCGATCTAACTGACGGGGAGGTACTCACGTGCCTCAAAAAGTACGAACTTGTCGCTGAAGGATGGTGAAGGGCACTACGTTCGTTTCACGAGGACGGTCCCTTCGCTCAGCTCAATGACGTCGACTGCCGCGCCTTCTGCGAACGGCTCCTTTTTGACAATGAAATCAGTCTGCGCAAACACATGGCCGTCAATCGTAACCGAACCTTCCCCAATTTGATTGGCGATTTCCTTGATAGGAGTGCTCTTTATTAGCTCCCCTATGCGTTTGGCGTCAGACTTGAAACGTGGGCCCAACGAACCAAGATTTGGCCGAATTTCAGTAACACGCTCTTGAATATCTGGCCTGCCTCGTTTGTACTCAATATCAGCGTTGAGAGCATTACTGATGTCAGGCGCTCCGTAAGACATATCACAGTTTACATAGACAAAAACACCCTCGACTCGAGCGTTCAGCGCGATGCGTTGCTCAGATTTGTATCGCCTTACGCTGGCAATGATTTCTTTGACTAGCTCACCTATGCGCCGTGCCTCTTGGGCTTCTGCTTGAGATGCCGCAACGGTGATCTGCTGAACGACACCGGAGGTTGCTGTCGGTTCTGGGACAGCCACGTCTTGTGGCCTTAGGGAAAGCGCTGGCCAAGGGTGCAAATGGACACTTTCAGCACCGGGGTTTATGTGCGAAAACAGCTCCTCCGAAAAGAACGGACAAAAGGGCGCTAGCAGCTTGACAATCGTATCAAGCGCAAGATGCAAAGCGGCAACGCAGTACACGTCCCGTTCGTAGAGCCTTCCTTTGACGGCCTCAACGTAGTGGTCGGCCAGCGTGTTCCACACAAACGATCGAATCTCTTTAAGGGCCTCGTCAAAGGCGAAACGATCCATACTGGCGGTGACAGATTCCACCAAATCAATAAGATTATAGATTAACCATATCTCGCTCGGATTTTGAAGTCCATAAGTGACCGGCTGTACTCCTTCAGTGAGATGTAACGTGGCGAACCTAAAGACGTTCCATAGCTTTGTCAAAAACCTTGAAGAGGCCGTCAAGTCTTTTGTGTTATACGGAACATCGGATCCAACGGAGCCTCCTATTGCCGCCCATTGTCGCACCGCGTCGGTTCCGTACCGCTCGATCACGCTTTCTGGAGCGATAATGTTCCCGAGCGATTTGCTCATTTTCTGGTTGTCTTCTCCAAGAACCATTCCATTGACTATCACGCGTTCCCAGGGCTTGCTTCCAGCGAGAGCGTCTGACCGCAGTATAGAATAAAACGCCCACGTCCTAATGATGTCATGACCTTGCGGTCGCAATTGTGTGGGAAACTGCCGCTTGTACTTGGCATCAGGCCAGCCTGCCGCATTCAAGGCAGAGATCGACGAATCCATCCACGTGTCCAAAACGTCATATTCAGGCGTGAAGCTCGATGAGCCGCATTCGCACGGACGTCTCGGCGCTTCTTCGGTGGGATCCAAAGGTAGCCAGCGTTCTTCAGCAACCATGACCTGACCGCATCCGTCACAGTACCAAACCGGAATGGGTGTAGCGAAAACGCGCTGACGAGAGATGCACCAGTCCCATTCGACGCTCTCAGTCCAATTCTTCAAGCGATGAAATGCGAACGATGGAATCCACTCAACCTCTGCTGCTCGAGCGAGTATCGCGTCTTTGTTAATCTTTACAAACCACTGGCTCTCAGAAAGAATTTCAATCGGGGTTTTGCATCTATCGTGAAACCCTACGCTCTGCTCTATGCGTTCCTGCTTTTGCACGAGCTTATCGTCTAACAGATCTCCGATGACGCGCCCTTTCGCTTCGCCGATGGTTACCCCGTAATACCTCTTATCTATCACGCGGCCATCTTTGCCAATTACTTTTTTGAGCGGCAGATTGTGCTTTTTCCACCATCGCACGTCTTGCTTGTCGCCAAACGTGCAGATCATGACTGCCCCCGTGCCAAATGTGGGATCGACAGCTTCATCGCCAATAACGTCAACCTCCTCATTATAAAGGGGCGTTCGCACTTTCCTGCCGATCAAGTTTACATAGCGTTCATCACTCGGGTTCACCGCCACGGCAACGCAGGCACCTAAGAGCTCGGGACGCGTTGTAGCTATCTCGACTGATCCTAGGTCGCTCCCTTCAAAAATGAGATAATAAAGGATTGTGGATCTTGAATCGTAGTTTACTTCAGCAAATGCGATCGCCGTTTCACAGCGGGGACACCAGTTCACAGGGTGCTCACTTCTGTAAATAAGGTCATTGTGGTACATTTGCACGAACGATTTCTGCGTTTTGACGTAGTACGCCTTTTCCATCGTCACGAACTCTTGCGACCAATCAATTGAAAAAGCGAGCCGTTGCATCGTTCCTTTCATCAACGCGATATTTTCTCGGGTTAAGCTTTCGCACAGTCCTCTGAATTCTGTCCGGGGGATCTGGTTTTTCGTAATGTTGAAAGTTGTCTCGACCTTCACCTCAGTTGGAAGGCCATGACAGTCCCAGCCCTGCGGAAACTTAACGTCGAAGCCCTTCATGCGCTTGTAGCGTGCGATAAAGTCGATATAGCACCAATTAAGGGCGTTTCCAAGGTGAAAATTGCCAGTCGGATACGGCGGTGGCGTGTCGATTATAAAGCGCTCTTTAATCCCATCTCCGCGAAACCGATACATATCCGGGTTCCACGCGGTAAGCCATTTCGACTCGATGTACTGATAATCAAAGTTCTTCGGTATAGCCATATTCCCTCACAAACGTGGCTTAAGACGATCCTTTAGCCTAAGCGCTTCATTGGACTCGTCGATCACGCCATTTGAAAGCGTTCCGATGCCAGGGATCTCCACCTCGACGGTATCCCCAGATTTAAGCTGTCCCACACCCTGAGGGGTGCCAGTAGCAATGATATCTCCGGCTTCAAGCGTCATGATCCGCGATACGAATCTTACCAGATAGTCAACGTCAAAGATGAGATTTCTTGTGTTTGAACTCTGCCGCAATTTGCCGTTGACTCGCGTGATGATCTCGGCATTCCGAGGATTGAGTTCGGTCGCAATAAACGGACCAACAGGCGCGAAAGTGTCAAAGCTCTTTGCGCGAGTCCACTGACCGTCTTCTCTCTGAAGGTCCCGTGCGGTCACGTCGTTGAAGCACGTATAACCTAACACAACTTCTGCGGGATTTACGACGTTTTTACATCTCTCGCGAATAACCACCCCGAGCTCACCTTCATAATCGACGCGAGCGCTCGAAGCCGGGCACACAATGGATTCGCCAGGACCAATCACACTCGTCGATGGTTTGAGAAATATAACAGGCTTTGCTGGGACTTCTACGTCTAGTTCGCGTGCGTGGTCGGTATAATTCAAGCCTACACAAACAATCTTGCTTGGACAGGTAGGTGCAAGAACAGTTACGTCCCTTAGGTCGTATGTAGTCCCGTCGCCATACACACACTTACCGTCAATTGTCCCGAAAAAAACCTCCTCGTGAACCTTGAAGCGGCCGATCACAGCGTCACCTTTCTGCCCGCTGCGTCACGCATATATCTCCCAAAATCGCTTCCGTCCAGCTGCTTTCCCGTAAAAACGGGACCATCAATACACGCGCGCAAACCCGACGGGTCGACGCAGCACGAACCACACAGCCCAACACCACACTTTATGTAACGCTGCAAGCTAAACTGACTCTGCACACCCGCCACAACTGCGTGATCTAGCACTTTCCGCATCATCTTTTCAGGACCACACGACAATATTTCATTATAACCCTTTGTGCGCTCGAGCAAATCGACGGTAAACCCCTTGTATCCGGCCGAGCCGTCCTCCGTTGCTATCAAGAGTGCCCCTGAGTTCTCAAACCGCTCGCGAAACAACAATTCATTCTCTGTCTTAGCACCGAGAATGGTTGTGATCTTGTTTTTCAACGTCTCTGCGAGAGGCGCCAATGGGGCGGCTCCAACGCCCCCGGCAACGAGCAGCGCAGGCAGCTTTGCTACGCCGAATCCGTTACCAAACGGACCTCTCATGCCGAGTGTGTCACCTTCGCGCAACGCAAACAATGCGCCCGTAGCATCACCAACGTTTCTAACAGTGATACCGTTAGCATACGACAGACTCATCGGTATCTCGTCAACGCCGCGAATCCAGACCATGACATATTGGCCTGGAATGAAGTGAAAAGAGTAATCGAAAAAGAAGGTCTTGATGTCCCTAGATTCGGTATTGATGTCAGTTATTTCAACATTTCTGACAAACATCATCCCTAAAAAGGACGTAATCCGTATTTTAAGTTTCTCCCAGACTACACGGTGTCAGAACAGGCCAGGAGCCCTATAACCTTGCTCACTCAAACACCTGCGCTTTGGGCTCTCTTGACCAGGCAAAAACGGTCATAACTAAAAACCCCAAGCGTTGCTCAGCTTGAACGATCACGCCGTGAGCTAAAGCAGGAAGATTCGCCCTTCTCTCCCTATAAAACGATGTCAGAAAGACTAAATTACTCTCAGCAATACAGTTATGTCCCTAAAGGGGCTTCGATCATACGAGTAGGAGACCATGGGACATAGTGTAGAGGTAATCGGCTTCGGAGCGCTTAACTGCGATACCATATATCAAGTGGATGACTTAGCGCCGCCGGGACGAGAGACTGGCGTCGTTTCAGTCACACGGCAGCCAGGGGGCTCTGCAGCGAATACCATAGTAGGGCTAGCTCGCTTAGGCGTCAGAACAGGGTTTGTAGGCACTGTAGGCAGCGACAGAGAAGGCTCGCTTTTGCTAGATGATTTTAAGCGAGAAGGCGTCGATCTGCACGGTATCACAAAAGCAAAAGGAAACACCGGTACAGCGCTGATATTTATAGATTCGCACGGAGAGAGAGCTATCTATGTTCTCCCCAGCGTCAACGACACGTTCGTCACAGCGAATTTCGATTATGCCAAACAAGCCAAAATAGTACATCTCAGTTCTTTTATGAGCATCGACCAACTCAGAATGCAAATCTCATTTGTTCAACAACTTCGCGGGTCACGAGTGAAAATTTCCTTCAGCCCCGGAAACATCTATGCAAAACTTGGACTGAACGAACTAAAACCGCTAATTGAGCGATCTTTGGTGCTGTTTCTCAACAAAGAAGAGGCCTCCGCCTTAACTGGATCGCCTGACGTCGAAGAAGTCGCATCCATCCTTGATGTAGGAGCGTACATCGTGGCTGTTACCCTTGGAGATAAAGGATCTTACGTCGTAACGCGAAGCAAAAGCCTTGATTTACCCCCCTACAAATCGGACATAACTGATACCGTGGGGGCAGGAGACGCGTTTGCAGCGGGCTTTCTATACGGACAGTTAACGGGCAAAGACCCTCGTGAATCAGGTCTTTATGGCAACTATATGGCTTCGAAATCGATCGCGCAGCTTGGAGGCAGAAAAGGGCTTTTGCGAGATCTTACAGAGCTAAGCGACTGAGTAAGTTGCTTGCCGCGCTGGCCGTGATCAGTTCCCCTTGTAGTGCAAAGCAAAAGCTGGAGCCTGATTAAATAGCGCTCAGCAAGCGTGCGGAGCGACTTTTTTAAGTTTGTAGTTCAAAGAAAGAACAAAAGATACGAGCTACTTCCCTACGGTAATTTCGATTGCCGAGACATTTGTTTCACCAGTCTCGGTGCTCAGACTCTCAGTGGAGATCGCTATGTCTTTTACGTCTACTTCTGAAAGGAACCGCTTTCGCGAAATTTCTGCAACGTCAACTGCCCGCGAAATGGCTCTCCCTCGAGCTTTGATCAAGACCTCGTCGGCTCCGTTGTTAAACTGGGTTACCACGGCTAACACGTAATTCATCACCGGTTTGTTGCCTACGTAGATTATGTTGTCGTCTGTCATACTGTGCCTCCCTTGAGGATCTAACAGAGACAAACGCATTATGATAGATAAAACTTTCTAACTAAATTTGGTCCGTTTGAACTAAACAATGACCATATCGGGCTTATTTGAAAAAAAGCTTCATCTTTGCGGCATCTTGTTCAAGAAGCGGCGATTCACATATGATAGTAGCATCGCAAGCGTTTTGCTTGAGAGCGTCGGCAAGCAACTTAAACTGGTTGAGATCAACGGGCAAATGCCGACGCTCATTGCCTTTTGAAAACTCAATTCCGGAGAAATGGATGTGCACGTGGTTGCGGTTACTGATGAGCGTCTGCAACACGCGCGCGTAGTCTTCGACAGTGTGCAAGCACCCATTACAGCGGGCGTGCAGGTGAGCGAAATCAATAACGGGACGTATGCCTGGTAATTCTCGTTGTAGCCTCTGCAACTCTTCAACGGTCCCAAACTGACTTTGCCGACCAAGCAACTCGACGCCAAGAAGCGTTTGCGTGATACGTCGGTCGCGCTTGTAATCGAGTAGGCCCGCACAGGCGTCTTTCACCAGCTCGAACGTCTCCTCCTTAGTATACTTCTTCGCATAATAGGCCGCATGAAACACGACGATACGCGCTCCGAGCGCGTGCCCCCTATCAACAGAGAGCCTTATCCGATTGATGCTGTCTGCAATGATCTTCGGGTCTTCTGAAGCGAGGTTTATCATATACGGCGCGTGAACTGAGAGATCAATCTTGGCCTTGCGCGCCACTTCGCCCACCTCTAACGCAGTCTCTTCTTTCATTGAAACACGTCTGACAAATTCTACTTCGAGCGCATCGAGGCCGATATTAGAAAGGTATACAATGCCCTCTCCAGTGCTCTTCCCTTTGAGTGCCAGAGGGACCCCTGCGATCCCGACCTTGATCATCGACGTCATACACGCATCGATCGGCTTTAACGGTGACGCTGTCGACAAGTGAGTTAGTCGACCGGCACCTAAATGCATTCAAACGAAAATTAGAAGTTTGAAGAGCTACAGTGTGTTGCTAGATAATATGGACGAAATTGACATAGCTGCAGAGAAACCCTTGCAGTTTAAAAAAATAAACGAGGTTTCAATGAGCATAGGGACGGTAATTATTAGCGTGCGAAGTACCGACGAGTCTCTGGATAAGGTCAAAGACACCACGTTCGAAATTTTGGGCAAGGTCCAACAGAAAAATCCGATCGAACACAACTACTAAGCAGACGCACCGTCCCCTTATCATGATACGGTCTTTTCTGAGTAAGCAAGTGAAGAGACTTGACGTCGATAGACCCAAAAGTAAAAGCAGAGCTTGATAAGACGCTGTGCGGGGTTACTGAGCTCTGCGCTTTACTAGAAGGCACCTTAGACCGATCCCTGACCGATCGCTATATCGACGTGAATCAGTTCATCAAAAAGTACAATCACTTTCGCAACGATTTGTTTTCGCTGCTGCCAGATGAAGACGTCGGCGAAATTCTAACCGAAATGTCGACGTACGTATACACTGGCGAAGACAAAATCGACGTGGGAAACGCTAAACAACGCCTAGTTGAAGTATACCTTAAAAACTCGCAGCTTATGGCGTATCTTCAGAATCTGCTTGAACTTGATTGATCGCTGTTGTAGACTCACACAGCTAGTAAATGTCGTACGCCGGGGTTGGGATTTGAACCCAAGCGATGCATCCTCTATAAAAGCCCCGCAGGCTTCTCTATGCAAGGCATCAACAGGTCTCGAGCCTGCCGCGTTGGGACTCGTTACCGATTAGTCCGCTCTGCCACCCCGGCACAGCATATCGACGTGCGTATTTCTTATAGCAAAACTCCTATAAAATTCATTGGATGCAAAAAGAGCACCTCTGTGTCACCGTAGAGCTGAAAGGACAGAAACACGTAGTAACTCTGCCCGCGAACTCTAACTATGAGCAATTATTGAGCGAGCTGAGGTTAAATCCTGAAGAGGTCCTTGTTTTTGTAGAGAACGAGTCAGTGCCATTGGACGAACACGTGCGACCAGGAAACGCGCGTGTATTGAAAGTGGTTTCCGGCGGCTAATCACGAATCTCCCTGCTTTTTTTGCGCTGAGCGTTTGTAGCTTTCGAGTGCCTGTTACGCAACCGACTGCAGCCGCTTACCTACGACCGGCTAGTTTCAATGCAGCACCGCGTCTCACAAACTCTCTTCCTGCAAGCTCTCGTCGAGCTTAACAGACGTGTCAGATTGTGAGAAGAAAGGGAGAGCGGCGATCGCACCGATAATGCCACGCCCTTCCAAGCACACCTCGACTCCGGCAGCGTCAGCTGCCTCGATGGCCGCAGAATGCGACACCTCACCCGAACGGGCGGCGTCGCCGTAGCTTAAAAGGCGTTCCGCACTAAATGATTTTAAGACAGCCATTCCAGTCTTATCTGAAAGCGAAAGATCCTCTAAAAGCTTTTTAAATTTCTTGATAGGCTTGCCGTCGTTCAAACTCGCAAACTCGACGACTGTGGCCACGCAGTTTTTCGTCTTCGCTTTCACAGGATAGAGCTGCACAATAGCGTGTGAGACGTAGCGGAGCGCTTTGCTATCAACCTTTGCGGCTATGTTGTTGACGAGCGACCATGTCGCGCCCTCTTCCTTGGTGTCTGTGTCGTCGACTCCAATAATGATTCGTGACCGTTTCGGCAATGTGAGCGTTCCGCGGCTCATTTTGCTCCCTCCCGCGGGCGTCAAATCGTAATCGATGACATCGCGAGCCAACGCTCTGCACATGGTGGCTCCTACGCCACCACCTCCCAAGCCAGCGTACGTCACCTTTACGGCGTTTTGTGACAGTTCAACTGATTCAATGCCCCCAGCAGAGACCGACGCCCTTAGTTTGAGATGAGACGTTCCTACTTTGATGAGGTAGCGAGTTGTGCTTCCCAACGAGCGGCTCGAGACGATCAGAGGACTCGTTTGAGAATAATGATAGCGGGCCCAAGCAGCGCCACCATAACAGTTCGTTGTTTCGATCAGCTCAACGCAATCCGTTCCTGCGACCGCGAGGATATCTTTGTACGGCACAATCCAAGGCAATTGTCTGAAGTCAGGCGCTGCCATCAACGGGAACCTCACCCCTTCTTTGCGCGGAAACGATTTAAAGCTGTTCTAATCGCGTCCGCAACTGCAACGCTCGCTCTGCGCGCTGAAGGACTCAAACCGCTCCCAAAATCACAGTCTGCCGGTTGAATGCCGATTACAAAAACATTGGAGTCAGTTTCTGATCGAAGGTACGCACCTAGCGTTACAAGAGAAGCTCCGTGCGTTGTAATCTCGGAGCTTTCGAGGTCGTTTAGCTGAAAGATACGAGCAGCGCCGGGCACAGCATCAAAATCGGCTGCATCTACAAGCACAACGCAAGTCGGCCTGAAACGTTTGATGTATCCTGTGAAGTTTTCGGGGACGGTTTGACAGTTGAGCAACACGATCGAAGGGTCATCAATGAACGAGCTAAGCCTATCGACAACGGCGAGTCCGACAGCATCATCGCGCCTCAGTTCATTTCCGATCCCCAAGATTGCGATGTTTGAACCGGCGCAGCCGTCAACGAGGCGAATAACGTCGGACTCGAACTTATCTATCATCGTGCACCGATCGCCGCTTGTCACAAAATCTCACAACTTCTTGAACCACGAGCTTCGCATCTCGCTTTTTCAGGTCACAGTCGTGGTTAGCGAGAAACGCTTCGATTTCATCGCGGTCGCGGCCGTTTATCAATCCCCTTAGTTCAGCTGTCTTCAACAGCAGAGGAAGGCTCCGTTCGACATAAAAGAAGCTCTTTGCGAGATTTAGCAACGCGTTACTTGTATCATTGGTCACAATCGAAGCCTTCAAAAGGGAGTGCATGGCAACACGGATATTGACAAGTGGGTCGGATACGGGCGCAAAAGTCACTGGATTATACGCTACGGCGACTTCATCATCGGCTTCAATGACTCCATCTTTAAAGCATCTGTAAATTTTACCGACTCCAATCATGCCGAAACTGTCGAGTTCCGAGGCGCGCAGCGCCCCCATGCTGGACCCGCCCACAACAGTCACGCCCGACTGCATTACGCCAATAATCTCCCTGTGCGAAACGGCAGCGCGATCATAAAAAACGCCATCAATCAATCCGATAATTTTCACGCCTGCTTTTGCCGTTTTCGAGATATCCCCTCGCACTGCTGGAGGACAACATCGAAGCCCTTTATCAAGGGAAGTCGCTTCAGACCACGATAAGCTTGGGCCGGTGAATATTACGCAGTCGTGCTTCGCCATTCTTTGCCCCGCTTTCCTTTTCGTTCGCGATCCAAAAAAAAGACCTCAAAGCCTGGAATGATAACGCGAACAGCGGGAACGCCAATGGTGTTTACCGTTATGTCAGAGACAATAACGCGGTCGGCCACACCTTGCAAGCGATCAAGCACGAGTCTTATGTCACCATCAATGGACGTTGTTGCAGCTGAATCAAGTGTGTCAAGCTCTATCGTCTCGCGCGGTTCTGCCAGCCAGTGCTTATTAAGCCTTTTCATCCTCTCATATCCGATCATACGGGCCACTGATTCCCGATCGGTATCTTCGCGAGCGCCGTGAATCTGCGTAGCTCGCGATTGCGCGACTTCGGTAAGTGCCCTAAGAGCGGCAATTTCGGGATCAGTGTGACTTCCGGCTCCCATGACTAATAGAGAGGCATCTCGCATTTTTTCGTCATCAGAGGCCGCGACAACGGTCGGAACGCCCGTGTCAGTAGGCAGCCACCATAGCCGAACGAGAATGCCTTGCAGCTCGAACTTGTTGACTATCTCGCTAACTCGACTCGCACCTAGATTGAGTCCAAGACCAGGATCTCGGTTAATCTCTGCGATGCTTACTGCGTCTCTCTCGATGACCTCCATCAGTCCGTGGAAGATCGCCTCTTCCATCACGTTGCCAGACGCGAGACCGTTCGTGTTGCTCCGAAAGAGCTGCCAATGACCTCGCACCGGTGAATAAGGGTGAAAAACAGCATTTGCCGGAGCGAGCGCCTCTTCATCATTTAAAAGGTCCCAACCTGAATACCACTCAATTTTCGTATCAGGGGAGAGATAGCCCGGCAATATGAGATCCGCGGGGTTAACGGCGCCGTCGTCAGCAGAAAGGTGTTCATATGAATCAAACAACAACTGCTCCTTAAAATTCTCAACCTCAGCGGAGAACCGTTCGACAGCTTCCATTATCACTGAAACGCGGGCTTCGGATTCGGTCGTGCCCTTGCCAGCGTAGACAGAAATCGCACCGTCTGCTGCCGAAGGTCGTATCGCAGAAAACACAGGCAAGCCAACTCGATCAAGACCGGAAATATCCGCTACTCGCGTTATTCCAACCTCAGGTATGGCCGACTTTATCAGCTCGAGGGTTTCTGAGGGCGGCATCACCCTGTGAGTGTCAACGCAATACGTCTTTAGTGCAGCGTGCAATTCAATTCTACCCATCATCGTGCCTCGCGCAAGTGTAGGAATAACCTTTTGCTTTGCTTTGAAGGCCTTACGCGCATAGGCCTCCCGTGCATGACATGCTAGTGGCGCCTAATAAATAGATTGATGTCGCAGCGTTCAGCGTTGCTGCAAAAAAAAGGCGATAAATAGGAGCTCTTGCTAAGTCGCGTTACTCACTGACAAACCTCACTGGTTGATGAAAAAGCGAGATACGAAACATTCTCAATCAACTTCATCTAGGTTCCCCTTGAATGTCCCTGTGTTTTTTAAGATGTTATACCAACGACGAGAGATGGAATACGCGAAATCCTCGAACACGATGTAGTTGATCTCCTTGAGAATCGCACCCTCAGCGATAGTCACAAACGTATAGTCAAAATCGGAGGAAGCAATTTTGAAAATGTCGCCCACGGACCCCGATATTTCGTGCGTCATCTCATCGTTCTCTTGCGTAACACGCGCCCAACTGGGACCAAAACGCGGATGAATTCCTAGTAGCTTCCAAACGGTGTTCGGACCTTCTATGAAGAAGCTCAGTATTTCTTTTGGGCTTCGTTTTGTATCCACTGGATTCCCTTTCCTTTGAGCGCACAGTACGCTCACGCCAGCTTATGTCGTTGACATTCCTTGAGCCTCGCCTGTGAAAAAGCTTTGGTGGCCGGACCTACCGGACTCTACATGAACTTGCTTGGCAGGTCGCTGTCGAATAGCCACATAAGGGGTGACAAGCTGACGCAGGATCCGGCCGCGATCAGCCGATTGTCGATACTTAGAAGTACGAAGAAGTCGAAGTACGTCTGATGGCTCAAGACGCAGAAAAAGACACAGAAGAACAAAATGAGGACGTTTACGAGCTTGTATTACCCCCCGGCATTCCGAGCAAGGTAATAATTGCAGCGTGCAAAGAGTTTAACACCGATGTGGTAAAAGCATACGCTGACGTAGAGACGGGACTTGCTGATGTAACTTCTCGAGATCTCCTCGCTTTTAGGGCGAACAAGGAGACTATAGAAAAGATCCGCGAATTTGTTGAGGAAGAGACGAGAAAGTTTATTAACGAGTGATGTTAGCACGCGGCCCGAATGCACTTAGGTCCCGCCTAACGTGCGACACGCATCAACCGCCGGGCTCATCAAATCCTTCCATCGTCGCGTGAAGCACCTCTCTTTTCTGATCCAACCGTTTTCGAAACTCCTCGATAGATTGCGCCTCTCTGTCTGCCGTTTCCGTTTCTTTGCTGACTAGCTCGAGGTGCTTAGGATCGTAGTACAGATTGGTAGAGTCAAGGAGCACCCACGTTTTGTCGCTATCGACTCGTAGCTCTTTTACTTTTCCGCGCGTATGCGTGCCGGCGTACTTAACGTGAGCACCTACCATAATCGCGTGATTCTTCATGTCGAGAGCAACTACATCGCCCATGTCGCGTCCTCCGCTATATCATGCGTGTGTACGTGTATTAATGTTTATTGAGCCTGAACAACAACCTGACGGGCTTTCCTACCGGATGCATACACCGCCGCTAAAGTAACGCAAAAGCACGCACAGGAGAAGCTTCAGCGCGTTCCAACCTCAGCGGCATCCCAAAGAATATCGCGGGCTTGCCTACCAAGAGTCGGAGATTGTTCGAAAGATTTTCAAAGATGACAATTTCATTTTGGAGGAGCTTCTTATGCACCTCGTTCTCAGATGAGTCGAGCAAATCGACGGACATGCTGTCGATCCCTACTGCTTTAACTCGCTTCTCTATCAGCCAGTCCGCGAGAGCCGTCTCGAAACAAGTGAAACAGCGCCTTGCCGACCCGTTCATCATTGGATCGTTCGACCTCGTGTAAAACAGTGCTATCTCGCACTCCCGCAAGGGATTACCCGACTCCAAATCGTCAGGGCAAATACGTGACCCTAAAGCTTTGTGCGTGAGGTCGTACGTCTGCGCGCTGCCGCAGAACGCTTCGAGAGGCAGTTCGTCAACGGTTTTACCGCTTTCTAGGAGATGATAAGGCACGTCGACGTGGGTAGCTGCGTGTGCGCTCAAGAGGATCCGTGTTGTGTTTGCCCCGCCCTTGTCGATGGTGCTGAGCACCTCGATTCGAGGACGAGGATCGCCAGGATATGTCGCCGTATCAGCTGATATGGGTAGTGACAGATCCACGATTCTTTTAGCAGGCAGAAAGGGGAGGTCAAAGACTGACATTGGATAGGACAACGCTGTTGGATGAAGGATCAAGCGTGTAAGAAGTTCTCAGAACAAAGATCAAAAGAAAGGTGCTGGTTTTAAACCAGCTTACTCAGCGGTGTGTTTTCTGTCTGCGGTTCGACTCCTAGCTCTGTGGTGCTCTCCTGAACCATGATGTCGATCATTGCCGTAGCGGGGAAGATGATCGTTGCC